>JAAVAA010000024.1 GCA_014804285.1 Lachnospiraceae bacterium | reverse complement strand
GCTCGATAAAGCGTTCGCGAATTGGTTCCTTTAGGATTTCTTTTCATCTGAGCTGGGTTGTTGAATGACGCATAGCCCAATTGGCAACTCCGCTAAGGTCGAATGTTTCACACCTCTGGTGGACAGCCGGAAAGTGGATTAGGCGATTATAGTGGAGTCATTAGCTGGTTTTCCGTCAGCCAAAAACTAACTCGGATGAGAAATAAATTCTTAAGGAAGCAATTCGCGAACGCTTTATCGAGCAGTGCTTAGCGCCAGTATGGCGCGTAGAATTTATTTCTTATCCGAGTGGTCGTTTAGATATTACATGTAAACCAGCTAAACGTTAATTTATGTAACGCCGGAAAGCAGTTCAAACTGCTTCTTCAAAATACCTGTAGCCCAATGATACATATCCATCGTATCATACTTCCGATATTCACATTCCAGTGACGCAAGGATCATCTGATAAACATCATACCACAAAGCCCTGCGATACTCGTTTTCCGTAAGGTGTTCCTTCCCATATCCTTTCCGAAACCACACATTATCCTCATGGATACGAAAATTTACTTCCAGCAGCGGATCCGCCCAGAGGCATCGCTCCCAGTCAATGATCCCCGTCACTTTTCCGTCTTTCACAAATATATTTCCATCCCAGCAATCCCAATGTACCAGATATGGCTTTGTCACTTCCTCAAAAGCAAATCTGTCTCTTTCCAAGCACCTCCATAGCTTTTCTATCGGTATCATTAAGTCCACATGTCCCGAAACAGCATCCTGCACTCCGGCTTCCAGCATCTTCTTAAACACCAAAAACCATTCCCTTCCCTGAAATTCCGGCTGTCCCGGATACCCAAAACAGGGGCAGGCTATTTCATTGACCTGCCGGATGATCCTGCCGGTTTCCAGATAAATGCTCTGAACCTGTTCCTTGTCCAGAGCTTCCTTCACCACATTCAAACTTTCTCCTGGAATCATCTCCATGAAAAAGTATGATGATTTACAAATCTGACAGCTTCCATCATAGCCAAGTACCTTGGGAGTCGGAATACCATATGCACCCTCCACCATTTTCATGGCTTCCACTTCACTTTCCATGATATTCTTTTCACATGTCATGATCCGTGTTTCTTTTGAGGGAGCCACCTTCAAAATCACCTTCTTCCCATCGCTGAGACAAATTTTGTATGCCACGTTGAAATACCCCTCTGTCAGCTCCTCAACGTCCGATATGACAGATGGTGCAAAAAACTTTGCAGCCATCTGTTCCAGTATCTGTCTATCCTGTCTGTTCTTTGTTAAGCTTTCCACGACTGCATCTCCTTTTTTATCCCTCATTATAGACCTTTCGCTTCAAGCACTCTATCCCCCGATTTTGGACATTATCTATATTTATTTTACTTATATCTACTATTGCGGTACTCAGTTGGGGACATGCCAAATTTCTGGCGGATTCCCTGATAAATCGGTGTTGAATTGCGATACCCTACCATATGGGCAATTTCCTCTACCGTGTCTTCTGTGCTTGTCAACAGCATAATCGCTTTTTCCAAACGGCATTCCTTTACCAATTCCAAAAAACTTATCTGACAACTTTCCCGAATCATCCTGCTTAAATAACTGGAATTATAGGAAAACGCATCAGCCAGTTTCTCCAATGTAATTGATGCACTGTTTTCATAAATATATTCTGTTATTTTACCCATGTCCAAAGAATCTTGTGACATCTTAAATTTACAACTGTTACATTTACGCTTCTCACGCTCCACCCATATCAATAAAAGCTGCAAATAACTCCTGATAGCAATCTCATCATATTGCTGATTCAGATAATATTCCATCATCAGCTTTTCTATAAACAACTTTTCCTCTCCTGCACAGCCCGAATAATGCAGATAATGATAACTTTCATTTCTACGTGACTTTGCACTAATCCAAAAACCAGCCATTTCACTGTTTTTATCCAAGCTCTGAACAAATTCATATGATATCAAGTTGACAGGAATGATAAGCTTAATCAAAACTGCCTCTTTGTCCTTCTGTAACAGCCCATGCACCACATTCTGATTTAACAGAAATACATCCCCCTCCTCCAATGTGACCATATGGTTCAAATTTTCTATAAATTGCTGGCAGCACCCCTTATACATATAAAGAAGCTCCACAAAATTATGTCTGTGAAAATATAATGCACTCTCCCAGATATTTATTTTTGCTGAAAAGTAAGTCTGTTGTCTGGTCAAAACACGCTTATCGGTTTTTACAACATCAATATCCGGGAAAATGAACTTTCCGTTCTCCAATTCCCTTTGCATTTTTGCATCTATCACAAATTCATCCTGAAGCACTTCATTTAATTCTCTATGAACACGCTCATACTCCATCTGTCTTGAAAGTAATAGGATATCTGAAAAAATTGACAACTTACCCACCACCTCGAATATGTTTTATGGCATTTACAAAAATTATACCCAAAAGCTCCGTCTAATAAAAGACGGAGCCGATAAGTTACTCACCCCTCATCCCTGAAAGATAATAAAAATAAGTACTTTGAGGTTTCCACAGTTTACGCTTAAACTCTCCCCCATAGCTCTCCTCAAAAAACTCTGTACTTGCTGCCAGCACAATCCTCCCATCGGGAAGCGTGCAATACTTAGCTCCTTCCAGCTCGCAGGGCATCTCGTAGGCAGGTGTCTTATGGACGGCATCCGATTCGCCCAGATTATAATTAAAGACACCGTCAAATCCCCAAAATACAAAATCTGTATCCGACCCCGGCGCTAAAAGTTCGATCAAAATCGTTTCCTCCGGCACAATTCCCAAATAGACATCTTCCAATTTCCCTTCCTTGGCATTGATGGAGGCAATCCCCATCTCTCTCTTATCTGATCTGGATCTTCTATTAAGAATCGGTGTATAGACCTTTCCATCCTTTCCGATGTTCAGCCCACCCATACCATGAAACTGATAGTCTCCTGATGAAACCACAGATACCTGATTTCCATTTTCATCCAACACAAGAATCTCGCTGGCATCGTGCATAACTCCCCGCAGATAAAGATATCCCTGCGCATCCACCGCCATTCGACTAATCCAGCATCCGTATTCTCCCTCGTACTCTGAGAGACTGATCTCCCGTAAGAGATTCCCATCTGAATCCAATTTCCAAATCGCAGTTGTACCTGCCGGAAAAGAATATTCATCACCTGCTACGCTGTCTATTTTCCGTTCTGTATCCATCCTGACGCCAACTACATAGACATTTTCCGCCTGATCTACATACAGACAGCTAACCCTTGTCTCCTTCTCCATATCGCTAAAAAATACCTCTGAGCTACTGCCGCCGATCTCCATTCTGTGAACTGTATTCCAGCCTCCAAGATAAATATATTTCTTCCCTGCTGCCATAGCTGTTATGGACAAATCTCCGGTGTAAGCGATGGTCAATTCCTGATCTGGCTCCCAAACGGCATCGCTGTTTAATATGGAGGCCTCTGTTAGGGTCTCCGGTTTTTCTTTTTGCAAAGCTTCTTCCGGCATTTTGCTCTCTCCGTCGGCAATCATCTCATTCATCTTTTGCAAACTGTAATCCCGCTTACACCTGAAATCTATGATCTGCAAGAGTTCCTCATCACTCATTTCCTTATCCGGGAAAAAGAAGGTTCCGGTCTTCGGATAGTAAGCTACCTTTTTACCTTTATACTGCTCCGGCTGATCGATCAGGGTAAGCTCCCCTTCCGGGAACTGCCCTTCATTTTCATATTTTTCCCAAAGCTCCTCCATCCGCTGCTTTTCCGAATCAGTTAAATATCTGTTATAGTTATCATGACCGATTTTACTTGTGTAGATCTGTACAAAATACTCTTCCAGCTTTTCCCGGTTCATTGCTTCCATTCTCTCCCGCAAGATACCCACGGAAGCAGTCGCCGTAGCAGATAACAGCATGATCATTGCAGCCGCAAGAATCACTGTTCTCCTTAAACTCATTTTAAAAATTCTACGTTTATCCGGAAGTCTGTCAAGAATATTTTCAATCCTGTTATTTAAGGTTTCCGGCACCCTAAGTCTTTCTCTTTCTGCCATTTCAANAAGCTCCTGNTCAAATCTATCGTCCATCTTTTCTGCTCCTTTCTGCATCTCTTANATTCTGCTTATTTCCNACATTTTTCACCTTCATTCCAGCATTTCCTTAAGCTGCTTTTTGCCTCTGGAAAGTCTGGATTTAACGGTCCCTTCCTTCACNTTAAGNACNTGTGCAATTTCTCTGATGGAAAGACGGTCATAATAAAAAAGTATGATAGCTTCCCGNAACACCANATCCAGCTTCATAACGGAATCCCATAACTCGTGGTGCTCATCTTCGAAAACAGGCATCAATNNCTCTAGATATTCTGANGTAANGGTTCTTTTTCTCCGGGCATAGATTNTTCTCGCTTCGTTGGCTGTGATCTGCATGATCCATGCTTTAAACTTCTCAGTACTTCTGAGTTTTCCAAGATTTTCATAGGCCCGCAGTACCGCTTCACTTACGGCATCCTCCGCATCNTGACAGTTTTGCANTATGCCGGCAGCAAGCCGATACATATCCGGGTTATATTTTCTGATCAGTTCACTGAATTGTTCTTTTTNGATCTCGGCCATNTTCCAGCCCCTCCTTNTTCTGTCGGCTTTATGCATATTAGATAGACAATATNAANAAAAGGTTCCCTAAAAGAGAGAACCTTTTTTGCCGGGAACCTTATCAGTTTCCTTTTCAATCTTATTCTTCTGTATAGTTATCGNTCTTTACTTCTATGGAAAGCACCGCTCCATCCTTTAGGCAAATACAATAATTATCCAACTTGCTTCCTTTAGGATCATATACCGTATAATAAGTAAATCCGCTGTCTGAAGTTTCCACTTCCGTTTCAAANCCTTTCACTGCTTTTTCCACATCCGCCTCAGAATCCCCGCGCTTAATATTTCCCGGAATCACCAGATCCCATTTGGGGCCGTTATCACTGCTCTTGATAGAAGTGACAAAGCAATTTTCCACAACAGTTGCATAATCTGCATAATTGTCCGCTATGACGCGCAATGACTGGTTATTNTATCTCAGTTCTACCCAGCCANAGCTTTTTGCCCCAACTTCCGTATCAGAATTGTGCTCATCGATCTGGAATCCNTTTTCCAGGAACACAGATACAGGACACGGCAGTTTATACAGATTCCCTTCCAGTTCCAGATTGAAGCTATACANATCATTGCCCAATTCANCAGGTGCCTTATAGTTCTTCACCTGCTCGGGAACCTCATCACTTACAGAGTTATCCATACCTTCTAACTCTATCATATTTTGGATCTCAATTGTTCCAAGCGTATCCGTATCCTTATACACATATAANCTGATTTCCCTGTAAAAATCATATTTATATGTCATCATATAATAACGTTCTCCATCATAATCTGACGATGGATCNCCATATGCTGCCCTGATGTCATCAGCATTGGATACACCATACTGGATTCCTCCCGGAAGNAAAATCTCCCAGTTACATTCCTCCAGATTATATTGCTCCATTTTAATCCCTGCCACCTCGCAGTCAGCAAAGGCTGCCGTATTCATGGACAAATTAGCAAATCTGGTATATATTTCAANACCGTCCTTTTTCCATCTTTCCGCAACAGTATACTGATTGGAAGAAAGCGTATCCGTATTATCGCCAAGATACTCCCAACCATATGCTTCAAAGTCCGAATACCACATAGGAAATTGATAAACCNCCCCATCAATGGAAATCTGAAAATCGTACAGATNGTCAGAAAGATCTGACGGTGCTTCTGCCCTTGGCTTTTCTGNTTTTTCCTCCTGTTCCGNCTCAGGTTCNGGCGTNGGCTCCTGAGTGGGTTCCGGTGTTGGCTCTTCTTCCTCCACAGGCTCTTGNGTTGGCTCNGNNACTGNCTCCTCCTGTGTATCCTCCACATCTGTCGATACCTCTTTGTTCCCTGTACATGCAGTCAGCGCTGCTATGCAGCTAAATGCAAGAATCAGAGCAAGTACTTTTCTTTTCATTTTTTTCTCCTTTATTACTTATAAATGATTTGTTCCATTAACCATAATACCTTTCACTATACCAAAAGGTTGCAAAAAAATTAAAGTTATTGTCCACATCTTTTCACGAAACAAAATCAAANANACTAATCTGATTCGACTCCGGCANATTNCCCAAAAGNCCCAGATTATCCATCATATCGATAATCGTTTTGGAAACCTTAGTCCTTTGCCTGAAATCATCCTTGGAAAGGAACGGGCCATCCTTTGCTGCCTCCACAATGGCATCTGCTGCTTTTTCTCCCAGACCGTCAATACTGTTTAAAGAAGGCATCAGTTTATCTCCGACAATCTGAAAATTTCTGGAATGAGCCGAAAAAATATCAATAGGAACAAAATCAAAGCCTCTTGCATACATCTCCTGCACAATCTTCATATCCTTNANGGAGTCCTGCTCCTTCTTGGAGAGGGAATCCCCCCTCCGCTTATAATCCGCCATCACATTTTCCAGATGCTGTTGTCCCTGGCACATCAGTTCATAAGAAAACGCTGAGGCACGAATAGAAAAGAAAGAGGCATAATAAGCAAGAGGATAATTAATCTTGCAATAAGCAATCCGCCATGCCATCATTACATAGGCCGCCGCATGGGCCTTGGGGAACATATATTTAATCTTTTTACAGGACCAGATATACCAATCCGGCACATCATGGGCTGTCATCTCTTCTTCCCATTCCGGCTTCAGACCTTTTCCCTTTCGCACGCTTTCCATGATGGTAAAGGACAGCGCACTGTCTACGCCTTTGTTGATCAGATAGATCATAATATCATCACGACAGCAGATACAGCCGGAAATATTTGCNTTTCCCTCCGCAATCAGCGTCTGGGCATTTCCAAGCCACACATCCGTNCCATGTCCTAANCCNGAAATACGGATNAGGTCAGAAAGGCTCTGAGGCTTGGTATCCAAAAGCATCTGGATGACAAATTCCGTACCGAACTCCGGAACTCCCAAAGATCCCAGCGGGCATCCGTCAATCTGATCCGGCGTAATGCCAAGAGCTGAAGTATTTTGGAACAGGGACATAACCCCCTTATCATCCAGCGGTATCTTGGTAGGATCAATCCCTGTCAAATCCTGCAGCATACGGATCATGGTAGGATCATCGTGTCCCAGAATATCAAGCTTTAACAGGTTATGATCTATGGAGTGATAGTCAAAATGGGTAGTCACAATATCCGTGGTCATATCATTGGCCGGATGCTGCACCGGGGTAAAGGAGTTTATATCTTCTCCCATCGGAAGAACAATAATTCCTCCCGGATGCTGACCGGTACTTCGCCGGATGCCGGTACATCCTCCCACGATCCGGTTGATCTCGCAGGTTCGTTTACGGTTTCCGCGCTCTTCATAATAATTTTTTACATATCCAAAGGCAGTTTTATCCGCCAGAGTTGCGATAGTCCCTGCACGGTAGGTCTGNCCGGCGCCAAAAATAACCTCTGTATATTTATGGGCTTTACTCTGGTATTCTCCGGAAAAATTAAGGTCAATATCCGGCTCCTTATCTCCTTTGAACCCAAGGAAGGTNTCNAANGGAATNTCAAAGCCNTCCTTGATCAGCGGCGTACCGCACACCGGACANTCCTTATCCGGCATATCNCAGCCCGCATTTCCGGAAAANGCNTTTACCTCCGGAGANTCAAAATCATAATANCGNCACTTGGGNCACCTGTAATGTGCGCTTAAGGAGTTAACCTCCGTNATTCCTGCCATAAACGCCACCAATGAAGATCCCACAGANCCTCTGGANCCAACCAGATAGCCGTCCTCCACCGATTTCCACACCAGCTTCTGGGCAATNATATACATCACNGCAAATCCNTTGCTNATNATGGAATTCANTTCTTTTTCCANNCTTTCCTGNACAATAGGCGGCANTTCTTCTCCATATANTTCATGTGCNTTNCTNTANCANATNTCNGTCAGGGTTTTGTCACTGTCCGGAATCACCGGAGGNCATTTGTCNGGNCGCACCGGNGCCATCACATCGATCCGNTCCGCAATCTTGTTGGTGTTGGTGATCACCACCTCTTCCGCCTTGTCACTGCCNAGATAAGCAAACTCNTCCAGCATTTCNTCGGTNGTNCGGAANTAAAGAGGNGCCTGATCCTCCGCATCGNTAAANCCNTTCCCTGCCATGATNATCCGNCGNTACACCTCNTCCTCCGGNTCNAGGAAATGTACGTCACAGGTNGCNACTACNGGCTTNTTAAACTCCTCCCCCAAGGCTACAATCTTCCGGTTCATATCCATAATATCCTCCATGCTGTTAATGGCGGATANCTTTTCCGAATCAATCATAAATTTATTGTTNCCAANCGGCTGTATTTCCAGATAATCATAAAAGTTNACNANCCGGGCAATTTCNGANTCNGNTTTNNCATCCAANAGGGCGCGGTAAAGCTCTCCNGCCTCNCANGCGCTTCCCAAGATCAACCCTTCCCGNTGCTTTAAAAGAAGACTCTTNGGNACTCTNGGTCTTTTACTGNAATANGTCAGATGAGACTGGGATACCANNGTATAAAGGTTTTCCCTGCCGATNTTATTTTCNGCNAGNATAATCGCATGNTAAGANGGCAGNNTTTTNATAATNTCNGGACTGGCATCNCCCATTNCNTTGACCTTNGCCANAGTATCCGCNCCCTCCTCNATAAGNCTNGGAATAAANTTNACAAANATNTCTGCGGTTGCNTCTGCATCATCCACTGCNCGNTGATGATTTTCCAGAGAAACATTCATGGTTTTTGCNACCGCATCCAGCGTATGNTTNGCCTGNTGGGGNANAAGGATNCTTGCAATTCCCACCGTNTCCACATAGGTAAACTCCCGGTNAAGANTCAACCGATGTACATTTTCTATNATAAAGCTCATATCAAAATTNGCATTGTGNGCCACCAGCACCGCATCGCNGCAAAATTCCAGAAACTCCGGGAGCACNGTATCAATAAANGGCGCAGACATCACCATACTGTCATTGATTCCGGTAAGCTTTTCAATCTCGAAGGGAATGGGAACGTCCGGATTCACAAAAGAGGAAAAACGGTCGGTGATCTGNCCCTCCGANACCTTCACCGCACCNATCTCTATGANNNGGTTTTTTACCGGCGAAAAACCGGTGGTTTCTATATCNAACACNACAAAATCNCCATGAAANTCCTGNCCCTTTTCACCGGTCACAATCTCGTGAAGATCATCCACCAGATAGGCTTCCATACCGTAAATAATCTTNAANAAATCCTGCTTATCAGGATTTTTGTCTCCCGCTTCCTTNCGNTTCGCCTTNTCTTCCTTCCAGAGATCCTCCCACACATGATTCGCATCCGGAAACGCCTGCACAACNCCGTGATCNGTAATGGCAATGGCCGGATGTCCCCACTTATAAGCACGTTTAACAATATCCTTTGCCTCGGAAACGCCATCCATATCGCTCATCTTGGTATGNCANTGCAGCTCCACNCNNTTTCTGGCAGAGGTATCACTTCTGGANCTGGTAAAATCCGGTATTTTTTTNACNCCCACTAAAGATCCGATGGTCAGNTCNTTGTCAAATTTATCAATNGTGGTAAGTCCTTTGAGCTTGACAAAAGCGCCTTTTTTAATNCCTCCCGTCAGTTCTTCCACCTGCTCGTTGCGCGCAAACAGCTTAATGGTCATGGTATCCGTAAAATCCGTNACATCAAANATCAAAATNGTTCTCTCATTNTTGATCTCTCTGGAATCATAGTTGATGATCTTNCCCTTTATGACCACTTCTCCCATCTCACCGATAATATCCTCNATGGGCATNGCTTCTTCCTCAAAATCTTTTCCGTANATTACATCCGGATTATCCGATGACTTAACGGCACGTTTAAAGTCNCNNCTTCCGCCTCTTTGAAATTCACCTTTNCGNAAGCTCCTTCTTCTCCGTNCCNGAAAAGGCNGACACATTTCCTTTTTTCAGCTTGGTAACACCGCCTCCTGCCGNTTCCGTCTTTGGCGCGTTCACAGGAGNAAGGCTTTCTAATAGTGCCGCATCGGCATTTGCTCTTTCTTCTTCTCNGCTTATTTCCGATGAAACGGANACCTCTCTNTCTCCAAATGCCCTTTCCGTGATCTCCGCGATCTGACGGGCNATCTTTCTCTCATCCTCTTCCCTGCGTGTATCTGTTTCCTTTTCTTTATAAACTATACGACAGTCTATGGAAAACCCACATCTTTCATTTAATATTTTTTCCAGAATCCTNGACACCTCATCCGCCTTACTATGTGCCGGTACACTGTCCTCAATCGTCAGGATCATTTCCTTNTCACCACAGAATTCAATATCTGCTCCCTTAAACAGATTATATTCTATGGGACTGTAATCCCTAAGCTCCAACAGAATGCTGTCCCTGTATGCCTCCATCAACTTCTCAGGATTATACTGCCCGGACAGATGAAATTTTTCGTAAAGCTTTACGGTTACATCATAAGTCGAAAAAAACTGTTTTTTAATCTCCTTTTCTACCTTAAAAATGATTTCCTTCGTAATCAGATAATCACTGACTATGGTAACGCGAATAAGGTCTCTGCGTCTCGTTGCAGAAACCTTCTCCACCATAACCTGCTCAAACAGATCCTTCATTTTTGCATCCAGCTTAAGCGTTGGAAACACTTCAAAAAACTTCTTTGCCATCTATGCACATCCCTTATTTCTGATCATTCCAATGTTCCANTTCTTCNTTCANTACCNAAAGAAGCTGATNCTCNGGAACCTTCTTTACNATCTCNCCCTTTTTGATCAACAATCCTTCTCCGACTCCCCCTGCAATTCCGATATCCGCTTCCTTNGCCTCTCCGGGACCNTTNACCGCNCATCCCATNACTGCAACTTTAATATCCAGACGGAAACTGCGCCGCCATGGTTTCCACCTGATTGGCAAGACCGATCAGATCGATCCTGGTCCTTCCGCAGGTAGGGCAGGACACCACCTCAATTCCCCCCTTGCGCAATCCGAGTGTCCTTAAAATCAGCTTTGCCGACTTGATCTCCTCCACCGGATCACCGGTTAGGGAAACACGGATGGTATCGCCGATTCCCTGCCCCAGAATCAGGGCAAGACCGATAGACGATTTAATGTTGCCGCTGATGATCGTACCGGATTCCGTTATCCCTACATGAAGCGGATAATCTGTCTTCTCCGCAAGGATCTCATGTGCCTTGACACACATCATTACATCGGAGGACTTAATACTGATGACCATGTTTTCATATCCCAGTGCTTCGATCATATGTACCTTGTCCAAAGCGCTTTCCACGATCCCTTCCGCCGTGACACCATGATATTTCTCCACAAGTTCCTTTTCCAGGGAACCACTGTTCACACCTACGCGGATGGGAATATTTCTCTCCTTTGCCACAGCAACCACTGCTGCCACTTTATCGGCTCCGCCAATATTTCCGGGATTGATCCGGATCTTATCCGCGCCGTTTTCCATCGCTGCAATGGCCATTTTATAATCAAAATGAATATCTGCCACCAGAGGAATGGATATCTGCCGTTTAATTTCTTTGATTGCCTGTGCAGCCTCCATCGTAGGAACCGTACACCGGATAATCTCGCATCCGGCCGCTTCCAGTCTGTGGATCTGCTCCACGGTGGCCTTCACATCTTCTGTTTTCGTATTTGTCATGGACTGGATCAGAATAGGATTTCCCCCTCCGATCACCCGATCACCTATAGAAATGACTCTCGTATATTCTCTGGTCATATCAATCTCCTCCTTCAGGCGTTCCTCTGTTTTCAGTATCAAAATGGAGAGGTACGCTTAACTTTCACTTTATCACATTTGATACTGTACATGCAACGGGGGAAATGCAATATTCTGCCTTTCCATCACTCTTCTTTCCCAATCAGAAACACTCTGCTCACATACAGATTTCCCCCTTCTCCTTCTGCTGCCATCTGTAGACGAATGGTTTCATCCGGGAGGCTTTTCAGCGGAATTTCAAAGCGGACACATTCCTTAGGCTTATAGACCGCTCCCTCCTTAAGAAGCATCTTTCTACCCAAATCGTCTCTCATCTCCACCCAAAGCTTTTCCTCCTTTTCACCGGCATATACAACAGCTCCCTGTCTTAGTCCGTCCATGATTTTTTCTGTGTTCAGCACTCCCATTTCCCCAAAACGACAGCCCAGCAGAAAGAAAAACAGCAAATACAGCCCAAAAAACTTTTTCCCGGTAAGCCTCACATTCTTTTCCTGCTTCCAAGAAGTGCCCTGCTCTCTCTGCCGTCCAAAAAAGAGAAATCTCAGACAGATTGCCGCCAGTGCCAAAAGTATGGGATTATTGAAAAACGGAAAAGGAATCTCACTTTCCGGTACACCCCGTAACAGGGGAATCATCATAGTTCCGAAAGCGGAAAGGAAAAGACCATACACCTGACACTTCTTCATTTTCCACCAAAGCTTTCCTCCTATTCCCACCCGATCATAGTGAAGCAGCGCCTCTTTCACCTGCTCCATACTTTGATAGCGGTTTTCCCTTTTTTCGGCAGTACAAGTTGCAACAACTTTTTCCAAACCAACGGGAAGACTTTTATCATATCCCCGGATTGGAAAAAGAACGCAGGACATTCCGGATGGATGAATTCCCGTAAGCATCTCATGTAAAACTACTCCCAGGCTGTAAATGTCCCATGTAATATCTCCTCTTTTTTCCTTCCACTGCTCATGGGGACAATACCCCGGCGTTCCTGCCAGAGTTCCCGTTCCATTCAAACTATCGGTATAACACAGTGCGCCTCCCAAATCAATAAGCTTGATATTGCCATCCGGCCGGATCATGATATTTTCAGGCTTCAGATCACGATAGACTACCTCCTGTCCCCTTTCATGAAGATAAGCGAGAACCTCACACAAATTGACTGTCCACCGAACCGCCTGCTGCACCGGTACTACTTTGTTTTTCTTCAGATAAGTCCGCAGCGTAATTCCTTCCACATACTCCATCGCCAGACAGCTTTTGCCGTCTTCC
Source organism: Lachnospiraceae bacterium (assembly GCA_014804285.1). Taxonomy (GTDB): domain Bacteria; phylum Bacillota; class Clostridia; order Lachnospirales; family Lachnospiraceae; genus Suilimivivens. Next base: position 56,254 of record JAAVAA010000024.1, on the reverse strand, counting down.
TGAAAAAAATCGTATACAGAAGGAAGATACGGATGCTCCAGTTCCTTTAATAATCTTGCCTCCCTGATCATCTGATCTGCCGAATCCTTCCTCCGTTCTGCCCCATCTTCTTCCGTTATTGGGTTTCCTCCGGCGCAGCAGATCTTTACTGCCGCTAACCGGTCAAGATGAATATCCCTTGCCAGAAAAACCTCGCCTTGGTTTCCCCTGCCGATGGGACCAATGATTTCGTACTTTTGAAGAAGTATACTTTCCATAAACTTTTCCTCTTTCCTTTTCGCTCTTTCCTCCTCTTTATGCAGTTTAATATACCTTCACATAAATAGCGGACAGATTATCCTTCTCCCCTCGCTTTAATACCAGCTTAGCCATCTCTTCAAGTCTTTTTTGCACCTGCTGAGTACTTTCAATTTCTGCCGGCCTTAAAAGGGAAAATCCCTTCTCATCCTGTTTTCGGTAAAACCCATCGCTGCACAAAAGAAAGCCGCATTTTCCCCACCGTCTGCCAAACCGTATATCCGGAGCCTGATAGGGAAAAGAACCGATACATCTGGTCAGGCGATTTCCGCCATCCGAATGATCCTTCGTCAATTGTCTTCTTCTCCTTTCCTGATAATGGTAGATTCTGCTGTCCCCAAGATGCAAGATAAGATATTGTCTCTTCCATAAGAGCAGTAAAGACATAGTGGTTCCCAAATCGATTTCCCGTTCCGCCGCATAGCGGTTCAGTTCTTCCCGAACCTCATAAAGGCACCGTAAAAGACTTCTTAAAATCAATTTTCGGACTTTTCTCCTTTGAATCAGGGGAACCGTCTCCCGATAAAAGACCTCCATAAGCCTCTCTTCCACATATCCGCTGGCATTCTCTCCCTGCTTAAGACCTCCGATTCCATCGCACACTACCGCCAGCAGGACTCTGCCGCAATCTGTCCGCACCTGCTGCAGCAAAATAGAATCCTGGTTGGTTTCCCGCCTTCCCTGATCCCAGTAAATCCCGGAAATAATTTTCAACTTTCGTTCATCCTTTCTGTTTTCTCTTCTGATAACTGAAAATGCGGCGAAGTACCGCTTTTGAAATTAAGAATTATAGATTATATTCATTGTAGCTGTTAAAAATAAAAAAATCCATTGTACAGAATTACCAAAAGATTATTTTCGTTAATTCTGCACAAGGATTTTCACATTGAATCATTAATCTATCAAAAGAACTTTGTTATATCGTTAAAAAGTACCAACACCATTAATACAAGAAGCGCCATCATTCCCGCAAAATGAACCAATCCTTCCTTTTCTGGGGGCACCGGTTTTCCCCGGACTGCCTCTATCAGCAAAAATACCAAACGGCCGCCATCCAAAGCCGGAAGCGGAAGCAGATTCATAATACCCAGATTGACTGATAGAAGTAATGCAATATTGATCATGTTAAGTACCACTTCCCAAATGCCATAAGGCTTTACTGCATCATAAACCTCATCCACCATTTTTACCAATCCTACCGGTCCTGCAACATCATTTCTGGAAAGCTGCCCGGTAACCAGCATCCCCAGACTCTTAAATGTTGCCTCCGCAAAAAATTTCATGGTATGAAAAGCATAACTAAAGGTCTGCCAGACATTGCACTCTAAATACTCTCCGACTGCAATTCCCATATAGTAACGCCCGTCTGCCTCATCATAAGAAGGATTGATCACTGTAGTATACTTCTGCCCCTCTCTCTCGTAAGTGACCTCTATCGCTTCGCCCTTGGTGTTGAGCTGTGAAATCAACGTAATTTCTCCGCTTAAATGTACACGTTTTCCATTGATTTTGGTAATCACATCACCAGTCTGCAGTCCTGCTATCTGGGCGCTGCTCCCCTCATTAACCGCATGAACCTCTGTGGTGGTCACCCCACAGGCCCACACAATAATGACCGCCATAACATAGGCGGTTAGAAAATTGAAAAAAGGTCCCGCAAAAATCGTTGCAAATCTGGACCAGATCGGCGCGTTGGGAAATGCACGCTCTGATATCTCTCCCTTTTCCGTGGCAAGACCGTCTTCACCTTCAAACATACAGGCGCCGCCAATAGGAAACAGCTTCAGAGAATACTTTGTTTCTCCCCTGGTAAAAGAAAACAGCGACGGTCCCATTCCCACAAAGAATTCCACTACATGAATCCCATTCTTTTTTGCAACAATAAAATGACCAAATTCATGAGAGATAACTACCACAAAAAAGATGATCAAAAAGAAAATAATTGAAACTGCCAATCTTAACTCCTCCTGCCCGAGTTCATAATATAATCATAAGCTTCCGTTTCCGCCTCAAGAATCTGCTCCACGGAAGGATTTTGAATCGTCTTATGGGATTCCATTGCTCCCTGTATCAAATCGTAAATGTCCAAAAAACGGATTTTTTTATCCAAAAAGAGAGCAACCGCCTTTTCATTTGCCGCGTTGAATACGGTAGGCATACTTCCGCCTGACGCAATCGCTTCATATGCCATGGAAAGTCCTCTGAAAGTATCTGTATCCGGCTTTTCAAAGGTCATGGAACCAAGCTCAAAGAAATCAACACGCTTCCCCTCCATCGGTCTCCTATCCGGATAAAACAATGCATATTGGATAGGAAGCTTCATATCCGGCATACCGAGCTGTGCCATGATCCCGCCATCTGCATATTCTACCATGGAATGAATAATGCTCTGGGGATGAACAACCACCTGTATCGCTTCCGGCTCCACACCGAACAGCCACTTTGCCTCAATAACCTCCAGCCCTTTATTAACCAATGTTGAAGAATCTACCGTAATCTTTCTTCCCATGGACCAATTCGGATGTTTTAACGCATCCTCCACGGTAATGTTTCTTAATTCATCACGCTTCTTTCCCCGAAAGGGACCACCGGAAGCAGTGAGCAGAATCTTACGTACTCTCTCTCTGTTCTCTCCATGCATAGACTGGAATATAGCGCTGTGCTCACTATCCACCGGCAAAATCGATACCTTTTTCTCTTTCGCAAGAGGCATAATAATATGCCCGGCAGTGACCAGCGTTTCTTTGTTTGCAAGCGCTATCGTCTTGCCCGCCTCAATTGCTGCAATAGTAGGCTTTATCCCTATCATTCCCACAATTGCCGTCACCAAAACATCCATTTCCGGGCAGACTGCCAGTTCCAAGAGTCCCTCCATACCGCTTAACACTCTGGTATTCGTATCCGCTACTCTGGTTCTGAGTTCCCCGGCTGCTTCTTCGCTCCACATAACAGCTATTTGCGGAAGGAACTCCCTGATCTGCTCTTCCATTTTGGAAACACTGCTGCCTGCGGCAAGCGCCGTCACCTGAAGATCCTTATTATTTCTCACAATTTCAAGTGTCTGCGTTCCAATAGAACCCGTGGAACCTAATATCCCGATTTTTTTCATTGATCCGTACCCTTCTATATGCTGTCAGTCAAGTATCGTACAAATTTATCACCCATGTATCAACAGTAATGCCAAAAAATAAATCATAGGCGCCGTAAAGATCACACTATCAAACCGATCCATAACCCCACCATGTCCCGGTATCAGTTTCCCGTAATCTTTTATCTCATGATTGCGCTTGATGGCGGACGCTGCCAGATCACCCACCTGAGAAATCACTGCTCCCACGGCACTGATCAGCACAAAGACCCATGTGACCCTCTGCTCAAGAATTACGGGTTCTACAACAAAGTATGCATAAAGCGCGCCTACAAGCGCTGCACCCACAATTCCTCCCACTGCACCTTCAATGGATTTCTTCGGACTCAGCACTGGCGCCAACTTATGCTTTCCTATGAGCATCCCAACCGCATAAGCGCAGGTATCACAAATCCATGAGCTGATAAAAATCATCCACACCGAATAGATTCCGTAGGGCAGTTCTCTCACCAGAAAGATAAAGGAAAGCATAACCGGGGCATATGCCACGCAAAAAAACGCGCACATGATCTGTTCCGCATGATACTTGGGAAAAGAAAACACATACAGGAACATAAATGCCACCAGAATCACGATCAGCATAAGGAACAGATAAATCCGTTCTGTGCAAAAAGTCATCAATAAATAATAAGCTACAATCCCGATACAGCCAATTGCTTCCAGTCCCCTCGTTCCACCTGCCTTGCCGGATAATCCGCATGCTTTTGTGAGCTCATGAAATGCCGTCAGAGCTAAAAAAAGCAAAACAGCTGCAAGCAGATAACCCCCGGTCAAAATTGTGAGAAGTGCAAGCACCACCAATACAACACCGCTTATAAGTCTGGTCAAGAACATAGCTTATTCCTCCTTTATCAGGCCGTATCTTCTGTCTCTATGATTATATGCTTCCACCGCTTTTATCAATTCTTCCTTTGAAAAATCAGGCCAGGCCACCGGCGTGAAATAAAACTCTGTATAGGCTAGCTGCCACAAAAGGAAATTCGATATTCTCTGCTCATTACAGGTGCGTATCAGAAGATCCGGTTCCGGCAGGTCATGGGTATCCAGCATACCGGACAGATACTCCTCCGTCACTTCCTCGGCAGTAATTTCTCCTTCGGCAATACGGCTGCCAATTTTTTTAACTGCACGTACAATCTCATCCCTGCCTCCGTAATTAAGCGCGATCTGAAAGTGGAGCCCATCATTATCCTTTGTAGACTCCTCCAATTCTGCAATCCGTTTTCGAATATCCTCATCCAGCCCGGTCTTATCACCGATCACACGAACGCACATACGATTCTTTCTGGCCGTAGTAAGGCAAGTCTTCATATAGTTACGGAGCAGCTTCATNAGNGCATCCACTTCNTCCTTAGGCCNGTTCCANTTCTCTGTACTGAACGCATACACCGTAAGATATTGNATTCCCATCCGGTAAGCTTCCTCACANATNACCTCCACNGTCTTTGCTCCCTGCACATGACCGTAGTTTCTCGGCATTCCNTTNCTCTTTGCCCATCTNCCNTTTCCATCAAGAATNATCGCCACATGCCGGGGCATGATCAGNTCCTTTTGTTCTGCCATAATTTANACCTTTCTCANGCNNTGACAAANTTTTATTTTACTTATAATANCNTTATAAAACAAGCATAAAGGGGCAACGACCGGTCCAGCCGCNTACCCCTCCTCCTTCTTAATGACTATACTGTAAGAATTTCCTTTGATTTTTCTTCCATCAANTTGTCAACATCTTTAACATACTTATCAGTCAGCTTCTGAAGGTCATCCGTCAGTTCNTTGATTTCNTCCTCGGAAACCTCTGCNTTTGCAAGCTTNTTAAANGCATCATTTCCNTCTCNTCGAATATTCCGNATNGCAACCTTNCATTCCTCTGCCTTCTTNTTNACATCCTTTACAAGATCNTTTCTGCGNTCCTCNGTAAGCTCCGGAAATACAAGCCGGATAACCGATCCGTCNTTGGAAGGNGTGATTCCAATATCGGAAGCTAAAATTGCTTTTTCGATGCTTTTGATCANNGTCTTCTCCCAAGGNGCAATCTGGATCATCCTTGCCTCAGGCACGGTAACATTTCCCACCTGCTGAATGGGTGTCGGNGTTCCGTAATAATCCACTTTAAGCTTATCAAGCACATGCGGATTNGCACGTCCTGCNCGGATTCCCAAATAGTCCCCCTCNAAGTGNTCATANGTCTTTTTCATCTTTTCATCATATACTTTAATTCTCTCATCCATACCCGCAACCATGCCTTTCCCAATCTCATCTCTATACTGTTACTTTTGTTCCGTTAAAGTTNCCTTTAACCGTATTTACAATACTGTCNTTTTCGTTTAAGCTAAATACCCACATCGGNACCTTGTTATCTCTGGCAAGAATNGANGCTGTCATATCGACCACNTGAAGNTTTTCGGCGATCACCTGATCAATGCTCAGTTCATCATACCTCACCGCATTNGGATTTAATTTCGGATCGCTGTCGTACACNCCNTCAATCGANTTGGCAAGCAGNATCACATCCGCTTCNACNTCNACAGCACGNAACACNACNCCNGTATCTGTTGAAAAATAAGGATGNCCCGTTCCTCCGGCAAAAAATACCACCATACCCTTTTCAAAGTACTTNTTTGCNCTNTCTTTNGAAAAAAGCTTNGTAAANGCTCCGCATTCAAANGGCGTTAAAACGGCTGTTTTCATNCCTNCNCTNCNNAAAATNTCCGACACNTAAATACAGTTCATNACNGTTGCCAGCATNCCAATCTGATCCGCCTTGGTTCTGTCAATNNTCTCNCTNGTNCGTCCCCGCCANAAATTGCCNCCCCCGGTTACAATTCCTACCTGTATTCCATCATCCACAAGCTGACGNACCTGAAGNGCTACTTCTCTGACNGTTTCCTCATCAAACCCNGTTTTCTTCTCTCCCGCCAAAGCTTCTCCNCTTAATTTCAGTAAAATTCTCTGCATGCCCATGCCTTTCTATTTCATTTTTTTNAGTTCNTCAAAGAAGGACGTAGGATTAACCTCCGCATAGCACTGNGAGCACATACCTTCAATCACGGCNCCGTTATTNATTTGTACTGATTTNGATTTAATATCNCCCATTACAATTGCNGATGTNTCTAAAATAACCGGACCACGTACATCAATATCACCCTTAATNGCACCNGCGATCACTGCACTGGTTGCATANACATTTCCGATAATTACTGTACTTTGTCCCACCTTAATACTNCCTTCACTTTTGAGATCACCTGTAATCTTAGCGCCNTCTGCATANATTTCNGCNGCCTGNGAATTTCCCTGAATCACACCGGTTACATTCAGCTTACCGAGAGCTTCCACATTTCCCACAATACTGCCCCTGACTTCCAAAGAGCCTTCCGTAGCCATATTGCCGTTAANAATCATAGACTCCGTAAANACAGAAACCTCATCTGCATTTTTCCGGGATGACATAAGCTTCGGCTCTGTCACTACCTTTGTCGGTGCCGGAGCCACATATACNGGTTCCTCCTCAGGCTCTTTCGGAACTTCTTCCTGTGCNGTTTCCAAATTATCCAGCATTTGGCTGATATCTGCACCAAAATCAGGCGCGGGCTCTGTTACCGGCGCTGCAAACCGCTCTTCTGCCTCTGCNATTGTAATNTCTTCTGNCCCTTCTTCCGGCATCAATTCATTGACTGCCTGTGACAGATCATCCTTTAAATCTGAGAAAAAACCCATTTTTACATCCTCCATTCATGTCTTTTACATTCTTATTTGTCTGCCNTTACATGCTGAATTGGAANCGTCTCATCTGTAATCGGCAAAAATACGGCATCNCCTCTGTCCCNGATCTGCTCNATAATCTGAGGCAGCGCTTCTACCGTTGTGCTCTTTTCTAATGCATCATGCATCAAAATCATACTNTCCGGCCNGCGNTCAATACCGCTGACACAATTTNTCGTGATTGTTTCTGCGGAAAGTATATCNCTTACCGCATCTCCGGAAGCAATATTCCAGTCAAAGTAGGTAATATCGTTTTCATCTAAATACCGGATCANCTCCTGNATATCTACTCTGCTNACNGCATTNGAGCTTCCTCCCGGAAAACGATAATATCTNGACCATACTCCNGTTANCTGATAAAGATACTCCTGCAATTCNTCNANATCCCGGATAAAGCTCTCTTCAGACNCATAAACCTCCGCNTACTTATGNCTGTAAGAATGCATGGCAAGCGTATGNCCCTCCGATACAATTCTCTGATAAGCNTTNANCGATTCNTCATCCGTTTTGCCTACCACAAAAAAAGTGGCTTTTACATCATATTCCTTTAAAATATCCAGAATCCTGTTTGTATTCCTGCTGGGTCCGTCATCAAANGTCAGNTAAATCTTCTTATCCCAGACCTGATCNNTCTGCTCTTTTTCNTCAAGCCAGNNANTCCCGGTTTCACTTCTGGTTGACATTTCCACAGANACTGTGGTATAAATACCATTCTCCTGCTCATNTTCTGTCTGCACCGCGNCAACTGCTCCATCTACNTCCTCAACCTGACTTTGCAGGGCGGCAACCCTGATTACAAGAATCAGGCTTATTACCANCGGAAACGCAATTGCNCAAATAACTGCCCCCGCAGAANCCCTTTTGGACNGCCGGATTTCTTCCTTCCGGTCATAAGTACCCTTCATGGGTTTCAAACTCCTTACACACGATTTGANTATATTGTATCACAATTTACATTCTCTTGGCAACCTCCTTACTCCGCAGCTTCTTTACCTCATATAATTTTTCATCTGCCTGNGTAAGAGCTTCTTTNAATGTCAGCTTCTCTGTGCTCCGCAAAAGNCGCGCTCCNGCAGAAACCGTTAAATTATAGGGCTTACTGCTNCCNGCATTGTAGNTGTCAAATCTGGNATAAATATCTGCCAGCAGTGCTTCTCCCTCATCCTCTTCTACATAATNNGCNATACATGCAAACTCATCACCGCCGATTCGTCCTANAACTCCCCGNTCCTGCACNACANCNGATANAGTTTCTGCAATAAACTTTAAGGAAANGTCTCCTTCCTCATGNCCATACCTGTCATTGATGATCTTCAGNTTATTCATATCNACNTAGGTCACCAATACCATTTTCCCNTCTTTTCTGCTNGNTTCAAGCANTTNCTCTGCNGCATCCGTAAATCCTCTTCTGTTCAGAATTCCGGTAAGNCCNTCCGAACGGGAAAGATTATCAAGTACAATATTGTTNTCCTTTAAGGTNGCAAGNCTCTCCTCAAGCTGCTGCTGTATCTNNTCATTNGCTTTCANNANGTCGATCATTTTGGNNGCNGAACTCATCTGATTTAACANNAATTCNCCNTTGACAAAAANNCCNTCNGATATATCGCATAAAAGCANNCCATAGAGATGCTCANTGACAAATAANGGAANCANNACCATNGAATACCTGTCNTTNNCTTCAATTGCCTGATTANAAAAGAGNGTCNTNAGGCTNTGNTTCTGNCGGATAGCCGGAACTGAATGCACCTTNCCNTCCCGCAGATAGGCCTTCANATAAAAACTNTCGGGTGCNGTAAACTCTTCCCTGTCTAAATGNGTNATNGGCTNTTTGAAAATGTANAGAAAAGCATTCNGTANNTTCAACCANTCCAAATTATTTAANACAGANGCATAGCTNAAATCATTTCCCTTTTCAAACTGTAACATGTCACGGATNAAAAGCTTCATAGAATAATTATTNCTTTCTTCTTCCTTTCTCATGCTTCCAATACGATAATCCATGGCACGGATAATCTTCCGATAGGTAATAGAAAAGAAATCCCGCAATTGATGGGAGCTCTCTATATCCGGCTGTTTTTTCTTAAGTGTATGATATATTTTCTCACAAACAATCAGTAAATTATCCATATCTGCATACACAACTGCGCCATGGTCAAGAAAGGCATCTAACGCTTTCTGAATTTCAATATAGGATTCCACTCTCTTGCTGTGCTGTTCAAACAACAAACTGGTCTTTTCGATCAACACATCAAAATCTCTATGCAGCATTTCTATTGTCTCTTTCAATTCCTCATGTCTGCACCGATAAAAAATTTCTTCAAAATAACTCTCCGCATCATCTTTCAGCGCATAAGAAGCTGTCTCGTCCTCCCCCTGTGATGACTTGCAAAAGGAATCCCGCATAACAAATTTGGTTGGTATGGTCTGACTTTCTACCTTTTCTCCGCTCAGCATACGCAGAGCCATCTTAAGTGCATGCTCTCCCAACTCAGAAGGATCTGCCCGAACGGAAGACAACGAGGGCTGCGATTTGGCCGAAGCTATCGTATCATCATAGCCAAATACAGAAATATCTCTGCCGGGTACAATGTTTCTCCGTTTCAGCTCTTCATAAAATCCCACTGCTGTCTCATCATTCACGCAAAAGACCGCTTCCAGATCCGGGTTTTGATCCAAAAGTGTTCGAAATGCATTTTCACTCCGTCTGGAAAGATCCCCTGTAGCAAACATCCGATCCGTCACTTCAATTCCATGAGCCTTGAGCACCTGCGTAAATGCCTGCTTCCTCTCATATGCATCCGAATTCGAATCCGGTCCCGCGATCATCCCGAATTTCCGGCATCCCACTTTTTCAATCAGATACTCCAAGCCTTCCCGGATACCGCCATAATTATCATATGTAACCCCCGCATACCCTTCCATTTTAGATGCCACCAACGCACAAGGAATCCCCTCATACTGCTTCATCATCTCCTGCATACGCTTTCCATCGGTATGGCAGCCGATACAGTCCGTCGCAGCAACAAGTGCATCTATATTTTCTTTCCTGGCATAAGAAAAAACAGTGCCATACTGATACTCATACATCAAATCCCTGTTTTCACTCAGATCCCTGTCCAGATATTTCCCGGGAAAAATCACCACATTCACATCCTGCATCTTTGCAGCATGCAAAACACCCTTACAGATATACTCCGTAAACTCATCAAGGATTCCACTCACCAACACTCCGACCGTAATCCTTTTACGTCCTTTTCCCAATGTCATCTCTCCTTTAATCCGCCTGTTTATCAAGCCGCCGTAAATTTTACAGCAATGTTGTTACTATTTTACTATATTTTCAGTAAATATGCTATACGATTAGCACAAAAACTTACAGGATAATCTAATGAAATTAACGTTTAGATGTGGAAGGGAACTTACTCAAAAAAGCTCCCAGAATTCATGGACAGCCAGTGTCCAAATCCTGAGAGCATTTAATACCTATCCTTAAATATTCGATTACAGACCTGCCTGTGCTGCTACCTCTGCGGCAAAATCATCAACCTTCTTCTCAATACCTTCACCGGTCTCAAAACGTACAAAGCTCTTTACGGATAGATTTGCACTGTTTTCCTTTGCAACCTGTGCAATGTACTGGGCAACTGTCTGCTTTCCATCTTCAGCTTTTACATAAACCTGCTCAAGCAGACATACTTCCTTCAACTCTTTATTGAGACGTCCTGTTACTGCGCCTTCAATCACCTTTTCAGGCTTACCGGCCATCTTAGGATCGTTTGCAATCTGTGCCATCAAAATTTCCTTTTCATGCGCCTTATATTCCTCGGAAACATCTGCTGTGGACACATATTTGGGAGAAAGAGCAGCAACCTGCATTGCAAGGTTCGTCATTGCCTCCTTCACAGCATCATTCACTACATCCGTAGCAGCCTCAACAATAACACCGATTCTTCCGCCGCCATGTACATAAGATACTACACAGCCATTCTCTGCTACAACTTTTTGGAATCTTCTGATGTTAAGATTCTCACCAATAACAGCAATCTTTTCAACCAGCGCATCCTTTACGGTCTTAGTTGTATCAGCATTCCAGCTCTCTGCCATAAATGCGTCTATATCTGCTGCATCAGATTCAACAGCCTGCTGTGCTACTGCTGCAACAAAATTCTGAAATTCCTCATTCTTTGCCACAAAGTCTGTCTCAGAGTTTACTTCAACAACCGCTGCTGTCTTATCATCCTTAACAATCACATGACAAAGTCCTTCTGCTGCAATTCTTCCAGCCTTCTTCTCAGCCTTTGCCTGTCCGTTCTTTCTCAGGAATTCTACAGCCGCATCCATATCTCCATCTGTCTCACCTAAAGCCTTCTTACAATCCATCATGCCGGCTCCGGTCATCTCTCTCAATTCTTTTACCATAGCTGCTGTAATATTAGCCATCTTCTTTTCCTCCATATTAACTGTGATTATCTGTTTTCAAACCTGCTGCTTATTCTTCCACTGCCGCAACAACCTCTTCAATATCTGTCGCCGGTGTCTCCTCGGCAGCTTCTTCCATCTCAGCGGTCAAAACTTCCTCGCCCTGATTTGCTTCGATCACGGCATCCGCCATCTTGGAAACAATCAATTTAACGGCTCTGATAGCATCATCATTACCGGGGATAATAAAATCAAGTTCCTCCGGATCACAGTTTGTATCGCCAATACCGATCAAAGTAATTCCAAGTGCATGCGCTTCCTGTACACAGATTCTTTCCTTCTTGGGATCAACAACAAAAATAGCGTCAGGAATTCTGGACATATTCTTGATACCGCCAAGGTTCTTCTCCAGCTTCTCCCATTCTTTCTTAAGTGCAATAACTTCCTTTTTGGGAAGTACTTCAAAAGTTCCATCCTCTGCCATAGTCTCAATTGCTCTTAATCTGTCAATTCTGCTCTGGATGGTCTTAAAGTTAGTGAGCATACCGCCCAGCCATCTTTCATTTACATAATACATACCGCAGCGCTCTGCCTCAGCCTTCACTGCATCCTGCGCCTGCTTCTTGGTTCCCACAAAAAGAATAGTTCCGCCCTGCTGTGCAATCTCAAATACGGCTCTGTAAGCCTCGTCAACCTTACCTACAGACTTCTGTAGATCGATAATATGGATCCCGTTTCTCTCGGTAAAGATATAAGGAGCCATCTTAGGGTTCCATCTTCTTGTCTGATGTCCGAAATGAACACCTGCTTCCAGTAACTGCTTCATTGAAATAACGCTCATGTTTCTACCTCCATTTGGTTTTACTTCCGTATACTTTCCTCCTTCTGCCTACTTCCGCACGGAAGCACCGACAGCTCAAAGCATACGTGATTAATAGTTTCTACGGCACGACACCGCAACGTAGCAAATTATAGCATAATAATCTCTTCATGACAAGAGTTTTCTACTGCATTCCGACTAAAATCCGGGCAATCTCTTCCGATCCGGCACTTGTGGGAATTTCAAAGGTTCCGGCACGAATCTTTTTGTCATATCCATTCTGGCACAAAAACGTATCAAATTCTGACGCTGATGAGATAATTCCGGCTTCTTCTAATCGTTTGCAGACCGTATAGGAACCCTCTCCTCTCTTCACCTGGACAGTGATACTCTCACCATCTTCTCTGGCTTCATCCGATGGCCAGATTCCCTCCGTCTCTACAATCACTTCCGATTCCTGTGTATCTTCCGGCTCCCTGTCTTCCGCCGGTTGTTGTTCTTCTGACTGCTGCGGTGTTTCTTCCGAAGCCTCACTCTCTGAATGCTCTGGTGTTTCCTCTAATGTCACATTCTCTGACGGTAGTGCTTCATTCGGATCTGACGTCTGTTCCGGTATTTCGGGCTCCACCGGATTTTGTTCCTTTTCCGGCTTTTCTTCATCGCTCATTCCCGGATTACCCAATGTGTTAAGAGCAGCCTGCGCATTTTCCAGAAGCGTCCCTTCCTCAACCATTCCAAGCGCCTTTGCCCGTTCTTTAATCTCTTCATTGCTCAGCGTTTCTTTTCCCCTCGCTGCAATGCTCATGATCAATGCAGTTACAAGGATCCCTACGCCAAGTCCCCGCAGGTAATATTTTAAATTCATCATCTTATATTCCTTCAAATAAATCAATCACAAGCTTCACTTCACCGATCCCAAGTCCAAGCTCTTTTGCGATTGCCATATTAGATCTTCCGGCGTTATGCATTTCCAGGATTCTGTCATTGTTGTTTCTTTTTCCGTCTGCATCTAAAGTCACTTCCACTTCCTCAGCAGTTACAGCCGCAGGAGAAATTTCATTTCCATTATCCTCTTCCACACTCTGACCGGACGGCTTTACTGCCATCCTTAACGGCTCCACAACCTTTACCTCTCCGACATTTTCGACAGCCGGAACACTTTGCGCTTTTTCCTGCTCCTGCACCGGATAAATTAATTCCACCTTCTGAGCTTTTATCGGAGTAAATTCCGGCTCCGGTGCCGCTGTCATCGGAGCTTCGATCTTCATCACACTGCTCTTTACTTCTCGTGCTCCGGCGTTTTCTTCTTTTGTTTCTACAACTTCCTTATCTTTTAAGGCAGTGCTTCTTGTTTCTTTAGTCACACTGCTTTCTACCTCTTTTGCCAGTATTTCCGCGTCCTTTACTGTCTGCTTCACTTCTCCCGCCATTTTGGCCGCTTCACTGACGGTGGACTTTAGATTTTCATGCTTGTCATTTAACATATCATAAAGAAATACCACTTCCTTATGATTTTTATTGATTTCCTCCAACACAGTATCCGAATATTCATTGACCGCAAGCATTTTCTCGTTTGTCAGGCGGTCCATAGAACGTTCCGTCTTCTCCATCGCATAAATGATCGTCTCATCAACAATATCTCCAATCTGTGATTTGGCGCCTTCCACTTCCTTTTCCACCATCTCATGAATGATTTCTTCACTCATCTGACTGTCTGCATCTTCTCTTTTCCCTGACGGGAGCAGAAAACTGCCCACAAATACAATCACTCCGAGAATGATAAGAACGATTTCCATTATTCCCATATCAAACCTCCATGCAGTCGCCAACGTCTGCATATTCAAATCTAAATTTTCATATCAAAGCCGCCTCTTCCTTTAAGTACGACCTTTCCATCCTCTTCCTTTTCTTCTTTCTTTCTTCTCTTTCCTCCGTCACCGGAGTAGGTTCCGTTTCCCTTTTCTTTTGCATCAAAACGCTTCTGCTGATTCTCTGCCTGATCACTCTGATTCACCTGCCGAAGCCTGATATCCACGTTTTGATCAAACTGCCGTTGGATATTCGTTTGATCTACTGCTACCTTATTATCCTCATTGTGCTTGATCGTTGTAAAATCCTGCGCCCTGGTAACCTGCCCCTGCAGCTCAACTCTGCTGATTGTCATAGTAACATCACACCTTCCCAAAGACTTTTTTATCAATATGATAATAATAAAGGCACAAATCTATAGCCCTGCCATCTTAACATCACCCTGTGATTTTACAAATTTGCAATAATGCATGGTATCCTTCACGATCATGGAAACATCCGCAATACAAATTCTTGTTCCTGCATAAACCCGGTCATTGACCTCTACTCTTGCGCTGTCGCTCTTATCCAGCACAATCTGCATCTCTTGCAGCTTTCTCATACCTGCTTCTATTTCCTGCCGCTTCTTTCTATCTGCATCAATCATTTCTCTAATATTGTTTAATTGCTCTGGCTTAAACTTCATACCCTGATTTAATTTCTGTGCCATAGAAGCTAAAACCGGCTTTATAGACTCTATAATTCTTGTATCCTCTGCAATCTTCTGCTGAAGCTGCTTAACCTGAATCTTCAACTCCGGATCGGCTCCCACCTCCACAATTGTATCGGTTCCCATAGGAGACCCCAATGTCTTTACCTGAATCAGATTTGCCGCACACACACGACCGCCCGTAATAAATCCACGTTTACCCGTTACCTGAATCTCACTTCCTGACATAACCTCACTGTGCAGAATCGATTCCGTAGAAACATATCCGCTTGCAGATACTTTCGCATTTTCGATAAACTTCGCAATAACGTTTCCCTTAGCTTTCAAGACTCCCTTCACCATACCATTAACGCCTCTGGCTATGATGATATCACCTCCTGCTTCCAGAAGAGCACCTTCCACTACGCCGGAAACCTCAATATTACCCGTTGCTTTTACTTTGAAATTCGTAACTACATTTCCATTAACTTTTACGCTGCCGTCATAGTCAATATTTCCGGTCGAGATATCAACATTCTCCACTTCCAACACATTAGAAACGATCACCTGACCATCATTAAGGGTCACATGTCCGTTTGTATCAGACGTAAGCGTCAGCTTATCCTCTGATAAAATAACATTTTTGCCGAATCGCAGAGGATCACGCTTCACCTCTCTGGGATTTGTACGCTCTCCATAAAGGTTTATTCCGGGATCGCCCGGGTCTTCCGGAAAACGTCTTGCAAGTAGATCGCCTTTTTTACAATGACATACAGTATTTAAATGAAAAAAATCTACGCTTCCATCCTCATTAAGAGTCGGCTTTGTACTTAAATCCGTCTCAAAATAGTACTCAATTCTGGCATCCGTCCCATGCCGGACCGGCCGCCCTTCTGCCACCGTGATATCGGTGCAATAACAGGAATCATTAAAAAAAGAGGTGATTTCATTTGTGAGAATACCAAACTTAATTCCTTTAAGTTCAAGATCTTGCAAAAATTCCTCCGCTGTCATTCTCTCACCTTGAACAGACGGAGGATAAAATCTGGCGAACGCCTGCATTTTATCCGGACTGATTGTTAGTGAATAGCTCTCCCTTATCTCCAGATTTTCATCTTCATTCACACGAAATGAATACTCTGCTTCTGCTGATTCATAAGATGCTGTAATTCCATTATTTAAAATGTGCAGATCATATTTTATCCCAAAACGGTTTAAATATTCCATAACTTCCCGGACAGCCACAGGTCTTCCGCCATCCTTAGGGGCAAACACTTTAAGTCCCGTACCATTACTGCCGCACTCTAATTGAAAATAGCCGTTTTTCATAAATCACCCTATTCCTTTAAACTGATAACAATCCCATATAACTTCCCATCTTGGATTTCATTTTCTGCAGCGCTCTCGTATGAAGCTGTGAGATTCTTGATTCGGAAACCTCGAGAACATTGCTGATCTCCTTTAATGTCAAATCTTCATAATAGTACAGTAAAATAACTTTCTTTTCTTTTTCTGTAAGCAGTTCCAACGCCTGCGCCAATACCTTTTTTAATTCTTCCTTTTCAACCACTTCCTCCGGACCTTCAAAACGGTGTTGATTGCTCTGCTCTGCCGGAATTTCACTTCCTGATTCCATAAATTCATTCAGCGAGACCACTCCTGTGATCTTCATCTGAGACTGCCACCCCTGATAATCGTCTTCCGAAATTCCAAGACTTGCCGCAATCTCCTCATCAGTCGCCGCCCTGCCTGTATTCAATTCAATTTCCTTCATGGCAGCATCAATTTTCTTCTGTTTTTGACGAATGGTTCGCGGTATCCAATCCATCTTACGGATCTGATCCAAAATTGCACCCCGAATACGAAGACTGGCATAAGTTTCAAATTTAACTTCCTTCAGATTATCAAATTTATCAATTGCATCAATCAGCCCAAAGATACCATAACTTACCAGATCATCATATTCCACATTATAGCCCAGATACATGCTAAGCCGCCCCGCAACTAACTTTACCAGCGGTGCATACTCCAAAATAAGCTGTTCCCTGATGTCGGGCGATTTCGTTTTCGCATAATTTTCCCAAAGTTTGTTTCTGCCTGCCTCGTCCATTGCTACCTCCGCCGCTTATTTAAGATTCCAGTGGCACATCCTCTGCTTCCTTCGTCCCTTCACCCTCTGACTCTGTGCCTTCACCGTCCTGCGCTTCCTTTGCGATCACTTCGCCTGCCCGCTTTTCTTCCTCCTCGATCTGTTCCACAAATTTAAGTATTTTCTTTTGAACAAAACAGCCTGCCAGATAAAAAATAAGCAGTACAAGAATCAGTCTGGGAAGCATCTGCCCTGTTGTGTAATCAGAGCGGTACATCATAATACTGGCAATTGCGCCTGCCAGAAGCATTAAAAATGGTGCAAATAATCTGCTCTTTTTCATATAACCTTCTCCGGCATTCCTACGGCCCGGATTAAAAAGTCGCCTGTTTTCGGGTAGAATACCACTGTCCTTCCGTATGTTTTTCCGGTATCTTCCGCAAGGAGCGGTATCCGCAGTTCACTTAGTTTCCTCTTACTTGCCTCAACATTCCTCTCTCCAACACGGATCATCGTGCTCTTACTTCCAAACGAAAACATCTGTGCACCTCCGGCAATCTTTGCCACCAGCCTGCTGCGATTTCCGCCTTTTAGCACAATCTCCTTGACCAAATCTTCTATCCCCGTATCTGCAAATTTAGGACGGTTCTGATTATTTCTGATTTCTTTACTGTCAGGCAGCATAATATGCGCCAAACCACCAACACCTGTTGCCGGATCCCGGATAGCTATACCAACACAGGATCCTAAACCCAGCGTTGTAACTGCATCCTCACCGCTGCATGTTTTCAAATCAGCCATGCCTACTTTAATAACTTCACCCATTTTCCCGCATCTCCCGTTTTCATTTCTCTTGCAGTTTACATAACACCCAGTGAACTCAGAATTTTCTCATAAGAATCCATATCCGGAATCAAGATGAAAAAGCCATCCAGTATAACATCATCCGTAAACTGGGTTTGAATTAACAGAATTTTATCCCCATAAACACCGAATTCAATTGCAGGAACACTTAAAAGNGCTCCTGCCATGTCAATGGCAAGCTGTGGAACTGACGGAAAAATTTTCATGTTGGTCAGTCCGGATAACGCATTTAAATACGCTCCNGTNATAATGTTCCCTACCTCTTTGATNGCCGAACATTCCATTTCACCGAACTCATACTCATCCGCCTTTTCCTCATCAATTCCNAGCATTCCGCACATAAGCTTATTGACCAGATGCGCTGCGGCTGTCTTGGAGAGCATAAACATAATACTTCCGTCAATATCACCCTCGACCTGAAGGAAAATACTAGTCATGATCTTATCCTCGCCGCCTACGATTTCCCCTACCTCATTAAACTCCAATAATCTTACCTGGGGCACACACATATCGACCTTACAATCGATCATTTGAGCAAGTGCAGTCGTTGCATTGCCAGCTCCGATATTCCCCAGTTCCTTCAGTACATCAAAATACTGATCAGTTAATTGCTCCATATTTAGATCTTTCATAGGTCCTCCTATAAGTGGTACTCCTCGTTTACAAACATTATTTTTCTACCGCAACTGCGTTTAAATCAAGAATTGATATTAATTCATCTCCGTTCTTTCCAATTCCATTGACAAAATTAATTCTGTCCTCTTTGGCATCATAAGTCACTTTTTCAATCTCGTCTGACCGGAGTGTCACCACCTCTTTTACCGCATCCACCATAATTCCGATAGTTCCATGCTGCTCCAGCTTTAATATGATAATTCTTGTGGCCTTCGTGATTTCATCCGCTTCCAGCTCCATCTTCAATCTGAGGCTCATAACGGGAATAACCTCACCGCGCAGATTTATGACCCCTTTCAAATAATCTGCCACCTTAGGNACTCTGGTAATATGCTGCATGCGGACAATGTTGTCTATGTATTTAATATCAATTCCATACTGTTCACTTCCCAGCTTGATTACTATATACTGGAAGGTCTCATACTCGCTATTTTCGTCGAGCGGATTCATTTCTACGGTTTTCAGTTCTTCCATGGTTTTCCCCTCCTTAAATCAGTGCATTGGCATCCAGGATCAGCGCCACTTCGCCGTCTCCNAATATGGTTGCTCCGCTAATGATCTTGCATTTACTGATGTATTTGCCAAGTGACTTGATGACTATCTCCTGCTGACCCATAAGTTCATCTACTACAAGTCCTGCCAGATTTTCACCCTTCTTGACTATGACTACCACCAGATTTTCGTCAGGGGCTTTACTGCTTTCAATATCCAATTCCTCGCTCAATCTGATAATCGGAATCACTGAGCCTCTCAAATGAATCACTTCGCTGTTCTGAACTAACTTAATCTCATCCGGGCTNACATCCTCAATAGTCTGAATGCTCCCCAGCGATATTGCATATTTTTCTCCGCCTACAGTTACCATAAGCGCCTGAATAATCGCAAGNGTAAGCGGAAGCCTTATGATCCAGGTACTTCCTTCACCCATTTTGGATTTCACTTCCACTTCACCGCTTAAGGATTCAATCTTGGACTTTACGACATCAAGTCCCACGCCTCGTCCGGAAATATCCGTTATCTTCTTTGAAGTAGAAAATCCTGCATGGAACAAAAGATTTATAATATCCTTCTCGCTCATGCTTTCACTTTGTTCCTGAGTGATTATCTCACGGTCAATCGCCTTCTGCTTAACCGCTTCTACATCAATTCCGCCACCATCATCCCGAACCTCAATCACTACATTATTTCCATCCTGATAAGCCTCCAGGAAAATTGATCCTACTTCCGGTTTCCCTTTCTGACGGCGGATCTCCGCAGATTCCAAACCATGATCCGCTGCATTTCTAAGCAGATGCATTAACGGATCACCGATTTCATCCACCACAGTCCTGTCAAGCTCCGTCTCCTCGCCGGACATATAAAGTTCCATTTTCTTATCCAGCTTCTTGGAAAGATCGCGGATCATTCTCGGGAACTTGTTCACAACACTCTCAATAGGAACCATTCGAACCTTCATAACCGATTCGTGCAAATTCGTAGTAACACTNTCAAGATATTCAATCTGNTCATTAAANCCCGNATTNGAAGATCGTTCATCCGTNGANGCCGACACNAGTGAATTCTTNGCTATGATCAANTCACTTACAAGATTCATAAGCACATCCAGTTTTTCAATATCAACACGAACGGTCCGGTTTACCACCGGCTTCCCNGAANTCTTTTTNTCGGCAGNTTTTGCCGGAGCCGCCTGATTCTGCGGTGCTCCTGCCNCTTCAGGNTTTTGATCANTNGTTTCTACNATCTCCACAACCTCCGTATTCTGCNCGGCTGGCAGCNCGTAAACACCGCCCAACGCTTTATCTANTTCCGAAACGCTNCTTACTGCCTGNAAAATATTATCNAACGNATCATCCGAAATAATNATCAGNCTGAAATCCANNTCGAACTTTTCATCNTCAATNTCCTGNGCTGANGGATTACTNACCATAATCTCTGCACTTTCTTCAACCGCNTTATATACCAGAAACGCTCTTGCNGCNTTTANAAAACAGTTTTCATTAANAAATACGGTAAGACCGTAAATATTTTTACCGCTGTCTTTNGCAGNNTGCANAACAGAAAGNTCCGANTCTCCCAGCTTGATNTCCTGCCATTTTTCTTCCGNTCCGNCTGAAGCTNCNGACGATACTCCTGCCTCTGCCGGNGCTGNTTCTTTCGNTACANTCTCTNCCTTACCGGATGCNTTAAGATAATTATTTAATTTNGAAATCAANGCCTGNTTATCATTNGTNCCTTCATTNGCTTCTTCCTGNATATTATTATTGTATTCTTCCAAAGCATCNAAACACTGNAACAGCGTGTCNATCAAATCNGAACTAACCTTCATGGTTCCGTTACGAATCTCTGAAAAAACATTCTCCATGTCATGCGTCAGCGTCTGCATCCGCTTGTATCCCATAGTTCCTGCCATACCCTTCATGGAATGAGCAGCCCGGAAGATCTCATTGATCGTATCCACATCCTCCGGCTCCTGTTCAAGCCTNAGAATCTGGGCATTTAANTTNTCAAGGTGCTCTTTTGTTTCATCCAGAAAAATTTCAAGATATTGATTTACATCCATCTTAATTTACCCCCACACTTTTCGTAATTTCCTGTGCAATCTGTTCNAAAGACAACCCCNNTTCANCAAGTCCTGCAAGCANAANNCTCCNGGGCATACCGTAAACAACGCAGGTCTCTTCNTTTTGNGCAAATACNGTTANCCGTTTTTTCTTCTTCAGATTGANAATTCCTGCNGTTCCATCTGCNCCCATTCCCGTAAGAACCNCNCAGACAATCTCCTCATAGCCNCAATCTGCNANCGATTCATACATATAGTTTGCACACGGTTTGACNCCTTCNCTGGGCGGCTCATCTGTGTAATGAATCCGATGCCTTTCACCGGTTCTCACTGCATTCATGTGCCTTCCGCCTCTGGCAAGAAACACATGCCCATTTTCCAGCACATCTCCCTCCTCTGCCTCCTTCACCGTAACCTCGCTTAGCATATTAAGCCTGTCTGCAAGCGCCTTCGTAAAACCTTCCGGCATATGCTGCACGATCAAAACCGGTGCATTTAAATTGGGGGGCAACAAAGGAACCAGTACCTGCAGCGCCTTAGGTCCGCCTGTAGAAGTAGCTATTGCCACAATCTTTTTTCCGGATCTGCTTTCTTCTGCCTTCATAACAACTCGCCTCACAATCCGCAAAATAATTTTATAATTCCAGTATAGCACATTACACGCTTCTCATGAGTGCATACTAATCATTTATAACCCTTTTTCCCTTTTTCTGTGTTTTCTTTCCTCTTCAAAGATAAAACGTATGATTTCTTCTCTCTCAGATGTATCAATATTAATATACTGCGCGCGATGTTCATAAACTCCGGGACGGTCCTCCAATTCCCTGACCATCAAAACCTTAGCTACTAATGTATATTCCTTGGCATTACCATCCACCACAAGATTGTATTTACAATAAACCAGACTTTCCGGCTCATAAGCATAATTGCCGATAAAACGGATTCCTCCGCCGCTGATATCCACAATGACGCTTCTTTTTAACGGCAGTCCGGGTACAAGAAAGCTGTTACCTCTTTCCACTACTTCAACCTCTTCCTTTTCAAGCGGTCTGGAATTCATTTCCAAGGCACAACTGAGGCGGTAATATTCCCTCCTCTGGAATTTTCGAAGATTACTGGTCAGTTCCATCACAAGGATAAACTGATTGTCCGATTTATATCTGTCTATTACGTTGGCAAAGCACTGATAAAGTCCCGCCTGCGTATAGAAGTACAGGTCATATTCCGCATTAACCGGCAAAAGAATCAACTTTGACTTTTCCATGGGCATGTAAATTTCAAGCTGATCTTCCGACAAAATGTCACAGACCTGTGTCTGATAGACCTTTTTTTTCTCCACATCATCAATATATTTTGCGCGTTCTACCGCCTGCATCTCAACCTTATTCCCCGGTACTACATATTTGGAAAGCATACAAACCTCCTATAAATTAATTTTTTTTCCAGTTACTATATGTGAAAAGAACGCTGCCATACCACGCTTTTTTACGTCCTTATTCAGCTCTTTGTTCATCAGTGTAGCCGCCATATTCTCAAAAGCAATCGCCGATTTTGCATGAGGTGCCTGCATAGACACCGGCATCTGCTGCATTACAGCTTTTGCAAGCTGTGTATCTCTGGGTATTGCTCCCAGATAAGTAATCGGCAGCTTCAGATAGCGACTTACAACAGAATCAACCTTTTCAAAAAGACTATGTCCTTCCTCCTCTGAGTCTACCTTATTGGCAATCACTTTAATTTTGGACGCATCACTCGAAAATCTGGGATGCCGGTTCAATGCCTTTAACAGAGAATAAGAATCTGTAATAGAGGTAGGCTCCGGTGTTGTCACCAATAGAATTTCCCCACTGGCTACCAGAAATTCCAGTACCGCGTCCGAAATTCCTGCTCCGGTATCAACAATAATGATATCCGCTATCGCATCCAGCTCAGCAAGATTATTAATTATGTATACCAGATAATCTCTGCTTAAATTTGATAATCCCGCAATCCCCGATCCTCCTGAAATAAATCCTACATCCATAGGACCCCAGGTAATAATCTCGCGAATGTTTTTCCCCTGGTAAATCAAATCACACAAGTTATGCTTTGGTACCGCACCAAACATGATCTCAATATTGGCAAGTCCGAAATCCGCATCCAGTATAATCACTCTTTGTCCCATCTTTTTAAACTGAATTGCTAAATTGATAGCTGTATTTGATTTTCCCACGCCGCCTTTTCCGCTTGTAACGGTAATAACCCTTGCCAGCGGTCTGTTCTGTGAAACGGCTCCTGCTTTAATTATATTCCTTAATTGCTGCGCCTGATCCATGTATACTCCTATTAATCTGACTGTTTATTCTTTAATCTTTTCTTCCGCCCAGAAGTTGTTTTACCGTTTTTTGGGGATTGAACACTTCAATATCATCAGGTACGTTTTGTCCGCAGGTCACATAAGATAGTGACGCCCCCGTATAAAGTTTCAAATTAAGGAGATTTCCCAAAGTAGTAGTTTCATCAAGCTTGGTAAAAATCAACTTGTAATCCGTCATTGCCGAATAAGTATCTGCAATACTAATCAAATCCCGGTATTTCGTGGTTGCTGAAAGAACCAGAAAAACCTCCTTTTCCACACGACCATCCACAGCATGCAGAAATGCATTCATCGCTTCCCGCTGCGCCTCATTTTGATGCGAATGTCCCGCTGTATCTACCAATATAAAATCATACCCCTTGAAATCAAGAAGAGCCTGTTCCACTTCATCCGTTGAATAAACCACCCGAAAAGGCACCTCCAGAATATTAGCATAAGTCCGAAGTTGTTCTGCTGCCGCAATCCGGTATGTGTCCGTGGTCAGAAGCGCCACTTTCTTTTTTCCTTCCACGCTGAATTTGGATGCAATCTTCGCGATTGTTGTCGTTTTTCCCACCCCGGTAGGTCCCACAAAATAAACCATTTTGGTTCCCTTTTCCGCCGGAACAATCCCTGCCGGTTTTCCAAATTTAAGTATCATTTTCTGATAAGTGTTGGTAAGTGCATAATCAAAGGGCATGTTGGGCTTATTATTCTTTTCAATCTCGTCAATGATCTGATTAGCGTAAAATTCACCCACCTCATTATCCAGCATAGCACTGTACAAAAGTTTCATAAAACGCTCCAGTTCGCTGGCTTCCTCTTCCTTCTCGCTTTCCTTCTCTTTCACTTCTTCCTTATTTTCATCAGACTTCTGAAGCTGCTGTTCTAAAAGAGTCTGCAGACTATCCAGTTTTTCCTCTATGGCGCTGCTGTCCCCCTGCTTATCTCCCTGATCAAAAAAATCGGACTGTTTATTTCCTACGCCTGCCGGACTTCCACTATCGGGTTGATTTTTCACTCCCTCCGTCTGTGTTCCGTTTCGTGCAAGTCCCGATACGGGAGGCATCTGGCGTTCCTCCGTCCGCGCCGCCACCGCCGTAACGCGATCCGGCTCTTCCTCAAGCGCCACCGTAACCTCCACTATCTGAGGAAGCAAAAAACTGAACATGCCTTTACGCTTTACATTGCGCACATTCATGATCACAATATTGCTCCCCAATTCTTTTTTTGCCGCTTCTGCAGCATCTGCTTCTGTTCTGCCTTGAAATTTTTTAATAATCATGCTGTCACCATTCCTACAGACTGTAATTCAATATTACTATCTATTTCATTGTAAGAAACTACAACCAAGTCCTTATAGTAATCTTCCGTTAAACGTTTAAAGTACATTCGCACAATAGGAGATGTGATAATAATCGGGTTTTTACCCAGACTCTCCAGCTTGTCAGTCTCACTCCCCACCGACTTCATGATCGCCTTCGTCTTTTCGGGATCAAGTGTTAAATATGCCCCTGTCTCTGTCTGTTTCACGCTTCCCATAATTTCCTGCTCCAACTTGGGATCTAAGGTTACCACACTGGTAGTCTCATTGGCCGGGAAAAATTTGCTCGAAATTGCCCTTTTCAGACTTTGACGTACATATTCCGTCAGAATGTCGGTATCTCTTGTTGTGGCTGCATAATCGGCAAGGGTTTCAAAAATAGTGAGCAGATCCCTTATAGAAATACCTTCCTTCAGTAAGTTCTGAAGCACTTTTTGTATCTCACCGATACCAAGCAGCTTGGGATAAAGTTCATCCACAAGCGAAGGATTGGTCTCTTTGATATTGTTGATCAGATTTTGAACATCCTGCCTTGTAAGAAGCTCTGAAATATACTGTCTAATGATCTCAGTCAAATGCGTTGCAATAATAGACGGCGGATCCACAACCGTGTACCCCATGCTCTCCGCACGTTCTCTCTGACCTTCCGTGATCCAGATCGCGGGCAGGTGAAAGGAGGGTTCAAAAGTAGGAATACCGGTAATCTCTTCCTCCACATACCCCGGATTCATTGCCATATAGTGATCAAACAGAATTTCGCCTTCACTAACCTGTATTCCCTTGATTTTAATAATATACTGGTTCGGATTTAGCTGAATGTTATCACGCAGTCGGATAATAGGAACCACAGTTCCAAGTTCAAGCGCTATCTGCCGCCTGATCATAACGACACGATCCAAAAGATCTCCGCCCTGATTCACATCCGCCAAGGGTATAATACCATAACCAAATTCCAATTCAATAGGATCCACTTGTAATAAACTGTTTACATTCTCCGGCTGCCTGATTTCTTCCGCGGCCGCCTCCTCAGCGCCCACTTCACTTTCAATCTGCGCTGTCTCAATGGTTCCTGCAATCATTCTTCCAGTGACAATAAGAGCAAGCCCTAACGCCAAAAAGATAATATCCGGCAGCGGTGTAACAATTCCCAGCCCCGCAATAATCGCGCCTACTATATAAAGTACTTTGGGAATTCCGAAAAGCTGACTGATAAGCGTACTTCCGAAATCCGCATCCTTAGATCCCTTGGTGACCAGAATACCGGTTGACAAGGAAATAAGCAGCGAGGGAATCTGGCTCACCAGACCATCGCCTATGGTCAGGATTACATACTTATCAAGCGCAGCGCTAAATTCCATGTTCTGACGCAGTACACCCATTGCAATTCCGCCCACTACATTTACTGCCGTGATAATCAGACCCGCAACTGCATCTCCCTTTACATACTTTACGGCACCGTCCATGGAGCCAAAGAAGTTTGCTTCCTCCTGAATCTTATCTCTTCGTATCTTTGCCTCCGCATCCGTAATCGCACCGGTATTTAAATCCGCATCAATAGCCATCTGCTTACCGGGCATGGCATCCAGCGTAAACCGGGCCGTTACTTCCGCAACTCTTTCCGAACCTTTATTGATAACCATGAACTGTACCAGCAAAAGGATAATAAACACAATGATACCTACAATCAGATCACCGCCGCCCACATAGCTTCCGAAGGTAGCGACCACCTGACCGGGATCACCGGTAGTAAGAATCAGTCTTGTAGAAGAAATATTCAAAGCGATCCTAAAGATCGTGGTAAACAAGAGTATGGTCGGAAAAAAGGAAAGGTCCAGAACTTCCTTGGAAAACATGGTGCCGAACATAACCGTAAATGCAATTGCAATATTACAGGCCAACAGCACATCCAATAGCTGATTGGGGACAGGCACGATCATCATAATAAACGCTGCAAGTATATACGCTGCTACAGCAATATCCGCTTTTTTCATACCTATCCTCCTTTCTCCTTAAACTTTTCCCTTTAAATGATATACAAAAGCAAGCACTTCCGCTACCGCCTGATATAATTCCGGAGGAACAAATCCTCCTACTTCCACATTGGCGTAAAGCATCCTGGCCAACGGCTTGTTTTCTACAATTTCAATATCATTTTCCTTTGCTACATCCTTAATCCGCTGTGCCAGATAATTTTCTCCTTTGGCCAACACATAAGGCGCATCATATTTGTCCGCATCATATTTAATGGCAACCGCGTAATGGGTCGGGTTAGTGATGACCACATCCGCCTCCGGAAGCTGCTGCATCATACGCCGCATGGACGCTTCCCTCATACGCTGCTTCTGCTTGCCCTTTACCTGCGGATCACCTTCCTGATTTTTATATTCATCCTTAACTTCCTGCTTGGTCATTTTCATATCCTGTTTGAATTTCCATTTCTGATAACCAAAATCCAAAAATGCTATGACCATATAAATCGCTGCAATCCGAATCCCTAGATCCACAACAAGCTCTCCGATCAGTCCGATCGCCTGATTTAAGGTAATATCATAAAGAAGAAATACATCGCTTATCCGATCCTTCAAATAAGAATAAACCATGTAGCCGATCAATCCCAGTTTTAAAATGGATTTAATAAGTTCTATAATAGAATTGGGTGAAAACATTCTCCCAAAACCCTTAACGGGATTCAGCTTACTAAATTTGGGCTTGAGCGGCTTGGTCGTAGGCTTCCATTGAACCTGTACCACATCACACACAAAGGCTACTGCCACACCGACCAAAAGAATCGGTGCAAGAATCAGAAGCAGCCGAAGCATCATACTTCGAATCAATACCTGCAAAGAGGCATTCGGCAGATTCCCATTATACATCTTAACCACAGCCGGTATCTGATCATATACTGCGGAAAACAATTCAAGGAACCGGATTCCCATCGTTCCCAGATACAATTTCATCACTAAAAACAGTGATAAAAGACCAAAGGCATTAGCAATTTCCTTACTTTTTGCCACCTGCCCTTCCTTACGGGCATCTTCCAGCTTCTTACTGGTAGGTTCTTCCGTTTTTTCACCGCCGGGACCTTCCTTTGCAAAAAACTGCAGATTATATTTTAATAAAATCCCGGTATTTTCCATAGAAATCTGCTCCTTAAAGCATGGTTTCCACAAACGAAACCACAGCCCGCTTCATCTGTGTATAAATGAAATTTCCGGCTCCCGGCAGCATTGCCGTTGACAAAAACAAAACACTGAGCCCTACAAGCAGCTTCATCTGAATACCTACCGCAAACATATTCAGCTGCGGTGATACCTTAGCCAAAATTCCCAGTACGGCATTTAATATGATCATGGCAGCAAAAATCGGGAGACAAATGCGAAAACCAATAATAATATAATTCGCCATAAATTCAGTCATTGCTGCCATAAGCTTATCACTTTTAAACACCGCTCCATTTACCGGAATCAAAGTGTAAGTCTCCGCCAATGCTTTTAAAAGATACTGGTGCATTCCGGAAATCATGAGCATCAGCAGCACCATATAATTATAATAAACACCGGAAATTGTTGAACTTTCCTTTGTTGTGGGATCCATCAGATTTGCCATGGATAACCCCATCTCCATATCCGCAATGTTACCTGCAAAAGAAACCACAGTACTGCATAGGTTTGCAGCATACCCAATCAGAAATCCAGTTACCGCTTCCTTCATTACAATGATTAAATACCCTAAAAGCGAACCATACTCCAATTCCGTGTGTGGAACTACCTGATAAAGCAACAAGGTTATAAAAATACTCAATCCTACCCGCACTCGGCGGGGCGTGTTGGACATGCTGAAAAAGGGTGCCGTATATACAAAACAAGTTACCCTTATCATGATCAGCAGAAAATATTCTAAATCTGCATAAGAAAACGTATATTCCAACATAAAATGCTACCTTACATAACTGCTGAAATCAGACCATAACGTTACCATAAATCCTGATAATTCGCTAAGCATCCAGTTTCCCAAAACTATCAGTGAAAGGAACACTGCCAGAATCTTCGGCACAAACGTCAATGTCTGCTCCTGTATGGAAGTAACCGTCTGAAAAATACTAATCAAAAGACCCACAATCAGCGACACTAACAGTACCGGAGCTGCTACCTTGATCACCAGATATAGTGCAGAACTGGCAATAGCTGTTACCTCATCAACTGTCATTTCTATTCCTTCCTTTCTGCCTTAGAAATTTCAAATAACCTTTCCGTCTGCTACCGGAAAAAAGTCTCTACCAAGTTTGCAATGATCAGATTCCAGCCATCCGCAAGCACAAACAATAATATCTTAAACGGCATAGAGATCGTCGTGGGCGGCAGCATCATCATACCCATACTCATCAGCGTGGAAGATACTACCATATCAATCACAATAAAAGGTATATAAATAATAAATCCAATAATAAACGCCATGCGCAGTTCGCCTATAATAAATGCCGGCACCAGTACCGTCAGTGGAATATCATCCAGCGAACCGCTCTCCCACTCATCACCGCTGATTTCCAGAAACAATCTCACATCCTTGGTCTGCGTCTGACCATACATGAACTCCCGCAGAGGCTGTATTCCCTTTTCAAAAAACTCTTCCTGCGTAATAGTTCCTTCTTCCATAGGCACAACTGCTTCATCATAAATCTGTGTCAGTGTAGGCCGCATGATAAAAAAGGTAAGGAACAATGCAAGTCCCATCAAAATCTGATTGGGAGGTGCCGTCTGTGTATTTAACGCTGCTCTGGTAAAGTGAAGCACAATAATAATTCTGGTAAACGAGGTAAGCATGATCAGCAGCGTCGGTGCAAGCGAGATCAGAGTCAGTGTGATCAAAATCCGAAGCGTTCCGTTTACCTGTCCGTTATCCCCGCTCTGGGTTACAGTAAGTGCATTGGCAATGTTTAGATCCAGAAGATCTTCTCCGCTTTCCGCACTTCCCGGCTCATTGACAACTGTCGTTGTATCCCTCTCACCCGTATTTCCCTCGTCAATTGTCGCATAAACATTTAAGCGGGGAATAATACACAATATGCCTACCGTCATCAGCAGGCATATCATTTTTATTATCTTTCTATCGGCAAATTTATTTTTCATATTGCCTTATCCCTTAGTCTTTCTCTTTTTCCTTTAACTTCCTGACCTGTTCCAGAACACCGGCAAAATCTGGCATCTGTCCTTGTGTCTCCTCACGAAATACCAGTTCGTCTTCCGACACTTCCGACAACATATGGATTTCATCTTTTCCCACTGCAATAACCAGATATTTTTTTCCTGCTCGAAGAATTTGAACATACTTATTTTGTGTAATTCTACAAGTTTCAATTACCTCCAGATTACCGTTTCCAACTCTTTCCTTCTGGAACTTTGCAATCCATCTGGTAACCAGATAAGTAATTCCCAAAATGAATACAAATAGAAGGAGAACGGTTATAAACTGAATATAACTGTCCGTTCTGGTCGTGATCGTAAGAAGCATATCAGCCTACAACCTTCTTTACAGCTTCCAAAACACGGTCAGGCTGGAAAGGCTTTACGATAAAATCTTTTGCGCCTGCCTGGATTGCTTCAATTACCATTGCCTGCTGTCCCATAGCAGAACACATAATAATCATTGCACCCGGATCAGCGCCTTTGATATTCTTAAGCGCGGCAATTCCGTCTACCTCAGGCATGGTAATATCCATCAGCACAAGATCCGGCTTAAGCTCATTATACTTTTCAAAAGCCTTTGCTCCGTTTTCTGCTTCTCCTACTACATTGTAGCCATTCTTGGTCAGAATATCCTTGATCATCATACGCATAAATGCAGCATCATCAACAACTAAAATATTTTTTGCCATGTCTTTTTCTCCTAACTTTTATTTTACTATTTCAGTTACACGAACTCCAAAACTTTCTTCTATGACAACGACTTCACCTCTTGCCACGAATTTTCCGTTTACGAGTACATCTATCGGTTCACCGGCTATCTTATCAAGCTCTATAATTGTTCCCGGTGCGAAGTCCAGTATTTCTGCAATAGATTTTTTGGTTCTTCCCAGTTCTACCGTCACTTCAAGAGGCACATCCCGAATCAATCCGATATTCTCATCTCCTGCCATAGCTGTGTTTCCGGAAAAACTCTGGAACTGTGCGGGCTGAATACTCATATTCTGCATGTTCATCTGAGGTGGTACCTGCATACCGTTCATCATAGGCATTCCCATCTGCATGCCGTTCATCATAGGCATTCCCATCTGCATGCCATTCATCATAGGCATTCCCATCTGCATACCATTTGCCATGCCAGCCTGCATGTCAGGCTGCTGGGCAGGCGTTTCTGCCGGTGGCGGTGCATAAGGTGTGGCAGCCGGTGTTGGTGCCGGAGTTGGAGCCGGTGCAGGTGCTGGCGCTGGTGTATCCGCCGACATATTTTGAGAAATGAAAGTACCATACAGACTCTTTGCAAAATCTATCGTATAAAGCTGCATGATAGTACTGTCTACCAACTCATCAATCTGCATACGGAATGCGATTTTAACAAATGTCCCATCCAGAAAAGAAGCAATTTCTCCGCCGCTTTTAAATTCATTCAAGTCGACCAGACTTGCCTCCGGGGGGCTGATGTCGATCATCTTCCCAAGCAATGTGGACATGGAAGTCGCAGCGGAACCCATCATCTGGTTCATCGCCTCTGAAATAGCGCTGAGATGCAGTTCTCCCAGTTCACCGTCTGTATTACTTCCGTCTCCTCCCATCATAAGATCCGTAATGACCTTTACATCATGTTCTTTCAGAACCATGATATTGGAACCGTCAAGTCCCGCTGTATACTTGATCTGAATAAAAACACAGGGTCTTTCGTAATCTCCTACCACATCTTCCCACTTGGCCAGAGAAACCTCCGGAATGGTAATATCCACCTTATGATTTACCAGTGAATATAGTGTGGTTGCTGAAGATCCCATACTGATATTGGCTATCTCTCCAACGGCATCTCTTTCATCCGTAGTGAGCAGACTTTCATCAATCGCCGATGCCGACGCTGTCTCCGCCCCGGCGGGCTGAGCCTCCTCTGATCCTGCGGACACGTCCATGCCGTTTAACAACGCATTTATTTCGTCCTGTGACAGCATACCATCCATGACCTTAATCCTCCTCTCTGATTACCGTAGTCAGCCGTATAGCATAATTATCCTTGCTGGAACCCGGAAGCGCTGTAAATTTTCTGATATTCCCTACAAATATATCCATTTCCGAATCCACTCTGGTATCTAGTCTGATAATATCTCCAACCTGAAGATTCAGGAAATCATTGACCGATACCTGATTTCTACCAAGAACTGCTTTCACCGGTACATCTACTCTCTTAATAAGGGATTCTATTTGTTCCTCATAATCCATCTTACCACTTTCCTGCATCGTTGAATACCAATACTTAGTATTTAACTTATCCATAATATCTTCCACCGTAAAATATGGGAGACATATGTTCAAAAATCCTTCCGCATCTCCAATCTTCAGACTCATGGAAACAATTGCTATCATCTCACTGGGTGCGATCACCTGTGCAAACTGCGCATTAGTTTCAATTCGATCCATCACGGGTTCAATATCAATTACCGTTTTCCATGGTTCACGCATAAGCTGCATACAGACGATCATCATCTTTTGTAAAATCGACATTTCAATTTCCGAAAAATCCCTGCTCTTTTCAAGCGGCAGCCCCTGACCTCCCAACATACGATCTATCATGGCAAAGCCCAGATTGGAAGAAAGCTCTATAATAATATTCCCCGGTAATGGTCTGAAATCCACAATTCCCAAAATAACCGGATTGGCAAGTGCATTGGTAAACTCGGAAAAAGTAACCGTCTCGGAACTTGCGACCGATACCTGTATGTTTTTCCGAAGATATACCGGAAGATTGGTGGATATCAATCGTCCGTAATGTTCAAAAATGATTTCCAGCGTTCGCAGATGCTCTTTTGAAAACTTCGCCGGCCTCTTAAAATCATAATCCTTAACCTGCTTTTCTGGCGCATCCTGCATCTGATCCACATCCAGCTCGCCGCTGCTGAGCGCAGCAAGCAAATTATCTATCTCACTTTGAGACAATACCTCGCCCACGAGTTTCACCTCCTTCGCTGCGTATAATTATCCGTCGTCCGACACTCGTGTACGCTTATTGATATATTACTCTGATCGTTGCATCAAAAATGAAATCCGACTCAAAAAGATCCTGAATCTTTTTAAGAATATCCTGTTTGATAGCCTCTGTATCCGCCTGTGCTTCCTCCATCGTGAGCTGATTGAATGCCTCAAAGATCTTGCCCTTGATAAGTTCCTCTCTGGATACCATATCTTCACCGTAATTCTTATAGTCCTTATGCTTGCTGTTCATGGAAAATGTTACGGAAGCCAAAGCAAAATGATCTTTCGTATCCTTCACATTTCCTTCACTATCTGTCGCCTCAGACTTTTTAAGAGGAATCGTCATATCTGCAATGGTATAGGTCACGGTATCTTCCATGGATACTGCTTCCTTTACCTCTCCATCCCCAGTTCTAAGGTCAAGACTAATCGCCGATGCGATATCGGTTACCAGTGCCGCAGTCTTTTTGTTGGTACTGACCACACTGAACATCATAATCGCCGTAAGAACAATATTAATAATTAACAGTGCCAATATTATAATCGAAATCAGACTTTTTTTCATAATTAATCTCCATTCTCTCTCAGTATGCAAATTCTAATATGAACTCAGTGAATTGTATACTTTAATCTCTACCCGCCTGTTTTTGGCTCTTCCTTCTTCTGTAGAGTTATCCGCTATCGGTACATACTCGCCTCTTCCCGAATGCTTAATCCTGCTTACATCTAACAGTGTGTTATCCTCTAGATAATAAAATACCGAAAGCGCACGCCCGTCGCTGAGTTCGTCGTTGTTGGAGTATTTTGCCCCCGACATTGGTACGTTATCCGTATGCCCTTCAATCTCAATGATCCCTTCCGAAAATCTTTCAAGAATAATTCCAAGCTGATTCATAAGGGGCAACGCCTCTTCTTTGATCACAACACTTCCCGAATCAAAAAGCAGGGCACCGTTTAGAGTAAGCTGCACATACTGCGCCGTAAATTCTATGTCAATTTCTTTATCAAAATTCTTTTCAGTTAACGCTTCTTCAATCTTTTCCGCAAGCTCCTCCGATTCCTTCAGCTTGGCTTCCTCCATCATCTGCGCGGCAGATTGCAAATCCTCCGGAATCATTTCTCCTTCGCTGTTTCTTCCCGTACTGTTAATATAATTATCCAGCTCGTTGAGCTGGCTTACACCCATACCGGGCAAAACCCCATCGCCGATGGCTGTTGCACCAGCCTCAAAAATACTAAAGGTCTGATTAAAGGATGCAGCCAAAAGTTCAAACTTCTGTGCATCAATGCTGGACATGGAAAAAAGCATAACGAAAAAGCAAAGAAGCAGGTTCATCAGATCCGCAAAAGTTGACTGCCATGCCGGAGCGCCTTTCGGCGGCTCGGGCGGTTTCCTTTTAGCCATTCTCTTCTTCACCTCCGTCACCTGTGCTTACCCGGTCTGCGGGTGCCAGGAAGGATTTCAGCTTTTCTTCTATAACTCTGGGATTCTCTCCTGCCTGAATGGACAAAAGTCCTTCAATCATAATCGATTTCACCAGAATCTCATTAGCGTTATTTGACTTCAACTTAGCCGCAACCGGTGCACAGATCCAGTTTGCAAGTAAGGATCCGTACAAAGTTGTGATCAACGCAACCGCCATGGAAGGACCGATACTGGAAGGATCATCCATCTCNTAAAGCATGTTTACCAGACCTACCAGTGTACCGATCATACCCCANGCAGGACCCATGGCTCCCAAGTCCTCCCAGAATTTAATCTTATTATTGTGNCTGTCTTCAATNCTGACCAGCTCCGTCTCCATNATTCCCCNGACAAGCTCNGGATCCGTACCNTCCACGATCAAAAGAATNCCTTTCTTCATNAACTCATCATCCAGATCTCCAGCNGCCTCCTCAAGAGAAAGAAGNCCTTCCTTTCTGGCAACATTTGACAGTTCGATAATNTTCTGAATCATCCCTTTCACATCTGAGGCAGAGGANTTNAAAATCAGNANAAAGCTTTTCAAACCTCCCAAATANTCNGCAAGAGAATTCGATGCCAGAATCGCNAAAAAGGCGCCTCCGAAAGTAATAATCGCTGATGGTAAATCCAGATAACGACCTANGTTANNAATACCAGCATTGTCAATAACNCCATATACAAACATGGCAAAACAAAGTAGAATACCNAAAATCGACGCTAAATCCACAATTTCCACCCTCTTTTACGTTAATCCGCAAAAATATCCTTTCTATACGATTTTACAAGATTTTTTATCTCTTGTCTACTTTCTTTTACAATTATTTTTCTTCCGGTGGTAAAAGNGATCACCGTATCCGGTGTCTCCTCCACCAGCTCCATCAGATCCGGGTTTACTAAAACCTTATTCCCGTTCAGTTTTGTCAANTCAATCATATCCTCATCATCTTCCTTACCCTTATATTCATAATTATTTTGAAANGGCTAAAGGGAATCCGGACTGCCCGGATTCCCTCTGCCTTATGAACTTATATCAGCTTTTATTTTTTAAATTTGCCAATCATTATCTCTTCAGATTGGTCAGTTCCTCAAGCAATGTATCTGAAACTGTGATAATACGGCTGTTTGCCTGGAAACCTCTCTGGGTAGTAATCATCTCTGTAAACTCTGCTGCCAGGTCTACGTTACTCATCTCCAGTACGCCGGAGGTCATGTAGCCGCTCTTGGTAATATCTTCCCCAATACCGTTAAACTCACCGGAGTTCATAGTTGCCGTGTACAGGTTGTCACCTTCCTTGGAAAGACCGGAAGGATTGGCAAAAGTTGCCACCGCAATCTGCCCAAGCAGCTTCTCCTGACCGTTGTCATAAGTTGCGTAGATCTTACCATNCTTCTGGANGTTNNNACCNNTGAGCTCACCCATNGCGCGTCNCGTTNCCANAACGCCGTTTGTGCCCTGACCGCCCTTCTCAATGCTCATGGTAGAAACACCACTGGCGTTGTAATTGGAGGTAGCCGAGAAATCTATGGTTATGCTCTTGGTGTCAGGGTCATTAGGAATATCAGGAATAAAATGTTCATTACCGTCCCCTGTAAACGCAAGCTCGACTGTTGAACTGCCTTCAGCGCCTACGTATTCGAACTTTCCGGTTCCNTTATCATANTTCAAATCAANCGGCTNNCCTGCNNCNNNNCCNCCAAANGTAGCTCCNGTCAGTCAAAGGTGTNNTANCATCAGCCCTGTTTTTATTACCCTTGGAGTCCATAATGTGCACAAGCTCAACCGTATACTCACCATTATCAACATCTTTTGCTTTGACGCTCAGACGTGCCGTATATTTGTAGCCTTCATTATCATAAAACTCCAAATCCATAACTCTTCCGGAACCATTCACATCAGTATCAAATTTATCCACTACGCCGCCTACCGTTGCAAGCGTGGTTGCTTCCGGAGAGGATACCATATTCTGTGTTGTCATCAGGCGAAGAGGCTGCACGGTATCCTGCTTAATGGATGTGGNATCTGTGGGATCTACTCCCCAGCCAAATACATTATAACCGGTACTGGTCATGGCAAGGTTTCCCGCTCCGTCAATATAGAAGGAACCGTCTCTGGTGAATTGTTTTTCGGAAACCGTACCGTTTCCGACAATAAAGAATGCATCGCCGGTGATCATCAGGTCAAAACCATCATTGGTGGTCTGATAGGAACCGGGCTGCGAAATTGCAGTCTTGATAGCACTGGTCTTAGCACCGAGACCAATCTGTCTTGCGTTGATACCGCCCACTCCGGTTGCTGCATTGGCGCCGGATGCTGCCTGCGTGGTCTGATACATTAAGTCACTGAACGTCATGGACTGTGACTTATAAGATGTAGTGTTTACGTTTGCAATGTTGTTACCGATAACGTCCATTCTTGTCTGGTGTGTCCGAAGACCTGCTACACCAGAAAATAATGATCTCATCATAGTGAAATGACCTCCTTAAATTCTGTGCCGTATCTGTTCCGTCTGTCATTCGGGAACGTTAAGCCTCCTAAAGGTCCGGCTATATAATTACGGCTCCGTCAATGTTAGTAAATACATTTTCTGCTGCGTCCTGTCTGTTCATGGCTGTTACCACTGTATTGTTTGGAATGTTCACGATAAAAGCCAGTTGATCCACAATGACCAGCGATTCTTTAATTCCTTTTGCTCCTGCCCTCTGTGTGCCTTCCTTAAGCCTATCCATCTGGTTTTCAGTAAGTTCTATATTCCGGTCTGCCAGTCTTCCTGCTGCATGCTTGGAAAACCGCACCTCACCTGCTCCTTTAGTCCGGCTGCTCTCTAAGATTTCCTGAAAGCTTTTCCCTCCGGAGGTTTTCACAGGAACCGGATTCCTTCCGGTACTTAAGTACTGATCCTGGAGCTGTTCAATTGTAAGAAATGAATTATTCTGAACCTTCATTTTCTACACCTTCTGTCCCTTCCGTGGTTTCGGTGTTTTCCCCATCCTCTTTTTCTGTCTCGCCATTTTTCTTTTCTTCGGCTTCCACAAGCTTCGCCATCTGTTCCACGTACTTCTGAAGCTTCTTGATGCTTTCCTCCGGAATAAACGACTGCTGATATGCGCTCATGCTGTTAAAGCCCTTCTGCAAAGTCTCCACTGCTTCTCTGTCATCTGTGGTCAGATACTCAAGAGTGGGAAGCTGATTCACTGCTCTTGTAAAGGAAACCGCAAGATCAAGCGCTGTCTGATAAGATTCGTCAACAACTGACGATACGTCATCCGCCGAATACATCTGTCCGTTAATGGAAACATATGCCTTATTATTTTCGTAGGATACGTATTCCACTTTGCCCTGNACCGTTTTAGTATCTCCGTTAGAATCTGTAGTCCTCACTTCAACCAGCTTTCCTACCATAGAAGATGCTCTGGTAAGCTCCATGGTGGCTGCCATATTCTGTATCTGCTCCACCTGTGAAAAGGTTGCATACTGAGAAATGTATTCTGTATTGGAAGTTGGCTCTAAAGGATCCTGATACTTCATCTGGGCTACTAAAAGCTGCAAGAATGCGTCTTTATCCATTCCGCTGCTGGAAGCCGCCTTCTTTACAGAGCTTTCTGCTGCTGTCTCAACGATTTGTCCGTCTTTTACTACTACACCAACTGACATTTAATCTCCCTTCCGTGCTGTGCATTATCCTTTTGAATGCCTTAGCACATTTTATGCCGTATAATCTACTGTGGTCCCGTTCATTTCCATCACCCGGGCATTTAAAATTTCTTCTTCACTGGCTTCTTCCTCAAAAAGTTCATCCAGTTCATTTAAATTNATTCTTCGTGGAGTTCTCTTTCCATTCTGGGATGCGGCATCTTGTTCTCTGCCCTGTCCCTGCCAGAGATTACTTTCAAACCCATGGCTTTCCACCATAACCTGAACCGCTTCTACTTTGACGCCTTGGTCTTTCAGGCTTTCTTTTAATTCTACAATCTGGCTTTCAATGGCTGCCTTAACGGTTTCATTTTGCACATGGAACTGTGCGGTCACCTCTCCGCCTCTTGAAGTGATCTGGATCTGTACACTTCCGAGACTTGCCGGATGAAGCTGCATTTCAAGCTGGTTCATATCGGGTTTTAACTGAATCTTCATGTAATCCATGATCTGATCCATGATATCTTGTGTCTGTTCGCTGAAAAAGCCTTGTGCAGGCTGAGGTGCGTCTGCCTCCTGAACCTGCGCTTTATCCTGAAGCGCTGCATCAAATAAAGCATTGCTGTGTTCATTCCCTTCAGACTTGCCTTTCATTTCTCCACTTCCCTGTTTTTGGTTCTCAGGTTTTGCAGTTGTTTCATCAGTTTTTTGTGATACGATCCCGATGGCTTTGTCTACATTTCCGTTTTCGTCAGCAGAAAGCTTTACTGTCTCACCGTTCACCTTTACTTCTATGGTGATCTTGGGTGCATTTTCTTCCGCTTCCTCTTCCATAACCTCCTGCGGGGCTGCTGCCATATTGCTTTGTTCTGCCTGAAGCTGTTCCAGAACCTTCTGAATCTCTTCCGGCTGAATACCTAACTTTTCTGCCAAATTATCAGAAACCTCTCCTGTAATTTTCAGGATCTCCTGTAGCTTTGCAAAAAGCCCTTCGTCGGTAAGGAGTGCTGCTGTATCCTGTTCTCCGGAAACATTCAGAACGAGCTGTGTCAAAATAGCCGGATCAAAAAGTTGATAAAAGGAAAGACCAAGCTCTTCCATCGCTCTGATCACTTCCTCCTCGGAAACGCCAAGTTCCTTTGCAACATCTTTTACAAGCTCCTCCCCGGCTTCCTGTATAGCTTCCGACTGCCCTGATTCCGTGCCTGCATTTGCCGTTTCCACGGTGTCTGCCGGCTTTCTCGCATCTTCTGCAGATTTTACAGCATCGGTGCGACTTGACTTCATGTCCCGGGCTGCTGCATCTTTTGGACTCACCTTCGATGTTTCGCTCTGTCTCTGAGCATTGAAATCTTTTCCGCCGCTTGCTGTCTTTGACATCAGATCGCCAAAACTACCTGTCTGGTTCGTACCACCCGTTTGTGTGAGATTCTTTGTGCCCACAAAATTCATCAGGGCATCCACGCTCTTTACAGGTGTGCTCGTCATTCACATTCCTCCATTCTTTATAAGCTGTATAAGCTCTTTTTCAAGGTACAAAATCTATATCGGTTTAAGGCGCAGATTTCTTAAGACTCAGGATCCATAATTTTGGTAATNCTTGCTGCTATTTCGGGATCCATTACTCCCAAAATCTTNCCTCTGTCATCTGCTTCCATTACACCCAGTATTCTTGCTGCCAANTCNAGATTNTCCGTCATATCNTCAAAAATCGCCGCTGCCGCCTTAGGTTTCATTTCCGAATATGCCTTGGCATAGTCCTTGATCTCGTCACTTTCCTCAATCTCCTGNACTACCTGTTTATACAAATACTCTGCGGTGGCCGGATCGATTCCCTCATAATATTTCCGGTATTCCTCAATTCCCGGTCCTTTNTCCGCATAGACTACTTCCTCATAAAATTCCGTCTTAATCCTCTGAAATTCCACNTGACTGTCTTCAAAGGTTTTCANACGCTCCACCTCTGCCCGAAGCTGTGCCACCTCATCGGAACTATCCGTCTCTGCGGACTGCGCCCTTTCAAGCTCAAGTTCCAGCTCCTTAATGTAATCCACCGCTTCCCTCAGATTATTATAGCCTCCATAGGCCTCGCTTTCTTCTTCATCCACCATAACATCCGCATTGTCCGGAAGGATCAGGTTCAAAACCGGCACATCCTTTAAAATCGGAGTCAANACATTACTTCCAAAGCCTCCAAAATCAAGCTTTACCACCAGACACAGGATGGCAACCCAAANCAGCACNATCACAAACGTAACTAAAAACACAGAACCGGTATTTTCATCTTCCTCATCAATATCAGCCTGCCTTTGNGCAATTTCCTTTGCCCTTGCTTTAGCTTCCTTGCGTTGTGCTTTCTGCTCTTCCTTTAATTTCTTCTTTTCTTCCT
This sequence comes from Lachnospiraceae bacterium, assembly GCA_014804285.1. Lineage (GTDB taxonomy): Bacteria > Bacillota > Clostridia > Lachnospirales > Lachnospiraceae > Suilimivivens. Next base: position 15,814 of record JAAVAA010000024.1, on the reverse strand, counting down.
TAAGACGCTGCTTTTCCAGCTTGGCATCTTCCGGCGTAAGTTCTTCATCTATTGGCATCGTTTCAGTTCCACTCTTTCCTATACGCACTGCATGTGCGTATACTTTATGCTATGATCTTCTGCTGTGCGTATAGCTGGTCAGTTCGTCCACTTCTTTTGCCTCTCTGGCATTCTCCTCGCGGACAAATTCATCAAATGCTTTTTCACGCAGCTTCTCATGGGTTTTACTTTCCTGCATGGCCTCCTGAAGCCGTAACCGTGCCTCATCAAGCTGCCTCTCAGCTCTTTTCACATTCTCCAACTGAACCAGAATAAATTCTTCCATTCGGTCAATTGCTTCTTTATTTTCAAGTATCTCAAAAACCTTCAGGCCATCCCTTCGAAGTTCCCTTCCCAGCTGTTCATAACCTGTCTTTCTGTCTTTCAGATATTGAAGTCTCTCTTCTTCCTCATCAAGATGCATTTTGGCTGTGGCAAATTCTGTTTTTGCCTGATCTTCCATCTTGAGTTTGATTTCGAGGATACTCTGCATCCGATAAATAAATTTTGCCATTTATCGCTCCGTTCCATCAGTTATCTGGAGATTCATCAAAAATGCCTTTCAGCAGTTCCAGCGTCTGTTCAAAAGTAAATTTATCATTGACATCCTGCATCAAAAACTCATTGACCTCTTGAATCTTCCGGATTGCATAGTCAATTCCCGGATTGCTCCCGCTCTTATAAGCGCCTATATTGATCAGATCCTCCGCCTCATTATAGGTAGCAAGCACATTCTTCAGCTTTCCGGCATAAAGCTTGTGCTCTCTGCTGGCAACCTGCCCCATACATCTGGAAATGCTCTGCAGCACATCAACCGCCGGATAGTGATTTTTGTGCGCAAGCTTCCGGTTCAGCATGATATGACCGTCCAGAATACTTCTTGCGGTATCCGTGATGGGTTCGTTAAAATCATCTCCATCTACAAGTACTGCGTATAAGCCGGTAATGGATCCCCGATCCGAGCAGCCTGCACGCTCCAAAAGCTTCGGCATCTCCGAATATACGCTGGGCGGATAACCTCTGGATACCGGCGGTTCCCCACTGGCAAGTCCGATTTCACGCTGCGCCATGGAAAAACGTGTCAGATTATCCATCATGAGAAGCACATCCTTACCCTGATCACGAAAATACTCTGCGATAGCTGTAGCTGTCTGTGCTGCCTTTTTACGTTCCAGTGCCGGTTTGTCCGAAGTGGCAACCACCACCACAGACCTTTTCATTCCCTCCGGTCCCAAATCTCTCTCTATAAACTCTCTTACTTCCCTTCCACGCTCTCCTATAAGTGCAATCACATTAATATCTGCCTTCGTATTTCGAGCAAACATTCCCATCAATGTGGACTTTCCAACTCCGGATCCGGCAAATATACCGATTCTCTGTCCTTTTCCTATGGTAATCAGTCCGTCTACTGCCTTTACCCCAAGGGTCAGAACATCACTTATGATCTTACGACTCATGGGCTCCGGCGGACTTGCTTCCACAGAATACATTTTACCGCCAGGCATAAAATCCTCTTCTGTCGGTCTACCAAAGCCGTCAAGAGTATGTCCGAGGAGATTGTCATCTACACGTACGGTAAGTGGCGATCCTGTATTTTCTACACTGCTTCCCGGTCCGATTCCCTCTACAGTCTGATAAGGCATCAGAAGCGTCTTACCTTCCTTAAATCCTACCACCTCTGCCGGTGTAGGAGGAAGACTGCCATCCCCGGCTCCCGGATAAATCATGCAGATATCTCCCAGCTTTGCACCGGGGCCTGCCGATTCAATGGTAAGCCCGATTACATTGATAACCTTTCCTTTTAACTTAAATAAGGTATCATCTAACACACTGTCATATTTTAAGAAATTAATTTTCGTTCCCAGCAACTTACTCTCCACCTTTATAAGAAAGCAGCATCAGTTTTCTGGTAAGTTCACTAAGCTCTGTTCCCAGTGAACAGTCATAGATTCCGCCTTCCGTTTCTATCATACACTGAGAAGGCGCCAGCGTCATATCCGGAATAATATCCAGCCGCTCCGCCAGCGTTCCCGTCTTTTCGAGAATTTCTCCCTTGGCTTCGCTCACTGTCCCATAGTCTTCTCGAGCCACATGAACAATGATATTGCCTGATGCATCTGCCTTCTGCATAGCATCTGTAAGAAGCGTAACTACCAACTGATGGTATTCGCTTAGGTCTACTTTAAATATATGCTCATATATCCTGGTAAGATTCTCCACAAATTCCGGTTCCAGTTCATGGACTTTACGGTTATATTCAGCCTCAAGCTGTTCTCCTCTGGCATGGCACTCATCCTTCAGTGCCTGAACCTCATTCATCCCCTGCTTGTAGCCCTCCTGATATCCCTGTTCCTGGGCTTCTTTCAATGTACGGATTTTCATAGCTTCAATTTCTGCCTGTGCTTCATCCATAAGATGCTGCGCCTCATCCTGTACTCTGGAAAGCTCCGCTTTCGCCTCTTCCAGTTTTTCATTTATTCTTTCAAGTTCTTCTGCGGAAGCACTTTTCAGTATTGCTCCCTCGCTATCCGGATCGAGAAGTGTGTCTATCGCTTCCGCCGAAATACCCTCATAAAACCCATCTTTTCCTTCATCTTCTGATTCCTGCATGTGGTAAGCTCCTGATTTAGCTGCCTCTTGAAGTTTTTGTTCCACCAACTTGTTGGTATCTATAACTCTGGCATCATCGTTTACTACCACCCAGCCTGCCTTGTAAAGATTATTAAACAACGATCTCGTCACCTCCGCCTCTGGAAATAACAATTTCGCCTGAATCCTCCAGTTTTCTGATAATATTTACAATCTTCTGCTGTGCCTCTTCTACATCCTTCATACGTACCGGTCCCATAAATTCCATGTCCTCTTTGATCATTACAGCCAGACGCTTGGACATGTTATTAAAGACTGCATTCTGTACCTGTTCATTGGCACTCTTAAGCGCCATTGCAAGATCATTGTTATCCACATCACGAAGTACTCTCTGAATCGCGCGGTCATCAAGCAGCAAAATATCCTCGAATACAAACATTTTTTTCCTGATCTCGTCTGCCAGCTCGGGCTCTTCGATTTCCAACGTCTCCATAATGTGCTTTTCTGTACTGCGGTCTACTGTATTTAAAATCTCTACAACAGCATCCACACCACCGATAATGGTGTAATCCTGATTAACCAAAGATGCCAGCTTAGATTCCAAAACCTTTTCCACCTCTTTCACCACATCCGGACTGGTCCGATCCATAAGTGCAATACGTTTTGCCACATCTGCCTGCCGTTCCGGCGGCAGAGAAGCAATAATTGTGGCAGACTGTGCAAGCGGAAGATAGGATAAGATCAGTGCAATGGTCTGAGGATGCTCATCCTGAATAAAGTTAAGCAGCTGAGAAGCTTCCGTCTTTCTCATAAACTCAAACGGCTTAACCTGCAGCGACGCCGTCAATTTTCCGATCACATCCATTGCCTTTTCCGCACCGAGAGCTTTTTCAAGAAGCTCTTTAGCATAATTAATTCCACCCTCTGCTATGTATTGCTGTGCAAGGCACACCTGATAAAACTCATCAATCACTTCATCTTTAACCTGAGGTGTAATGCTTCGTGTATTGGCAATCTCCAGTGTCAGCTCTTCAATTTCCTCTTCCTTCAAATGCTTAAAAATCATAGCCGATTTTTCCGGCCCCAGCGCGATCAAAAGAATTGATGCCTTTTGAAGTCCGCTTATTTTGTCGTCGGCATTTCTGGGCATACCCTATTCCCTCCAAACCGTATATTTGTATTTCTATGCTCTCTTTCCCTTATACAAAACTATTTTTGAGCTATACTCAATTTATGCGAAACTGTTTTCGCATTTTACTCCTCATTAAGCCAGTTGCGCAGTAAGTTAGCCACTGCCTCCGGATTTTCATCCACAAACTTCTCTATCAGGCGCCTGGTCTCCGATATGGTTTCCACACCAATGTCTTCAAGTTCAAGCTCCGGCTGAGATTGAAGCAGCGTTTCCACGGAAAGTTCTTCGGGCTGATCCGACTGTCTGTCGGAACGCATGCTGCGAAGCACCACAAATGCAAGAAGTGCCAAAATAATCACGATCAAAACAATCTGCATAATATCAGAGGCGGATATATTCAGACCTTCTCTGTCAAAGAACACGTTTTCCGAGTATGCCACAATAGCAATATTCTCTACCGGGAACCCGGTGGCTTTGGAAACCACATTATATAGATCATCAGATACCTCTATCTGCGTCCGTCCTGCATTGGCAAGCTTATATTCATCCCATGTCACGCCCCCATCCAAGAATCCCTGGGCGCGGACATCTTCCTCTCTGACCAGATTCAAGGTCGTTGCTGCCAGTGAGATACTGGACTGCGAATAATCAACCACTCCGGGGTTTACAGACTTATCCGTAATTCTCTCGTTGGGAAGATACTTTAGCTCTTCCTCTTCCGTTTCAGAGCTGCTGCTGCTGTTATCCTGATACACATATTCAGGTTCACCGTTTGCATCGGTTCCGGGAACCTCCCCGTTTCCATTTTCCGCTGATGAGGTAAATGTTCTGCTGGAGGATAAATACCCCTGAGTATTGTCACCGTCCACATAATACTCATGTTCTCTCACTTGTGCCGAAGAAAAATCAACTACCAGATTTGCCGCTACTTCCACCCTGTCAAACTCATTGGTTCCAAGAAGCACCTGTCTGACCTCGCTTTTAACCTTCGACTCCCACTGAGACTTTACACTGAGCTGACTGCTGGCAGTACCGCTTGCGCTGTAGTCGTCATCTCCGCAATAAAGTGTATTTCCCAGGCTGTCCATGATCACTACATTTTCGGTGGTCTTATTTCCCATTGCCACAGAAGCCAGCTTGGCAATTCCCGCTGCAGTCTCCGATGACATTTCCTCCTTCAGCGTCAAAACTATCGTAATAAATGAGTCTTCCTTTGATGCGATCAGAGTTCCATCCTGCTGTGGTATATGGTATTCCACAACCGCATGCTTGACCTGCTCAAACACTGTCAGAATATCATTTGCCATCCGTTCCTGCAGATAAACCTCGTATCGTCTCTGTTTATCGGACTCCGTTGTTGAAAATCCGCCTTCCGTAACATTGTCAATCGTATAAGGCGAAGATTGGATATCATTTTGGGCAAGAAGCATGCTCGCCTGTGCTTGCTGCTCCTTCTTAATTTTGATCTGATAAGCATCATCTGATATCGTGTAAGTCAGTCCTTCACCCTCCAGCAGCTCTGTGACTTCCGCTGCCTGCTTTTGCGAATCGCAGTTTAAAAGCAATACATACTGGGGACGCGTAAAGATCGTAACCAAAATAGCAAGAGCAAGTATGATCCCTGCCCCCGCTGATATAATAAACGTTTTCTGTTTGGTAGAAAATTTATTCCACCATTCAAGAATTTTGTTTAGTAGTTCTTTCAATCTGTCTGCCATGATATGACTTTCTCCTGTTATAGCCTCTATTATTAAATCTGCATCTGCATGATCTCACGGTATGCTTCCAGCAATTTATCCCTTACTGCAACCGTATACTGCAATGCTGTAGAGGCCTTCTGAAGGGCTATGGAAAGTTCATGGGTATTTTCCGTCTCCCCAAGTGCCCAACGCAGCTCTTCATTTTCCGCATCGGAAAGATAGGAGTTTGTAGTATTAAGATTTTCAATTGCCTTGTCAAATAAATCCGCAAATTCTCCCGAAGACTCACGTGAAGCAAGCGGTGAGTTCTCAATTGCCTCTCTCACTGCACCGGAAGAAATATTATAAAAAGATGAAATGTCCACTTATGTATCCGCCTTTCTGATTATTGTGCCCCACTACTCATTTCAAGTCCCTTCATTGCAATGCTCTTGCTTGCATTGAAGGCTGTTGCATTAGCCTCATAGGAACGGCTAGCATCGATCAGGTTTGTCATCTCCGTAACGATGTTTACATTAGGATAAAGAACATAACCGTTCTCGTCTGCATCCGGATGTGAAGGGTCATAGACCATATTCATCTGCGTCCAGTTATCCTCCATGACTTTTCCAACCCTGACGCCCTTTCCTTTATAGGCACTGCTGGCATTGCCAAGATAACTGCTGAAGCTCCCCACTCTTTGCCCTCTCTCCTCGAAGGTTACCACTTTACGGCGGTAAGGAGTTCCATCTGCGGTTCTGGTGGTATTCTGATTTGCTACGTTCTCTGAGATAATATCCATACGATAACGTTCTGCTGTCATACCAGATGCATTAATATTAAAAGAATTAAAGATACTCATGACAAAACCTCCCCTACTTAAGTACCATCTTCAAATTAGCAAATTCCTGATTATAACTGGCAACCAGGCCGTTATATTTAATTTGATTGGAAGCAATCTCAACGCCTTCCGTATCAATATCCACATTGTTTCCGTCAAGCCGGTATGAAAAATTCGCCATATCCGTATAAATCCTTGGCGTTAATTCTGTATCGGTCGCATGCGCTACCTTGGCATCCACCGTCTCATAACGGGAATTCCCTAGTGCACGGCGGAGCTGAGATTCAAAATCAATATCCTGTCTCTTGTATCCCGGTGTGTTGACATTTGCCATATTATGAGAAAGAATCTCATTTCTCTGCCATGATGCGTCTGCTGCCTTACCCAGCACATCCACATAGTCAAAAACATTACTGTTAAACATTTTACAGCCCCTTTCTGTAATCTTCGGTGATGCCACAATAAGGCAACCCAAATTCCCTTGTGCCATACAACGCCCACCTTATTACATTATAGATTATTTGAATGAAAAGACAAGGTTTTTTTACAAATTGTACGCAAAAAATCTATACAAAATCTACTCTTCAAAAAGGAAAAAGGACTATGAAAATTTCATAAATCCCTTTACTTTTCGATAATCCTTTATCTTTCATTTCATTTTCATTTGTTATTTCATATTTTCTTTCTTGAGTTTTTCCACTTCATCAAAAACCATATCATTCAATACCTTTATGTAAGTACCCTTCATGCCCGATGATCTGGATTCAATCACTCCGGCACTTTCAAATTTACGGAGCGCATTCACAATTACGGAACGGGTAATCCCTACTCTGTCCGCAATTTTGCTTGCCACCAAAATTCCTTCCATGCCGTTTAACTCTTCAAAAATATGTACTACTGCTTCCATCTCCGAATAAGACAGCGTGCCGATGGCCGACTTGATCACCGCCAGTTTCCGGCTCTCCTCAGCATTTTCCTCATTGACTGCCCTGAGCATCTCAAGACCTACCACAGTCGTTCCGTACTCACACAAAATAATATCGTCAATATCATATTGCTCCGCACATTTGTAAATGAACAAAGTCCCCAATCTTTCGCCGGCAATTTCAATAGGTGTAATAATTGCCTGAAATTTTCTGACCTCTCCATTCTCAAACCCCAGCGTTTCAAGATTGACATTTTCTTTGGTAGAAAGAATGGAAAGAAGTCTCTCATTCAGCATTCCATCGATAAAACCGCCTACCTGATCCACAATAAGCTCTGTAATGGAATCAACGCCTTTACAGTCGCCAACTCCCAGAACTTTACCCTTCCTGCTGATCACAAGCACATTGGAGGATAAAATCTCACACAGAACCGAGCAGATATCATTAAAGACAACCTTGCTGGAATTGTTGTTATGCAAAAGCTTTCCGATTTTCCTGGTCTTATCCAGTAATTGCACACTGCTCATTGTATTCCTCCCATCTGAACTCGTTTTACATATTGTAACACACGATTTAGGCAATTTCAACGTCAGAAGGGCAATTTCCATATAATTGCAAAAATTAACTTAAATTTTCTGAATTATTTCCAATTTCCGGAATATTTCCTACATAACCGCAATTTTCGTTCATGCAGACCAGTCTGTTTCCTTTGTATAAAAGCATGGAACCGCATCTGGGACATTTATTCCCTGATGGCTTCTGCCACACCATGAAATCGCACTCCGGATTTCCCACACATCCGTAATATTTCCGCCCTTTCTTGGTTTTTTTCAAAACAATGTCCTTTCCGCAAGACGGACAGGTCACTCCTATCTTTTCAAAATAAGGCTTTGTATTTCTACACTCGGGGAAACCGGGACATGCCAGAAACCTTCCATGGGGTCCGTATTTGATCACCATCTGTCTGCCGCATAGCTCACAGACTTCATCAGATACCTCATCAGCAATATCCACCTCTTCAAGTTCCTTCTCTGCTGTCTTTACTGCCTCATCCAGATCCGGATAAAAATTGGAAACAATAGTCTTCCAATTAACGTTTCCTTCCTCCACACCGTCAAGCAGAGCTTCCATATTCGCAGTAAAATTCACATCTACAATACTCGGAAAGGCATCCTTCATCATGTTGTTGACCACCTCTCCAAGCTCTGTCACATATAGGTTCTTATTTTCTTTTGCCACATATCTTCTTGCAAGAATCGTGGTTATTGTGGGTGCATAGGTACTGGGACGACCAATCCCCAGCTCCTCCAGCGCACGCACCAGCGACGCCTCCGTATAATGGGGGGACGGCTGCGTAAAATGCTGCTTTGCATCCAAATCCTTCAGCATAAGTTTTTCTCCCACATCCACGCCCTTTACAAGCGTATTTTCCTCTTCTTTGTCCCCTTCCTGGGTATAAACACTCATAAATCCGTCAAACAAAAGCCTCGATGCCGCCACGGTAAAACGATGTTCGCCCGCATCGATCTTGATAGATGTAGTCTCATATTTGGCAGCCTGCATCCTGCTGGCGGTAAAACGTTTCCAAATCAGCTGGTATAATCTTAGCTGATCTCTGGATAAAGAATCTTTCATTTCTAACGGTGTCCGGGTAATATCCGTAGGTCGGATTGCCTCATGGGCATCCTGAATTTTCCGATCGTTTTTTGCGGTCTTGGTCTTGCCTGCTGCATATTCTTCCCCGTAGGTCTTCCCGATATATTGAGCTGCTGCGTTCTCTGCCTCCTCGGATACTCTGGTAGAGTCTGTACGAAGATAGGTGATAATACCTACTGTTCCGTTTCCTTTGATCTCGATTCCTTCATATAGCTGCTGTGCAAGACGCATGGTTTTCTGAGTTGAGAAATTCAACACCTTACTGGCTTCCTGCTGCAGTGTGGAAGTGGTAAACGGAAGAGGCGCCTTTTTTGTCCTCTCTCCTTTTTTCACCTCACGAACACAAAAATCCGACTTCTCGATTTCTTTCACCAGGGCATCCATCTCCTCCTTAGAGCTGATTGATACCTTTCGCTCTTCCTTTCCGTAATATTTAGCTGTCAGCGGCTTTTTCTCCCCGGGGAGATCAAAAAGTGCCTCCAGCGTCCAGTATTCCTCCGGTATAAAACTGTTAATCTCATCCTCTCTGTCACAGATAATCCGCAGTGCAACCGACTGAACACGCCCTGCACTTAAGCCCCTTTTTACTTTCGCCCACAAAACCGGGGATATCCGATAGCCAACCATTCTGTCCAGAATACGCCTTGTCTGCTGGGCATTCACCAAATTCAAATCAATCTCACGTGCATTCTTCAAAGATTCTTTAACCGCATTTTTTGTAATCTCATTAAAAGTAATACGATAGACCTTTTTATCTTCCAGTTTCAATGCTTTTAGAAGATGCCAGGATATTGCTTCTCCCTCACGGTCAGGGTCCGTTGCCAGATATATTTTTTCGGCCTTCTTTACCGCCTTACGTAAATTTGCCAGGATATCGCCCTTGCCACGAATCGTAATATACTTGGGCTCATAATCATTCTCCACATCAATCCCCAGTTGACTTTTCGGAAGATCCCTGACATGACCATTACTTGCAGCCACTTCATATTTTTCTCCCAAAAACTTTTTAATTGTCTTTACTTTGGCAGGCGACTCCACAATCACAAGATATTTTGCCATATGAATTACCATTCCCCTTTTCGACTATTTCCCCTGTCCGCCGAGCGAACAGCCCGCGCTAAACTATACACCACTTTTTTCTCTCTTGCAAGTAAAAAATAAAAAAGTCAATNAGAAAAAAGCAATAAGAAATCCATATCACAGGATATGGATTTCTTCCTAATAGTATACACACAGAATTTTATATTTGATTTCAAAAACCGCAGAATCTCAGATACCAGCTGATCAGCTCGTCACCATAAAGCATTGCGCTAAAAATCCCCGATGCCAGATACGGTCCAAATGCCAATATGCGGTTTTTGTTTTTGAACTTCATCAGAGTAATATGGATTACGGATCCGGCTATGGAACCGATTGCCAGCGCAAGCAATATATTTTTCCAGCCTATCAGAAATCCGGCCGCCGCCATCAGCTTAATATCGCCACCGCCAATCCCTTTTCCTTTTGTAAACAAATAAATCAATAAAAAAAGACCGCTTACCGCAAAAAATCCTATTACCTGTTCCTTCCAGCCGGAAAAGTCCAATAAAAGCTTCACCGCTCCCAATCCNCCGATAAAAAGATTGCANCCCGGCGGAATCTCAAAAGTTCTCCAGTCGATGACTGCAATAACGATAAGCGCCGACGCACACAGGCAATATAGGACGCTAATCGGTTCAAATCCCATCTTATAAACAATCCAAAGATACATAATTCCGCTCACAAACTCTACCATCGGATATTGAAGCGATAGTCTTTTATTACATCCGCGGCATTTTCCCTTCTGAAACAGAAAGCTTANTATGGGGATCAGTTCATACCACTTCAGTGCCTTCCCACAGTTCGTGCAATGAGAAGGCGTTCTTACAATCTCTTCGCCCCTGGGAATTCGGTAAATACATACATTCAAAAANCTTCCGATCACAGTTCCAAATATGAAAGCCCATATATAGACTACAACCTTTTCCATATATCCTCCTCATATGCCTTATTTCACCGTAAGCAGGATATCACCTTTGTTGGAAAAAACCGTTGCCGACCCGCAACTCCCATCTTTGTTGATCCGTACCGTGATTAAAGCGGCATCTCCCATTTTAAGCTGAGAGATAATCCCTTCATTCTGCGCCGTCATCTTCTCTGCGCTGTCATACCCCAGCTTCTGCGCTACCATTTCTCCAAATGTACCCGGGAAATCCTCCGGATGATCCAGTCTGAGTACCGAACCCGGTTTGGGGCATCCGGAATCCTCCATATTCGCAAGCCGGGGATCCGCAAGCACTACGGATACTGATTTGCGCACCATATCCACCATCTGCGTATCCGCAGTAAGTCTGTTTTTCTCCATGTATCGCAAAGCAAAGGGAACCGTGACGCATACCAGAAATGTCAGAATAGCAAGTGTCAAAATAAGCTCTACCAGCGAAAATCCATTGTTTTTTTCTTCTGCAAGAATTTCATACTGCATCCACTCATATTTGAGCCTTGTTCCTTCAGCAATCTCCGGCGGCAGGAGTGCCCGTGCCACCAGTTTTAACTCGTCGCTCACTATATCTATTCTCTTCAAATGCGCATAATCGCCGTCAATACTGACTACTTCATACAGAAATGTATTCATGACTCCGTCCTTTTCCTATAAGTCCCGTACGCTTTAATTAAAGCACATTGCTTGTATTTACGCAAGTATAACCGCATGTTGTAAAATGAGGTATAGCTGCTATGTCTCATTATCAAAGCAAAAAATGATTTGCTTGTATTGCTAAATTAACGTTTAGATGGGGATGCATATGCGAGACGTCCGCTCAGATGAAAAGAAATCCTTTTGTCAACACGCTCGATAAAGCGTTCGCGAATTGTTTCCAAAAGGATTTCTTTTCATCTGAGCTGGGTTATCGAATAACGCAAATTCCAACTGGCAACTTAGCTAATATTAAATGGTCTACTCTTTGGTGGACAGCCAGATAGTGGATTAAGCGACTATAGTGGAGGCAATAGCTGGTTTTTCATTAGCCAAAAACTAACTCGGCTGCGAAACAAAATTCTAAGGGAACCAATTCGCGCACGCTTTATCAAGCGTGGTGACGTAGAATTTTGTTTCGCAGCCGAGTGGCCGTTTAGATTCAATAGGTAAACCAGCTAAACGTTAATTTATGACTGCATCCTCTCCATCAATTTTTCCCTTGCGCTTTTTTCCTCTTCAACCCCCAGTGCCTTGTTCAGCATTGACGTAAAGAATTCATCGACCCACGCAAAGGAATTAAGCACTCCGTCAAGTTCCCACTCCGCCTCCGGGCTCATCTGCATATTGGAGTCGTTGACCGTAAACTTTTCATTGCTTTCCGAACTGAAATGTTCCTCAAAGGTTGCCGCCATATAACGCACACCACCGTGAATATCATAATCAGTTCCATATCCCACAAACTCCGCCTGAATATGGTCGGTAAGCTTTAGTCCCACGCAGATGGAATACTTTAAATTCGGGTAATCAGCGCTTATCTGCCAGCTATAAGAATAAAGATAAAGCTCTCCGGAAGCACCCCCCTGATCTTTCATAAGATAGTGCTCAAAATTAAGATTCGATACCTGATCACCATAATTTTCATCAACATAATCGGTAATATACTTTTTACACTGTTCCCAATCCCTGACGCTTAACGCAGTTTCTCTTTTCCGATCCTGTATCAGACAGGCAATTGCGCTTCCGTCACCAAACATAGCAAAGTTTGCGAAAGCATCGCCTGACTGAAGGATACCTACTCGGAAATTATGGGGCATATCCATTGTATAATTCCCCATCTGGGTGCCTCCGTATTTTGCTTCCTTCCGAATGATGGTTCCGGCTTTGGATACCTTCAAAGACATTCCGGGGAAAATCAAATCCGGATCCTTAATCTGATCTTTGTTAAGCTCAGCCAATTCTTCATACCCATTTCCATCTCCCCACAGCTTTTTGGCGATTTTCCAGAGACTTTCACCGGGAAGTACGGTATAATCCTCCTCACCCGTAAGCAAGACTACAACAGGATCGTCACTTTCCGATACCTCTTCATAGAGAATCGGATATTCCTCTGCAGCTGCCAGCACGCATATTTTTCCAGTGCTTCCCCAAAGCAGAGAAACAATAACTAATCCGGGAATTAACTTTTTTAATATTCGTAATCCCATACGCCCGCATCCTCTCCAAGCCAAAGATTTTCCTTTTTGTCCTCGCAGGGAAGTACCTCCCCTGCAGGCTCCGACTTTTCATATTTGTTCCAAAATTCACTTTCTTTTTTAAAAGGCGCCAGTTCTTCTTCACTGAGCTGTGCATAAAAATTCCTTCTTACAGGCTTATATGTATAGGCATATTCCAATACCGGATCCAGAGAAACCCCGATCATCAGATCCTTTTCCTCCGTTACATAAAAGAACGGGCGACAGAAATAATCCTGGTTAATCTCCTCATCAGACTGCGTAAACCATGCAAGAAGAAGCTCCATAGTCTCCTCATCACCATATTCTTCCCCCAGACTATCACTGAGCGATTTATCCCACAGCCTTACAAAATCTTTATTGAGCTCCAGAACATCGGCAAGCTCATAGCTTTGTCCTGTAACAAGATCCAGTGTCAATGCACGTTCTGTCCCGTTGGTGCACCACACAGGATTTCCTGCGGAATACCATTCCAGATAATCCAAACTGAGCAAATATTGACTGTGGTAGGCTGCCTCACAATTCACATCACTGCAAAAGATAGAAAAAACCTCCTCCTGAAACGCCTTTACATCTTCGGAAGAATTTAAATGCCAATAGTTTACACGATCCATAGCAGTATCATACATCAGCGTATTAAGCTGTTCCTGAATTTCTTCATCGATCCCCTCAATCTGCGGGTATTCCACCGTCAGCACATCCCAATAGTCATATTGATCGGAATATTCTACAAAATGCTGTTTCATCTGCACCGTGTAATCTTCATATCCTTTTTCCCTGTCCCAAAAAAGAACGCAGCAAAGGACTGCGGCAAGAACCGCAGCCCCTGTAATACCAACAGCCAGAAAGACTCCTTTCCGCCTGTTTTTTCCCGCTTCTGCCCCAGACGTATTCTCCTGATATTCCACGCTTTTCCCAATCTCCGGGTTCTCTTTCAACATATCTTTTTCTTCCATCATTCTGTAATTCCTTTTCTTTCCATCTGTTATCCGGTTACAGAATCATTTTATCAAAAGAATGCATCATAGTTGCATCATTTTTGCATCAAAATGGCATCATTTATCGAATTTCCACAACTTCGTAACCTGCCTCAGTCACTGCCGCCTTCAAGACGTCGTCTGAAACTTCTTCAGTTAACATAACTTCGGCGCTTTTCTCTTCCAGGCTCATAACGACGCTTTCCACTCCACCGATCTCCTCCAGAGCTTTCTGTACTCTTCCCGTACAGTGTGCGCACATCATTCCTTCGATAATCATTGTTTTTTTCATTTTTATTTCCTCCTTTTCTTTGTCTGCCGGCATCTCTGCCAATATGTTTTGATTTAATGTTACCAAGTTCTTACTATGACCAACAGTATCTTCCTTATAAATATCTGCTCCCTGCTGCCATGCCTTAAAGTTGCGCAGCCGCAGTGCGTTTCCTACCACAAACAGACTGCTAAGACTCATAGCTGCCGCACCGAACATGGGGTTTAAGCGTATCCCGAAAACCGGATACCAGATACCCGCCGCCAGCGGAATCCCGATCACGTTATAAAAGAATGCCCAGAAGAGATTTTCCTTTATATTTCGGATCACGGCCTTGCTTAACCGAATTGCCGTGATAGCATCTGTCAATCTGCTCTTCATCAGAATAATATCCGCACTGTCGATCGCCACATCCGTTCCTGCACCGATAGCAATTCCCACATCTGCCGCTGCAAGGGCAGGCGCATCATTGATGCCGTCACCGATCATTGCCACCTTTCGCCCTTCCCGCTTAAGGCGCTGTATCTCCTTCTCCTTATCTTCAGGAAGTACTTCCGCAATGACCTGATCCACACGAAGCTGCCGCTTTACCGCCTCCGCCGTGCGACGGTTGTCTCCGGTTAACATAACAACATCAATTTTCATTTTACCAAGTTCTTCAATGGCAGCTATGGAAGACTCCTTAATCGTATCCGCCACTGCAATCACCGCCAGCAGCTTTCCTTCTTCTGCAAAAAGGAGGGGGGTTTTTCCATCTTCAGAAAGACGGTCTATCGTTTCTTGTTGAGAAGCAGAAAGAGGAATCCCTTTTTCTCTCATAAAAGCTTTATTTCCCGCAAAGTATTCCTTACCTTCGCATTTTGCCCGAACTCCTTTTCCGAAAACTGCCTGAAAATCTGTCACTTCCAAAATGGCAAGCTTCCTCTCCGCCGCTTCTGCAAGAACCGCTTCTGCCAACGGATGTTCGCTGGGCTTTTCTATGGCAGCAATCAGCGAAATAATTTTGTCCTCATTTATCCCCTTTTCAAAGCAAATAACGTCTGTAATTTTGGGTTTTCCTTCTGTAATGGTTCCTGTCTTATCCAAAACTACTGTATTAATATCCCTTGCAGATTGAAGCGCATCTCCCGACTTGATGAGAATACCGTTTTTGGCTCCTACACCGGTTCCCACCATAATAGCTACCGGCGTGGCAAGCCCCAGAGCACAGGGACAGGAAATAACCAACACCGCAATGGCACATGACATTGCTTCTTCAAATCCGCCCCCTGCAAGCAGCCAGATCACAAAGGTGAGCGCCGCAATTGCCATAACCGCCGGAACAAAAACGCCTGCTATTTTATCTGCCAGTCTGGCAATGGGTGCTTTGGATGCGGAGGCTTCTTCCACCAGCCGGATAATCTGGGATAATGTAGTATCCTCTCCTACCTTGACCGCCCGGCAGATCAGTCTTCCTGCCTTATTCATAGTCGCCGAC
>JAAVAA010000023.1 GCA_014804285.1 Lachnospiraceae bacterium | reverse complement strand
AGAATACAGATGATGGCGGGCAGAAAATAAAAAGACGCATTCACTTTCAGATACAGCGATGCATTGCCCAGCACTTCCGGCTCTGCACTGGCTGTAATCAAATGGATGATAGACGCAGAAAGGGTAAATACTACCGCAAAAACAATCACACACCATCCGAAAGAAAGCAACACGGTATCAGGAAAATGGTAGTTGCTTTCCTCGCTCCGGTATGCGCTACAATGATATTCGTTCCCAAAGTGTTGATACCCGTCTGCAAAGCAAGCGAACCCAGCGTTACAAAAGAAATCATAAATCCCATGGAAAGACCTGTCGGCAGAAGCTGTTTGTATACTTCCTTATCCGGTGCCGCTTCCTCCTTACGCAGGACTATCTGCGGACACTTCTTTCTCATATAAAGGAAACAGAGAAGCGCCGACAATGCCTGTGAGAATACGGTAGCGGCAGCCGCACCGGAAACACCCATGTTAAGATGCAGGATACATATGTAATCAAGCACAATATTAAGCACGTTGGAAATCACCAAAAAAATCAACGGTGTAAAAGAATCCCCAATAGCCCGCAAAACCGCCGCACAGATATTATACAGCGCAGTCGCTATCAGTCCGGCAAGGATAATCCGGATGTAGGCTGATGCCTCCGGCCAAAGCGGATCAGAAACATTCAGGATTTTTAAAATCTGCGGCAAGAACAAAAGAGACACTATGCTTATGACAGCAGCGGCAGCCACTCCAAGAATTACCGTACCGCCAATCGACTTTTTCAGCTTCTTCTCGTCCTTTGCTCCGTAAAAAGTGGAAATAATGATACCAAATCCGGCAATAATTCCGTTTAAGAACTCTATCAGCATGTCACTCAGCGATGTTGTCGTGCCGACTGCCCCAAGGGATACTTCTCCCAGAGTGCTTCCTATAATCCGGGTGTCGATCAGGCTGTAGCATAGCTGGAACATCTGCCCGATGTAAAGCGGAAGCGCAAATAGTAAAATAACCCGCAGCGGTTTGCCTATTGTTAAATTTTTCATAGTATCCCCCTTATCTGTACAGCACTAATGTAATGCCGAACATCTCTTTTTCCTTCTTATATAAAATGATTGCCCCGTACTTCTTTGCCGCAAGCTTTACATTCTGATTTCCGATCCCATGCTCTTCTTTGTCAGCCTTTGCTGTGGGTACTTCCCCTTCCATGTCAGGAATCTCCCCGCAATAACTGTTTTTAATATTGATGATCGTGCCATACGCCACGTCTTCAATCTTGACAATAATATCTTTTTTCCCTTCCACCTTTTCGCAGGCTTCAATAGCATTATCAAGCAGATTAGCCAGAATCACGCACCAGTCCCGGTCATCAATAAAGGAGTCCTTCAAATCACTTGTTTTCACCTGTACTTTGATCCCCCGGTTCTTTGCCAGATTGATCTTTTCATTCATAAGCGCATTGACAATCACATTATCCGACTGCATCCATGGTTTGGATTCCAGTTCCGAATTCCGAAGCTCCTGTATATATACCAGCGCCTTTTCCGACAATCCGTATTTCAAAAGACCTTCGATGATCAAAAGGTGGTTTTTAATATCGTGGAGCAGCCTGCTCTTTTCCCTGCTGAGCGCCACGATGCGCTTGTAATCCTGCTCAAGCAGCCGCCATCTTTCTTTCTCAAGGGCATTTTCATCTTTGCTTTTTCTCCCCACCAAATCAAACAACCCTTTCATTTAAAAATTCTCCATCCAGTATTCCTGTATTCTTTTCTTTAATTCATTAATGTGCGCTCTGCTCACCGGGATATTCGTACCGTCCGACAGTTCCACATTTCTGGAGCAGACCCTTTTGATGTGGTTTAAATTGATCACATATCCTCTTTCCACCATAATAAATTCCTTTGCACCCAGCTTATCCAGAGCATCCTTCAACGCTATTCTGTCCTGTGCCTCTCCATCAGCAAGGACAAATATAGAATACGGTCCTCTTTTATAAATATAAACAATTTCATTGTGGTTTATTTTTTCCAATCGGGAATGAGTCTCTATGATATAAACCTTTTTGGCCACCACATCCAGTTCATTGACCAATCGTTTCACCAGATTGCCAATCTCCTCCGCCGCCTTGTCCTTAACCAGATAATCAAATGCCTTAACTTCGTACCCGGCACGGATGAATTCCGAATATGCCGTAAGAAAAACAATAATCTCCTGCCCTTTCCCCTTTCTCATTCTCTTTGCCAGCTCCATGCCGTTCATCCCAGGCATCTCAATGTCCAAAAAGCATATATCATAGGCAGGTACCTCTGCTGCCGCACATTCAAAGCTCAAGGCATCATGATAGATCTGAATGTCGCACTGCATACCTGCCGCCTGGAAGCCCTGCGCCAGCATTCGCCCAAAATCCTGTATAAATTCCCGATTGTCATCAATAAGCGCTATCCTGATCTCTCTCATGTTCCAAGTATATCACAGAAGGATTTGTTTGTCCGAGCCTGTCTGTAAAAGGTTCGTTTTTGTCACCTAAATGTTATGCCCGCCGGCTATGAGGCATATAGGCAAGAACGGCTGTGAATAGTAACGATGAATAAACTTTACACCCTTTGTACAATCTGTTATGATGAAGTTGTAACAGTCAACAAGGAATTTCAGTAAAAAGGCGATGATCGTATGACATTAGAAGAGCAAAAACAAGTTGTTATAGACTATTATGTTAATCTAATGAGAATTAAGGCTCATGAAACCGGTGAAAATAAAGAGCTTGATTATCAAATAAAAGTGGCAAAGCTTAAACTTTCAACTTTTAGTATTGATGTAGCAGAGCTTGAATTTTAACACAAAAATGTAAGTATTTATATGGCAGAAAGGGAAGCCGACTTGGGGCTTCCCTTATTGTTTCATAAAATATTGTTTTTATCCGAAAATCCTCACAAATAATTTACAGGAATCACCCGCTCCTCCCCCTTAAGCGTAACAAGCCGGTCATACAGACAGATTACCCCTCCCGATCCGCGCTGCACTCCCGGAAGCTTATCAAGTAGCCCGAAAACTTCTACATCTTTCTTCTGAGGATCCGCATGCTTTTTCATTTCCAGCGGATATAAAATGCCCCCGTCCTCTATAAGCAGATCAATCTCATTCATATCCTTATCTCTGTAAAAATAAATCGGAGGATCCACAATCCCTTTGTTATAATAACTCTTGATAATCTCTGAAATCACAAAACTCTCAAAGAATGCTCCTGCCATAGCGCCGTTTTTTAAAACATCGACAGTATTCCATTTCGTCAGATATGCCGCAAGCCCGGTATCCAAAAAATATAGCTTGGGTGTCTTTACTGCCCGCTTTGTTATATTATTAAAATATGGCTTTAACAGATATACAATATTAGAAGCAACCAAAACAGAAAGCCAACGTTCTGCCGTAGGCTGACTGATCCCCACATCCCGCGCAAGAGATGCCATATTTACAAGCTGCCCCGTTGACGCAGCCGCCGCTGTCATAAAACGGGTAAACTTAACTGTATCGCCAATTTCTGTTAAATCCCGCACATCCCGCTCAATATAAGTACGCACATATGCGCCATAAAACATCTGCCAATCAAAATCCGGGTTTTCACAAAGCTCCGGCATAGTTCCTCTATGAATTGTCTCCCAAACCTCGTCATAAGAGATTTCTGCAAGCTGTTTCCTGCGCTGCGTAAAATATTCCTCAACCGGAAGAAATGGCGTATGATCTTCAATCCCATACCTTTCACGTAAAGAAAAACCTAACAAGGTAACAAGTCCTATCCGTCCTGAAAGCGATTCGCTAACCCCTTTCATCATCTGAAACTGTTGTGATCCACACAGAAAAAACTGACCCTTTTTGTGCTCACGGTCAATGATCATTTTCATTTGGGGAAACAACTCCGGTGCCTTTTGAACCTCATCGACAAAAACCGGCGGAGGATTATCTTTAAAAAACGTACTGCTTTCCTCCTGTGCATTTGCCCTGATGAGCATATCATCCAGCGTAACATAATTCATACCACCGGTTATCTTCTGAAGCATTGTGGTCTTACCTACCTGCCGTGGTCCGACCACCAACACTGCGCCAAACATCTTTGAAAGCTTTTCTACTGCATCTTCTGCATGCCTTTTAATATAATGCATGATTATCATTACCCTCTTCGGCTAATTTAATATTTAATATTATTATAGCCAAATAAGTTTTGTAAAGTCAATATGTTAACCTTTTATAATCTCCTTCGCCCAATCACAGACCGCTTCATTTTCCTCAAACACAAATTCCTGCCCTCTGCATGCAGATTGGAAATATCCATCCTTCCACGAAGCATCGCTGTGATAGGTAATAGACAGCCCGCGAAACCTCTCCGGCAATGCCCATCTGCTTCGAGACATCCCTTCTTTCGTCAAGACCAGTTCCTTTCGGAACTGGGGGAAAACACCATAACCGCAAATACTATCATTCCATGACAGGCACTTTTTTCCCACATAAATACAGTTATTTGAACTACTCATATAACTCCTTTCCACATGAGGATGATAGCTCATCCAATCGGGAATTACATCCTGTCTGGTGTGGATCATCTGCCCAATCTGCATCCACCCAAAAATCATATGAAAGCCCTGCCCTTTGCAAAACCGCAATTTACCGTCCTTTTCCTCCGTATGGTTAAACCATCCGAAAAATAAAAACACATCCTCCACGTCTACATTCCATTTTTTCAGGACAGTCTGAGCTGCCCCGATCTGACCAAAGCATCCCCGCCATCCTTCTTTCCTCGGATACATTTCCCTGCATAAATCCGGATCCAAATGACATTTTATTTCCCTGTTGATATTAAATTTCTTCTCATCTAAACGCATACAAGGTGAAACCTGTTCCAAAAGGCCGACAAGCTTCCCCTTTTCCTGATCAATCACAATATCCCCATACCGTATCGTCTCTGTATCCCCGCCGGGTATAGGAACAAAAATTATCCTTCCATCCGTCAATATAATTCCGGGCATGCCTCCAAAACCGGAATCGCATCCTTTTCTGCTTAATATGATCTTCATACAAAATCAATCTCCTCGTGTGGTATATCAACTGCTCCCCGGAAGGACTTCACGGTCTCCATAATTCTTTCATGTAGATGCATTTCCCGGACGGATGCTCCCACATATTTTTTCGTTTCTCTGTTCCTGGGCAAAACTGCCAGAAGATCCTTTGGGATATCCGGAGCACTCCTTCCGAAATAAGTGAACTCCTCTGATAAAACGGC
Source organism: Lachnospiraceae bacterium (assembly GCA_014804285.1). Taxonomy (GTDB): domain Bacteria; phylum Bacillota; class Clostridia; order Lachnospirales; family Lachnospiraceae; genus Suilimivivens. The sequence goes on along the minus strand of JAAVAA010000023.1, from coordinate 20,154 downwards.
AAACACCCCATTGGCATCCTGTACATTGCGGATATCACCCTTTGCATGTATGTACGGCACAAAATCATTTCGTTCCAAAGCCCCGTCTCTCACATCATAGATATGATCTTTCCTTTTTCCAAACTCCCTTTTTCTCTCTTCNGAAAAGTATTCTGTCATATCCATGACATCGGTCACCTTTGCATAATACAAAAGCCGNTTACGATAGATTCCCAGAATATANATNTCATCNTCCGGATTCTCCTGCCTGTGCTTGCCCACATGATATCTGAGTCCGGTATAAATGTTTTTACCATTCCGGACCTGTCCGCCCTTACAGCATACAAGACTGAACAGATTATTGTCTACACATGGCGCAAATCCGGTATCATCTACAAGCCTGTATGCGAAAATCACTTTGTTCATCCTATTGTCCTTCTCTTCAATACTNGTCAACATANTCCTTTATTTTACTATCCTGCCAAATATTGCCCNGCCTGCACATTCCACATCCCGGCATATTTNCCCTGTGCCTTCANTAANCTATCATGCGTTCCCTGTTCNACGATCTGCCCGTTTTCCATNAGNATGATCCGGTCTGCCAANCGNGTNGTNGACAANCNNTGCGAAATAAANATCACNGTNCTGTGTTCCGCCATNTCCAACATTGCGTGATTCAGCTGATACTCCGCAATCGGGTCAAGNGCACTGGAAGGTTCATCCAAAATGATCAGCCCCGCGTCTTTATAAAACACCCTGCTGATAGCAAGCTTCTGGCTCTCCCCACCGGAAAGATTTACTCCCTCTTTCTCAAATTCTGTAGTCATCATAGTATCCATACCATTCGGTAAGGCTGCAAGGCGTTCCTCTAAGCCACTGTGTACCAATGCCTGCCTGACAGGCTCTTCCGGTATCTCCGGATCTATTGCATCCATCAGAACATTTTCCTTCACAGAACCTGCAAAAATTTTGAAGTCCTGAAATACCGTTCCAATTGATTTTCGATAGTCCTGCAGATCATAATCCCTGATATCTCTGCCGTCTGCCATGATCTGTCCGGATACGGGATCATAAAGCCTCATTATCAGTTTCATCAGCGTAGTTTTTCCTGCCCCATTGTAGCCTACGATAGCAATTTTTTCTCCCGGCTGTATCGNAAAAGAAATGTCATTCAATATCTGCGCTTTTCCTTCTCCTGCCTTCCCATATCCAAANCAGACATTCCGAANCTCNATTTCNCTGGCACCGCCCGGTACCGGAAGCTTCTTCTCACTTACAAGCTCAGGNTCCANAGCAAGNAANTCCCGAATNCTTTGGACATATAAGCTGGTCTCACAGGCATACGGNTANACATCCGTAAAAATACTCATNCCCCGTTTCAGCCTNCCNAANGAATTATANAAAATTGCCACGCTGCTATANGACAACCCTCCCATAACNGCTGCNCGGAAAACCAGATANCTGATATAAACCACNTCACTCATAAAGTCGTTGCTGACATATCTGCGCAGAAAACTGACCCAAAACCNNTTCCNTGTATAGCTTTTTTCCACCTTGTAAATTTCCTCATTGCATTGTTCAAACTCCTGATAGATGGCTTCCGCTACTTTGGGATTTAACCGAAGCTCTTTCGCATAATCCTGCATATAAAAGACTCTCTTCACATAATCCCTTTTCCGCTCTAAGGGATTCCGTGTAATGCGTAATTGGAAGGTCAGGCGGTTGTAGATCTGGTTGAAGCAAAACGCCATGACAAACGCTGCCACAGCAAACAGAATAGAAAACCGATCTTTATAGAAAAAGTAAATTCCGGTGGATATAAATACCGCAATTCCGGAAAAAGTATTCTGAAGGAAGGTAATACAACGGTCAATCTGTTTATCTGCTTCTGACAAAACCAGCACCAACTGATTATAGTACTCCGGATCATCATAACATTTCAAATCCATCCCTGATGCCTTTTCATAAAGAGCAAGCTTAACCTTTTGACGCACTTTCGGCAGGTTCTTTGCACCAATATGGTTCATTACCCATGCAGAAAAAACCATCTCCACCGTCACAAAAAGAGCCAGACCTAATACAAACATCGCGACTCTCCTAAAAGGATAATGGAATTCCGCTGCCTCAAGGACATAACCGATTCCATAGGTATGCTCCAGGAAAACAGAAAGCGAATTCCTGACTGAATCCAAAGTCATAAAGACCACATAAGCCGGTGATGCCTGAAAACATAGCCTGATCAAAAACAGATTATTTGACCATACCTGCTTCGCACTGTGCTTTTGAACATTTGTTTTATTTTTTTCCTTCATAATTCCATACCCTCCACGGAATCGACTGCCAGATAGTTCATTGCCTGCTTTCGATACATCTCTGCATAACTGCCCTGAAGCGCCATCAGCTCCCTGTGGGACCCCCGCTCTATGATTCTCCCCTGTTCCAGCATGAGCACGCAATCCGCGTTTTTTACAGAGGACAGACGATGAGATATGAAGATCATGGTATTCTGTTTTCCATCCTCCATAATGCTTTTAAAAAGCTCATACTCCGCAATGGGATCAAGTGCGCTGGATGGCTCATCAAATATCTTGACCGGACATTTCCTGTAAAAGGCCCTTGCCACTGCCACCTTCTGGCTTTCCCCGCCGGAAAGCACCGCTCCTTCCTCATCAAACTCCTTTGTCATCATGGTATCTATCCCATGCGGCAGCTGCTGTATTCTCCCATAAACTCCCGCTTTCTTAAGTGCCTCTATCACCTTTTCCTCATGCCCCGGCACCGCTTCCTCACCCATCAGGATATTTTCCCTGACTGTCATCCCAAACAGACACACATCCTGAAAGGCTGTGGCAAAAAGCTTCCTGTAGGAACGCAGATTATACTTGCGGATATCTGTCCCGTTTAAGCGGATGGTTCCTTCTGTCGGGTCGTAGAGCCTCAGCATAAGCTTGATTATTGTGCTCTTCCCTGCACCATTATGACCAACCAAGGCTATCATTTCTCCCTTTTTGATCGTAAAGCACAGATCTCGGATGGTTTCCTCCTTCTGGTAGGAAAAGCTCACATGGTCAAACTCCAGTGTCTCAAATCCGGTTTCCGCCATAATCCCATCCTGATCCTCCGGAATTTCTTCCTTGTATTCCAAAAAGGTACGAAGGTTGCTGATAAACATCCCATTCTTTACCATATTCATGATATTTTCAAACAGACCGATCAAGATCCATGTGGCGGATACCATCAGGCCTGTCATAACGGTCAGTTCCGCTAAGGATATCCTCTTTGTTACAATATTTTCATAGACTGCATAAAAAAGTACACCCTCAAAAATAATGGTGAAGGTAAACTCATTCTTAAAAAATTCCATAACCGCTGTTTTGAACGCGTATTTATCAGCCAGATCCATGCTACCCTTTGTGGCGTCTTTATATTGTCTGGTAAGAAGCCGGAACACATTAGAAAGCCGGATCTCTTTGGCATAATCCGCCAGATACATGATCCGATTCACATAGTTGATAACCTTGTCATTGGAGGCATTCTCCTGGTAACGCTCCACAAGGAGCCTGTTCCACGCCGCCCCAAACAGGAAGTTCCCGATCATCGGAGAAATAATAAATAACACGGAAAGCGGTGCAATCTCAAACATTGTGTAAAATACAACAACCACCGCCACAATACCGGTAAATATCCCCCAGAAGCTGTCTATGATCGTAGATACCTTTGTCCCAGCATCATCAATGGCCATGGTATACTTGTTATAAAAATCAGCATTTTCATAGCAGCGCAGTTCCACATTTCTTGCTTTTTGATAAAGCCGCAAGTACACACCATGAAAAATCCGGGTATCTGTCAATGGGACAATCACATTTTCCATATAGTCACGGTACAGATTGATTCCAAAAAACAAAGCACCGCAGGACAGAATAAAAAAGAAGATCCCTTTTGCCTCTTTTCCACTGTCCAGAGCATTCACAATATATTTCAGAAAATATGCACTAAAAAAGATCCATTCAAAGTAAAAAATTACCTTTGTAATGAAAGCGTGTATGACACGGGAACGGGAAATTTCATTCCCCAGCTTCATGACATAGATGTTATTGCCAAGAGCCTGTAACAACCCCATCTTTCCTTTTGATTTTTCTTTCATAATTTCCTCCGCTCTTCCACAATGCCTTTCTCCAAAACCAGAATCCGATCCATATCCCTGATCGTAGAAAGCCGGTGCGCGATCACAATACTTGTCCTTCCTGCCATAAGCCTTTCTATAGCCTTTTGGACAATTTCCTCAGACTGGGAATCCAGTGCGGAAGTAGCTTCATCCAAAAGAAGAATCGGCGCATCCTTTAAAAAAGCTCTGGCAATCGCCACCCGCTGCCTTTGTCCGCCGGAGAGAAGGTTTCCTCTTTCTCCCACTCTTTTTTCCAGCCCTTCCGGAATACTCTGTACAAAATCCGTAAGATAGGCATTATCAATTGCCCTTTCCAATTCTTCTTCTGACGCATCAGGATTTCCGATCAAAATATTTTCTCGGATTGTACCGTCAAACAAATAACAGTCCTGAGGGACATAGGAGAACAGGCTGCGTACCTGCACCTGACTGTATTCTTTTGTATCATTTCCAAACAACCTGATCTGCCCCTGATCAAGCTCCAGAAATTCCAGAAGCAGCTTCATCAAGGATGTTTTTCCTCCGCCGCTTCCCCCGGCGATTCCCACCTTTTCCCCATTTCGTATTTCAAGGGAAAGATGTTCAAACAACGGGCTGTCAGCTTCTGCGTATTGAAAACAGATATCTTTCAGCTCNATAGCATTTTCCGATNCAAAATCAGGTTCTGCCTGCNCCTTCCTTTGTTCCTCCTCCGGCGCATCTAAGAATTCAAANAGCCTTCTGCCGCCTTCTATATACTTTTGCATTTCTGACAGCTTCTTTGACAGCTCCCTNATAAAATTCCCAAGGGACATCTGCAAGAGGGAAATAAACAATACTGTGGGGATGCTGATCAATCCCTTGGTGCACAAAAACAGTCCGATTGCGCAGACCGCTGTAAAGGAAACAAAGCTCTGAGTATCGATCACAAGNGCAAGTATGGATTTATTTCTGATCAGAGAAAGATTATTCCGATAAATGTCCTCCGTATCCTTTTCNTATCTTTTTATCAGCATNGAGGTNAGCCCNAACATTCTGGAGACCATCATGCCGGACAGGGAATCCACAATGCTCTGGGAAGAATTCTGGGTAAATTCCTTGGTCTTTTTTTCCTTTTCCCGCATAGGTTCCACCATATACCGCATAACAAAAAAGTTTGCCATGGTCAGAATAAGGGAAATCCCGCCCAACAACAAATTTTTGTATAANATGACTATCGCAATCATTACAATGGCAAAAATGAGGGANAAAGGATTTCCCTGTCCCACCACCGGATAGGCAATCAGCTGAATCGCATCGTTATAATCCGCCGTAATCTTAGTTACAAGCTCCCCCGAATACCGGGACTCTATATAAGAAGGCTTAACCTTCAGCATCTTGTCAAAAACAAGTTTTTTGATCTCACCGGACATCAGGGAATAAGTGGTGTAGACCATGCCAAAGCTTAAGGGATATACAATAATTCCGAAAAGCAGCATGACAAGGACAGTCATCACGCTGCTTATAAGCGCCCCACGGTCTCCGCTGACGCAGACTTCCGTAAATTCCTCCACCAGAAAGCTGTCAAGGAACCGGTAAAAAAATCTTGATGTGGAGCCTATAAGAAATCCGATATAAAACCGAATGCGGTATTTCTTAACCAAATGCCACATTCGTATCACTATGGAAAATGCTTCTTTCTTCATTTAACTGTCTCCTGCTTTACGTACAGCGCCCTGTATACGCCGTTTAATTCCATCAGCTCTTCATGAGTGCCGCTTTCCACGATCCGCCCGTCCTTCATGCAAAGAATCTTGTCCGCATTGTATATGGTTGAAAGTCTATGAGCAATGGTGATACAGGTTTTCCCTCCCGCAAATCTCTCTACCGCTTCTTTCACATAATACTCAGATTCCGTATCCAGCGCCGCCGTAGGCTCATCCATCAAAAGAATATCCGACTTTTTCAGCAGCGCCCTTGCCACCGCCACACGCTGTCTCTGTCCGCCGGAAAGCATCACGCCCCGCTCCCCTACCGGAGAATACAAATCCAGCTTATCCAGCCCAACTGCACAGATCACGTCCAGAACCTGCTGCCTGTCGGCGTTTTCATCCGCCACCTCCACATTATCATAGATACTTCCCGGAAAAAGGTAGGTGTCCTGCCCCACATAGCTCATATGTTCCCGCAATTTCTCCTTGTTCCAGTCTTCCAGTTCACTGCCATATATTTTAATACTTCCGCTGTCTTTTTCATAAAATCCCGAAAGAAGCTTCATAACTGTGGATTTTCCGGAACCGGAAGCCCCTACCACAGCAACATTCTCTCCTTCTGAAATGGTAAAGGAAACCTCATGCAGAATCTGCTGCCCCTCATAATACCCAAAGCACACCTTTTCAAACTGTACCGGGATATCATTCTTTTTCTCACAGACCGTACCCGTATTTTTTTCCTCCTCAATATCCCAGATCTCAAAAATACGCTTTGAAATGCCTATAGTATCATAAATGTTTCTTACCTGCCAGGACAACCCGGAGACCGTATCCAACGCACCACTGGACAGCAGGATATAAGAAAACAGCATTCCGACTGTCATCTCTCCCTGCAGCACAATACGGCTCCCCACAATAAGGATTATGATATTCGGCAGATATCCCATAAGGATCTGCAAGGGATTCATAATAAATTCCAGGGCAAAAGACTTCACATTTGCCGATACCGTCTTTTCAACCTGTCTGCCATACTTACCGGAAAGCTCCTTCTCCGCCCGGAAAATTTTGATCAGGGAAAGCCCACCCACAAGATCCATGAACATGCCGTTCGCTTCCCCTTCCGCCACGGACCGCTTCTGCCCAAGCCTTGCAATGGGCTTCCCTGTCAAAAACTGGAAGACCGCCAGCACGGGCACGATTGCAAAGCCGATCAGCGTCAGCTTCCAGCTGATCAGGAAGCAGGCTGTCATATAGACTAAAAATGTCACGGCTCCCGACAACTGCCATGTCATAAAGGTATTGACCTGCCCTACCAGAGCATTCAGATCCCCATTAATCCTTGAAACGATATCCCCCAGCTTGTTTTCGTCAAGCCATCGCATACTTGCTGCCGTAATCTTACCGTAAGTATGAATCCTTAAACGCTTTACAAAGCTCTCGCTGAGATAATTGACGCGGTAATTAACCTGGTACTCCGCATAGAGATGAAAGACCTGCATTAGAACCAATATCAGAATATATTGACCAAACAATCGGAAATTCACGGACGTAATGGCATCCGTCAAATTCCCCGCCGTATAATTAATGTACGCCACCAGCCCCTGATTGCCCACCAGGAAGAAAAGAGCAGCCAGGAGCGATGGTATGTAGTCCCTGTTAATGGACATAAATCTTTTCAGAACACGCTTAAATTCCATTTTTCTCCCCTTGAAATATTACATAATAAATCAATTATAACATACTTTTAGTTCCAATTTTTCTACTTATATTTATAAGAAGGTTACAGGTTTAAAAAACTTATCATAGAAAGCCTTATCCTGTACAGCCAGTATAACCTCCCTTTTTCCCGTTTCAAGATCGCCAGCAGTTTTCCTCTCTCTTCTAATGCTTTTGAAAAAATATCCTCATCTACTATCAGCGTCCCATATCGCACATTCTCATAGGTTCTTATAAATTCAACCGGCATTTTTCCTGGTTCTTCATTGCCTTCACATATGCGCTCCAAAAATTCCTGCCAGGTTTCTGTTTCTTCCCTCTTGATGCCCAGCATTTCCAGAATCCGGAGATTACGCAATACTGCTGCCTGATACCTTTGTCTTAAATCCCAGCCTTTTTCACGCTTCTTTTCCCATAAATAATTCATGATAAAGAGCAACAAGAACCCTAAAAGCATAAACAAAAGAATATAACCTAACGTGATCAGCCGTTTTCCTATGCTATGCCATGATGTGGAATCCTCCTCCTGAATGTTTTCCAGTTCTTCCAAGGCTTCTGCCTCTGCTTCCACCTCTTCTTCCGGTTCCTTCTGCGCCTCTGTTATGCTCTTACTGCTTAACCCTTCGTCCGTTTCCTTCTCCCGCACACAATAATGATATATGCCGTATCCGGGTGTCGGTTCAAAGGGTATCCAACCCTTTCCTTCTATATATATTTCCGGCCATGCATGAGCCATGTCAGAATAGACAACCGTTTCTTTCTCATTTGTTATCGGAACACAAAATCCCTGCACATATCTGGCAGGAAAACCTTCCGCCCGGGCCAGCAATACAAATGCCGTCGCATAATGAGTACAATACCCTTTCTGACTTTCCAGAAGGAAAAAGTCCAAAAAGCTTCTTTCATCTACCACCTGTTCCGNCAATGCTCCCGGATTTTTATCGTATTCCATCGCTNCCAGGGAAGCTTCTATCCTCTGCAGCTTTTCCTCNNCGGTGGCNNCNCCTGCGGTATGCTGNAANAGCCAGTCCTGCACCTCCGGGCTTATCTCCGTTTTCTGTGCATATTTTTCTTTTATCTCCTCTCTATATGCATATAGCTCTTCNATNCTGATCTTGNTCTGCGTATATTGCAGCGACAGCTTTTCCCATTCATCTTCCGATTCTTCTCCATTCCATTGCAGGAAATCCGTAAATTCCTCCCTGCTCATGGAAAGCTGGCTGAATTTNAAGGAGTAATTCGTTCCAAATCCCGCATTCCGGTCAAATAATAAATTTTCCCCTTTTACNTGGTAACCGGAATTNTCCTCCTTAATCTCCCACNCCTTGGAGGGTGCCAGAAGATAGTCTGTATGAAAATACTGNTATGTCATTTCAANTTGATTGGTTTTAAAATATTTCCATTTNTCATCNTTNGCATACCGGCTTAACGCATAGGACATTTCCAGCACATCCATCAGCCTGTTATCCTGATCNTCCCCGNNCCNGCTNTGCCAGTCATGCCCGTCAAATGAGTCGAAAATTTTTCCGGTAAGGTAAAGGGCTGTCCCNNCATCATANCCGGTCTTTATNTTCATCAGCTCNCTGTTNTCACTTTGGATACCNGCAAAAAGACTTCCCTTTTCGGAAAANCCGCTCATTGCCNNATCCATATCNTCCTGTCCGNTATGAAACAGGTTTTCTGTGTATTCNGNCAGNTTTTCACTGGTCTTTTGGTACAAAGCTTTCGCCCANTGCCAATCATAAGGCTTTTCTATGACCGGAAGCANCAATAGTATACACAAATAGACAGCNAGAAAGGGNATAATGCCAAGCAAAAATTTANACGNATTTTCCCCTTTCACCTTTTCCCATTTGANCTGNACCCAATCCTCCAGGACAACTACCATAAAAAGCAGNGTAAATGCAGTTCCCNCCTTANCGCCTTNCCAGCCCCAAANCAGCNCNCCTGCCANCCGNCANGCCAGANCCAANACTGCCGNCAGCTTTAATGCNAAATATNTTTCCATAAGCAGATACAAAAGACAGCCTGCCAAAGCCANNAAAACNACCCATGCNTATTCCGCATAAANCCNTTCCCCNGTNCCNGCCGNCTCTGCTTCCAAGGGAAGATACCATACCTTTTTNAAAAAGNACAGCCATTTTGAAGTTGATCCAAAGAACATGCACAGAATAANNATGATCCCNAAAAGCCCCGCCAACTGCAGNCNTATCCTTCCNTTTACGNTCTGGAAAAGTAATAAANCAATCAGCNCNGCAAACAAAACAGNCATATGTCTCCANGTCACAGCAGNAATTCCCAAAAANACAGAAAAATTCAGGNATACCGCACACAAAAATATNCCTGCATATAATAANCGAAACANNAAAAGGAGAATCGTATTTTNGATATTTTTCATCACAATNCCTCCCCAAGTTCTCCNTCCGGCGCAACAGCAATCACTCTTCTGTTCGGACTGTTCATCATCTCAAATTCCTCGATATTTTCAGTTGTAATGACATAAGCAACTACCACCATGCCATTTTCACTCAAGTGAAAAATTTCNTTCATAATATCACTGTTGATTTCCTGCAAAATCAAAAACAAGATCCATTTATCCGTTAACCGTCCGCTGCCNGCAGCCTCACTGATCTGATGGTGCAAAACATTATTATCCTGAAAATGTGTATCTGATATTTCTGTATAAAAAGCCTCGACATTCCCTACGTCATACACCTCACTTTGTCTGAATTCCTCCTGATAGTAAAAGGCTGACACAGGGATATTCCTGCCAACAAGAAAGTATGTCAGTGCAAGCACCGTTTCCAATACCCGGTTCTCAATCGGAAGATATATTTGTTCTTTACGGCTTGTCCTCCGGGTATCAAAAAAGAGGGCTGCTCCCTGCCGTTCCTGCCCCGTCAGCTTTCGGCTCATCAATTTCTGCTCCCGNGCTGTGACCTTCCAATGAATTTGTTTCAGGGNATCTCCCGGTATGTATTCTCTGGTGATCACATCCGGTTCNGACATCANCCTNTGTGCTTCTCTTGTCATTTTTGTGCTGATATCTCCGATATTCTTCAGCTCATCTAACCGNANCAGCTTTGGGGCTGCAATAATCTTTTTTGTCTCCCTGATGGCACATTTCAGGCTGAAAATCCCCCAAAAATCATAGATCTCTACTGCCCTGATCCCTACCTCATATTCTCCCCTGTACTTACAGACAAACGAAGTCTCATATCGATACTTTTCTCCCGGAAGCAATTCATAGGTAATCTTCTCCGGTAATTTTTCAATATAAGAAAAATCTGAAAAAAAGAAAATCTTTATCCCGGAAAAGGCAAACCAATCCTCGTTTTGCAGCACAAAATAATAGGGTACCGACTGTCCGCACACAATATTTCTGCTTCCGATCTCCTGATAAATCTTGTATCTGAAAAACACACAAAAAATATAAAGAAAAGAGATGACCGGAATCAATGTTATTCCAAAAAAGATCCCATAGCTTACCGCCCCGCCATAAAAGCTGATCATAATAAGCGATAAAATCCAGCAGATTCCAAAAATAATCCTGCGTATTTTCATATCAGCCTGTTCCTTTTCAAATAGGTCATACGGGTATCCTTGCTTTCAGAATCAGGCTTTTTAAAACCTCCGCCCCCTTCTCCTTCCTTATCCTTGCCTCCGAAGAAAGAGTAAGCCTGTGTAAAAGGACCTGCATAGCCACTGCTTTTACATCATCCGGTTTCACATAATCCCTGCCTTCCAGAAAAGCCTTTGCCTGTGACGCTTTAACCAGCGCAATCATTGCCCGCGGGCTTGCGCCGACTTCAAAACGGCTTTCCTGCCTTGTCAGTTCGATCATATCTTCTATATACTCAATAACAGACTCTTCCACATGGATTTTGCTTACTGAATCTTTCATCTCTTCAATACATTTGCCATCGCATACAGGCTGGATCTTTTCAGCCGTTTCCCCTTCCAGAAGCCGGCTTACCATTCGGATTTCCTGCCTCCTGTCCGGATAGCCAATGGATAATTTCATCATAAAGCGATCCATTTGCGCCTCCGGCAAAGGGTATGTACCGATATATTCCACCGGATTTTGCGTTGCAATCACCATAAACGGCTGCTCTAACTGATGGATCATCCCATCTACTGTCACCTGATTTTCCGACATCGCTTCCAGTAAGCTGGCCTGGGTTTTAGGGGATGTTCTGTTGATCTCATCCGCCAGCAGAATCTGGTTCATCACAACTCCCTTTTTGTATTCAAATTCCCCTGTCTTCATATTGTAAATAGAAGTTCCGACTACATCCCCGGGCAAAGTATCCGGTGTAAACTGTATTCTGCCAAAACTGCATTCCAAGGTACGGGCAAAGCATTTTGCCAGAGTGGTTTTTCCCACCCCCGGCACATCTTCTAACAGCACATGACCGCCTGTCAACAGGCAGATCAGTACATTCCGTACTACCTCCTGCTTTCCGATAAAAACGTTATTTATCATCTCTTCAATTCTTTTTACAGTTTTATATTGTTCCATAATCCCTCACAATCATATCAATAGCTCATGTATCCCTTTCACATAAGGTTGTCTTTCATTTTAAAAACCATATAAGCGTTTGTCAATAAACATACTGCAAGCAATCCTTATACATTTTGCAAACTGATAGTTACTATATACCTGTGCAAAATCATCAAGCTCTCTTGCATGAATAAGGTTTCGTGAATTATAATTTTTGATGAAACAGAATTCTTGTAAATTTTTAAAGGATTGGTAATAGACTTCAACAATTAACTCTAGCAACATTAATGAATCAATACCCAAATCTACTATCTATGTATTTATTTCAAAATTAGTTGTCAATTCCATTAATGTATTCTGCCAATTTATGACACATTTTTGCTTTTTTCTTTTCGTTGCATTATAATATAGCATAAAAATACTGCTTTTTAGCAAAGTATTCCCAAACGCAAGAAAAGCTGTCCTGAACGTAAACCGGAGTTAAATATATGAACTTATCATGGTTAATATACTGTGCAATTTCACTTTTATATATCAATGAACTTTTAACAAATATATGTTATGAACGATTAAAGCCCCTGCATCGGCTCATTGTTTATTTGTGTTGCACTGCTGTCCCATTTTTTATGCCACAGTCGGTTGGAATTTGGACAAATATCATTTCCTTTTCCCTTGTATATCTTTTTATCCTATACTTGCAAAAGCACCCTCTTTTCAATGCTCTGGGAATGGCATTGTGTTATATACTTGGCGTATCTGTCAACTATATTATTATTGGTATTCTGCACCTTTTAGGATTCGGCATGGACTTTCTGAATGAAAGTCTCCTCTATTACTTCATTTTTAATGTGGTACAGGCGTGCATCATGCACTGCGTCACCTATCCCGCAGGACAGTTTTACCGGAAGCTAGTCCGTGAGAAGCTCATTCCTCTCTGTGAGAACAGGCAGAAAAAGAAAATTATATACCTGATATCCCTTGAAATTATCTTGTGCGGTCTGATATTTGTCTTCAATGTAGTGTTTGGAAATTATGTTGGATACACCTCACCAGTTTTGCTCTTTAATGGAGTATTATTCTTTTTATTTTTCCTCTCAACCGGAATCATTATCTGGCAGCTCTATAAGACTATGCAGGAAGATTACGAGCTTAGGGCTCGAGTCACACAGGCGGAAAGTTTAAGCGAATACGCTAACCGGCTGGAAAATTTATATCAGGAAATACGGGGATTTAAGCACGACTATATGAACATCCTCTCGTCCATGTATTCCTATCTGGAAGAGGAACGCTTTGATGAGTTGAAGCAGTATTATAAAGAAAGGCTCCTTCCTGACGGCAGAAAACTTGCCGCGGAAGATAACTTTATCGGCAAGTTAAGCAATATGAAGGTCATGGAGTTAAAAGGGCTTCTTTATACCAAGGTTCTGAAAGCTGTTGATTCTAAACTTCACGTTACTGTGGACATTCCGGAACCTGTTGCTATAATAAATATGGATATTCCCGACTTAGTCAGGATACTGGGCATCTTTCTGGACAATGCAATTGAAGCCGCCCTTCAGACATCTGAGAAAGAGCTTTCTATTGGCATACTGTGCAGTGAGAAACAGGACTATATACGCATAGCCAATTCTTCCCTGCCCGTAACAAATATAACAGAGCTTTTTAAAGATGGGTACTCTGAGAAGGATAATCACCTTGGAGTAGGTTTACACGAAGTGGAAACTCTTTTGAACAAGCATCCGGAAGCTCTGTTAAATACGGAATACAAAGATGGCAATTTTATCCAACTGCTCCAACTATGTCGAATATCCTCGCAGCAGTCACCAAATGGAAATGTAAGTATTTCCGCTTGAATTGTTCTGCACTTAAAACCCAATCTTACGGATAAATATCAATTATCGGGGATAAAATTTCTTTTTTTCAAAATATACCCCCATAACTTGCTTTTTAGTTCAAGAAAATGATATACTTCTTCTGAGGTGATAAGAATGAAATGGTATCCCAGAGAAAATTATTTAAAAAAAATACGTGGATTTTATCATGATTCAGAAATAATAAAAGTCATAACCGGTGTAAGACGCTGTGGTAAGTCCTGCCTTATGCAGACCATAGCAGAAGAATTAGTATCGGACGGCATTGCCGCCCAAAATATTCTCTATATAGATTTAGATAAACGAGGCTTTCGGTCAATCAAACAGGCCGGGCAGTTAGAAGAATTAATTGATAAATTATCTGATTTATCAGGAATGAAATATCTATTTATTGATGAAATTCAAAATGTCCCGGATTTTGAGGAAGTGCTCAATGGATACCGTGGAGAGGGTGAATACTCTATTTTCATTACCGGCTCAAATTCATATCTTCTGAGCGGAGAGCTTGTGACAAAACTTACCGGACGATATCTTGAATTTGAAATGTATCCTTTGACTTTTGAAGAATATCTTGGTATGAAAGAGTTTCTGGGCTATTCCATAAATACAGATATCACACAAGAGTTCGAACTTTTTATCAGAGAGGGCGGATTTCCTAAAACGATGCAGTATCAGACTGCTGAAGACAAACGTACCTATGTACAAGGAATTATCTCAGAAATATTTGAAAAGGATATACGAAGACGGGTAAAAATTAAAAATGTGACCGTTTTCCATCAGATACAAACCTACATCATCAATAATTTTGGGGCAACTACAAGCCTCTCCAATATTCTTTCTGACCTGCGTAAAAATGGCTGTAATATAAAACGCGAAACATTAAACAGGTATATCCAGATTCTAATAGATGCCAAAATTTTGTGCAAATGTGAACGTTTTGACTTAAAATCGAGAAAATCATTAGCTGGAGAACATAAATATTATCTGGCTGATTTAAGCTTTTATTTTTCTACCAATACAGATAACCGCATTAATTACGGACCTGTACTCGAAAACATTGTTTATATCTATGCAAAGTCAAAAGGATATATTGTAAGTGTTGCGCGAATTGGCAAGCTGGAATGCGATTTTATTTTACGGGATATGTCAGCTTCCTATTCCTATGTGCAGGTGGCTATGACTATTATGAACAGTATTGAAACTGAAAACCGGGAATATACACCCTTGGAAAAAATTATGGACAATTATCCGAAATATCTTATCACCCGAAATGACATGATTCAGCAGCGAAACGGTATTAAACATGTGAATATTGGCGCTTTTATGAAAGAGGGTTCCCTCTTTTGTTAAGTGCATGGCAAGCATCTTCACTTGACTTGTCGCTCGCAGAACTAATCAACAGGAGAACCAACATGCTCCCCATTATTATTTGTGATGATCAGGAAGAATACAGAGCCTATTTAGAAAATCTGATCAAGAAACATATTTGTATTGAAGAACTGGATATGGATGTCGTACTATCCGCTGGCAAGCCGGACGCTGTACTGCACTATATTTCTGAAAATCGTGCCCCCTTTTTGTACTTTCTGGATGTGGATTTAAAGGACAATTCCTGTTCCGGAATTGATCTTGCCAGTCAGATCCGTAAACATGATCCGAGAGGCTTTATTGTGTTCATCACCGTCCACAACGAGCTTTCTCACATGACTTTTCAGTATCGGGTAGAAGCCATGGATTACATTGTAAAGGATGACCCGGAAAATGTTCCCGACCGCATTAAGCAATGTCTTCTTCATGCAAGAGAGCTTTTCTCCTCCAAAAGCAATGAAGTCCACAAGACAATCCGCCTGAACGTTGGCGAAAAGGTTTTATTTTTCCGGCAGGAAGACATTGTGTGTATACAAGCTTCTTCAAATGCCCATAAAATCAGGATTTTTACCTATGAAGGAATTTATGAACAGGCAGGATCCCTTCGAGAAATGGCAGCGCAGCTTGATGAAAGCTTTCTGCATTGCCACAAATCCTGCATCATTAATACAACCTATATCAAACAAATCGACAAAAAGCGACGGATGGTAATTCTGTCAAATGGTATGGGGTGTCCTGTTTCGTTCCGGAGAATGAAAGTTTTATCGGAAGCTTAAAGAGGCAATAACAGAAATTCCTCCTCTTCCTCTCTCTCTTCATAACTTAAAATCAAATAGCCTTTACATCTCCTTTGAATTTCATTATAATGAAGCTGTAGCAATCAACACAACTTTAAAGAAAGTAGGTGATTGTATGCCGACCAGTTTAGAAGTCACTAAGGCAGCTATTGATGATTTTAAAAAAATCCAAAGGTACATGCAGTTAGCTAAGGAAGAAAATGCCGTCAAAACCTATGCTGAATTAAAAAGAGAATATTTGGTATTGAAGGCATTATTAAATGTATCTGGTGTAAATCTTGTAGATATTGATGAAATAAAAGAATAACCTGGATGACATGATCAAGCAATACAGGGAGGGCAATACCCTCCCTGTAAATTATTGCTAAGAATCAGGTTAATTAATCAGCATGCGATCAGCTTATGGAAGGAAGTGAGTAAATGCAGATCACCATGGCAGGTTTTCTGTTCCTTTTGTTAGTAATTAACAGTATTATGATTTTTCGGCTCCGTGATATGAAAAGGACAGACATCATAAGGCATCTTAAAAATATGGCTTGGGGAGTTGCCGGGATTATTGTTCCGGAGATGGTTATATTGCTTGCAAAGGATAGGCAGATTGCGTATTGTGCATTTACATTTTACTACATTGCTTTTGCGTGGTACGCAATGATGATTTTCAGGTTTTCTGTCAACTACTCAGGGTATAAATTGTTTAAAATTTATAAATCACCTTTGTTTTGGATTGTGGTGACAGAGTCGGCCGCCTTAGTCTGGGGCATGTTCTCGGAGAGATTTTTTACGATCACCCATGCCAGATGGTATAATCATATATACTGGATTTCCAAAGGATTTTCCATCCTCTATGTACATGCCATAGTAAGCGGTGTTGCCTTGATTGGGGCTGTGGTCGTGCTTATTATCGCAGCGACCCAAAGCACCAGAATATATCGACTTAAGTATTCGGGAGTTGCAATCATTATTGCGGTGGTAGCGGTTTCCTGTGTGGATTCACAGATTGGGCAACAGCCCATTCTTGCGAATGTGATTTGCTTCGCGTTTTGCGAAATGGTAATTGTGTATATGGCGGTTCATTATGCACCCAGAAAGCTTAATCAGAAGGCGATGAGGTTCGTGGCCGACAAATTGAACGATGGTATC
Source organism: Lachnospiraceae bacterium (assembly GCA_014804285.1). Taxonomy (GTDB): domain Bacteria; phylum Bacillota; class Clostridia; order Lachnospirales; family Lachnospiraceae; genus Suilimivivens. Next base: position 2,944 of record JAAVAA010000023.1, on the reverse strand, counting down.
GTATTATATAATGACGAGCATCAGCTTCAATTTGTAACCGCAGGATACCGCGACGCAGTCGGGCTTAAGGGAATGCAAGAAATAGATAATGAGGAGATGTATTGGACCAAAGTAATCTCCGCGGCCAATGTGGAGAATGCGTGGGACGGGCGGGTGATGTCGGTTGTCCGCGATGACCGTACATACTATTACGATATTCAGCATATGGCACTTAATGAGAATGGCAAGCTGATCGGAACCGTTTATTGGATTAGAAATGTCACCGAATCCATAAAGAATTATGGGGAAATGGTTCGCCGTGCCAATTTTGACGAACTCACCGGGATATATAATGAAGCGCATTTTCATGAAAAGGCAAGGAAACTGCTTGAAGAACATCCGGACACTAACTTTGTCATAGCCTGTTCGAGTATTGAAAAGTTCAGGGTTTTCAAAGAATTGTTTGGTCAGGAAAAATATGATGACTATCTGATCCGGACGGCGGAGGCTTTAAGGACGGGACTGGCCCACATTCCAAATTGCAATTATGGCAGAATCGGGGAAGCGGATTTTTACATAATAATGCCGAAGGAATTCTTTGACCCGCAACAGTTCCTGGATGCGATAGGCAGAGTTGCAAATGCGTATAACACTAATAACTTTAATTTGATCGTAAAGGCCGGCGTATACGAGATAACAGAGCCGTCGCAGGATATGTTGGCGATCTGCAACAAGGCTTCCATGGCCTGTGACACGATTAAGGGTGATTACGGAAAGCGGATTTTGTGGTTTGACGAAAGTATCCAAAGGGATGCAAGGCTGAAGGAACGCTATAACGCCGAGCTGAGCAAGGCAATTGAACATGGGGAACTGCAGATTTACCTACAGCCGCAAGTAGACAACGAGGGGAAGATCATCGGTGCGGAGGCTTTAGCAAGATGGATACACAGGGAAGACGGCTTGATTCCCCCGGCACATTTCATTCCCTTCTTTGAAATGAACGGCAGAATCACGGAGCTGGATATCTGTATTTGGAGACAGGCTTGTGAAAAGCTGAGGGAATGGAAGGAAAAGGGCAGGGATGACCTTTATATATCTGTCAATATCTCAGCAAGAGATCTCTATGCCCTTGATATTTATGAACATTATGTATCGCTTGTAAAAGAATACGGTATTGATGCCAAAAACTTAAAGCTGGAAATCACGGAATCGGCGATTATCAATGATCTGAAGCAGCATGTGCACCTTGTGGAGAAACTGCAAAAGGCGGGATTCGAAGTCGAGATGGATGATTTTGGGAGCGCGTATTCCTCCTTTAACATGCTGAAAGATATCTGTGTGGATGTGCTTAAGATTGACATGAAGTTCTTAGGGGATACGGAACATAAAGAGCGAAGCCATGCTATCCTTAAAAGTATTGTAGATTTATCGGGAGAGCTTCACATGAAAACCATCGCGGAGGGTGTGGAGACAAAGGAGCAGTTGGAATTCCTTAAGGGAGTGGGCTGCAATATCTATCAGGGATACTATTTGTCAAAGCCTATGCCCGCAGCAGATTTTGATGCAAAGTATTTGTGATGTAATTCAGGCAGATAGTTGCTATCTGCCTGAATTAGTGCGGTGCTAAAAAATTCAGAATTACTCCCATGCAGGGTCGTTCGCCGCTTGTGCAAAGGACGCCCGTCTTGCGTCGATCTGGTTTAGAACATCCTCGGGAGATATGCTCCCTTCACACATTTTGAGAATATCACTGGAGATTTCACCCCATTGTTCATTAAAATAAGTAATCTCATCCTGGAGAACCAGACCGGACTCCTCATCGCCAAACTGATCAAGGAATTCCATTGTCACTTCATCATGCCCGGTGACTTGTCCCAAATCAAAAGGAAGATTGTTCACACTGTGAGCATTGTCAATCACATATTGTACGTTGTCTTTTGTTGCGATATATTGTAAATATAATTTGGCGGCATCAATATTCCGGGAGGCGTTGCTTATGTATTTTGACGGCCCGGTAGGGTGAACATTGAGTATCTGATTGTCACAGACGGGCAGCAGCATGATGCCAAAATCCTCTTTATCAAAACCTATGTTCATTTCGCTGGATATGATAGAATCGATCATTCCAGGTCTCAACATACACATCGCATATTCACCGTTTGCCAGATATCCCACCGCATTGTCATAAGTGTCCGTTGCAAAATTTTTACCCATGTATCCTCTAAGCGCCAGATTTTGTATCTGCTCCAAAGCAAGCTTCATTGGTTCAAGTTCCGCAAATGTGATTGTATTGTCGTTTAGTTTTTTGATGGTTCCCGGATCTCTTTTGTCAAGAAACTGACCTGTTTCGGCAAATAGCATTGTCTGGTGCCATCCGTCAGCCATTGGCTCATAAATAGGTATCACACCAGTGTCTGCAACGTTTTGACACATGTTGACAAAGGTGTCATATGTGGTCGGGACTTCTGTAACTCCCGCGTTGTCTAGCAACTCCTTGTTGTAGATCATGTAGTAATCAGTCGTATTGTCAAAGTAGGACATTCCGTAATTGCGGTCGTCAATCGATGTTTCTACGGCTGTGAAAGTATCATATACCGCTATCCAAGGCTCATCCGAAAGGTCAACAGAGTATTTGTCAAGCTGATAAGTGTTTTTGATAGCCAATCCGGACTGAGTCATAAAGATATCCGGAGGATCATCGCTGTCCAATTTGGCAAAAAGAGTGTCCAAATAGACATCATCCGGATACAGATCATAGACCACCTGAATACCTGTCGCGGCTTCAAAATTTGTTCCCAACTGCATCTCCGCATCTGTCACCCAATCTGACGATGCCATCAGGGTTATCGTGGAACCACTCAGTTTGGATTCGCGGGCCAGGTCTTTAAATGCAAGATCGTTTTCCGAAAATCCGGAACCGCAGCCAGTAAACAGGGTAATACATAAAGGAATATATAGGCATTTT
>JAAVAA010000022.1:34775-38476 GCA_014804285.1 Lachnospiraceae bacterium | reverse complement strand
TGGGAGACCTGATTCATATGGAGCGGGAATTTCAGATTATGATAACCGTGCCATCCGTAAATGCCTCAACAAAGACGGCCCAGTTTGCAGATGAAGAGGAAAAGAAGATATCCGGCCATGATCTGGAAAGGGATGTGACGGATATGATTCACGAGATAGGGGTTCCTGCTCACATTAAAGGCTATCAGTATCTCAGAGAAGCGATCATTATGTCGGTAGAGGATCCGGAAATGCTGGGATCTATCACAAAAGTACTTTATCCCACGATTGCCAGAAAATATCAGACTACTTCAAGCAGAGTGGAACGTGCCATACGGCATGCAATAGAGGTGGCGTGGAATCGCGGAAGAATGGAAACATTGGATGCCATGTTCGGCTATACCATTAATACTGGTAAGGGAAAGCCCACCAATTCAGAGTTTATTGCGTTGATTGCAGATAAAATCCGCCTACAGTACCGGTAANAGAATCAAAATAATAATCAATAGAAAAATCTATTGATTATTATTTTGATTTGCAAATTCTTCTTTTAATGCAGGAAAGTATGTTGTATAATATAGAATAATATTATATTTTGGAGGGATATGATGAAAAATATTCTTTTTGTTGCATCAGAAGGAGTACCATTTATTAAGACAGGCGGACTTGCGGATGTGGTAGGTTCACTTCCCAAGTGTATCGATAAGCAGTATTTTGATGTGAGGGTTATTCTTCCCAAATATACCTGCATGTCTCAGGAAATGAAGGATAAGATGAATTTTGTNACATCNTTCTACATGGATTTCCATTGGAAGAATGAGTATGTGGGTGTTCTGCATGCAGAGGTTGACGGAGTAAAATATTATTTTATTGATAACGAGATGTTCTTTAACGGTTTTAANCCGTACAGTGATAATGCTCTTTTTGAAATNGANAAATATGCTTTCTTTTCCAAAGCAGCNCTNTCTATTNTGCCGGTGATCGGTTTCAGACCNGATNTGATCCATTGCCANGACTGGCAGACAGGTTTGATTCCTGTTTACCTGAANGAACGTTTTCAGGGAAATGAATTTTACCGGGGAATCAAATCGGTGATGACCATCCATAACTTGAAATTCCAAGGTAAGTGGGGGGTGAAAGAGGTTCAGGATATTACAGGTCTTCCCCCGTATTTCTTTACGCCTGACAAACTGGAGCTTTTTAAGGATGCCAATCTTCTTAAAGGAGGACTGGTATATGCAGATGCGATCACAACGGTGAGCCAGACCTATGCGGAAGAGATTAAAACAGAATTTTATGGGGAACAGCTGGAAGGGCTGATGCGTGCACGTTCCAATGANCTGAGAGGTATTGTAAACGGAATTGATTATGATGAATTTAATCCGGAAACGGACAAATATATTGAGCATCATTACAATGCAGTGAATTTCCGCAAAGAAAAGATCAAAAACAAACGTGCACTTCAGGCGGAACTTGGCCTTGATCAGGATGACAGGAAATTTATGATTGGTATAGTATCCAGGCTGACAGATCAGAAGGGNTTTGATCTGATCGCATATGTNATGGATGAACTTTGTCAGGATAATGTNCAGCTTGTTGTGTTAGGAACCGGCGAAGAACGTTATGAAAACATGTTCCGGCATTTTGACTGGAAGTATAATGATAAGGTATCTGCGAACATATATTATTCTGAAGCGTTGTCACACAAGATTTATGCGGCAAGCGATGCCTTTTTGATGCCATCTTTGTTTGANCCCTGTGGNTTAAGTCAGTTGATGAGTCTCAGATACGGTACAGTACCGATCGTAAGAGAAACTGGAGGACTGAAAGATACGGTTCAGGCATACAATGAATATGAAAGTACCGGAACCGGTTTTTCCTTTGTGAACTATAATGCCCATGAGATGCTGGGAACCATCCGNTATGCAGAAAAAATCTATTATGACAGAAAGCGCGAATGGAACAAGATTGTAGATCGTGCGATGGCAACAGATTTTTCATGGCAGGTTTCAGCTTCGAAGTATCAGGAAATGTATGACTGGCTGATCGGATAAAGNTTTGGAGCGTAGCAGGAATGCCAAATANAAAGAAGAGAGACGGTTTTATCATGCAGGCGGGGATTCTGGCTTTTGCCGGAATCATCGTCCGCATCATTGGNCTTCTGTATAACAAGCCGCTGGTTTCGATCATAGGAGATGAGGGNTTCGGATATTATGACAGCGCCTATGCTGCATACAGCATTGTGTTATTAATATCTTCCTACAGTATTCCCTCGGCGGTATCCAAGGTGATTGCCCAGAGGCTGGCAGTAAGAGAATATCGAAATGCGCATAGAATCTTTCAATGTGCGTTTATTTATGTGCTGGTAGTCGGTGGTATTGCCAGCTTATTTGTGTTTTTCGGAGCAGGNATTTTGGTAAAGATGGACAGTGCCGTNCTNCCNCTGCGCATTTTGGCGCCGACNATCTTTTTAAGCGGTATACTNGGGGTGCTNCGGGGATATTTTCANGCCCACAGAACCATGCTGCAGACTTCCATTTCCCAGATNNTGGAACAGCTTGTAAACGCCGGCATGAGTATTGCAATGGCATATGTGCTTGTTCAAATGGCNGCGGATAAGGATATGACNACCCAGGCNTCCTTCGGAGCNGCAGGAGGCACTATNGGAACAGGAGCAGGAGTACTGGCAGCGCTTCTCTTTATGGCNGGAATATACGCATTAAANCGAAAAACAATACGTAGAAGGATTGAGCGTGATACNGGNCATGNGGACGAATCTTATAANGATATTTTTAAGATGATNCTCATGGTNGTGACNCCGTTTATTCTAAGTACCGGAATTTATAATGTNAATAACTTNCTTGACAAAACAATCTATCAGCAGATCATGATGGAGGTACGGCATGTGGAGGAGGCTCTGGTAGCCACNGANTTAAGCGCNATGGCNAAGGGAACCAAGATTGCNAACATTCCCATTGCNCTTGCNTCNGCNATGGCAACCGCNCTGATNCCCGGTATATCCAGTGACTTTGCNAAAGGAGATATTNCGAGNGTGCGGTATAAGGTGGCAAAATCNGTGAAGGTAACNATGNTGATTTCAATCCCNTCTGCAGTGGGACTTGGGAGTTTTGTCAAAACCGGTTATGATGGTNATCTTNCATCAGCCGGANACNTTGGAACTGGCNTCTATACTTTTGACATGCATGGCAGTTACGGTGGTTTTGTATGCACTNTCTACNTTNACNCAGGCNATNCTTCANTCNGTNGGAAGAATGAANGCTCCTATCATCAATGCATCGGCTGCGGTAGTTATCCATGCAGTGTTGATGATCGTTATGGAATTGTTTTTGGATGAAAGATACAGCNTATACTACTATGTGTTTGTTACNGTNATCTATGCACTNCTGNTGTGTGTNTTGAATCAGATCGTGGTTCATAGGGCNTTAANCTACANTCAGGAAGTGGATAAAACNTTTTTGCGNCCGATAATTGCNGCNNCACTTATGGGAGNAGNTGCCTATGGAGTCTATNNGGGGATTTATTATCTAATCAAGATCAATATTATAGCGCTTGCTCTTGCTATTTTGNTAGGAGCGGCCGTATATTTCATTTTGATTATTCGTTGGAAAGCGGTGTCAGAGGATGAATTAAAGAGNATGCCAAAAGGATATTTGCTGATTGCAATAGCGAAGAGGACCGGAGTCATGCCGAAAGAAGNAACA
>JAAVAA010000022.1:0-34770 GCA_014804285.1 Lachnospiraceae bacterium | reverse complement strand
TTCNTCAAANTCCAAAAAGAAAAAGAGAAAAANGAAGAAGAAAAAGAAGAAAGCGGCAGTAAGCAGCGGTCAGCATGCTTCGCAGACTGATGTATCAAATAAAAAGAAATCGGATGACGATTNNTGGCTGGATGATTAAAATGACAAAAATAAAGAATAAAGAANGNANCTCCTGGAAATAATAAGTTTGACTTGTAGAAACAGAAAATTTTCAGGAGGTATTTTTATGGCTAATTTATCAGAACTTGATTTACAGAACCTGCGTCACCTAATAGGAGGTTATGACGTGACTCACTGCAAAATGAAAGAATATGCGTCCGGTTCATCGGATTCGCAGGTAAAGCAGTTTTTTGAAAAGGGTGCTAAATCGGCAATGGAAAACAAGAATCAGTTAATGAAATTTTTGCAGTAGGAGATGGAGGTAAAGATATGCAGTTAAATGAAAAGACAATGGTAGCGGATACATTAACAGGGATAAACGGTGAATTGGTGCGTTTTGGAGAGATGATCGCACAGACGGAAAATTCAGAATTGAAGCAGACGCTGAAACAGTTTCGAAATGCCTGTGAACAGTCACAGGAGGAATTGTACAAAATTGCCCGTGAAAAGTCTTACTATGTTCCGGCAGCAAAGGCGACGCAGCAGGAGATCGATCATGTGAAGGATTTGTTTACCAGCAGTACTTTGTAGAATGTACAAATTGTAATCACAGGATAAAAAGTAATCCGCCCTGCGGTGTTTGCCGCAGGGCTACATAAAAAGGATCGTTTAAATAGTTATTCTTCGATTAATTTTATCTGTGAAATATCGGAATCAATTGCCATGGAATAGTTTGTGTAATAAACCACAAAGCCGGGTTTGCTTCCGCCGGGCTTTTTCACATTTTTGCGTTGAAGATAGTCCACTTCAACTTTATTTTGATCGTGCGCTTTGGAATAATGGGCAGCCAGCTTTGCAGCTTCCTCAAAAGTTCTGTCGGGAAGCTCCTTTCCATCAGTTTTAACGATCACATGAGAACCGGGCATACCTTTGGCATGAAACCACCAGTCTCCTCCGGTGGCAAACTTAAAGGTGAGTTCATCATTTTGATAATTGTTTTTTCCAACATAGATATGAAATCCGTCACTGCTTAAATAGTGGAACGGACGGCTGGTAATCTTTACCTTTTTCACGGGTCCCCGTCTGCGTATATAGCCGCTGGCGATCAATTCTTCACGGATCTGTGTGAGATCTTCTTCTTTCAGCGCAATATCAAGGGAAGTCTGAATGGATTCCAGGTGATCAATTTCTTCTTTTACTTCAAGTGTCAGCTTCGAAAGAGCCTCTGCAGTTCGTTTCAATTTACCGTATTTATCGAAGTATTTCTTTGCATTTTCCGAAGGCGCAAGAAGAGGATCCAGGGGGATGGTAATCATCTCTCCGGTATAATAATTAAGTGCTTCCGTCTGTTTTGAGCCTTCAGGCACTCCGTAACCATAAGTATTTAAGAGTTCTCCATAAATCCGGTATTTATCCTTTTTTTCCGTGTCCTTTAACTGACGGAGCTGGAGATCATACTTTTTGATATTCCGTTCCAAAGCGGTTTGAACAATCTTGCGAAGATCCACCGACTTTTGTCGGATGCGGGTATGCGTGCTCTTTTCGGCATAATACTGTTCTAACAGGGCACTGATAGATGAGATTTCCTTACGGGAAGCCTCTTTATACATAGTAAGCGGTAAGGCCGCATACTCGGCAGGTTCTCCGTTTTCGTAGATAATAACCGGGGAGAAAACGCCTGCTTTAACCTGTTCCATCATGGAAGAAAAAGTATCATAAAGCCGGTCAAGCATCTGTGAACCCTGAGAATCTGCTGTAAACAGGGCAGTGGACAGATCTCCGTCAAGTTCTGCCCGGCAGCAGATCTCCTGGGCAAGAAAAGGCGAAATACCGGTGTAAAAGCTGTAAAGAGCTTTATAAATAGGAAGTTTTCCGGCAGTCATGGTACTTTGAAAGACTGCACGGTTCAGAGTAAGGGGATCTTTCTTTTCCTGAGTGAGCGGAATGAAATAGGTTCGTCCGGGGAGTACTTCACGGACGGAACTGACCATGCCGGATATATGTTTGATGCTGTCAATGATCATATCCTTCTCATCTAAAAAAATAATATTGCTGTGTTTGCCCATAAGTTCAATTATCAGACGTTTGCATTTTAGGTCACCCATTTCGTCCAAATGCTCAATGTGAAGATGGAGAATCCGCTCCAGTCCGGGCTGGGTGATGTCAGTGATCCGCCCATTTTGAAGATGCTTGCGAAGGAGCATACAAAATCCCGGCGCCGTCATAGGGCTGGGTTTATTCTTGTCTGTCAGATAGACCAGTGGAAGAGAAGCGCTTGCTGACATAAGAAGCTTTCTGGTTCCGCCCTCCGTTGTCTTTATAGTAAAAAGCAGCTCGTCACTTTCAGGCTGTGCAATTTTGGAGATACGCCCTCCAAGCAGACAATCCTTAAGTTCTTTCGCAATGGCTGCAATCGTAATTCCGTCAAATGCCATAACAATAACTCCTTTCAATCTTTATCATTATATAGCAACTTCTTGTTTCTCACAACAGGGAAATCGTGACAGGGATGATAATTTGACAGCGTCATTAAATTAACGATTAACTTGGGTATGCATATGCAGAACATCCGCTCCGATTAAAATAAGTCCTTTCGTCAACACGCTCGATAAAGCGTTCGCGAATTGTTTCCTCAAGGATTTATTTTAATCGGAGCTGGGTTGTTGAATGACGCATAGCCCAACTGGGAACTCCACTAATGTTGAATGGTTCACTTCTTAGTAAGCTGTCAGACAGTGGATTAGGCAACTATAGTGGAGTCATTAGCTGGTTTTACGTCAGCCAATAACTTAACCCGGATAGAAATCAAATTCTAAAGGAGCCAATTCGCGAACGCTTTATCGAGCGTGGCGACGTAGAATTTGATTTCTATCCGGGTTTTTATATTGATCTCTGTATCCCAGCTAAACGTTAATTTTGCATTGTGTATTTATCATAATGGGAAATTATCTGCTCCTGAATTAAATGTTTATATCAGATAGCAGTTGTTGTGATATAATGAGAATAACATAGTTGGAATCTGTGGAGGTGAAAGATATGGGTTTATTTGATAACTTTAAAAAGAAAAATAAAGATGAATTCTTGAAAATTGATGTAAAGCCCTTGATTGACTGGAATGAGCCAAATGGTGAAGGGTGTATTGTTTCAGATATGATAACGAAAGAGGGCTGGAAAGTCGGATATATGTTTCGGGATAAACCATTAGAAAATCAGCCCGATAGCGGCTGGCACTTTTATAAAGGCGATGAGAGTGAAGAGTATTCGAATAATGCTGATAATTTTCATATATTTGCATTAAATACTATCTGCAATTATGATCAGGATATTATTCCGTATTTAAATCTTCCAATTGGAACCCATTTGATTAGAACAGACAACGGAAAGTTTATAGAAGATGATGGTATACAATCAATACGATTTGAAAGACAGTAATTATTAATATAAGAGTCGGATTTTGTTGAAGTTGCTTTTAAGATGGAGATATTTTGTGATGAAGAAAAAAGCTATTATCCTTTCAATGATTGCAGGAATTATCATTCTGGGTTTGTGCGTAAGACTTGCGGTTGGCAGCAGGGAGGTATCTGTTGTTGAAAACGCTGCCGTGGAAGACAGTGCAGTTTCTGATGGATTAAATGAGTGGGGCAGGCAAGAGATAGAAGAACTGGAAGCATCGGAGGAAGTACAGCCGGAGAGTGAGAAGCCGGAAGAAGCGGAGTCAGAAGAGACACAGGCAGCACAAGAGTCGAAGACACAGAATAAGATTTCCCTTCCCGAAAAAATAGATTTTGTGGAACCGATAGTGAAATTGAATGGAGAAGAAGGGATACTGAATTATGCATGGGATAATTACTGTATCCGGGTCGATGCAGGCACCTTTCTTTTTGCCATTGACTGTTACTTTGCGGAGAAAAAGCTGCAGCAGAAGATTTTTTTCCTGGCAGAAGCACCCGACTTTATGCTTCGGGAGGTTTTCAGACAGGATTCTAAAATCTGGGATGAGGAGTTAAAGTGGCCGGAACGCCTGGAATGGCGAATGAGGCGGCCGCACCTTGTAGAGGGAGGCCATGTTTACGAGCTGGATGGGGTATTGTATTTTTTGGACAGGGATTTTAAAGAAGCTTCTTTGCTCTGTGATCTCCGTGAGCTTATGGGAGATTTCTATTCATTTTCGCCTGGAACCTCCGATATTTGCGATGTGACACCAGATGCTTCAAGAATACTTGTCTGTATGGATGAAGGGCTTTATGAATATGAGTTAGAGAGCGGAGCGAGAAAACTATTAGAACCGGCTTACTTTGCTCCTCATGAAATTAATGAGGATGATTGTTTATGCGGGCAGAGAGATTTTAGATTTTCTGGTCCTGTAAGGGCAGAATATGGACCGGATGGTCAAAGTTATGCGTTTTTGACGGGAACGGAAGAAGCAGACTGGGGAGATATCACCGGTGTCGTTCTGCGCTCAGGGGAAGGTGAAACTTTATATCAACGTTATGAGAAGAAAACAGAATATATAACAGAATATGTTGATGATTTCAAATGGGTGGAGTTAGAAGATGAAACCTATTTAGCTGTTTTTTATACGAAAGATGATGNNGAAAAGCNTANTTGTTTGATGGATCGNGTGAATNNAAATACCNAAGAAGTNGTGACATTTGAAGTGCCTGCNGAGGTATATCGTGGAACAGATGGCTGCGTTGCTGCCNGCTTTTTAGATGCNGANACTCTTCTTTATNTCAATNNTAGTAAGCCAAACTCTGATANGGAAGGGATTAANTGANAAAAATATATTTGAGGTTTACCGGCTTTCTTCNGGGGAACGNCAGGATTTAGAGGTTANGGGGGAAGCAGANTGGGAAANAATGGTACTTGATGTGGGCNGCTATGGCTATGAGGTATACCCGCTAAGATATCCGAAATGAGAAACTGCCCGGGTTTCGCAAAGTGGAAGTATGAAGGGGATTTTCCGCGATTTATTCACCTTGACGTTTTAAGGCAGTTCGCCTATAATGAAAAGAAGNTATGTACAAAAGCGGGGGAATTGCCATGATTAAGAGNATGACGGGGTTTGGCAGATGTGAAATACAGGAGACTCAGCGTAAAATTACGGTAGAGATGAANTCCGTGAACCACCGGTATTTGGATGTAAATATTAAGATGCCCAAAAAGCTGAATTTNTTTGAAGCGGCAATCAGAAACGAACTGAAAAACTANATTCAGCGTGGAAAGGTTGATATTTTTATCACNTANGAGGACTATACGGANTCNAATNTCTGCGTGAAGTACAATAAAGAGCTTGCNGCAGAGTATATGGAATATNTNAAGCAGATGGCGGAAGANTTTTCGNTGGANAANGANGTNAGAGTTTCNGCACTTTCCAGATATCCGGAAGTTCTCTCTATGGAAGAACAGACTNTTGACGAGGAACAGCTCTGGCAGCTTTTGGANCGTGCAATCAAAGGNGCNGCANAGGGNTTTGTGGAAACGAGAATCCGGGANGGTGANCATTTAAAAGANGANNTGGTTGCAAAACTGGACGGNATGCTTACNCATGTGGATTNNATNTCGGAACGTTCNCCNCAGATCATTGCAGAGTACNGNCANAAGCTNACGGAAAAGGTTCGTGATCTTTTGGAGGATACAAAGATNGATGAAANCCGGCTNNTNACGGAGGTNACAATCTTTGCAGACAGGGTTTGTGTGGATGAAGAGNTGGTAAGGCTCCGCAGTCANATTGAAGCAACAAGNCAGACNCTNATACAGGGNGGCAGTATTGGGCGAAAGCTTGATTTTATTGCACAGGAAATGAACCGGGAAGCAAACACNATTTTGTCAAAAACAAGTGATCTGGAAATTTCCAATCGNGGAATTGAGTTAAAGACAGAAATCGAAAAGGTTCGGGAACAGATTCAAAATATTGAGTAGAGGGATTTTGTGAATAAACTGATTCATATTGGATTTGGTAATATTGTNAATTCCGGNAAGATCATTGCCATTGTAAGCCCTGATTCGGCACCGGTNAAAAGANTGGTGCAAAGAGCAAGGGAGGCCGGAACGGCAATTGATGCCACACAGGGAAGAAAGACCAAAGCAGTGCTTGTTATGGAAAACAGTCAATTAGTCCTCTCGGCGCTTCTGCCGGAGACNATTGCTCAGCGGGCACAGGCAGAAAGCAGAGATAATGAAGATGAAACGTAAAGGAATATTGATNGTGGTTTCCGGCTTTTCCGGAGCAGGGAAAGGAACTCTTATGAAACAACTGGTGCATTCNTATGATAATTATGCACTTTCCGTTTCCATGACAACCAGAGAGCCCAGACCCGGAGAGGAAGAGGGAAGAGAATATTTCTTTGTCAGCAGNGANGAGTTNGAAAANACAATTGCNCAGGATGGATTGATCGAGTATGCCAGCTACTGTGACAATTATTACGGAACCCCCAGAGAGTATGTAGAGAAGCAGCTTGAAAAGGGGCGTGATGTGATTCTGGAAATCGANATCCAGGGAGCCCTTAAGGTAAAGAAGAAATTNCCTACGGCNCTTNTGCTNTTTGTAATGCCGCCGAATGCGGCAGAATTAAAGAAACGTCTGATGGGAAGAGGTACAGAAAGTATCGAGGTNATCGAAAAGCGATTAAANCGTGCATCGGAGGAAGCGGAAGGCATTGAGGAGTATGAGTACATCGTGATCAATGACCGGCTTGAAGAGTGTGTTCCCAGAATGCATGCGCTTATNCAGGCAGCACATGATGCTCCGGAAAGAAATGAGGAGTTCATTGAAAATATGAGAAAGGAACTGGAAGCCTANAAATAGGCTTTTGCAGGAAAGGAGTTTATTATGTTACATCCATCGTATTCCGACTTAATGAAGGTAGTCAACAGTGAGGTTGAACCCGGCGAAGCACCGGTAGTCAACAGCAGATATTCGATTGTTATGGCCACTTCCAAAAGAGCAAGACAGATCATTGCTGGTGAAGATCCGCTGATCAATACCAAAAATGTCAGCAAGCCCCTGTCGGTTGCTGTTGAAGAATTAAATCAGGGAAAAATAAAGATTCTTTCAGATGAAGAATAGTTTGTTTTTTATGTCTGAAGGCAGGAAAGCCCCGTAGGTTGCTGCGGGGTATTTGACTGTTTGACATAAGTTGTCAGNACATAGAATAANGCTTAACNGGNAAGGATATAAATGAANGTTTTATTTGTTTCATTNGGCTGTGACAAGAATCTTGTNGATTCGGAAGTGATGCTNGGTATNCTTGCNCAAAANGGNTATANNTTTACNGANGATGAGCAGGAAGCGGAAGCAGTNGTNATNAATACNTGCTGNTTCATTAATGACGCNAAGGAAGAGAGCATTAACACGATTCTTGATATGGCAGAACTGAAAAAANCNGGACAGATCAAAGCACTGATCGTTGCTGGTTGTCTGGCACAGCGGTACTATGATGAAATACAAAAGGAAATTCCGGAGGTTGACGCAGTTATCGGGACTACAGCCCTTGATGCGGTTGCCGGTACTCTGGACGAGGTGCTTGCAGGGAAAGGTTCAAATCACTTGGAAAGCATTCACAGACCTGTGCGTGGTAATCAAAAACGTATCGTCACTACAGGCGGCTATTATGCGTACCTGAAGATAGCAGAGGGATGTGATAAGCACTGTACTTACTGCATTATTCCCAAAGTGAGAGGGAATTATCGGAGTATTCCCATGGAGGATCTTCTTGAAGAAGCAAAGACGCTGGCAGAAGGCGGTGTAAAAGAATTGATTCTGGTGGCTCAGGAGACAACTCTTTATGGAAAGGATCTTTACGGAGAGAAGGCACTTCCGAAACTGCTGAAAGCGTTATGTAAGATAGAAGGACTTTCCTGGATACGGCTCTTGTATTGTTATCCGGAAGAGATCACGGAGGAATTGATTGAAGTGATCAAAGAGGAAGAAAAGATATGTAATTATCTTGACATTCCCATACAAAGCGGAAGTGACCAGATTTTGAAGCGGATGGGAAGAAGAACGGACAGCTGCCAGATTGGGGATATGGTTCGTCATCTTCGGAGGGAAATCCCGGATATCTGTATCCGCACCACATTGATAGCCGGATTTCCGGGAGAAAGTGATGAAGATCACGAGGCGACTATGGCATTTGTGGATGAGATGGAATTTGACAGGCTGGGGGTATTTACTTACTCGCCGGAAGAGGATACACCGGCGGCAGAAATGCAGGATCAGATACCGGAAGAGGTTAAGCAAAAGCGGCGGGATGAAATCATGGAGCTTCAGCAGGAAATTGCTTTTGAAACGGCGGAGCGCATGACAGGGAAATGCATGGAAGTGATGATTGAAGGCAGGATGCCGGAGGAAGATGTGTATGTGGCAAGAACCTATCGGGATGCCCCCTCGGTTGACGGCTATCTGTTTCTGCATGCGGATAGAGAGTTTATGAGCGGCGATCTGGTAAGAGTTATCGTTACCGGCTCAAACGAGTATGATTTGATTGGAGAAATAATTACCGAAGAGGTATAAGCGGAGGATAAAAAATGAATTTACCCAATAAATTAACAATGTTACGAGTGATCATGATTCCCTTTTTTATTGTGTTTCTTTTGATACCGATCACTCCTTATGATAAGTGGATAGCTCTTGCAATCTTTATTGTGGCAAGCCTGACGGATCTTTTGGATGGCAAAATTGCCAGAAAGTATAATCTGGTCACTAATTTTGGAAAGTTTATGGATCCGCTGGCAGATAAGCTTCTTGTGTGTTCTGCGCTGATCTGCCTGATTGAACTCGGTAAGATTCCAGCGTGGATGGTGATCATTATTATTGCAAGGGAGTTTATTATCAGTGGTTTTCGTCTCGTGGCGTCCGATAATGGTGTTGTAATTGCGGCAAGCTACTGGGGAAAGTTTAAAACAACCTTCCAAATGGCAGCTGTATGTTTATTGATAGCAGATATAGCGGCAATTCATGTGGTTACGCAGATTATTTTATGGATTGCAGTGATACTTACGGTGGTATCTTTGGTGGATTATCTTATAAAAAATAAAGAAGTAATGAAGGATAAGAAATAATATGGAAAAAACGCAGTCATTGGAAGAACAGGTTGTCTCTCGATTAAAGGACAGGAATATGAAGGTATCCTTTGCGGAATCCTGCACGGGAGGACTGTTATCAGGAAGACTGGTGAATGTGCCGGGATCGTCGGAGGTGTTTGACGAGGGCTATGTGACCTATGCAAATGAAGCAAAGCACAGATTACTGGAGGTAAGCAATGAAATGCTTTGCAGTTATGGTGCTGTGAGCAGGCAGGTTGCAGAGCAGATGGCGCGGGGGGCGGCAAAGCGTTCCGGAGCACAGGCGGCGGTAGGTGTTACGGGTATTGCCGGACCTGACGGCGGAACAGTTGAAAAGCCGGTAGGTCTTGTATATATTGGCTGCTTTGTAGATTCGAAGGTAGTTGTAACAGAAAATCATTTTTATGGAAACAGAGAAGAAGTTAGAGCACAGGCAGTGGAAGCAGCACTTAAATTGCTTTTGGATTGTCTTTCTCAAGAGAAAGACAGGGAAGAGGGAGAAGACTGATGAAGAAGACATGGACTCCGGGAAAAATTGTTGCAACGGTTTTTGGGGGAATCGGTGCATGCGTTGTTTTGATTGTTTCGCTGTATGCCAGTCTGCGGCCGTTGTCAGCAAGCATAAAGTTGATGGACAGATTCCTTTATGGTTCGCAGGAGGAGCATAATGAGAGGGCGGAGCTTTTGACGGAGGTACCAGAAGACGGTCTGTCGGACGAGGTTATGCAAGATAAGGAAACAGCGGATAATGATCGGTCCACTGAGAAAAAGTCTGCCGGAAAAGATCAATACTATGAATTTCACAATGAGATAAGCAGCGGCTTGTCCTACAAGATTGATATAGAGGAATTTGCGGAATTTGCAGAAGGAAGTTCCAATGTGATGGCAGGCGGAAATTATCCAAAAGTGATTTGTGAAGATGAGATAAAAGAAGAAAGAGTGAACAATATCATTTATCGGGAGATAGCGTCAATTTTTGAGCACCTTGAGTACGTAGAGCAAGAATTGGATGAAGAAACGTTTTTTTTGTATGAAGTGGAAAGCTATGTAACCTATATGGATGAAGATATTTTAAGTGTTGCATATGTAGAATACGGGTATTTGGATGATGAAACGTTTGAAAGCTATGTGATCTCAGTCAATATTGATATGGAAAGCGGTTTTGCCATGACCAATTCGCAGATGCTAAGTATCGATGATGATTTTTCCGTTGATTTTAGGGAAAGAACCGAAAGACAAAATGGCACCAACGAAATGTTGGATTACTATTCGGATCAGGAAATTACACAGTTGCTCAATGATGAGGATTCTCTGATTATTTTTTATACTCCGCTTGGCATGGAGGTTGGCTTCAATTATTATTATGGCTGGGTGACAGTCACTTATCCGGACTATGCAAAGTTTGCAAATCCTCTTTAAGAGGCGCGCGGGTTTAATAATAGTTCACATTGAATTAATGTTTAGCTGGTCTACATGTAATATCTAAACGATCACTCGGATAAGAAACAAAATTCTACGTCACCACGCTCGATAAAGCGTTCGCGAATTGGTTCCTTAAGAATTTGTTTCTTATCCGAGTTAGTTTTTGACTGACGGAAAACTAGCTAATGATTCCAATATAGCCGCTGAATTCATTATTTGGCCGCTTGCTAAAGAGTGAAACATTCGACCATAGCTAAGTTGCCAGTTGGGCTTTGCGTCATTCNANAACCCAGCTCANATNAAAANAAATCCTTNAGGAANCAATTCGCGAACGCTTTATCGAGCGTGNTGACGNAAGGATTTNTTTTNATNTGAGCGGANGTNTCANACATGCATNCCCAAACATACCCAAACTAAATATTATNAAAACAGTTGCNAAAAGNTCCTTCTTATGATACGCTGATACATATATTAATTCGNTGCTANTTGGCAACAAATCAAATCTCTGTATAGCATATCCGGCATTTTCTGCCAAATATTCAGAGTAAAATATGAAAAGAAAGGAGAAGATGNCTTTGAGGGAGTTTTATTGGACACAAATAGGAGTAAAATAAATTTTGTAAATAATAATTACTTTATTGACAAAATCGAACGTTTGTTTTATAGTAATTAAGAACAAATGTTCTCACATTTGCACTGCATGGATAGCAGTGAATGAAAAGGAGAAACTATTTATGGTAAAAGAAGAAAAACTGAAAGCATTGGATGCCGCACTTGGTCAGATTGAAAAGCAGTTCGGGAAGGGCGCTGTGATGAAGCTTGGAGATTCATCTGCGCAGATGAATGTGGAAACGGTACCTACTGGATCATTAAGCCTTGATATTGCACTTGGTCTTGGAGGAATACCGAAGGGCAGAATTATAGAAATATACGGACCGGAATCCAGCGGTAAGACGACTGTTACATTACATATGATTGCCGAGGTGCAGAAGAGAGGCGGAATTGCCGGATTTATCGATGCGGAACATGCTCTTGATCCGGTTTATGCCAAAAATATCGGTGTAGATGTTGATAATCTATATATTTCACAGCCGGATAACGGAGAACAGGCACTGGAGATTACAGAGACAATGGTTCGTTCAGGGGCAATTGATATTGTAGTTGTGGACTCGGTTGCAGCACTTGTACCCAAAGCAGAGATTGACGGTGATATGGGAGATTCCCATGTGGGGCTGCAAGCAAGACTTATGTCGCAAGCGCTCCGGAAGCTTACTGCAGTAATCAGCAAATCAAACTGCACGGTAGTTTTTATTAACCAGCTTCGTGAGAAGGTGGGAATTATGTTTGGTAATCCGGAGACGACTACCGGTGGACGGGCACTGAAATTTTATTCATCAGTCAGACTTGATGTAAGAAGAATTGAAACTCTGAAACAAAGCGGTGAAATGATCGGAAACAGAACCAGAGTGAAAGTAGTAAAGAACAAAATTGCCCCGCCTTTTAAAGAGGCGGAATTTGACATTATTTTCGGGGAAGGAATATCGGCGGTAGGTGATATTCTTGATTTGGCTGCCAATGTAAATATCGTTAATAAAAGCGGTGCATGGTACGCTTATGAAGGAAATAAAATCGGACAGGGGCGTGAGAATACCAAACAATACCTGAAAGATAATCCTGCTATGCTGGAGGAGATTGAACAGAAGGTTCGAGCACACTATGGGCTGCAGGGCGGAGAGGTTGTAGTTGAGGCGGCAGATGATAAGAAGCAGAAGGCAGATTCATAAAGAAAATGTTTGAATGAGATGAATAAAACAGATTCAGAGAGAATCGGATTGATTAATACGGCCAGGAATGAGGAATATGATGATAGTGACAGGCATTTCGGAGATGTCAAAGTCAAGAGTAAGAATTGAAATTGACGGAGAGTTCGCCTTTGTNTTATACAAAGGCGAACTNCGTGTTTACGGGATTAAGGAAGGGAATGAACTTGCCAGGGAACATTATGAGACATTAATGCAGGAAGTNNTGCCCAAACGTGCAAANCTGCGTGCAATGAATCTCTTAAAGAGCCGTTCTTACACANGNATGCAGCTGCTGAATAAGCTGNTAGATGGAGGATATCCGCCGGANCTNGCGAAGGAAGCCGTGGATTACACAGAGTCTTTCGGTTATGTGAATGACGAGCAGTATGTGAGGGATTTCATTGAATACAATAAAGAAAGAAAGACGCGCCAGAGAATGCTTACGGACTTGATGCGCAAGGGAATATCCAAACAGCTTTTCGACCAGATTTTTGATGAAGAACTNGGAGAGGACAGTGCTGATCTTGAAANAATTCAAATAAAAGAATGGATTCGAAAGAAGAATTTTTCACCGNANGAAGCTTCTGNGGCGGATATGCGGAAGATGACATCTTTTCTTTATCGAAAGGGTTTTTCATTTGATGCGATAAGAAATGTACTTTCACTTGACATAACTTCTATTTGAGTTTAAAATTTAAGTGTTGTAAATTGCTTTTAGAATGTTTTTGACATGCATTCTATATAGATCAGAGTACAATGAAAACTAAATAAGGAGGTGCTCCTGTAAATGCAGTATGTTTTGATCGCAGTAATCGTTACGCTGATAGTGACTGCTCCTATTGCATGGTTTTTGGCTACTGCATACCACAAGAAGGTATCAGAGGCTAAAATCGGAAATGCGCAGGATAAGGCGCGTGAGATTATTGATGAGGCACTGAAAACTGCGGAGACTAAGAAGCGTGAGTCCTTACTCGAAGTAAAAGAGGAATCCATTCGTACAAAGAATGAATTGGACAAGGAGATTAAGGAACGTCGTGCGGAAGCACAGCGGTATGAACGCAGAGTCCAGCAGAAGGAAGAGAACATCGATAAGAAGGCGGACGCGATTGAAAAGAAGGAAGCGAGTTTGGCACGTAAGGAAGAAGAACTGTCCAAGCTTCGTACCGAGATTTCAAAGCTGAACGAACAGAGATTGCAGGAACTGGAACGAATCTCAGGTTTAACCTCCGAACAGGCAAAAGAATACTTATTAAAAATTGTTGAAGATGAAGTAAAGCATGAAACGGCAGTGATGATCAAAGAAATGGAGAGTCGCGCCAAAGATGAGGCTGACAAAAAGGCCAAGGAATATGTGGTTACAGCGATACAGAAATGTGCAGCAGATCATGTTTCCGAAACTACGATTTCCGTAGTGCAGCTTCCGAATGACGAAATGAAGGGAAGGATTATTGGTAGAGAGGGAAGAAATATCAGAACTCTTGAGACACTTACCGGAGTGGATCTTATCATTGATGACACACCGGAAGCCGTTATCTTATCAGGATTTGATCCGATTCGTCGTGAGGTTGCAAGGATTGCGCTTGAAAANCTGATCGTNGATGGACGTATCCATCCGGCGAGAATTGAAGAAATGGTGGAGAAAGCGCAAAAGGAAGTTGAAGTAATGATTAAAGAGGAAGGTGAAGCGGCAACCCTTGAAGTGGGTGTGCACGGTATNCANCCTGAACTCGTAAGATTGCTTGGTAAGATGAAATTCCGGACAAGCTATGGTCAGAATGCTCTNAAGCATTCTATAGAAGTNGCACAGCTTTCAGGNCTTTTAGCTGCTGAGCTTGGTCTTGATGTCAGAATGGCCAAGAGAGCAGGTTTGCTTCATGACATTGGAAAAGCAGTGGATCACGAGATGGAAGGTTCTCATATACAGTTAGGTGTGGAACTCTGCAGAAAGTATAAAGAGTCACCTATAGTTATTAATGCTGTGGAATCCCATCATGGTGATGTAGAGCCGCAGTCCCTGATTGCTTGCATTGTACAGGCTTCTGATACAATTTCTGCAGCAAGACCGGGGGCAAGAAGAGAAACCCTTGAAACTTATACAAGCAGGTTAACTCAGTTAGAAGAAATTACAAACAATTTTAAAGGTGTAGATAAATCTTTTGCAATTCAGGCAGGTAGAGAGATTCGTGTAATGGTAGTTCCGGATCAGATTTCTGATTCCGATATGGTTCTTTTGGCCAGAGATATTTCAAAGCAGATTGAAGCGGAACTGGAATATCCTGGACAGATCAAAGTAAATGTGATCAGAGAGTCACGCGTAATTGATTACGCAAAATAATAAAAAGTGGAACTGCCATCCGGCAGTTCCTTTTTTGGTGATTTTCAATAAAAAATTTTAAAATCCATATGAATATTTGGAAAAGATAAGATAATAAATAGCTTGTTACCAGAAAGAGGATATAGTAAAATAATATGGGCACTGGATTGTATACAATTATCCAACAATACCATCTGAAAGTAATACGAGAGAATTGAGGAGGAATATGCGTCATGAAAGCATATGAGGAAATGAGCAGAGAGGAACTGCTTGTGCTGAAGAAGGAACTGGAAGNTCAATATGAGGAAGCAAAAGCAAAAGGGCTGAAGCTGGATATGTCCAGAGGTAAGGCTGCGTCTGCACAGTTAGATATGGAAATGGATTTTTTTGATGTAGTTAATTCAAGTTCTGAAATAAAAACGCAGGCAGGCGTTGACTGNAGAAATTATGGTCTGATGGAAGGNATTCCGGAAGCNAGNAAGCTGATGGCGGATATGATGNGTGTTTCNGAAGAACAGGTTATTGTNTGCGGAAATGCAAGTTTGAACATTATGTATGANACAGTGGCTCGTTCCATGATTTTTGGTGTGATGGGAAGTACGCCNTGGTGCAAGCTTGACAAGGTTAAGTTCCTTTGTCCTGTGCCGGGATATGACAGACATTTTGCAATTACGGAGCATTTTGGAATTGAAATGATCAATATTCCCATGACAGAAGAAGGACCGGATATGGATCTGGTGGAGGAATACGTAAACAACGATGCTTCTGTAAAAGGAATNTGGTGTGTTCCAAAGTATTCCAATCCGCAGGGATATACTTACTCTGATGAGACAGTGAGACGCTTTGCAAACCTAAAACCGGCAGCTCCTGATTTCCGTATTTTCTGGGATAATGCTTATGCAATTCACTTTCTGTATGAGGATAAAGATACCGAGCTTTTGGAGATTCTGCAAGAATGCGAAAAAGCAGGAAATCCGGATATGGTGTATGAATTNTGTTCTACTTCCAAGGTGACTTTCCCAGGCGGTGGTATTTCAGCTATTGCCGCTTCAAAAGCTAATTTGGATTTTATCAAAAAGGCAATGACGATTCAGACTATCGGTTATGATAAAATAAATCAGCTCCGTCATGTACGATATTTTAAGGATATTAACGGGATGAAGGAGCACATGAAAAAGCATGCAGACATTGTGCGNCCGAAGTTTGAAGCAGTACTTGAGGTTCTTGAGAAGGAATTGGGAGGACTGAAACTTGGTTTNTGGACGAATCCGGTAGGAGGTTACTTCATTTCCTTTGAGACTATGGANGGATGTGCAAAAGAAGTTGTGGAAAAATGTAAANAGGCAGGTGTGGTTCTCACAGGAGCAGGTGCGACTTATCCTTACAAAAAAGATCCTAAGGACAGCAATATTCGTCTGGCNCCTACTTTTCCNTCATCGGANGAGCTTTCCATGGCAACNGATTTGTTTGTATTATGTGTNAAGCTTGTCAGCGNAGAGAANCTTTTGGAAAAGAAAGCNTAAGATNCNAAAGCNATTTTTATNTGGNNCAGCATGGAGGCGGAAATGGAGAAATTTGAGAGATTAGAACGGTCTTTAGTTGCTCANGGAGCGATCATNGATTATTATCAGGATACCATTAAGGTGCCGAACGGAAATATTGTCAAATGGGATTTTATCGGACATAAGGGTGCAGCCGCCGTAGTGCCGGTAGATGAACAGGGACGGATCATCATGGTAAGTCAGTATCGAAACGCGCTGGATCGCTATACGCTGGAAATTCCGGCAGGAGGTCTTCAAAGTGCTGAGGAACCTACAAGGGATGCAGCGGCGAGGGAGCTTTCGGAGGAGACTGGTTACCGGTCAGATCATTTGGAACTGTTGATCAGTATTCGAACGACGGTGGCATTCTGTAATGAGAAGATCGATATTTATGTGGCGGATCATTTAATTCCGGGAAATCAGCATCTGGATGAAGATGAGTATGTAAACGTGAAAGCCTACACGGTAGAAGAACTTACAGAGATGATCTATAGTGGAAAAATTCAGGATTCCAAGACTGTTGCTGCAATTATGGCGTATAAAGATAAGTATTTGAAATAAATGTGAAAACAGAGAATGAGAAGTAGAGACAGGCAGTGCATATGCACCGCCTGTTTTTCATATATTAAAAAAAACGAGTGCAGCAAAAATGAACAGAGCAGAAAAAAACGGTGTATATCGAATCTGGCTTTATCTTTTTCTGGGCAGTTTCCTTCTGGGAATTTTGATTATGAATATGGGAAATGAGATATTGCTGGGAGATACAGGGATTTTTAATACAGCTTCAATGAATAGATTAAAATATATTGAGATAAACGATGGAAAATTTTTTGCTTATGTACTACGCCAAAGGATGAGCGGATGTATCACACTGCTTATTTTATCCACCACTGCATTAGGGTTAATCTCAGTCTATGGAGTTGTTTTGTGGCAGGGAACGATAACAGGGATGCTTATAACAGCGGCGGTCATACGTTATGGGATCAAGGGACTTCTGCTTATTTTGGGCGGGATGTTTCCACATCAGTGCCTGCTGATTCCGGGGAGTATCATGCTGCTTGGCTGGTGCCTGGAAAACTACTATTGGTTTCACCGATACGGAAAAGGAACGGTTCCATATTTCAGGAGCAGAAGACAGCAGTTTTTTCATCAGGGAATATTATTGCTGTGGATTCTGTTGGTAATGTTGATCGGATGTGTACTTGAAAGTTATGTAAACCCGATTTTGATTTCGGATATTGTTAAAATCTTTTAAAAAATTTTTTTACAACATCTAGTATTAACATAATTTGGGATTTGCGATATGTTGTATTTTTGAACAAATTTTATCAAAATGTACGTAAAATAGGGAAAAAATGCATTTGCTTTTCTTAAATTTCTTGCTTATAATGGTTTTTATACACTGTTTATGTAAACGAAAATTAAGCAGGAGCAGCGGGAAGTATGGAAACAGAAATCAATTCATTTATGATTTATTTACATAATATCAAGAAGACTTCTGANAATACGGAGATGTCTTATCGCAGAGATTTGGTGAAGGTGAAGAATTACCTGCAGGAGCAGGGAATTGAGGANGTGAANAAGATCACTTCNACAAATNTGAATTCGTATATTCTTTATCTGGAAAAGAATAAGTTTTCNGCAGCAACGATCTCCAGGAATATTGCCTCCCTGAAAGCGTTTTATCATTATATGTGCAAAGAGGGGATGGTGGCCGAGGACGTGGCGGAATCTCTTCATGCACCCAAGATCGAGAAGAAGATACCNGAAGTGCTATCAACAGATGAAGTTGTACGGCTTTTGGAGCAGCCATCCGGAACATCACCCAAGGAGATTCGTGATAAAGCCATGTTAGAACTTCTGTATGCTACTGGAATCCGGGTAACGGAACTGATCACACTGAAGGTAAGCGATGTGAATCTGCAGATGGGATATATTGTGTGCCGGGACAGTGGTAAGGAAAGGATCATTCCTTTTGGAAATGCCGCCAAAAGTGCGCTGCTTCGTTATCTGGAAGGTACACGCCAGGCAATGATTGCAGATGCGGAGTCGGAATATTTATTTGCCAATTGTTCCGGTCAGCCTATGAGCCGTCAGGGATTTTGGAAACTGATTAAATATTATGCCAGAAAAGCAGGAATTGTATCGGATATTACGCCCCATACACTCAGACATTCCTTTGCGGCTCACCTTGTGGAAAATGGAGCGGATTTGCGGAGTGTACAGGAAATGCTGGGACATTCGGATATCTCCACTACACAGATTTATATGAATATGAATCGNAATAAATTAAGAGAGGTGTACGCAAAAGCACACCCCAGACATTAAAGGAAAAAGAGTTGGCTATCCAGCCAACTCTTTTTAATATTCTGCAATATCATAAATCAATCTCTCGGAAGCTTCCCATCCAAGGCAGGGGTCTGTAATGGATTTTCCATAAACACCGCCGCCTACCTTCTGACAGCCTTCTTCCAGATAGCTTTCAATCATAACACCTTTAACCAGCTTATGAATATCAGCATTCAATTTGCGGCTGTGCATGACTTCCTTGACAATTCTAATCTGCTGTTCAAATTCTTTATTGGAATTACTGTGGTTGGCATCAATAATGGTGGCAGGGTTTTTCAAATCTCTCTCTTCATAAAGTTTAAGAAGCAGGTTCAAATCTTCATAATGATAATTAGGAAGGTTGCCGCCATGCTTATTGGTGGAACCGCGAAGAACGGTNTGTGCAAGTTCATTTCCGTTTGTTTTGACCTCATAACCCCGGTAGATAAAGGAATGAGGATGCTGAGAGGCATAGACTGAATTTAACATAACCGTCAGATTNCCGCTGGTGGGATTTTTCATGCCGGCCGGCACATCAAATCCGCTGACTACGATACGGTGCTGTTGGTCTTCAACAGAACGTGCACCAATGGCAACATAGGACAAAATATCCGAAACATAGCCCCAGTTTTCAGGATATAGCATCTCATCTGCAGCAGTAAGACCGGATTCTTCAATGGCATGGATATGCATTTTACGCATAGCAATCAGACCAGCCAGAAAATCCGGTTTCTTTTCAGGATCCGGCTGATGTATGATTCCTTTGTAGCCCTCACCTGTGGTTCTGGGCTTATTGGTATAAATCCTGGGAATCAGAATCAGTTTATCTTTTACCTTTTCGCTGACCTTTGCAAGGCGGGATACATATTCGCATACCGCATCTTCATTGTCGGCGGAGCAGGGACCGATAATGACCAGAAATTTATTGCTCTTTCCTGCGATCACATCGCGGATTTCCTGATCTCTCTGAGCTTTCAGATTTGCCAACTCTGTGGGAAAAGGAATCTGTTCCCGAATTTCATCGGGAGAGGGTAGTTTTTTTATAAATTCAAAAGACATAGTTTTTCCTCCTGTGTGTAA
Organism: Lachnospiraceae bacterium; assembly: GCA_014804285.1. Lineage (GTDB taxonomy): Bacteria > Bacillota > Clostridia > Lachnospirales > Lachnospiraceae > Suilimivivens. The sequence continues at coordinate 15,118 of JAAVAA010000022.1, read as the reverse complement.
ACCTTGTACATTATAATATAGAAAAAGTGGAAGTGCAAGGGTGAATCGGATATGATGCGAACCATAAGGAGCCTCAAGGAGCTCCTTGAGGGTGATTTTTTACGTTAGGTAACTTGCAATGTAGATTGAAAAAGTGTAAAATTGCAACATACTGTATTTTAGCAGATGATAAGATTTTATTCAGATAGGAGCAGATATTATGGCACTTTCCAAAAAGCCGGTCACCGGCATGAAAGATATTCTCCCGGCGGAGATGCAGATCCGCGATTATGTGATTGGTGTGATCAAGGAAACCTATGGCAGATTCGGGTTTACATCCATAGAAACACCCTGTGTTGAAAGTATTGAAAATCTCAGCAATAAACAGGGGGGAGAAAATGAAAAACTTATTTTTAAAATTTTAAAAAGAGGAGAAAAACTGAAGCTGGAGACGGCAGAAAGTGAAAAGGATCTGGTAGATGGCGGGCTTCGCTATGATTTGACAGTTCCGTTGGTTCGCTATTACTCTAACCACGCAAACGAACTTCCAACACCCTTTAAAGCACTTCAAATGGGGAATGTATGGCGTGCGGACAGACCCCAGAGGGGTCGTTATCGTCAGTTTATGCAGTGTGATATTGATATTCTGGGAGAACCCTCTAATTTGGCTGAAATTGAACTGATTCTTGCAACAACAACAACTCTGGGAAGGCTCGGTTTTAAGGATTTCCAGATCAGGATCAATGAGCGGAGAATTTTAAAAGCAATGGCTGCTTACAGCGGATTTCCCGAGGAGGCCTATGACAATGTGTTTATTACATTGGATAAAATGGACAAGATTGGACTTGACGGTGTAGAGGCGGAGCTTTTGGAGTCCGGATATGCCGGAGAAAGTGTTGAAAAGTATTTATCACTGTTTAAGGGAATGGAAGGAGCATCGGATGCCCTTTCTTATCTGGCAGATACATTAGGAGATTATCTGGATGAAGAGATTCGGATAAACCTTCAGGAGATCATGGACAGTGTCCGTGCAACCAAAGCTTCCCAGTTTGAGCTGGTATTTGACCCTACACTGGTGAGAGGGATGTCCTACTATACAGGAACCATTTTTGAGGTTGCAATGCCTCAGTTTGGCGGCAGCTGCGGAGGCGGCGGCAGATACGATAAGATGGTAGGTAAATTTACCGGAAATGATGTTCCGGCATGCGGATTTTCCATTGGATTTGAGCGCATTATTCTGTTATTAATGGAAAGTGGTTTTCAGGTGCCCTCCCAGCCGGAAAAGGTGGCTTATCTTTTGGAAAAAGGACTTCCCGGCGAGGAGCTTTGCAGAGTCATTGCAAAGGCAGGGGAGGCACGCAGCGAGGGAAAACAGGTTCTGGTGGTTCGAATGAACAAGAACAAAAAGTTCCAGAAGGAGCAGCTAAATAAAGATGGTTATATGGAGTTTGAAGAATTCTATAAAAATCCGTTAAAGTAGGAATGAATATGATTACAGTATATTATGCAAAGGTGTTTCCCTTTCTTGAGGAAGGCACCTTTTTTGCACATAAAGATCAGATTGAAGAGAAGCGGCGACAGGATATCATGGGTAAAAAGAATGAGGAAGCAAAAGCCCGCTCTCTGGCGGCAGGAGTCCTGCTTCATGCAAGCTTATGTGAGTATTTAAATTATCCGCCGGAGAATACACCTNCNTTCCAAACAGGATGTGGGCAATGGGGAAAGCCTTATCTTGTGGATTATCCCGGAATTCATTTTAATTTGTCTCATTCCGGAGAATATGTGTGCTGTGCGGTTGGGAACCAAGAGGTTGGTGTTGATGTTCAGAAATACCAAGAGGTAAAAGACGGATTAGCCCAGCGTTTTTTCCCTGAGGAGGATAACCGAATTCTTGTCGGTCTGGACGAGAAAGAGAGAAAGGAGTGCTTTTTCCGAATCTGGAGCGTCAGGGAGAGCTATATCAAGTTTACCGGAAAAGGAATGAGAGAGGGACTGGACAGTTTTGGAATCGATTGGAAGAATCAGGCGATTCTGAATGCGGAGAAGAAGCATATAGCCCATTTTGAAGAGAACCGGGAGCTTATAGGTTATAGCATGTGTGTGTGCGGAAAAGAGAAGGAACTGCATCCGAGATGGATACGGATGGAGTTTGGAGAAGGAAACTGTGGAGAGAAGAAAGTCTGAGCGAAAAGGCGAAAGAAGGATAAAAGCAAAAGGATACGGATCCGGCAGGATATCCGTTATGTTGCTGATTTTGTTATTTGCAGGTTTTTGGTTTGTGAAGGAAAGCAGAACAGCAGATCCGGTTGGAGGAGCAAAAGACAGTATTGATCCGGCTGCACAGGCAGGTATGCTGGAGGTACACTATATCGATGTAGGGCAGGGAGATGCCACACTTATAAAGTGCGGGGAGCATGCGATGCTGATCGATGCAGGAGACTACACAAAGGGAAGTGCGGTTTGGGCATACCTTTTAAAGCAGAATGTGAACAAACTGGATTATGCGGTCGGAACCCATTTGGATGCAGATCATATAGGCGGAATGGATGTGGTGATCACCAAATTTGACTGTGGGNTGATNNTNGTTCCGGANTANGAAAAGGATACCAGATCCAGTGAGGAATTGTTTGATGCCATAGAGGCAAAGAACTATCATAATACATTGCCCAAAGTGGGAGATACCTATCAGTTGGGAGATGCGGTTTTTACGATATTAGCGCCTCAAAAGGAGTTTTATGAAAAAGAAAATAATTATTCCATAGGAATTCGGCTTGTGTATGGACAAAACAGCTTCTTGTTTGTAGGGGATGCGCAGGAAGAGTCGGAAGAAGAAATGTTAAGGAGTGGACTGGAACTGAAANCGGATGTGCTTAAGGNGGGNCATCACGGAAGCAGNTCCTCTACNTCGGAGGAGTTTTTGNANGAAGTTGCNCCTGCCTATGCAGTNATAAGCTGCGGGGAAGGAAATGATTATGGTCATCCCCATGCGGCGGTTTTGAATCTGCTCCGAAGAGAAGGCGTTNGGGTGTTTCGGACCGATGAGCAGGGAAGTATCGTAGCGTACAGTGACGGAACTGATATTACATGGAATTGCGCACCGTCTGAAAGCTGGAAGGAGGGGAGTTTAGATGTATTACGGGAGTGAATATGTTTCTCCGATTGGAAAAATGATTTTAGTAAGTGACGAAGAAAAACTGGTCGGGGCATGGTTTGAAGGTCAAAAATATTTTGGAAGTGGAATAAAGGAGAAGTGGAGCTTGGGAAGTAAGATCTCTGTACTTCAGGAAGCAGAAGAATGGCTGGATGCATATTTTTCAGGGAAAAAGCCAGAACTGTCACAGCTTATGCTGGCGCCTGTAGGAGGAGATTTCAGGCAGGAGATATGGAAAATTCTCCGTGGAATTCCTTATGGTGAGACAATCACATACGGGGAAATTGCAAGGCAGATGGCCCGGAAAATGGGAAGAAAGACCATGTCTGCACAGGCTGTCGGAGGTGCGGTAGGACATAATCCAATATCCATTTTGATTCCCTGCCATCGGGTATTGGGGGCAGACGGCTCTCTGACCGGCTATGCAGGAGGGATTGAAAAGAAGGAATGGCTGCTGCGGCATGAGGGAGTGAACATTTTTTGAAAAAGGAGAATTCGATATGTTCAGAAAGAAGCTAATTGAAGAAATTGAGAAATATCTGAGTGATGAGTACATAGAAGAAACAAAGCCCACATTATCTTTATTTTTGAATTATATGAAGCTAAGTGTGGATGAGGACACATTTGAGGATGATTATTATGATGATTCTGATTTTATAAGGGCAAAAAATAATGTGGAGAAATACATAGATGATTCTTTGGAGGAAATTACCTTTGCTAATAAATTGAATCAATATATGTATGAAAAAAACATTACAACATCGATTATTTATCAGCGCTGTCTGGTGGACCGGAAACTTATTTCTAAGATAACAACACGGAAGGAATATCATCCATCTAAAAGTACTGTATTTGCCTTGTGTATTGGATTGCATTTAAGCTTGCAGGAGGGAGAGGAATTTCTCTCCCTGGCAGGTTATGGATTTAACAGAAGCAGTAAGTATGATTTGATTATAAAATTTATGCTGGAATCTGAAATCTATGATCTGGAAGTTATTAATGAGATGATGATTTATTTTGATCAGCCATGTTTTGAGTAATTATTGGATTTCAGAAAGAATATCTTCGCAATCATCATCATAAAAATCGTCATCAGAGTCACTCAATTTCATGTAGTTTAGCATTTTATCCATAACAGAGAAAGTAGAGCGGCAGCCAGTAGGAGAAGCTGTGTAGGTTTTAGCTCTTTTCCTTGAAATGCCAATTGACTCTGCGGTTTCTATAGCATCAATGTTGGCACCGAGAAAAACAAATTCCCATTTGTAGACGTTACGCTGGTGTGTGATCATTTCTTTGATTTCAGAAAGGGAATATTCACTGCTGGCATTTTCCAACCCATCGGTGGTAATGGTACAGATAACTTTTCCGGGGCGTGCTTCTTCCGGTGTTTGAGAAAGACGATTGCCAACAGAATTTATAGTCCGACCGATGGCATCTAAAAGTGCGGTACAGCCGCGGGTGTAATATTCGTTGGAGGTAAGTGTGGGAACTTGCCGGATATCTATATGGTTATGCAACAGTTCGTAATCATTATCGAACAATACAGTGGTGAGAAAAGCATTTCCGGTGTGTTTTTGCTTCTCAACAAGTGAGTTGAAGCCGTTGATAGTTTCGGTAGCCAGATCCTGCATGGAGCCGCTGCGGTCTAAGATAAAGATAAGTTCGGTTAAGTTATTATTCATGATAAATATCTCCTTTTTATTTTTGATGAGATAAATATATCAGAAACGGTAAGAGGTATGGTCGCCATAAAAGCGACAGTTGAGGATACCTATGGACAGAGAGATAGAATCTATTTTTCGATTCTAAGCGATGGGCACACACATATATATGCAGATTTCCACAAAGCATTTTTATCAGGAGGATAAGGACTGTACGGATGAATTGGTCTATCCGGATATTGAATGCGATAGTGATCTGGCAATGGAAGAATTGTATAAGTAATTGAAAGGTGAATTATGATCTACATAACCGGCGACTGCCACAGTAACTTTGAGCGATTTAATAAAAGTATATTTCCGGAGCAGAGCGAAATGACCAAGGATGACTATGTTATAATCTGTGGTGATTTTGGCGGCGTGTGGGACAAGGATACAGAGAGTAACACCGAGAAGTGGTGGCTGGATTGGCTTGAAAGTAAGTCCTTTACAACACTGTTTGTGGATGGCAATCATGAGAACTTTGACCGGCTATATGATTATCCGGTGGAGGAGTGGCAAGGAGGTAAGGTGCATAAAATCAGAGACTCAGTTATTCATCTTATGAGAGGCCAGGTGTTTATCATTGACGGCAAGAAGATATTCACCTTCGGCGGGGCTGCCAGTCATGATATTGATGGAGGGATTCTGGAATTGGATGATCCGGACTTTAAGAGAAAGAAAAAGATACTGGATAAAGGCTGGAAGCCTTACCGAATCAATCATTTAAGCTGGTGGGCACAGGAGCTGCCGTCAGTCGAAGAACTGGAAGAAGGACGGAAGAATCTGGAAGCGCATAAAAATACGGTAGATTTTATTGTGTCTCATTGCTGTGCCTCCAGTACCCTTGCGCTGTTCAGCCAGGGCATGTATAAACCGGATAATTTAACAACCTATTTTGAGGAGATACGTCAGAAAGTACACTTTAAAAAGTGGTTTTTCGGGCACTATCATGATAATAGAAATGTAAGTGCGGAAGAAATTCTTTTGTATGAGCAAATCATACGGATTTCATAAGGAACTTTGAAGAGGAGGCATCCGTTAGTAATGAAACAAAGAAAGCTGAATATACATATCATTTTTATAGCATTGCTTGGTCTTTGTATAGCAGCCTGTGGAAAGCAGGCGGATACGGATTATGAAACTCTGCCGGAACAAAAAATGGAAGATGTGGAAGAGCCGGAAAACATAATCAATGAAGAAGAAACAATAAGAGAAAATGTGTCAGAAGAAGAGAAAGAGGCTGACATGGTAAAGGAAGAAAGTACAATAGCAGCGGATGAACAAGAATCAGAGCAGTTGGAGACTGACGATGTCATTACAACATATATAACAGAAGATATAGAANATAGTGACGAGGCAGCACCGGTACAGTACGTAGATGATCTGTCACTTATAGAGGGGCTGAAGGATACGAACAATATTTATGCTTATCAGGATGGCAAGGTGTATTACAGAAAGTATCATGAAGATTCCTATAAGGAAACNGCATGGGGGACAAATTATGGCTTCATTCCAGGAACTCAAAAAGAAATTGTCTGTATTGATTCAGACGGAAAAGNNACGGANTTGTTTACTGANGAAGGATATGGTGATATTTACCTTATCAATGATAGGTTCTATATGACAGATGGNGAGTTTCATNTAGAGAGTGGGNNTGANTACAGTCAGTTATACTCCGTTGATATGCAGGGAAATGACAGGATCGACTATGGAGACGGAGAGATTCTTGCCATTGACAAGGAAANAAATATTATTATTTTGAAGATGCGGGAACAGGATGGTGCCGGCTATTATGTTATGAACTATGAAACNGGAGAAAAGAAAGCGATGTTTTTTGAGTATGATGGCGCTCATAACACTTTTGAGGCTTATCAGGATGGATGGCTTTATTATAGTAAGGTAAAAATGATGGATTCTGTTGAAAGACTGTGTGCAGTTTCTCTNGAGGGCGAACATAGGGAACTTATAGCGCTTACATCAGATATCAATAAAGAAGAATCATATCCTTATAGAGAAGGCATATTGCATGTAGNAGTAGATAAGGACAGGATTTATNTTATTTTTGGCGGTTATGNTGGATCTGCCNNTGTGTTTCAGGGAGGAATACTGATCAGCATCAAACTTGACGGCACGGATTATAAGGCGGNAGAGACAAGAGGGGATTTCTTTTATGTTAGCCACNATGATGGAAAGACATTGGTTTATTTTCCCAGCCGTAGNTGGCCGGTGGCAGATTATGGCGGAGAACATGATACAACAGTATGGNATGTTGAGGCGAATATATGTTGTCCATCTGAACTATTGCAGAGTATCTTGGNATCATATGACCGGCAAATGTATTTGACACGGTGTTATAACTCTGCCAATAAAGGCGCTCTGTGTGAGCAGGATTTATATGATGATGAAGAGGAAAAAACAAACATCTATGCAATACCAGGCGATTCCGGCAAAGTAGTCAGGGTTGCCATGGATCTGGGTGATTATATCACAAAATGGGAGAATGAGGAAGCCAGCCGGATAGAATACGAAGATCTGTATTATGCAGATGGATTCTTATATTTTACGGTTAAATATAGTGTAAGGGATGAGGACGCTAGTGTCGGTTGGCGGGATGGTTATCGNAGGCTGCNTTCAGAGGTNTANCGGNTGNAAATAGGGANGAGNACAGCNCAGATNTTGTATTCATATTGANAATNAGNAGATANTNGNCTGNNTNTTTGGAANAGATGCACNAGAAAACATGCNTAAAAAAATGGTCTTTTGAACATTAGTGATATTGATTAATTTNTGANTTATGTGTAATATAATAGGGTNGAAAGGNCGATATNCATTNGTAGTATATGTTTGTAACAGGATCAACTTATNTTTCAAGTGTGAAAGTTGGAGGCGATAAATATGTACAAGAAATGGAAGAGTGTGGCTGCACTGGGAATGGCAGTGCTGATTGGNTGTATGANGCCGGTGAGTACGATGATGGNAGCAGCAGAGGATAGTCAGGAAGANGTTCAGGAGATTGAGGCGGATTCTGTTTCTGATGACGGAATCATCTTGGATGATGAAAATGCCAGTGATGAAGAGAATGTGGATGCTGGAATTGTTGATGATGAAAAAGTCAGCGATGAAACCGATGCCGATGAAGATGAGAATACNGGCGATGAAGTGAATGCCGATGAAGATGAGAATGCTGACGAAGATGAGAATGCTGACGATGAAATTAGTGTGGACGAGGATGAGNATGTCGATGATGAAGTAAATACAGATAATGATGACATTGCGGTCATGNCGGAAGCAGANGAATNGGAAGCAGGGGACACAGAGAATACAGAGAATACAGAGAGTACAGAGAACCTGGCGAGTGTTGCTGCACCTGAGATTGAGATTAAGTGGCAGGGAAAGGTCTGCACAAATGGTTTGGGTGGTAAGGTTGATTTTGAATATGTTAATAATCATAATCAGGTGTTTGAGTGTTCTGTTAGTCAGGCAGATCAGGAAGTTTCGCTTTATTACTGCTTAAAGTCAGTTAGTACGACTGACGAGGCTGAGGAGGAGGCAGGNATGAATTCCCTGTCATGGAAATCGNCACAGTCTTCTTTGGAGAAGATTCCTCTTTCGAGCGATGGAAATTATGTTTTATATGTGAAAGCAGTGGTGGGGGAAGATGGGCCAACCACTTATGCACGATCTAGAGGAATCGTGGTGGATACCGTAGCCCCTGTGATAGTTGAAGATGTAGTGAATGGAGGGACTTNTCAGGAAGGAACTGAATTTCATATACTGGATACCAACCTAGAGAGTGTCAAAGTGAANGGNNCGNATGTNNCTTCTNNATGGNNTACAGTTTATNNGGTAAGTGCAAATGGTACATCTTCATCCTGCGNGATCTGGGCAAAGGANAAAGCAGGCAATGAGATGACTTGCAGTATTACCGTATCCAAAAGCCCAGCAGGTAATGTCATTTCAGAGAACGGAGTCTACTCGCTGAAAGCAGGCACTTCTTATCAGCTGGCAGCAGGAAAATGGCAGGTAGGCGGTGATAAATCAGTCTATTCGGGCGGCAGCGCTTTTTATGTAAGCGAAGATGGAAACTACACATTTACGAAACGATAAGGTAATGAAAGCAGTAAGCCAAAAAGGGGCGTGGATAATTATGCAGAAGATGGCGGATAANAAGATCNTAATTGGNATTTGTGCTGCTGTGGCCGTGATTGCTGNGGCNGTGNTNGTACTTTTAGTNAATAAGGAAGAAGCTTTTCGTTCTATANTGGTCTATGAAGTGGAAGGAACCGCTGTGATCGAGCGGGAGAGTGTGGGTTCCATGAATGCGGCGGAAAACCTNTATCTGGAATCCGGGGANCGCGTCAGNATAGGGCAGGACAGCAGCATNCGTATGAAGTTGGATGATGATAAGTATGTGATGGCGGAAGCAGATACGATNTTTTCCATTGAGGCAAAAGGNACAGACGTAAATTCCAAGACGAAGATTTGNCTGGAACAGGGAGCCATTACCAACGAAATTCAGAATCCATTGAGCAAAGATTCTCAATATGAGACTTCCACACCGAACTCTGTCATGGCGGTTCGTGGAACGATATATCGCGCGGAAATATTTACTGACGAAAATGGTAANCAAAATACAAAGATGTGTTGTTTTCAGGGGAAGGTTGAAATAAAGNCCATTCTCCCNGACGGCACTTATGGGGAAGAGGTATTGGTACCGGCAGGCAGCGAGCTGATCATATACAATGACGGAACTACGGACAGCACCAGAGATATTGCATATGAAGAACTCCCCATGCAGGCACTCCAGACATTAAANANNCTGTTGGAGAGCGGACAGTCCATGGAAGGCGTAACATTGGAATATGTGGAGGAATTGATTAATAAAAAAGCAGATATAAGTGAAGAACCTGAAGAGAGCGAANCGGAGCAGTCAGTGCAGTCAGTGCAGTCTGAGCCGGAGGAGAATTCGAAGCAGGGTGATACAGACGCTGAAGCGGATGTGACAGACACAGTGAAGAATGCTTCTGCGCAGACAAACAAAAACGTAAAGAAGAATTCCGAGACAACTCAAACGGCGGAGGAACAGCCCGAGCAGAAACCACAGCCTCAGGAAGAGGAACAGCCTAAGGTATCGGAACCGGCAAGCAGTGCCGTAAGTTCTGATTATNCAGAGGGAGATAGTTCNNAGGACGGAAATACGGATGATTCTGACAACAATGATGAGCAGGGCGATAATAAGCCGGACAATGAAGAACCGGTAACTCCGCCCAAAGCAGTGACTTATANGGTAACCTTTGAGTATAATGGCGAAACATTTGCAACTCAGGAAGTAAAGAGCGGAGAGACNGTTTCNNAACCCTTGCTTGCTCCATCGACGAGTGGAAGCTGGGATTTNAATTTTGGAACTAAGATTGAGGCTGATACGACAATACAGTGGAAATAATAATATTTGACCTGGAAGGACAATAGATAAAAAGNTATGAAACATCTGGGCGGAATGAAAGCGGCGGCGGTTACAGCCGCCGTTATTCTGNNNTCTNTNGCATTTTTNTATTTTGGTACNGCGGGCTTTTGGGACATGGGAATATCNGACCGGCTGAACCAAAGNGAGACTGTCACCAACAAAAAAATCTATATCATAGGAATTGACGANAAAACACTGGATCAATATGGCCCGGTAAGCACATGGAGCAGGGAAATCCCTGCGAAGCTGGTATCGCTGTTAAACGGTACAGGAGATATGCGTCCGGCAGTCATCGGATTCGATGTGATCTACAGTGAGGAGGCGGACGGGCAGACGGATGACTATTTTGCCGAGGTCTGTGGGGAAGCGGGAAACGTTGTTGCCGCCATGAGNTTTTCNTTTAAGGANCAGCCGGAAAANGGAGAAGACGGAAAGGTCNTTTATAATCCTTATTATGTGGATCATGTGATAGAACCTTATGACAGCCTNAAAANNNANGTTCTNTGCGGNTTTGCNAATACNTTTGTNGATNCGGATGGATATGTGCGTCNGGCAATGGCGTATCTGGATCACGAAGGGGAGAGAAANTACAGTCTTTCTTCNCAGGTATANCAGGTTTATCAGGANAGCAGGGGAGAGAAAGCANTATTTCCAGANACTTATGGAAGAAATAACCGGTTTTATTTTACCTATTCCGGCAAAGCAGGAGGATACAGTGTNGTCTCCATGGCGGATGTACTGGATGGGACTGTGGATGCAGCNATNTTTCGGGATGCAGTGGTGCTGGTGGGCGCCTATGCCGTGGGAATGCAGGATTCCTATATGCCGGCTATTGCGCATAACAGCCAAATGTACGGGGTGGAAATACATGCCAATATCATAGANGCTTTNCTGGAAGGCAGGACACAGCTTCCGGTATCANCCNTTGTATATGCANTTGTGGCGGCNCTTTTGTGCGGATTNTTCTATGTATACAGCGAAAAGCTGAGACTGCTGCATTCTGCGGTGCTTTTAGCAGTGCTGACTATCCTTGATCTTGTTTTCACAAGAGGAATGTATGTGAAAGGGTGGATTGTTCCGACAATACTTTTGCCGGTCTGTCTGTGGGTTATTTATCTGGTACAGATGGTCCGCAGATATCTCTCNGAAATCATGCGCAGGCATCGGGTTATTAATGTATTTAANCAGTATGTGGCNCCCCAGGTTGTGGATAAGATCAGTAAGGACAAGGATTTTAAACTGGTGATCGGNGGAGAAAACCGCCATATTGCGGTACTGTTTGTGGATATCCGGGGATTNACNACCATGTCNGAGAGTTTAAAACCGGAGGAAGTGGTAGAGATCTTAAATGAATATTTAGGACTTACCACGAAGGCAATTTTTGACAACGGCGGAACNCTTGANAAGTTTGTNGGNGATGCNACNATGGCNGTNTTNAATGCNCCNTTTGATNTGGATGATTATATCTTTCGTGCAGTTGCGACCGCATGGGATATGCAGGCAGGGGCGGATGTGATTGCTGAAAAATTTCATAAGAGATATGGTAAGAGTGTATCTTTTGGAATCGGCGTTAACTGTGGCAATGCCGTTGTGGGGAATATCGGATGTGATTTCCGTATGGATTATACGGCTATCGGCGATACGGTCAACACGGCAGCCAGATTGGAGAGCAATGCGCGGCCGGGACAGATACTGATCAGCAGTGAGGTTTATGAGGCAGTAAAGGACAGGGTCACGGTAACACCAATTGGAGAGATTCCTCTTAAGGGAAAGAGCAAGGGTGTTTTTGTATATCAAGTGGATAATGTAAAGAGAGAAGTGAGAGAAAATGAGTAAGCTATACTTGGTTCCCAACAGGGCGGATATGAATCGGATGTGCAGTCTTGCAGAAGAATACGGATGTGCATTTGAATATAATGATTTCTATATAGCAGAGGTTATGGATGATCCCGAAAGACAGGCGGAGGCTATCGCAGATTATGGAAGGTACATAACTGACTTTTCCGGAGACACAATGCATGGGGCATTTTTGGATGTGACCATACACAGTGATGATCCTTTGATCAGAGATGCTTCTATGCTGCGGGTTTGTCAGTCTATGGAGATAGCGGAGCGTATGGGATTAAAAGGCGTTGTATTTCATACGGGACGTCTTGCCGGATTTCGTGCATCGCAATATCTGAAAAACTGGCGTGACAGAAATGTAAATTTTTTCACGGAAATAGCTCTCCAATATCCGAAGCAGCAGATTTACATGGAGAATATGTTCGATGAAGCGCCGGATATTCTGGCAGGACTGGCGGAGCAGATGCAGGGAATCAAGAATTTCGGAATTTGTCTGGATTACGCTCATGCCGTGCTTTCAGGCCGCCCGGGACGGGAGTGGATTGAGACATTGGCTCCCTATATCCGGCATATGCACATTAATGACAATGACTTGGAAAATGATCTGCATCTGGCAGTGGGAGCCGGACGGGTGGACTGGCAGGAATTCGACGGACTTATCAGGCAGCATCGGGTAGAGGCGCCGGTGCTGGTGGAGGTAAGCGGTTATGAGGCGCAGAAGGAATCGTTGGAGTATATGAAACAACATGGTATATATCCGATGAAAAAAGAAAAGGAGATGTAAGATGCATTTACGATACAAAGACTATGAAAAGATAATGGATATTGGAATACGTCTTTCTACAGAAAAAGATAGAAACCGTCTGCTTATGACCATCCTGGATAATGGGATGGAGATTACGAACTGTGATGCCAGTACCCTGTATTTATACGAGAATGACGAACTGATTTTCAAATTTATGAGAACAGTTTCCCAGGGAGTCAGCCGGGGGATGGATGGGAAGCCTATTGATCTGCCGCCTGTGCCTATGAGTGAGGATAATGTGTGTTCTTATGCGGCAATTCATCGGGAGATTGTGAATATACCGGATGTTTATGCCAGCAGTCAGTTTGATTTTTCCGGTCCGAAGCAGTATGACAGTCTGACCGGATATCGTACGCGGTCACAGTTGGTAGTACCTCTTGCGAATAATGAAAATGAGCTGATCGGGGTACTGCAGTTGATCAATGCTATGGATGAGGAGGGAAATGTCATCGCCTTTGGTGAGCAATATGAGATCATTATCCGTGCGCTAGGGTCCATAGCCGCAATTGAGCTTACGAATCTTTCTTATCTGGAAGCTCTTAAGACACAAATTTATTCCTTTGTGGAGGCGCTCACAACAGCGTTGGAGGAGCGGACACCATATAATGCCCTGCACACGAGAAATGTAGAAAAGTATGCGAGCCTTCTGGCTGATTATATTACAAAATTGCATAAAGAGGGTAAATGTGAAAAGTCATTTGATTCTGCGAGAAAAGAGCAATTGATGCTTGCGGCGATCATTCACGATATCGGAAAGATGGTGGTTCCGCTTAGCATAATGAATAAGGCTACCAGATTGGGTAAGCAGATTGAAAAGATTGATGACCGGTTTGTGCTGCTTAAGGCGCTGTATGAGATTGATATGCTGCGTGGCAGGATCACACAGAAGGAGTACGAGGAGGCCATTGCCGATTTAGAGTCAGAACTTAAATTTATCCATGAGATCGATGTGATCGGCTATGTGGATGACAAAGCTTGCGAACATATAAAAGAGCTTTCCGAAAAACAGCATGTGGATGCGGACGGCTCGGTGCTTCCGTATCTGACGGAAGAGGAGGTAACCTGCCTGAACATCCGAAGCGGAACGTTGACGGTGCGGGAGCGCAAAGAAATGGAGAACCATGTGGTCATGACTTCCAGAATTTTAGAGAAAGTGAAGTTCTATAAAGGATTTTCCATGGTTCCAAAGTGGGTTGGCGCCCACCATGAATATATGGATGGCAGCGGTTATCCGAACCATCTGAAAGGCGATGAACTAGACTTGGAAACAAGACTTCTTACGGTGGTGGATATCTATGACGCGCTTGTAGCAACAGACAGACCTTATAAAGAACCAATCCCGAGGAAAAAGGCAATTGCGATATTGAAGGATATGGCGGAGAAGGGAAAAGTGGATTTAAGGTTAGTGGAGTGGCTGGATGAAGCTCTGGACAAAGAGCTGGGCAAGGATGCACAATAGAAAGAGAGGAAGATTTTAGAGCGAAGGAAAGACCATACGGTCAGTAATAAAGATTTCTTAGCCATGTAAAAGAATTTTGACACAGTTTTTGGAATTGTCAAAGAAGATTGATAGACATATATTCATAGATTTTGTATATTAAGCATGCTTTCCATGAGGGCATGCTTAATAATATAAGGTGGGAATTCATATGGAAATAGGAAGTAAGCTAAAAAAAGCACGAAATGAAAAAGGGTTAACACAAGAACAGACGGCCGATGCTCTTGGAGTCAGCAGACAGACAATTTCTAACTGGGAAAATAATAAGTCTTATCCGGATATTATCAGTGTAATAAAAATGAGCGAAATCTATTCCATAAGCCTTGACCACCTGCTTAAGGAGGACAATTCTATGAATAGGAAACAGACTTATATGGAATATTTAGAGGAATCTACAAATACTGTTAAGTCAAAAAGAAATTTGGAAAAAGTAATTCTTTTTTCTGCATATTTTCTCGTTTGGGCAATAGCAGAAGTGGTTTTTTGGTCGGTCAGAGGCCCCATGACAACCAAATGTGATGTGATATTTAGATGGATATTACTTCCATTATTAACATTAGTGACTACTGCCATAATTGCAAGGAACAATTATTGGGGAAAAGCAAATTGGTTTAGTGTCCTTGTAGCGGCGGTTACTTTTCTTACGATTCCTTATATAAAGTTTGCTGTTGAGGGA
>JAAVAA010000021.1 GCA_014804285.1 Lachnospiraceae bacterium | reverse complement strand
TTATCTTCAAGTGGCCAACGTGGGGGACAGCAGGTTATATATTATCGGCAGTGAGATCAGACAGATTACCACGGATCATTCTCTTGTGGAAGAGATGGTGCGGATGGGCGGTATTGACCGGAAGGATGCAAGAAATCATCCGGATAAGAATATTATTACCAGAGCAATCGGCGCATTAGATACGGTGGAGATAGACTTTTTTCATGAGGAGCTAAAGCCGGGGGAACTGGTATTGCTATGTTCAGACGGACTTACCAATATGCTGGAGGATGAAGAAATCGGCGCAATCTTAAAAGAACCGGTATCCATGGAAGAAAAAGCGCAAAGACTGATAGAAGCCGCCAATGATAACGGTGGCAAGGATAATATTACGGTGATCATCATTGATGCGTTTGCCAGGGAATGATGCGAAAACATGGTTGGATGGAGATGAAATATGATTAAAATCGGAATGATAATCGGAGATCGATACGAAATACTGGAAAAAATCGGCACAGGCGGAATGTCTGATGTATATAAGGCAAAGGATCATAAGCTGAATCGCTTTGTGGCCGTAAAGGTTCTGAAACAGGAATTTTCGGAAAATGCAAATTTTGTATCCAAATTCAGAATAGAGGCTCAGGCGGCAGCAGGGCTGATGCATCCGAATATTGTAAATGTATATGATGTAGGAGAAGAGAATGGAATCTACTATATTGTAATGGAATTGGTAGAGGGAATCACTCTCAAAAAGTATATCGAAAAAAAGGCAAGGCTGTCGGTCAAGGAGGCGGTCAGCATTGCTATACAGGTGAGCATGGGAATCGAGGCGGCTCATAATAATCATATTATTCACAGAGACATCAAACCCCAGAATATTATCATATCCAAAGAAGGCAAGGTTAAGGTTACGGATTTCGGTATTGCCAAGGCGGCAACCAGCAATACCATTACGTCTAATGTAATGGGTTCCGTTCATTACACGTCGCCGGAGCAGGCAAGAGGCGGCTATTCGGACGAAAAGAGCGATATTTATTCGCTGGGTGTGACGATGTTTGAGATGCTTACAGGCAGAGTGCCTTTTAACGGCGATACAACGGTAGCCATTGCTATTAAGCATATTCAGGAGGAGATGCCTTCTCCCAGAGAATATGTGTCTGAGATTCCGGTGAGTGTGGAACAGATTGTATTTAAGTGCTGTCAGAAGAGTCCCGACAGGCGTTACCAGTCTATGGGGGAACTGATCACGGACTTGAAACGTTCTCTGATGACCCCGGATGAGGATTTTGTTAAGGTGGTCGATCCAGATGAGGAGGGCTCCACTAAGGCGATCAGCGACAGCGAAATGGAAAGAATTAAAAAGCAGTCCCATAAGCGGGATGCAATGGAAGAAGCAATGCACCTTCGAACCGAAAAGGAAGTAAAGAGGAGTGCAAAGCAGCAGAGCGCAAAGAAACCCGTCAAAAAGACGTATGTGGTGGAGGAAGAACCGGAAGCCGAAGAGGAAGATGACGAGTACGAATATGTGTACGAGTACGAATACGAATATGAAAATGACGATGATGATGACGATGAGGACGAGTATGAACCAAAGATGGAAAGGATTACTACGATCCTTGCTGTAATTGCGGCGATCCTTATCGGCTGTATTGTTCTTTTCCTGGTGGGAAGAGCAGTTGGCGTATTTGATTTTGGAAAAGAAGCAGAGACTGAAGAAGAGCAGGAAGAAGAAAAGCCCAAAGTTGAAATGATCACGGTTGTTGGCAAAAATGTGGATGAGGTGAAGGTTTCACTTCTGAATATCGGATTGACTCCGGAAATCGAATATCAGGAAAGTACCGAGTATGATCAGGGCATCGTTATGAAAGCAAGTGTAGAGCCCGGAGAGATGATCGAGGAGGGCAGCAACGTGATTCTTACCGTCAGCGCCGGATCGGAAGGAGTAGAGGTGCCTGATGTGGTGGGTAAATCTGAAGCAGAGGGAACTGCTGAGTTAGAAAAGAAGGGATTTGTAGTTAATAAAACAGAAAGTTATGATGAATACATTGCGGCAGGCAATATCATCAGCCAGTCTCCTAAGGAAGGCGAGAAGGCTCCCAGCGGCGCGTCAGTGACCATCACCATCAGTCTTGGAAAGGATACGGAAAAAGTCAGAGTGCCGGATCTGATGGGGAGATCAGAGGAAGAGGCCATGGCAGTTTTGGTGGAAGGCGGTCTTCAGCTTGGGGTGGTCTCCGAGGTTAACAATGAAAATACGGATCTCACAGGACTGGTATGCTATCAAAGCTATTCCGTAGGCTCTTATGTGGAGGCGGGGACCAGGGTCGATATCAGCATCAGTCTGGGACCTATTCAGTCTACCTTTAGGTTTACGGATGCCATTACGGCTCCTACTGGGGAGGAAGATCCCAATTTCCGGGGAGGAACACTTGTTACGGTAACATTGATGGCGGATGACGGGACTCAGCTTTTGAGTACACAGACTACTTCTTTCCCCATCGAACAGCTGGATATTAAGGGAATTAAATCCCAGACAGGATATATTCTTTATCAATACGTGAATGTGATACAGGCGGCAAGTGTTGGTGAAGACGGCGTGGAGAGCGGAGATGGCGTTTCGGAATCCAAGGAAGTCCGTCGTCCGGTTACTTTTGTGGCAGAATAAAGAGACAAACTGCGAATAGAGAATGCATGGAGGGGTGCTTTTGCAGGGGAAGATCATTAAGGGGATAGCCGGATTTTATTATGTGTATACCAATTTGGGACTGATAGAATGCAAGGCAAAGGGAATTTTCAGAAAAGACGGGATAAAACCGCTGGTCGGTGACAATGTTGAGATTGAAATTGTGGATGAGACGGATCGCACAGGAAATATTGTAAATATTCTTTCGAGGAAGAATGCGCTTGTAAGGCCGGCATGTGCCAACGTGGATCAGTCGCTGGTGATTTTTGCAATTGTAAAGCCTGATCCTAATTATAATTTGTTGGANCGGTTTTTGATTTCAATGCAAAAACAAAATCTTCCTTCTGTAATCTGCTTTAATAAGAAGGATATTGCCTCAAAAGAAGAACAGGATGAACTTATGGCGGCATANNGCGGATGCGGATACCGGGTACTCTTTGTAAGCGGGGCAAAGAATCAGGGAATTGAAGAGATCCGAAGCTGCCTTACCGGAAAAACGACTGTGGTTGCAGGTCCAAGCGGCGTTGGGAAATCCACGATCATCAATGCGCTTTATCCGAACGCAAATATGGAGACCGGAGAGATAAGCCGCAAAATTGAGAGAGGAAAGCATACTACAAGGCATGCAGAGCTGTTTGCGCTCTCAGAGGATACCTTTCTTATGGATACGCCGGGTTTTACATCGCTGAGTCTGGGAGATATGGAGAAGGAAGAATTACAAGGGTTTTATCCGGAATTTGCCAGATANGANAAGGANTGCCGNTTTGGCGGNTGCGCNCATTTAAGNGAGCCGGTGTGCGGNGTAAAGGATGCGCTGGACAGGGGAGCAATCAGCAGGGTGAGGTATGGNAACTATTCAATCTTATATGAAGAATTNAAGAATNGAAAGAAATATTGATCCTGGATTTACTTTTGTAGGAAATAATGGTATTACCTATAGAGAAAGCAGGTAAAGCTGCGGAGCATAGTGATGTCTACTATGTTCCGTGCTTTTTTTGTTTTGAAAAAGTTTCTATAAAAATATGTAACCTTTTGCTCTCTTTATACGTGTTAAAAGCAAAGGAGGTGAAATACATGGACATCGAGAAAAACATAAGAGAAGCGGTCATGAAATATAGCGACATGCTTTACAAGATCTGTATTGTTATACTATGCAATGAGCAGGATGTCCAGGATGCCATTCAGGATACCTTTTGTCGGTATTTGGAGAAGAAACCGGAATTTCGTGATGATGAGCATGAAAAGGCCTGGCTGATCCGGGTAGCTACCAATATCTGTCGTGATATGATTCGCTTTAGAATCCGGCATCCGAAAGTCGCCATCGACGAAGTGGAAAACACCCTTGTGGCGCCNGAACAGAAAGAAACATTAAAAGAGCTTCTTGATTTGCCAGTCAGGCAGAAAACAGTTATTTATCTGCACTATGTAGAGGGATATCAGATAAAGGAAATAGCAGATATTCTNGGAATCACGGAAAGCGCGGTAAAAACACGGTTGCTGCGGGGAAGAAAACAGATGCGGAATGCGGTCAGTATGGAAGGAGGCATATAACAGATGAGCGGATATGATGTAAAGGAAGTAATGGATCAGGTACACATTTCACCGGAAATGCAGGAGGAGATCATTATGAATATTCAGAAGCGGATAGAAAATGGAAATAAGAATACAAGGANATGGAGCTGGAGAAGGATGGCAGTGGCTGCGGCAATGCTTGTGTTGGCGGCGGGTGTGGTCAGTTTTCCGGTTTGGGCGTTTGTGACAAACGTGGTAAGGGAGAGAATGGAAGGTATTCCCAAGGAGGAAGTGCAGGAAATCAACGATATGGTTCAGTCAAAGCCTACGGAGGCTGATACTTTTTCCAGAGAGTATTCTGACAGTGAAGAGGAACGCAAGAAAGAGCTCTGGCAGGCATATAAGGACGGGAAATTCCCCGAAAATGTCATTGCACAGGTGGATAATGAGGAGGATGCACCGGAGGGAACGGTCTGCTATGTCAAATCTACGGGTGTTTTCAATCTGCCGGATCAGGAAATGACCGACGAGGAGATTTTGGAGATTATTGATTTTCAGCATAAGATGAGTTATGCGGTCTCGCAGGGGGCGGCAGCGCAGGAAGCGAGAGCGGAGAAGCAGGCAGAGGAAAATCAGTGGCGGGAAAAGATACAAGCTGCAGGCGGAATCAGTGAAGAGGAAGCGATAGAAATTGCAACAAAACAGATGGAGACCGAGCTTGGAGAGAGCGCGGAAGGAAAAGAAATATTGAAATATGAAAACGGTTCTGTGGCTGTTCTTAAAGTGGATATATCAGAGCAGACGGATTATGAGCATAAGGGAGATGTGGCTTATATCGTACATTTTTACAATCCGAATGACCATTCGCTATATGAATGTACGATTGATGCTGTGGACGGAAGTATTCTGCATATTAATACGAATGAACCTATGCCGGAAGAATAAGTATCTTATCAACGCTGTGGGAGGAAAAACATGANGAAATCTAATAAAATTTTAAGGATGGTATTAGTAATTCTATTTGCTGCCGATGTTCTTTCGCTGACCGGATGCGGGAGAACTGATGATGACAGTCAGCAGGCAGATACAGCAGTAAAGTATGAGATTTCAGAAGAACCGCAGGAGATTTTGGAAGTGCGTGCTGNAGCAGAGGCTGTACAAACNCAAGCAGATATGCAGGCACAAAGCGCGGGAACGCAGAGCTGGACGCAGGAGAAGATAGACGAGGCAAATCGGAGGGATAGAGCTATACTTGAGGAAAAGATAAAAGNGGCAGGCGGCATCAGCGAAGATGAAGCAATAGAGATTGCAAGGAAGGCGATGGAGACTGATATTGGCGAAAAGGCAAAGGAGCTGGAAGTGTGCATATTCCCTGATGTTGCGTCTAATGGATGGAAACTGAGTCTATTTGATATTACGGACTGGGATGAGTATAAGGATAAGGGAGATATAGCATATTCNGTAACGTTTAGTAATACGGAAGAAGTGGAACCAAAGGATTTTTGCACATATAAGTGTTTTGTCAATGCTGTGGACGGCAGTATTTGCGGCGCCTATTCTATTAGCGGGGACTTAGGGCCTTATTGGGACATTGATGATTTTGTCTGGTATGAGCATTAACGNCTTAGAATATACTACGNATACCGCTNAAACAAAATAAAAGGAAAGATGAAAAGGACAAGTCAGAGGTGGCTTGTCCTTTTTTGAATATTTCTAAGAGATGTAAAATAAGTAGGAAAGATCAGCAATATAATAAGAGAAGAATAGTTTGTTTTAAAATACTGTCCCAAAATTGTTGACATATGTCCCACGCCTGTTTATAATAAAAGCATGAAAAGAGAGTATGGAGGGATTGTNCCATGAAGAAGCAAAACATTATCAATCTTGTGAAATATCACACTGAACAGAATAATGCAGCTTTTGTTTCGGAAGTNTCTGAAATAGCCAGAGAGTTTGATGCCAATGGTGATTATGAGGTGGCACAGTACTTGATGGATTTGGTCTCAAATGCAAATGTTTATATACCGCAGGCCAATTATCGTAATCTTCAGTTCTTGGAGAAACTTGAGTACTCATCTAATCCCCTCATGCTTCCCAATATTGTTGAGGAAGATGTTATTGGGATTGCGCGGGCAATCAAGAATAAGACCGGTATGTCAAAATTTCTTTTCCATGGGGCACCGGGTACAGGAAAAACGGAGTCCGCTTTTCAAATAGCTCGTTTACTTGAAAGAGATATTCTTTCGGTACATCTGGAACAACTGATTGACAGCAGATTAGGAGAAACCTCAAAGAATGTAACCAGATTATTTGATGAGATGAATCATTTAATGTATGGAAAGGTTATCGTTATATTTGATGAATTGGATGCCTTAGTTTTAAACAGGAGCAGTGCAAATGATCTTCGCGAGATGAGCAGAGTGACATCAACTTTTTTAAGAGAATTGGACAATTTGAGTGATCAGATCGTAGTGATTGCTACGACAAACTTGTTTGAAAGCTTTGACAAGGCGTTATCAAGAAGATTTGACGCTATTGTTTCATTTGACAGGTATTCAAAAGAGGATCTTATTGAAATTGCAGATGCCATGTTGACATCCAGCATAAAGAAGGCAATTAATTCGAGCCAGGATCTTAGATTATTCAATAAGATATTAAATAAGCTTCCTGAGATTCCATATCCCGGAGATATGAAGCAGATTATAAAAACTTCTATTGCTTTTAGTGATGAAACGAGCAAATACGATTACTTAAGAAAAATCTATCTTGCTTTAAACGGTAATCCGAAGAATGTAGATATTCAGAATCTTTCGGAGCAGGGATTTACCACAAGAGAGATAGAGATTCTTGCCCGAGTTCCTAAAAGCAGCGTGTCACGCAAACTCAAGGGAGGGATTGTCTGATGAATAATTTGCTTGAAGTAAAGGTTCGATATAATCATGGGAAGCGAGCTGGTGCTCCTATTTTGGTAAACCTTCGAAAAAACGGAGAAACAGATGCCCGGAAGATAGAACAATTACAAGAAAATTTAAGAGCAATTGTTAGATATTATGAATCAACTCCTAAATATTTGAAAGGCTGCTTAATTGATGTTAATTACAATGACATTATTGCAAAATCTAAAAGAATAAGTGAACTGCTTAGACCAAGCGGAAAACAGACGAATGATGTTGTGGTAGGAGCTCGATTCTCAGATGCGCCGGAAGGACAGGAAAATCATATTATTACATATTATGTGGATGAGAAAACCATTAATAAAACGCTTGAGAAACTGGAGGAGACAAAGAGATTTTTAGTAGAGAAATTGGGTGGCAGAGCAGTACCGGAAAATTTTAACGAATCAAAAGAAAAAAAGAATGATCTGGATTATGAAGGATATTCCAAAAAAGAATCTATCCGCAATATGATTGTTGATTGCTCTGTAGTGGAATCTATGTCAGTTCCCAATGTAACCGATGATACAAATAAGGAATCCTTTTTGCTGACTTTTTTTCAGACAGAATGCTCATTGTCTGAAATGTTGGAAAAGCTTAAAATAGATCGGTATCAGTATCCGTATGCATTTTATGGGAAGGATACTATTTCAGTAAACCGGGATCTGTATCAGATTCTTCAGGATAGGGTTCCGTATATGATTTCAATGATTTCTTCGGACTTATCACAGGCAACATTGGAAGCTNTTGATAAATCNAANCAAANGTATGAAAGAGATATTCCTAAACCATCNAATGAGCCTACNATNGGTGTTATTGATAATTTATTTGATGAAGGAGTTTATTTTNCNGAATGGGTTGAGAATACGGACTANCTTGATGAATTTGAANCNATTGGNGGAAGAGATGTTTCTCGTGATCACGGNACAGAGGTAACATCTATCATTGTGGATGGACCTNGNCTGAATCCTTGGCTTGATGATGGCTGNGGCAGATTTAAGGTGCGTCACTTTGGTGTNTGTNTTGATAGAATTTCAGTTCCGCGATTAGTAAATAAAATCAGAAAGATAGTAAATGATAATCCTGATATTCATGTATGGAATTTATCACTTGGGACAGATGATGAAGTATCGAAAANCTTTATTTCATATGATGGTTCCGCATTAGACGATTTACAAGCAAGTAAAAATATCATTTTTGTTGTATCAGGAACAAATGATAATCGCAATAACAAAGAGGGTATGCTGCGCGTTGGCTCTCCGGCAGATTCCCTGAATGCGGTAGTTGTTAATTCCGTAAAACGTAATGGACTACCTGCTTCCTATACCAGAAAAGGAACAATTTTATCCTTTTATAATAAACCGGATGTATCTTATTATGGGGGAGATTATGAGGAAGGTGAACGTATAAGGGCATGTTCCTCCAAAGATATAGAAGAAGTATACGGAACATCGTTTGCAGCTCCTTGGATTGCTAGAAAACTATCTTTTTTAATTGATGTCATGGGTTTTTCCAGAGAAATAGCCAAGGCACTGGTCATTGATTCGGCAGCTGGATGGGAATTTAAGACATCTACATATCGAATTCAGAATCAGATNGGCTATGGTATTGTTCCAATCAGAATATCAGACATTCTTGGGTCGGATAACAGAGAAATAAGATTTGTTTTGTATGGTACGGCAAGTTCATACATTACTTCGAATTATTCGATACCGGTTCCGCGAGATTCTGATAATAAGTATCCTTTTATTGCACGGGCGACGCTGTGCTATTTTCCGCAGTGTTCCAGAGTACAGGGTGTAGANTATACATCAAGGGAATTATCTTTGAAGTTTGGACGCGTGAACGGGAAAGGTGAGATTGATGATATCAATGAAAATATCCAAGACGAAGTAGGACATGCTGTTGACGAACGCCAATCGCGTAAAGATTTCAGAAAATGGGAAAATACAAAGTTTATATCTAAAGTTTTAAAGAAAAATAAAGCATTGAAATCTTATGATGAGCGATTATGGGGTATATCCATTGTCTCGAAAGAACGGTTGACTACTTCTATGNCTTCAAATTTAAATTTTGGGGTTGTCGTTACACTCCGGGAAATTAATGGNGTTAATAGAATACANGATTTTATTACGGCATGTACTTTAAGAGGNTGGATTGTNAATGANATCAATCTTGAAAACAGGTTGACACTTTATAATAAGAATCAAGAGGAAATAGTATTTGACGAGGCATAACAGATGAAATTCAAATAAGATACAGAACAGGATTTGGAAGCAAAACAAAGTTAAATTCATTAGCTAAAGCTATTGTATAATGCATTATGTGTATATACAACTAAATAACTCAAAAACAGTATGTAAAGAGATTAGCTCTATACATAGAAAAAGCCAGAGCAATAGCTCTGACTAATTCCCTTGCCCAAGAAGCGCGTTGGACATTGTTTTTCTCGCAAATTAATAATAACCTAAACTGCTTTCTTGCGCAAGGAGATTCTTGCAAAGGAGGTATTGCAATATGGCTAAAGTACATCATGGTGGAAAAGTCGGTGGTGCAGCTAAAAAGTTAGCCAGTAATTCTACTAGCAAAAGCGCAAAGAGNAAAGCTGGTAAGATATTAGCTAATCACAAAGCAAAGTACCATTAAATTTAGTAGNAAAAAATCACAGACCTGAGCATGTCTTAAAAAAGGCTCTATTATATTTTAATAGGGTGTTTGTATGACCATAGTATAGCATTAGAGGAGTTGTGTAAGGCTCCTTGTTTCTTTAATAGTCTGTTTTNCTNANANATTNTTTTGGNTGNTNNGAAGAAGGATTTATNGGATTGNNTTTTTNTAAATNGTAGAATAAANTAAAGNAAANGATAANANTANGATAAAATANTGATAAGNANTGAAAGNNTATGNTACAGATCAGNCNTGTTTCGGATTTGANAAATAAGTTTCCTGATATTGAGAAAATTGTAAATNCAGGAGAACCNGTATATCTGACAAAAAANGGATATGGAGCAATGGTNGTACTAAGCCTTGAGGAGTATTCAAAGTTGACNGANAGTGTGGAANTTGCACTGGNTAAGGCNTGACAGGCTTGCNGCGGAAAATGCTGAAAGGATGAGCCACGAGGAAGTTTTCAGAAATTTACGGATGAAAATAAATGCTCAGTAAAAGTATAGATTAAGTTGTATTTTCGGAAAAATTCGGATTGTGAGTATTTACATGGCAGGGTATAATAAATAATAGGATAACAAAAGAAAATTCGGCCTAAAGGGTGGTGGATAAAAAGAATAGAAAAGAGGGATCCGCAAAACGTATTGATTGGCATACATTGTATATAGATTCATATGGTGCAGCAGCATTGATGAATAAGTATTTTAAGGGGAGTGAATAACATGATTGTAGCTGAAAGAAAAGAAAAAGATGTTATAGATAGATTTGACAGGTTTGGTGAAGTTATGCCCGACGGGAGATTGACAATGTCTTCTGGGGGAAAAGTATATCGATTGAGGGAAGCCATTCTTTTGTCAAAGAAATTAGGAAAACCTTTGTCTCAGGAAGATAAGGCTATGAAAGACGAAAACCCTATAAAATATAAGAAAAANCAAAGGAGATTAAGATAAAATGAAACTGGGAATCGTAATACGCGAGGCTGGTTTCATTTTTTATAGATTTTTATGTACTCATACCGAAATAGAGTGGAATTAAAAATGCCTTTATTATTATAAGAGNAGGAGAAATTCTATTATATGAAAAAAAGACGGATATTAGGAATTNTCATAANTATCTGCTTATTGTTAGCAGGATGCGGTGCAGATAATGAAAATATGGACACTTTCCGNCAGGAACTGCAGATAGAAGAGGCGGTGGCAGAGTCCCCATTGGATGATGGTGAAAGCGGGAAAGACGTGGAACAGATAGTGGAAGGTGCCGGGAGTGAGAATGAGATAGAACAAACANCAGAAGATGCAGAAAAAGAAGAAGCATCAGTAGAAGAAACTTTATGGATCGGTGGATATACAACGGCATATCGGCGATTTCTGGAAGCGTATATGGAAGAAGAAAATAAATATGTCCATAGGGCGAGAGTGATGTTGGCATTAATTGATGACGATAGTATTCCTGAATTATTATTGATAGAAGACAACAGCCATGCGTCGGGGGTAAAAGTTTACACATATTATCAGGAATCGGTGGTAGAATTGGGTGAATTTGGCTCTTTCGGAAGCATGGAGTATGTAGAAAGGGGCGGGATGATTTTCAGTGGTTTTTCAGGAATGGGTGAAGGGAGTTCCCAATTTTTTCAGGTGGAAGATGGAGAGACGAAGCTGGTCTGTTCGATAATGAGTTATCAGCCTTTTGATGGAAGTCCCGAAACATATGAGATAGACGGCATTAGCGCTACGGAAGAAGCAGTTCGGAAAAAATGGGAAGAACTGGATACAGACAAATATATCTCAATCGGATATGATGATGCGTTGGCTATTTGGGAATCAGAGCTTGCAGATTTGCTGACAGAAGCTAGAGATGTTTTGCTTTTACAGAAAGAATCNTTGCAGCTTGCGGAAATGGTGGCGGAGCAGTCGGAGGTATTGGAAGGATATGGAACATTTTTGGCGGAATATGTACCCCACAGGGGGAGTGACAGTAAGGAAGTTCCCGGCTTTGCATTAATTTATCTGGATGATGACGAGACTCCGGAGCTTATTGTGATAGAAGGATATGCGCACGCATGTGGCGCTTCCGTTTATACTTATGAAAAAGGGAAAGTGATTCCTGTTGGAGAATACGGACAGTACGGAGCTATGGTGTATCGGGAAAAAGAAGGAATCGTATTTGGTGACTACGATACCGGCGGTAATGTATATTCCAACGTGTATCAGATAGAGGGAAAGAAGGAAACACTTCTGCAAANTTACAGTGAAAGATGTGAGCTCTCGGAAGAGGGAGAAGAACTGCAGTACACGTATACGGTAGATGGAAAAGAGGTATCAGAAGAACAATACCGGGNAATTTGTGATAAATGGAACGAAACCGGAGACAAAATGATTGATTACGATATGTGCCGAATGCTGACAGGCGGCAATATGCAGAGTGTTTTGACGGAAGAATTGGAAAATCTGATTCTGACNCAGGAGGAAGTATTGAAACAAAATATGCTTATTGCAGCAGGCGCGCTGGAGAGCAAAATTTTATTGCTGGATTATGATGATTATGACAGGGACGGAAAATATGAAGCATTTATGATCTGCGGGGATAGCTATGATGAATATGGGGTGGTGAAATACCGCGGAGCGCTTTGCTTTGCAGGAGCAAACTACTGTACTCTGCTACGGAATTGCCAGAATTACCGCATGATAGACGGAGAAATGAAACTCGGTCCGGGCAGGAAATATTTATTCTTTTATACGGATGATAATTTTACGGCGAATATCAGTGAATTATGGACAGTGGAAGATGGAAAACCGGTAGAAAGTGAGTTCTCTCAAATCGGGCAGGTGGTATATCGTAGAGGAAATGATTTTGAAATCTGGATGGATACATACGATCATTTTTATGATACGGTTGATGACATGTGGTCAGGACATACCTGGAAACCGTATTTTTATTATTATAATTATAGTAGTAAAGGGATTGAAGCGTATGGAGGAGAAGTTATTTCCGAAAAGAAATTTGAGGAACTTAGCGGGACGAATATCATAGAGGAGATAGAAGCGGAAGGATATACTGTAGAAACGATAATCTGGTGGGAAAATGATATTGCAACGATTAATTATGTGATTCCCGAAGATGATTCAGGATTTGTTGTTTACGAAAATATTATTTGGGATAATAGCGTAAAGGATTTCTGGGAAAAAGATGTGCGGTGTGTTACCTCGTGGCAAGACGCGGGAGAGGGAGGAAGATTTTGGAAATTATAAGGATTTTGATGAGAAAATAACTTATATTGTTGAGAAACCATAGAATCTCAAAGCGGCAAATTATGGTGAAAGTAGGTATGAAAATGTGTGGACGCTATTATGTGGATGATGAAACTGCAAGAGAAATAGAAAAGTTAATAAGGCAAGTGAATGAAAAGATGCGCAAAGCTGAAAACATTCATCTGCAGGCAGGAGATATCCATCCGTCAGAGGCCGCTCCGGTGATTGCAGCTGATCGTAATGACTTATGCTGCAGATGGCAGAGGTGGGGATTTCCCGGCTTTAATGGCAAGCAGCTTATCTTTAATGCCAGAAGCGAATCAGNNNTNGAGAAAAAGATGTTCAANGAAAGTGTGGAGCATCGGAGAGTAGTTGTTCCCGCCNCANGGTTCTACGANTGGAACAAGAATAAAGAGAAAAATATCTTTTATNGTGAGAAACAGCCTGTATTNTANATGGCAGGNCTCTATNATCANTATCAGAACGAGGACAGGTTTGTGATCCTGACCACGGCNGCNAATGAATCCATGAAACCTGTTCATGACAGAATGCCNNTGTTGCTGGAACGGGATGAGATANNNNAGTGGCTGTTTGAGGATAGTCTGACAGAGANTNTACTGCANAAAAAACCTGCATTATTGGAGCGGAGAGCAGATTTTGAGCAAATAAGTCTGTTCCCTATGGAAATGTCATAAATTCCCTCTTGCAAATCGAACATACGTTTGCTATAATGAAATTCCAACCAAAGGAAGTGAGCGTGTGTGAAAAATATCATATTTCATATAGANGTTAATTCAGCCTTCCTATCGTGGGAGGCTGTTTATCGTATCGCCCATAAAGGCGGCAAGCAGGATCTGAGGGAAATTCCATCTGCTGTAGGCGGAGATANGGCTATGCGTCACGGGATAATCCTGGCAAAGTCCATNCCCGCGAAAAAATGCGGCATCCAGACAGGAGAAACCATATTAGAGGCACAAAGGAAATGTCCGAATCTGGTTCTNGTGCCGCCCAATTATAGCCTGTATGAGAAATGNTCTGCTGCATTTATGGATATCCTGCGNGAATATTCCGACATNGTAGAGCAGTACAGCATCGATGAGGCATTTNTAGATATGACCGCAAGCTGNCGGCTGTTCGGAGAACCGGTTGAGGNGGCAGAGCAGATNAAAGACCGCATCAAGGAAGAACTGGGATTTACAGTCAATATAGGCGTGTCAAGCAATAAGCTGCTTGCAAAGATGGCAAGCGACTTTAAAAAGCCTGATATGGNACANACNTTATACCCGGAAGAGATACAGAGNAAGATGTGGCCGCTTCCCGTATCCGAATTGTTTTTTGTGGGNAGAGCTACGGCCAAGAAACTGTTCAGCGTNGGAATCAAGAACATAGGAGAACTGGCAGNAGCCGATCCGGTGTGGCTGAAAAGTATCCTAAAGAAGCAGGGAGAGGTCATATGGGGCTTTGCTAACGGGATAGACTTATCTCCTGTGTTAGATCAGCCTCCGGCTAATAAAGGGTATGGCAACTCCACAACAACACCATATGACGTGACNGATNTAGAAACAGCAGACAGGGTGCTCNTGGCACTGGCTGAGACNGTGGGAAACCGCTTGAGGGAAGATAACGTNCAGATAGAAGTGGTGTCCGTGGGTATCAAATATAAAGACTTGTCCTATGTTTCCCATCAGAAANTATTACAGACNGCCACCAATCTTACATGGGAGATTTATCATGNNGCCTGTGAACTGTTTCTGGAACTATGGAACCACGGANCGATCAGACACTTAGGGATACACACNAGCAGAGTGATCAATGGTGACTTTTACAGGCAGCCCACACTATTTGATGAAATTGATTATGANAAGTTGGAGA
This sequence comes from Lachnospiraceae bacterium, assembly GCA_014804285.1. Classification (GTDB taxonomy): domain Bacteria; phylum Bacillota; class Clostridia; order Lachnospirales; family Lachnospiraceae; genus Suilimivivens. The sequence goes on along the minus strand of JAAVAA010000021.1, from coordinate 87,326 downwards.
AACTGGATAAAACNGTGGATTCTTTAAGAAANCGGTTNGGCATNGACTCGGTGATGCGGGCAGCATTTTTGAAACAGCCCATAGACCATATGAGNGGAGGAATCTCCAGAGAGAAACGGACGGTAGATTATGACAGGATAATGATAGANTGAGAGAGGATGAGGNTATATGGCATTTGGTATAGGTACNAATACACAGAAGGCAGATGCCGGNTTNAATAGGGGAAAGCAGAGNGAGATAGCCTGNCAATGTTGGTTTACCAGCAAGGGAAAGGTGACACCGCTNATGCTGAAAATCGANGATGAGGACGGTGAGATCCGTACGGTCCGNCAGATTCNGNTACTNACNCAGGAGGAAAAGAAGTATGCCGGAGTGCGGTCATTNGAGTTTGACTGCATCATAACGATCTTAGAGCAGAAGATTGATGTACAGCTGATTTATTACCAGGAAGAGAACAGGTGGGTGTTAGTCTATCGATAACGCGAACATGCTAAAGTGCGTCTGCTACACCCAGATTTTAAAATTGATAATAAAGCTTGGATATGGCAAAAGAAAGAACAAACAAATATCTTAAATAAGTTGTAATTAAAAAAAAATAGTGTATACTAAATGTAGTAGGTGATGCACAGCCTTATAAATGAGCGAGTTATAAGTGGGTGATGCACAGCCCATAAGTGAGCAAGTTAACAGATGGCAGGGACTACTTTAGTCTCTGCCTTTTCTGTCAGATAATACGGTGGCGAAAGTCCATCGCTATTTGTGAACAAAGGAGTTTTATGAAAGATAATATAAGAATATACGGGGTGAAGAATTCCTACATAAAATATTTGAGCTAATATCAGGAGCATTTGTTTTTGCATGAAGACGGTTCGTCGGGGCGTAAATATATTGGTGTTGTATTAGAAATCAGTCATTTTTCCTACTTTGCGCCACTATCCTCGTTTAAATCAAAGCACAAGAAAATGAAGGAGAGTGTGGATTTTATTAAGATAAAAGACTATGCGGTTATCAATATTAATAATATGATTCCTGTACCGAAAGGGCAACTGATTGAACTAAATATTAATACAGAAAAGGATCCGCACTATAAATTCCTTTTACAGGCTGAAAGCCGGGAAATCAACAGGCAGAAGAGCCGGATCAGAAAAAATGCGGAGATAGTTTATAATCACAAGAAGCGGAACGGGAATTTAACACCGCTGGCAAAGAGAACAAATGATTTTGAAATGTTAGAGAACCTTAGTAGAGATTTTTCATAATGGTGTAGCAAGCTAATCAGTTGGATGAGGGTGGAGATGCAGTGACAAACATTAGCAATAGTTTGAAAAATGTTGTCACAAGGCAGTAGTTTTCCATAGCGATTTACTTTTGAGCTTTGATATGCTATACTAGCATAGCTGTTGAGATTCTTTTTTTGAATTAGTTTTGAAATAGAAATGATTATTTATGGAAAAGATTTAATTGAGTAAACATGGGAGGAATAAGATAAAATGAAACTAGGAATCGTGGGATTACCCAATGTGGGAAAGAGTACTTTGTTTAATTCCCTTACCAAGGCAGGAGCAGAGTCGGCAAATTATCCCTTCTGCACCATTGATCCCAATGTGGGTATTGTGGCAGTTCCGGATGAGAGATTAAAGCTTCTCGGGGATATGTATCACTCGAAGAAGGTAACTCCTGCCGTGATAGAGTTTGTGGATATTGCAGGTCTGGTGAAGGGCGCCTCCAAGGGAGAGGGGCTGGGAAATCAATTCCTTAGCAACATCAGAGAGGTAGATGCGGTTGTCCATGTGGTGCGCTGCTTTGAGGATTCTAATGTAGTGCATGTGGATGGAACGATTGATCCTTTACGGGATATTGAGACCATCAATCTGGAATTGATCTTTTCGGATATGGAAATATTGGACAGAAGGATTGCCAAGACGGGTAAAGCAGCCAGAATGGACAAGTCCCTTGCCAAGGAGGCTGCGCTTCTTGAATCCTTGAAGGCACATCTGGAAGAAGGAAAGCTGGCTGCAAGCTATGTGACAGAGGATGAGGATGAGAAAGCGCTATTAAATTCTTACAATCTGCTCACTTATAAGCCGGTCATCTTTGCCGCAAATGTGGGAGAAGAGGATCTTGCGGATGACGGAGCTTCCAATCAGGGAGTTAACAGAGTGCGTGAATTCGCCGCCGAAACCGGCAGCGAGGTATTTGCCATCTGCGCACAGATTGAGCAGGAGATTTCAGAGCTCGATGATGAGGAAAAGGCAATGTTCTTGGATGATCTCGGGCTGAAGGAATCCGGGCTTGAGAAGCTGATCCGGGCAAGCTATCGTCTGCTTGGACTTATGAGCTTTTTGACAGCGGGAGAAGATGAGACCAGAGCATGGACCATTAAGATCGGAACCAAGGCACCTCAGGCGGCCGGAAAGATACATACCGACTTTGAGAGAGGCTTTATCAAGGCGGAGGTGGTCAATTATAAGGATCTGCTTGAACAGGGATCCCTCGCAGCTGCCAGAGAAAAGGGACTGGTAGGAATGGAAGGAAAGGATTACGTGGTAAAAGATGGGGATGTGATTCTGTTCCGCTTTAATGTCTGATCACCACGGAATAAAGGAAGGTTCAATATGGACTTGTGGGATATTGCGTTTCCAAATATGGGAATTTATTTAAGAAATGTACCGAAAAGCTTCAGTGTTTTCGGTTTTGAAATTGCGTTGTATGGTGTGATCATCGGCATTGGCGTTGTTGCCGGAATCATGATGGCGGCCCGGTGGGCAAAGGTGACCGGACAGGATCCGGAGGTTTATTGGGATTTTGCCATTTATGCAGTGATTTTTTCTATTATTGGCGCCAGAATTTATTATGTGATCTTTGAATGGGACAATTACAAAAATAATCTGCTCAGTATTCTAAATCTGCGGGAGGGCGGTCTTGCTATTTATGGCGGTGTGATTGCTGCATTTACCACACTTTTTATTTACGCAAAGCTGAAAAAGCAAAATGCATTTCGGATGGCGGATACCGGTGTGTTAGGTCTGATCCTTGGGCAGGCTATCGGCAGATGGGGGAACTTTACCAACCGGGAGGTCTTTGGGGAATATACAAATAATATCTTTGCTATGCGGCTTCCTATAGATGTTGTACGTTCGATTGACATCTCGGATTCTTTGGCGGAGCATATTGTGGAGGGAACAAACTATATTCAGGTACATCCCACATTTTTGTATGAAAGTCTTTGGAACCTAGGACTGTTGATTATAATGCTTCTTTATTACAAGCATAAAAAGTTTGAAGGAGAAATAGCTCTTTTGTATCTGGGCGGTTACGGTCTGGGCCGGGCATGGATTGAGGGAATCCGGACAGATCAGCTTTTTATTCCGGGAACGCAGATTCCGGTATCGCAGGTGCTTGCCATAGTGCTCTTTGTGGGATCGCTTCTCTGTGATTTGATCATTCGTATGAACCGGAAAAAGAAAGGAAAAGAAATTTAAACTTTAAAATTGTAAAAAATTATAAAAAAGTTTTGACAATATCTAGTGACACATCTGGTGGTGCGACACTAGATATTGTTGTTTTTGGAGAAAATCCACTATTTTAGCGCCTTGTCAGAGTTGACGGGGCGCTTTTTTTACTTGCTTCCGGGACGAAAATGGGGTAGAATGTACCTAAAAGTGGTGGAAAGTGGAGGATAGTGTATACTATGTGGGTAAAAGTGGTAGATTTATCCGAACTTTCCGTGGCAGACCATTTTCGATACCGATGAGTGGCAGATAAGCCGGCCGAAACCTTCAGGAATGGGTGATGCATATGTTTATGGGAGAATACAACCATACAATAGATGCTAAAGGCAGACTGATCATTCCTTCCAAATTCCGTGAAGCGTTAGGTGATGAATTTGTGGTAACCAAAGGAATGGACGGCTGTCTGTTTGTGTTTGACAATCCTGAGTGGCAGGCCTTTGAAGAAAAACTGCATGGCTTGCCAATGATCGACAAGGAGGCAAGACAGTTCACACGTTTTTTCCTGGCAGGAGCAGCAAGTGTGGAAGTGGACAAACAGGGGAGGATACTTCTTCCTGCCGTACTTCGTGATTTTGCAGGAATTACCAAGGATGCAGTATTGGTCGGTGTGGGAAGCAGAGTGGAAATCTGGAGTAAGGACAGATGGGAAGGCACTGTAACCTATCAGGATATGGAAGAGATCTCCAGACATATGATCGAACTTGGAATCGGAATATAACTGATTGGGAGAAATAATGGCATTTGAGCATAAATCGGTATTGCTTTTTGAAACAATTGAAGGACTTAAGATAAAATCGGATGGAACTTATGTAGATGGCACATTAGGAGGAGGCGGACATTCCGCAGAGATTGCCGCCCGANTGGAAAGCGGCGGAAGACTGATCGGTATCGATCAGGANGAGGCGGCCATAGAAGCAGCGGGAAGACGGCTTTCGCAATTTGGAGATAANNTGACCATCGTAAGGGANAATTACCAAAATACCAAAGAAGTGCTTAGGGAACTTGGCATCACAGGAATAGACGGTATGGTGCTGGATCTGGGAGTATCATCCTACCAGCTGGATACGCAGGAGAGAGGGTTTTCTTATCGCTTTGATACTCCTTTAGATATGCGGATGGATCAAAGACAGACAAAAAGCGCNAGNGATATTCTGAATGGATACAGTGAAATGGAGCTGTATCGGGTAATAAGGGATTACGGAGAAGAGAAATTTGCGAAAAATATAGCAAAACATATTGTAAGGGCTAGAGCAGAGAAATCGATTGAGACCACGGGAGAGTTAAATGAGATCATACGCNCNGCGATTCCTGCAAGAATGCGGGCAGAAGGGGGACATCCTTCCAAAAGAACTTTNCAGGCAATCCGCATTGAGTGTAACAGAGAACTGGAGGTACTGAAGGAATCTGTCGGGGAGCTGATCGATCTGTTAAATCCGGGAGGAAGACTCTGTATCATTACCTTTCATTCTCTGGAAGACCGNATTGTAAAGACAGAATTCAGACAAGCACAAAATCCCTGCACCTGCCCTCCCGAATTTCCGGTATGTGTATGCGGAAGGACAAGCAAAGGAAAGGTGATCACATCGAAGCCGATTTTACCGGGAGAAGAGGAACTAAAGGAAAACAGCAGATCGAAAAGCGCAAAGCTTCGGATCTTTGAGAAAATTTCCGGTTAAGGAAATAGGAAAAGGTTAAAGATAGTAAACAACATCTAATGTCGTTAACTATAGAATTTGTCAGTTGCAGTAGGAGGGTAACATGGCGGTAAATGCAAGAGAAAGACATAAAAATGCATATAGAAGCAGCATTTATGTTCAGGGAAATACTGCCGCCAGAAGATTGGCACAGGAGGAAAGAATCCGTGTTGTGCCGCGGCAGCAGGAGCCTGTCCGGCGTGCAGGGAAAAATGTGCGCAGAAACAGAGATCGTGCTCTCTATATGAATATCGGATATGTGTTGTTTTTGGTAGCGGCAGTAGTGGCGACTGCGTTTATACTTACGGGATATCTGACGCTGAAAGCAGATATCACAAGCAGTATTAAAAATATTTCCAGAATGGAAAGCACCTTAAATGAGCTGAAGCTTTCCAATGATGAAAAATATGACAGGATCATTAGCAGCGTCAATCTGGACGAAGTCAAAAGAATTGCCATTCAGGAGCTTGGTATGAGCTATGCCAAGGAGGGGCAGATTATATCCTTCCGTGGTGAAGGCAGCGATTATGTAAGACAGACCGGTGAAATTCCGGAATAAAGCAGGTGTTAGTTTGGACAGCAAAAAGAGAAAAAACAAATTTACAATCAAAATGCAAAAGAAGCTGGTAGTACTATTTATTTTTGTACTACTGGCTTTTGTGGGATTANCCTACCGTTTATTNATCATTACCAGAGANAANGGCGAGCGGTACAAAAAGCAGGTGCTTTCCCAGCANAANTATGACAGTACAACNCTTCCGTACAAAAGAGGATCTATTNTGGATACAAACGGNAGNATTCTTGCATCCAGNGANAAGGTTTACAATGTGNTTTTGGATGCGGTTGCNGTATCTCAGGANGANTCCTATCTGGAACCGACTNTGGATGCNTTAAGAAGTCAGATNGGNGCGGATGTNTCNNCGGTNCGTTCNTATATTGCNGCNAATAAGGAGACATCCCGNTATTATGTGNTGGCAAGNCGNNTGNNATTTNGNNAGATACAGGGACTTATGGAANTNATCAANGANGAAAAATCGCTGGTCAAGGGNATATGGTTTGAAGAAGAATATAAGAGGAGTTATCCCGGAGGNAGTCTNGCCTGNGATGTGATNGGNTTNACGANCANCGACAATGTGGGNTCCTATGGACTNGAGGAGTTTTATAATGATACTTTGTCAGGNACNCCGGGCAGNGAATACGGTTATCTGAACGGTGATTCCAATTTGGAGAGAACNACCATACCTGCGGTGGATGGAAACAGTATTATTACCACCATTGATATTAATATNCAGAGNATTGTAGAAAAGTATTTAAGGAAATTTGACGAAGAGTACCNNGACAATTTNCATGAAGGAAACGGNGCCAATAATGTNGGCTGNATNATCATGGATGTGAACAGNGGAGAAGTGCTTGCAATGGCAGGATATCCNGTGTTTGATTTAAATGACACCAGAAATCTGGANNCGNTNATCGGTATGCCGATNNTGAANGAGCAGGGAGAGCGNACCGGNGAATATGTNAATGAGGAAAATCTCACNGANCTTAAGAATGACAATGANGCNATGTACCGGCAGTTAAANGCGNTNTGGAAGAATTTTTGTATCAGTGAGACTTATGANCCGGGATCNGTNTCCAAACCCATAACNGTGGCGGCNGGNATTGANAGNGGCAGCATNACAGGGAATGAGACNTATAANTGTCAGGGANNNTTGGAAATAGGAGGCTGGCCNATNANNTGNCANAATNNNTGGGGTGACGGGNNTTTNAGTGTCNCGGAAGGNATTGANCGGTCCTGNAACGTGAANATGATGTATATTGCAAGTGCTACCGGAGTAGANACNTTTACCGAGTTTCAGCATATGTTCAATTTTGGNCTGAANACNAATATTGATCTGGCAGGNGAGGCGAGGACAGCAAGTCTNGTATANGATAAAACCAATATGCGGTCAACNGAGCTTGCNACCTGNAGCTTTGGACAGGGNTANAACTGNACGATGATACAGATGATGTCGGCNTTTTGTTCNCTGATCAACGGCGGTTATTANTATGAGCCNCANATGGTGAAGAAGATCGTCAGTCCCTCAGGGGCNACGGTACAGAATATCGANCCCAGNNTNNTGAGGCAGACCATATCGGAAACNACCTCCGNCAAGGTNAGGGAGATGTGNAATCTTGTNGTATCCGGAGAAAATGGTACGGGAAAGACNGCCCGTCCGGCAGGCTATATGATCGGNGGAAAGACGGGAACCGCTCAGACNGCNCCCCGTTCNGCCAAAGAGTANGTACTTTCCTTCNTAGGNTATGCCCCCGCNNATGATCCCCAGATTGCTATTTATGTGGTNGTTGACCGGCCGAACGTCAGCAATTCCATTATGGATGATGCGAAGTTTGCTACCAAAATNGTGCGNAATGTTNTGACGGAAGTTCTTCCTTATATGGGAATTTANATGACNGANGANTTGACNGAGAAGGAGATNGAGGANNTGGAAGCNCTTCAGATTGAAATTATGACNGCNCCTGCACCGGGAACCGAGGAAGGTGAAGNAGGAACAGANGGAGCGGAAGGNGAAAGTGATGAAGAGGGAAGNGGNGAAGGNACNGNAGAAGGNGAAAATCCTCCGGAAGGAGANCCTCAGCNGCCNAGTGANCCNTGGAGAGACTTCCCNATTGATCCGGAAACNGGTTATGCGGTAGANCCCAGCACCGGAAATTATGTGGATCCGGATACCGGNTATGTGCTGGGGGCAGGTCTGGAGGATGAAAACCCCGGAACAGGNACACCCCGGGAAGAACCGACACCTGCACCGGAAGAATAGAGAGTTTTAAGAATAACCTCGTAGGAAAGGTAATAAATTGTAATAATACCTTTTCTATGAGGTTTCTATGGTAAATCACAAAACCTTTATCCGTAAAAAAATTGTTGTTGTCTTTTTTGCCTGTCTGGCGCTTTTTTTGATACTCGTAGGCAGGCTGGTTTATTTGATGGTGTTTCAATCTGATTATTATACAGAGCAGGCGAAGCAGCTCCATGAGCGGGAGCGGAGCATCAAGGCAGCCAGAGGAAGGATATTGGATGCAAACGGAAACGTGATCGCGGACAATAAAACCGTATGTACCATTTCCGTAATCCACAACCAGATCAAGGATCCTGACAGGATTGTTGAAGTTTTAAGTAAAGAGCTTGATCTGTCGGAAGAATATGTGCGGAAACGGGTGGAAAAGTATTCTTCTATCGAAAGGATCAAGAGTAATGTGGAGAAGGAAAAGGGGGATGCCATTCGCGCTTATGATCTTGACGGGGTAAAGGTGGATGAAGATTACAAGCGCTATTACCCTTATGGAGAGCTTGCGTCGAAGGTGCTGGGCTTTACAGGCGGGGATAATCAGGGGATTATAGGACTTGAAGTAAAATATGAGGACTATCTGAAAGGGCAGGAGGGAACTATTCTTACGGTTACCGATGCCAGAGGGGTGGAGATCAGTGAGGCCGGAGAAGAGAGAGTAGAGCCGGTGGCGGGAAAGGATCTCTATATCAGTCTGGATATTAACATACAAAGTTACGCTACCCAGCTTGCNAAACAGGTGATGGAGACCAAGCAGGCGGAAAGAGTATCTATATTGGTCATGAACCCTCAAAACGGAGAGATCATGGCGATGGTNGATGTCCCTGAATTTGATCTGAATAATCCCTATGAGCTTCCGGANGGAACGGNAGCNGAAGGACTTTCTCAGGAAAAACAGCAGGAACTGCTAAATCAGATGTGGCGTAACGGCTGTATCAATGATACCTACGAACCGGGATCTACTTTTAAAATCATCACGGCAGCGGCAGGGCTTGAAGGCGGCGTTGTCACGGTGGAGGATCGTTTCAGTTGTCCGGGATATATTATGGTAGAAGACAGACGGATCCGATGCCACAAAACCACAGGTCATGGCTCGCAGAATTTTATGGAAGCGACCATGAATTCTTGCAATCCGGTATTTATTACGGTAGGACTGAGACTGGGAGTTGAAAATTACTATAAATACTTTAAGCAGTTTGGCTTGCTTGGAAAGACAGGGGTGGATCTGCCGGGAGAGGCGGGAACCATCATGCATAAGATGGAAGATATGAAAGCGGTTGAGCTTGCAACGGTATCTTTCGGGCAGTCTTTTCAGATCACGCCTATACAGCTTGCAACTACGGCATCCTCCATTATTAACGGAGGAAACCGGGTGACTCCTCACTTTGGGGTTGCCAGCGCAGACAGACAAAAGACGGAAATGGAACAGTTTTCGTATCCGGTGACAGAACATATTGTATCGGAGGAGACTTCCGCAACAATGCGTATGATCTTAGAACAGGTGGTGGAGAACGGAACAGGAAAAAACGGATATGTAGAGGGAGCCAGAGTAGGAGGAAAGACGGCGACGAGCCAGACTCTTCCAAGGGGAAGCGGCAGATATATTGCATCCTTTATCGGCTTTGCACCGGCAGATGACCCGCAGGTGCTTGCGCTTGCCATAATTCATAATCCCCAGGGGGTTTATTACGGCGGTCAGGTGGCAGCACCGGTGGTGCGGCAGCTTTTTGAAAATATTCTTCCTTATTTAGAGAAAATGGATTATAATTGAGAGGTGCAGGCAATGGCAAAAGAGCATATTATTATGCCGATGCTGATATCATTCGGTCTCAGTGTGCTGCTCGGACCGGTAGTCATTCCCTTTCTGCGACGGCTGAAAGCGGGGCAGACGGTGCGTGAGGACGGACCTTACACGCATCTGAAAAAAACGGGAACTCCTACCATGGGAGGCATTCTGATTATAGTCAGTGTGGCGGTTACGACAGTGCTGTATGCAGAAAAATACCCGAAGATTGTGCCGATCTTCTTTTTGACAGTAGGATTCGGGTTGATCGGCTTTCTGGATGACTATATTAAGGTAGTGCAGAGAAATTCCATGGGGCTTCGCCCCTGGCAGAAAATGCTGGGACAGCTTTTAGTCACCGGCATGTTTGCATGGTANCTGTTTCATATCGGGATTCTGCCNCAGGCAATGAGAATTCCTTTTGTGAAAGGCTGCTATCTGAATTTGGNNCAAATGGAGATTCCCTTTTTGATTTTGGTAGTAGCAGGAACGGCCAATGGAACCAATTTTACGGATGGATTAGACGGACTTGCAAGCAGCGTGACAGTTATGGTGGCGACATTTTTGACGGTTGCATCCATTGGTGTGGGAGCGGGGATTGAACCGATTACCAGTGCCGTTGCGGGAGCATTGCTGGGTTTTCTGTTATTTAATGTGCACCCGGCAAGTGTTTTTATGGGAGANACNGGTTCTCTGGCACTTGGGGGTTTTATAGCAGGCAGTGTTTATATGATGCAGATGCCGCTTTACCTGCCGATTGTGGGATTTATNTATGTTATAGAAGTNTTGTCAGTGATGATTCAGGTGACATATTTTCGAATAAGCGGCGGAAGGCGCTTCTTTAAAATGGCTCCGCTGCATCATCATTTTGAATTATGCGGATTAAAAGAAACGACGATTGTGGCGGNNTTCTCCGTTGTGACGGCGGTGCTTTGTATNCTGGCACTATTCGGAATTTCTTAGAGAGAGGAATNNAAATGGAAATACAGGGAAAAAGAGTATTGGTGGTAGGAAGCGGCAAAAGCGGTATAGGAGCCGCAGGCCTTTTAAGTGCAGTTGGGGCAGTGCCGGTTTTGTTTGATGGCAATGAAAAGCTTGATCCCGAAGAGATNCGGCAAAGAGCCGGAGGCAGGAAGGATCTGGAAGTTTTTGTGGGTTTGGTTCCGGAGGAAGAAAAAGATCAGATCGCATTGGTGGTNATCAGCCCCGGAGTACCGGTTGATGCTCCTTTTCTTACAGAGTATCAGGAGCGTGGAATCCCGATCTGGGGTGAGATTGAACTTGCTTATACCTTTGCCAAAGGGAAAATAGTAGCAATCACAGGAACCAACGGAAAGACTACCACGACGACACTGGTAGGACAGATCATGGAAGCATATTATTCGTCGGTTTTTGTGGTCGGTAATATTGGAAATCCCTATACGGAGGCGGCGCTTCTGACAGGGGACGACAGTGTGACGGTGGCGGAGATCAGCAGTTTTCAGCTTGAAACCATACACAGCTTCCGCCCAGAGGTTTCAGCAATCTTAAATATTACACCGGATCATCTGAACCGTCATCATACCATGGAATGTTATGTAGAGACAAAACAGATGATAGCACATAATCAGACAAAGGAAGATGTGTGTGTACTTAATTATGAGGATGCCTATACCAGAGAGTTCGGTAAAAATTGTACTGCGCGGGTTATTTATTTTTCTTCGGCACGAAAGCTCACCGAAGGCATTTATCTGGAGGGAGAAGAGATATTCCTTGCGCAGGATGGCGAAGCTAAGAGACTGATGAATATTCACGACATGAATCTTGTCGGCATGTGTAATGTGGAAAATGTGATGGCGGCAATAGCCATTGCAGATGCAATGAAGGTGCCGATGGATTTGATACTGAAAACTGTTCGGGAGTTTAAGGCAGTGGAACACCGGATTGAGTTTGTAGCAACGAAGAACGGCGTGGATTATTATAATGATTCCAAGGGAACCAATCCGGATGCTGCGATTCAGGGAATCAGGGCAATGAGTAAGCCTACGGTTTTGATCGGCGGTGGTTACGATAAAGAAAGTGAGTATGACCAGTGGATCGAAGCTTTTGATGGTAAGGTCAAGGCATTTGTACTGATCGGTCAGACCCGTGACAAAATTGCCGAATGTGCAAGGGCGCATGGCATTGAAAATATTATTTTGGCGGATACCTTTGAGGAGGCATTTTCTATTTGTGTCAAGCAGGCGAAGCCCGGCGATGCGGTATTGCTTTCACCGGCCTGCGCAAGCTGGGGAATGTTTCCCAACTATGAGGTGCGGGGAAAAGTATTTAAAGAGTTAGTGGAAAAGATTGGAGTTTAAAAGTGGCGGACAGGAGAGGCATAAATGCAAACGGGCGAAGAGGGAGCAGAGGGCAGGAGTCATTCTTTGACTATACGCTGCTGTTTATTGTGTTGTTTTTGCTTGGCTTTGGTCTTGTAATGCTTTATTCAACCAGCAGTTATGATGGCGGGTTACAGCATGGAGATCCGGCCTATTTCCTGAAAAGACAGCTTTTATCTACTATTTTAGGTGTTATTGCAATGATCGTTGTGGCAAATATCCCTTATCATTTCTGGGAAAAGTTTGCATTGTTGGGATATATTGCTTCAGCGATACTGATTTTACTTATTATCCCTTTTGGATATGAAGCAGGCGGTGCAAAGAGATGGCTCCGGGTTGCAGGTATGTCCATTCAGCCTGCAGAAATTGCAAAGCTGGGTATGATCTTATTTCTGGCCAGTCTGATCTGCCATATGGGACGGAAAATCAGGACGGGAAAAGGATTTTTGATCGTGCTGGGGGTTCCTATGCCGATTTGTCTGTTGGTGTGGAAAGTTACGGAAAATATGAGTTCTGCGATCATCATCTTCGGAATTGCAGTGCTGATGCTCTTTGTTTCCTGCCCGGACTATAAAAGGTTTATTATCTTGGGGCTTGCAGGNGCAGCGGTCTGTGCGCTGGCAGTTTACCTGATTGCAAGTGCAGGAAGCGCAGATTCTCTGGGGGTCAGAGGAAGCCGTATCTTAGCGTGGCTTGATCCGGAGGCCTATGCAAGCGGAAAAGGCTTTCAAACGCTTCAGGCGCTTTATGCNATNGGNTCGGGAGGAATTTTNGGTAAAGGACTGGGAATGAGTATGCAGAAGCTTGGTTTCCTTCCNGAGGCNCAGAATGATATGATCTTTTCTATTATCTGTGAGGAANTGGGACTGTTTGGGGCAATNTCCATTTTGATCATGTTTATCCTTTTGATCTGGCGGTTTATGGTGATCGCCAANAATNCGCCGGATCTGTTTGGAGCGCTTTTGGTGGTAGGTGTGCTTGGTCATATTGCCATTCAGGTAATCTTAAATGTGGCGGTTGTCACCAATACTATCCCAAATACAGGAATTACCCTTCCCTTCATCAGTTACGGAGGCTCGGCAGTCATGTTTCTGCTGATTGAGATCGGAATTGTTCTCAGTGTGGGAAGAGGGATACGATTGAAAGATTTATAGTACAAGACACGTTTCTTCCTTAAAGTCATATAATTAGAATAGGTCTTACTTTTTAACCGGAAGGCAGAAGGTGATAATTTGGATTCTATTCATATCAGGGGAGGAAACGCTCTTTTTGGAGAAACAAAAATACAAGGTTCAAAAAATGCAGTGCTGCCGATTCTGGCAGCCGCTCTTTTGATAGAAGACGTCTGCGTACTGGAAAATTGTCCCAGGATTTCGGATGTGCATCACATGCTGATGTTGCTTTCCGGAATCGGATGCAGAGTAAGCAGATCAGACCGGACCATTACCATAGATGCAAGAAATGTNTCTGAGGATACCGTGTCCGGGGAAAATGTGACAGGCATGCGCTCGTCCATTATGCTCCTNGGTGCGATGTTAGGGAGAGTTGGAGAGATCACAATGGCATATCCGGGAGGTTGTGTCATCGGGGAGCGACCCATNGATATGCATTTAGGGGCACTCAGAAAAATGGGTGTGGAGATTTACGAAAAAGAANGTTCTTTCACCGCAAGAGTTCAAAAACTGGAAGGGACCGTGATACGGCCACCCGTTTCCAGCGTGGGAGTTACGGAAAATGTAATCCTTGCAGCTGTCNGCGCAAAAGGAGTGACGGTTTTGCAAAATGCGGCCAAGGAGCCGGAGATTGTTGCTTTGTGTGAGTTTCTCAGGGAAGCGGGAGCAGTGATCGAGGGNATCGGAGGTTCTGTTCTGATCATACANGGNGGACATAAGCTTCACGGAGTNCGGTTTCGGATACCGGCAGACCGGATCGTTGCNGGAACTTATCTGATGGGTGTTTTGGGAACAGGAGGNCATATCTTTTTGGANGATGCGCCTGTGGCACAGATGCAGAGCGTNCTTAAGACGGCGGAGATGGCCGGAGCGGAAATCATTGTTTCCAGGGACGGTATCAGTGTGATGGCAGACCNGANAATGCAGCCGNTATCGCTGATTAAAACCGANGTNTATCCGGGATTNCCGACAGATATGCAGTCCTTGCTTATGGTTGCCATGACAACAGCNTCGGGAACCAGTATCATNGAAGAAACNGTTTTTGAAAACCGATTCCGGATNGTNGAACAGCTCCGGAAGATGGGGGCNNGNATCNANCTGCANGGAAAACGNCAGGCTNTGATAAACGGAGTGGATTCNCTGCTTGGCTGTGAGGTTACGGCGGATGAGCTCAGAGGAGGNGCNGCNCTNGTNATTGCAGGCTGCATGGCCGAAGGCGAGACCGTNGTAAGAAACCGGCATTTNATTGAAAGAGGATATGAGGATATCTGNAGAGATTTTCAAAATCTGGGAGTAAATATATATACAGAATATGGCGAAAAAGAAACAGCAAAAAAAGAAACAGANGAAAAAAATGAATATGGGCGAATATNTGGCAGGTCATAAGAGTCTGTTTATTATNGGTGCAATGATANTGNCTNTTTTCATTGCGCTGGTGGCTGGATANGTCTATGTGATCAGAAACTATACCGTGACAACTGTGTATGTAGAGGGNAATATNCACTACACNAATGAGGAAATCATNGGGATGGTCATGGAAGGGNNTTATGGAAACAATTCCCTTCTACTGTCNCTTCGATATAAAAATAAGAGTATTGAGGGCGTTCCTTTTATAGAAAAAATGGATGTGTCCGTTGAAAATCCCCATACGATCAAGATTGAAGTATATGAGAAAGCNCTTGCAGGNTATGTGGAATACTTGGAGNGATNTATGTATTTTGATAAGGATGGGATTGTNGTAGAGAGTTCAAAGGAGAGAACTGCCGGAATTCCACAGGTGACAGGGCTTACTTTTGATCATGTGGTCATGTATGAACCTCTTCCTGTGGAGGATGCAAGTATTTTCCGNTCAATTNTGAGCATNACTCAGCTTGTAAATAAGTACAACCTTTCTNCGGANCGGATTTATTTTGGCAGCGACGGTTCTCTGATGCTTTATTTTGGGGGNGTACGAGCCTCACTGGGAATGGGAGACTATCTGGACGAAAAAATGATGATACTTCAAGATATTCTTCCAAAGCTGTCAGGACAAGAGGGAACGCTGCGTATGGAAAACTATACCGAGGATACCAAAAATATTCCCTTCGAGTTGGATTAAACAGTTTTTAGAAAAGAAAAAATGAAAAAAACTTAAATTTGTGGTTGATAATTGAAAGAAAANATTATATGATAGTGTATATGAGTCTGACGGAATCTGTATAAAAAATACAACGTAAGGTCAGATCATGGGGGACGGTCAGGAATGATAGGAGGAAATACCTTTGCTGGAAATTAAGACAAACGACGCNGAATCTGCTGCTAAGATCATCGTGATCGGTGTAGGAGGAGCAGGTAACAACGCTGTTAATAGAATGGTNGATGAAAATATAACAGGAGTAGAGTTTATCGGTATTAATACTGATAAACAGGCGTTGCAGTTATGCCGTGCACCGAAGCTTTTACAGATTGGTGAGAAGCTNACCAANGGACTTGGAGCCGGTGCGAAGCCTGAAATCGGTGAGAAGGCAGCTGAGGAGAGCAGTGAGGAGATTGCAGCAGCGTTAAAGGGTGCCGATATGGTGTTTGTCACTTGCGGTATGGGTGGCGGAACCGGAACNGGAGCAGCTCCGGTNGTTGCNAAGCTGGCGAAGGATATGGGAATTCTAACGGTAGGCGTGGTGACNAAGCCCTTCCGTTTTGAGGCAAANGCCCGTATGGTCAATGCGATCAGCGGTATTGAGCGGATCAAGGATAATGTAGACACCTTAATTGTTATTCCGAATGATAAATTATTAGAGATTGTTGACAGGCGGACAACCATGCCGGATGCNCTTAAGAAAGCAGATGAAGTGCTTCAGCAGGCNGTGCAGGGTATTACGGACTTGATTAATGTNCCTGCAGTTATCAATCTTGACTTTGCAGATGTACAGACTGTTATGAAGGATAAGGGCATTGCCCATATCGGTATCGGAACCGGTAAGGGAGATGANAAGGCGAGTGAAGCTGTTAAGATGGCAGTGGAAAGTCCCCTTNTGGAGACCAATATTTCNGGTGCAACGCATGTTATTATCAATGTTTCCGGTGATATTACTCTGGCAGATGCTTCTGACGCTGCAAGCTATGTACAGGAACTGGCNGGAGATGAGGTCAATATTATCTTTGGTGCTATGTATGATGAGTCAAAGAGNGATATGTGTTCAATCACGGTTATNGCAACAGGTCTTGAAGATGCAACGCTTCCGACCAATAAGCCGGTTTCCGGTTTTGGAACNTTTGCAAATAAGTATGTGAAGCCCGTAACACCGAATATCAATCTCAGANCTTCCGGTATGGGAGCAGGAGCTTCGGAGGGAATTAACGGAATTCCCGGAAGNACTGTTCAGACTCCGGTGACAGCAGTTCCGNCAAGACCGGTNTCCACACTTACCAGCCCGGGAGATCTTAGGAGCAACGTTGCGGACAAGCCGCTTAAGATTCCTGATTTTCTTCAACAAAAGAAATAAGTTTTATGTATATGTCCATAAAGCTGTATGCCATAAGGTGTACAGCTTTTTTAAAATAAAGTTAGTATGAGAAGGAGTATGANCATGAAAAAGAATGCAGCGCAGAAATGTTTAGATTTTATCGGAGAAAGTGTCAGCTGTTACCATGCCGTGGAGGCGGTGGAGAAACGGCTGNTGGAAGCAGGTTTTGGNCTTCTTACGGAGAGGGAGCAGTGGAAGCTGCAAAGAGGAAATGCNTATTATGTAAAAAGAAATGATTCCTCNATCATAGCATTCCGGATACCGGAAAAAGAGATGAAGGGATTTCGGATTATTGCCTCTCACAGCGATTCACCCTGTTTTAAGCTGAAATCAGATCCGGAGCTTTTGACGGAAAAGCATTATCTTCGGCTTAACACGGAGAATTATGGAGGCATGATTTACTCCACCTGGTTTGACAGAAGTCTATCCGTGGCGGGACGGGTAGTGATTCAGGGTGAAGAGGAACCGGTCTGTATAAATGTAAATATTGACAAAGAGCTTTGCGTGATTCCAAGCCTTGCGATTCATATGAATCGAGAAGCGAATAAAGGAATCGAGTATAATCCGCAGATCGATCTGTTGCCGCTGATGGGAGACGGGGAAGCCAAAGGGTTTCTCTTAAAGGAAATAGCCAGCCAGGCAGGAGTCAGGGAGACAGAAATTCTGGGAAGTGATCTGTATCTTTATGTCAGGGAACCGGGCAGGCTGGCAGGACCTTCGGAAGAGTTGATGATCTCTCCGAGGCTGGATGATTTGGAGTGTGTTTATGGTTCTATGGAAGCCATTCTTGCCACAGAACCTAAAGAATATGGAGCAGTCTGCGCCGTTTTTAATAATGAAGAAGTAGGGAGTCTGACCAGAGCGGGAGCGGCTTCTACCTTTTTAAAAGACACCCTTATGAGGATTGGAGAGGCGTTTTCCTGTTCGGGAGAGGGTTATTTAAGATTACTTGCAGACAGCTTCATGATCTCTGCGGATAATGCGCATGCACTGCATCCGAATCATCCGGAAAAGGCAGATTTGACTAACAGACCGGTTTTAAACGGAGGAATTGTGATCAAGCATCACGGCGGACAGAAATATACCACAGACGGATATACAGAAGCAATTATGAAATCCATTTGTATGGAAGCGGGAGTGCCTTGCCAAAGCTATCATAATCGTTCGGATATTCCGGGTGGTTCAACCTTGGGAAATCTGTCATCGGCGCAGGTGGCAGTCCCCGCTGTAGACATCGGACTGCCACAGCTTGCTATGCATTCTGCAGTAGAAACAGCGGGCAGTAAAGATATAGATTACCTGATCAGAGCATTGAAGGTTTTTTATAATAAATAAAGATTTTTCTTGAGTATAGACTGTTTTGAGAGCGTCGCCGTTTGGCGGCGCTTTTTTGCGCGGGGATTACGGTAACTGCTGTGATGTGCGGGTCTTTTTTGGATGTTTG
Organism: Lachnospiraceae bacterium; assembly: GCA_014804285.1. Lineage (GTDB taxonomy): Bacteria > Bacillota > Clostridia > Lachnospirales > Lachnospiraceae > Suilimivivens. Next base: position 69,015 of record JAAVAA010000021.1, on the reverse strand, counting down.
TACGAAAAAGGCGATGGATGACATCTTTTCGGACACTGTTTTGACAAATTGTGAAGACCTTAATGTTTATAATGAACTGGTACATAAGAAATGGAGGTGAAATGCTGTAAGGTGCAAGTGCCAAATACCGTCTATATCGACAGTGTCTTTTTGTTGAATCTTGTTATGGATCTTTATCTGATCAAGCTGATCGCAAAAGTTCTGGGAAAGACTGCCACTTATCCGGCAATTTTAGCGGGAAGCATGACAGGCGCATTGGGATATTGCACGGTTTTGTGCATTCCGGGAGTTTCCTATGGAGTGAAAGTATTGCTTGGGATGCTGCCGGTAGGAATGCTGATGATAAAGGTCGCCTTTCATACCAAGGGTTTTGCAGAGCTTTTCCGGATCATGGGATATCTCTACTTTTTTTCCTTTGTACTAGGAGGGCTCATAATATTTCTGAAAGGAAAAATGCCATTTTTGAGGCAGTATGAAGATTCTCTTCGGGTAGTATTATTGCTAGGATTCGTAGGGTATGCAGTCTGTGCGGGAGGAATAGCAAGGTGGAAGCTAAGTAGAAACAACTGTTTCTGTACGGTTATGATTGCAGGGGACGAGAAGCCGGTGGAAGTCAGAGCGCTGATTGATACCGGAAACGGCTTACTGGAGCCTATCAGTCATAAGCCGGTAGCTGTGCTTGATGAAGAGGTGTGGATTAATTTAAAACGGTGGATGAGACCGGAGAAGTATAAAATAATTCCTTATCATAGCATCGGGAAGGAAAAAGGTCTTCTGGAAGGATATGAGGTTGATGAGATGGTTGTGAAAGGAAGTACGGGAAAGAAACAGTTTGAGAAAGTTATTATAGCCGTATTTAAAGGTAAAGTGTCGGGAAAGGGCAGCTATCAGATGATTCTGCCATCCCAGTTATCTATATAGAATGCCAAAATGATTAGACAGGAGGAACCGGAAATGGTTTTTAAGGTAGCAATTCCCGGAAGACTGCAGTTTAAAATATATCGCAGAGAACCGGGATTTTTAATGGGAAGACAGGGAGATGTTCACTACATAGGCGGTTCGGAGGTGCTTCCGCCGCCCCTTGAGAGTGAAAAGGAAAATGCAGTAATCAGTGATCTGGGGACAGAGTATGAGGATGAGGCTAAGTCAATTTTAATTGAGCATAATCTTCGTTTGGTTGTCTATATTGCCAAAAAGTTTGATAATACAGGTGTAGGTGTGGAGGATCTGATATCCATAGGAACAATCGGACTTATTAAATCAATCAATACCTTCAATCCGGCTAAAAATATCAAGCTTGCCACTTACGCATCCAGATGTATTGAGAATGAGATATTAATGTACTTAAGACGTAATAATAAGACAAAGCTTGAGGTCTCCATTGATGAACCTCTGAACGTGGACTGGGATGGAAATGAACTGCTCCTTTCAGATATTCTGGGAACTGATGAGGATGTGATCTACCGTGATTTAGAAAACGAAGTGGAAAGAAAGCTTCTCCTTAAAGCAATTGATAAGCTTACAGAACGGGAAAAGACAATCATCAATCTCCGGTTTGGGCTTGGATCTCCTGACGGACAGGAGATGACACAGAAGGAGGTGGCTGATCTGCTTGGTATCTCCCAATCATACATATCCAGACTGGAAAAGAAGATCATGAAAAGGCTTAAAAAGGAACTTCTCCGTGACAGCGCTTAGGCGCTGTCACGATTGAGATTGTGCGTAGCACTATCTCGGTTGAGACTGTGCTTAGGCACTGCCACGGTTTCAACATCGTATATCTACAATAATAATGTCAGGACCTATCTGTTTGATATCCTTATAGGGAATCACGTAATCAGGATCGGAACAAAGGATATTTAAAAATTTGTTACCACTTGGAACAATCACTTTGCAGATTTGTCCGCTGCATTCGTCAAATTCCAAATCAGAGATTCTTCCCAATTTTTTACAATCCCGCAGATTGATTACATCTTTGCATTTTAATTCTGAAAACAGCATTTTGCATCTCCGTCTTTTCCCGTATATTTTATATTATGTAAATGGCTTTCAAAGGTTCCTGAGGTTGATTCTTAAGTGAGAATTCGGTATGATAGTAGATAGGAAGGTTATTTTGTAAGGCTGATGACAGGTCAGCCAGTTGCAAAATTTAAAAATGATGGGAGGCAGAAGTCATGAAATATCGTGAATTAGGAAATACAGGCTTAAAGGTCAGCGAGATTGGTCTTGGGTGTGAGGGATTTCTGGAGAATCAGTATCAGAACATCGGACTGCTTTTAGATACAGCGCAGGAATATGGAGTGAATTATATTGATCTGTATACACCGGACCCGCAGGCGCGCTCCGGTGTTGGGAAAGCACTTTCGGGAAGACGGGAGAAATTTATCCTGCAGTCCCATATTTGTTCTGTCTGGAAAGATGGGCAATACAAAAGGACGCGGAATATCGAAGAGGTAAAACAGGGAATGGACGAAATGCTGTCCCTGCTTTCCACAGATTATATTGATGTAGGTATGATTCATTATGTGGATTCTATGGAAGACTGGAAAACTGTAGCAGAGGGACCGGTTTTGGAATATGTGTTGGATTTGAAGAAAAGAGGAGTGATTCATCATGTGGGACTGAGCAGTCATAATCCGCAGGTGGCGCTGCAGGCTGTTAGGAGCGGTCATATCGAGGTCTTAATGTTCAGTATTAACCCGTGCTATGATCTGCTTCCAGCCAATGAAGATGTCAATGCATTATGGGATGAGAAGAATTACCGTGAGCACTTGGTCAATATGGATCCGGAGAGGAATGAGTTATATGAAACCTGCCAGCGACTGGGTGTGGGAATCACGGTGATGAAAGCATTTGGTGGCGGAGATCTTTTGGATGAATCCTTATCACCGGCAGGAAAGGCGTTGACGGTCAACCAATGTCTTCATTATGCATTGACCCGTCCTGGTGTTGCCACGGTTTTATCGGGAGCGCGTTCTCTGGATCAGTTAAAGGCAAGCGTGGAGTATGAGAATGCATCGGATGAGGAAAAGGATTATGCTGCGGCATTTGCAACCTTCCCTAATATCAGCTGGGAAGGACATTGCATGTACTGCAGCCATTGTGCACCCTGTCCGAAGCAGATCGACGTAGCCACAGTTACCAAGTTTTTGAATCTAGCCAAGGCACAGGGAAGTGTACCGGAGACGGTGCGGGAGCATTATGAAGTGCTTTCGCATCATGCAGGAGAGTGTATCCAATGTGGAGCCTGCGAAACCAGATGTCCATTTGGGGTGTCCATCAGGGAAAATATGAAACAGGCAGCGGAGATATTTGGAAAGTAGGAGAAGAGCCGTAATCCTTCATTATGATGGGTTACGGCTTTCAGTATGTCAGAAATAAAATGTATTTTTGAACACAAAAACAAATTTTTATTGTTGAATTGTTATATTATGATGTGTATAAGTTTATTGACAATGTATATACTAAAGTATATACTTGAAAATAAGAAAGGAGATCATATTATGCAGGCAACAATTCAAAAATGGGGTAATTCGCAGGGGATAAGGATACCAAAAGCATTTCTTGAAGCATTGGGTATGATGGAAAACGATCTTGTTGAATTGAGCAGGGTTGATGATAATATTGTAATTAAAAAAGTGAAGAAGGAAACGGAATTGACTTTAGATGATATTTTTGAAGGCTATGAAGGAGAAGATGCTGCAGAAGAATATGATTGGGGTTCTCCTGTTGGAAAGGAAGTGTGGTAATGTATAATCCGAAACAGGGTGATATTATATTCTTAGATTTTAGTCCGCAATCGGGACATGAACAGGCAGGAAGAAGGCCGGGAGTAGTTATCAGTAATGAACAGTTTTTTATAAAGACGAAATTTGCTGTAGTGTGTCCTATTACAAATACAAGTAACAAATTTCCATTACACATTCCATTAGATAGTCGGACAAAAACAACAGGTGTGATTTTGACAGAACATATGAGATGTTTGGATGTTGTTAGTAGAAACATTCAGTTTGTGGAGAATCTGCCGGAGGATTTATTAGAAAAAACATTGGCTTATGTTAAAGCGTTTTTTTAGACGCATGGCTGAAATCTAAATTATAGGAGCAAATTATGCATTTTGGTTTTTCTTATGTTGGCTTGATTTATCTTGTCATGTTGATGCTGCCAAACATTATATGGACGAAGAATCAGCCGAAGGATTACAGTAAATACGTCGGTAACGAGAATAAGGTGCTTCTGGCTTTGGAAAGAGTGGGGGAAGTTTTGGCTTCCTGCGTAGTGCTGGTTTTCTCCGACTTTAATATCAAACCATGGTCGAACTGGACATGGTGGCTGGTTGCTTCATTTTTACTGATGGTGTTATATGAGGTTTACTGGGTGCGGTATTTTAAGAGTGAGAAGACTATGAGGGATTTTTACAGCAGTTTATTGGGAATTCCGGTAGCCGGTGCAACGCTCCCCGTGATGGCATTCATGCTGCTTGCGGTATATGGAAGGAATATAGTGCTTGCAGTGGCTGTGTTTATTCTTGGAATTGGACATATAGGTATTCATTTCATGCATAGAAAGGAATTGGAGACAGAGGAATCTAAGAGGTAGAACAATTAACGATATGTTGCATTTAAGATGCTTCATATAGATTAGCAAATGACAAAGATAAAAACGCAACGCACATCCTTTAGGCTGTGCCAGAGCCGGTAGGTAGCCCGGCCGTCCTGTGAAAACAGGGTAAGTAACCTGCCCCTCCTGGGTTGTCCGTTCTTTGTCCGTAACAAAAGTCAAAGGAGGGAATGTTATGGACAAGACGAGTGGCAAGCTGACGGTATATTTTGAAGATCCGTTCTGGGTAGGAGTTTTTGAGCGGGTGTCGGATGAAAAGCTGTCGGTGTGTAAGGTTACCTTCGGTGCAGAGCCGAAGGATTACGAGGTGTGGGATTTCATTCTTCATCACTACTACAAGCTGAAATTTAGTCCGTCTGTCGAGACAGAGGTGAAGCAGACCACGGATAATCCAAAGCGCAGACAGCGCAATGCAAGAAAGCAGCTGATGGATTTCGGCATCGGCACAAAGTCCCAGCAGGCGCTGCAGATGCAGCGGGAGGAAATGAAAACCCAGCGTAAGCAGATTAGCAGGGAACAAAAAGAGGCTGAAAAGCAACGTCAGTTTGATCTGAGACGGCAGAAACGGAAGGAAAAGCACAAAGGGCATTAATAGTGGGAGGTATCGGATGAAACTGCCTGAAAGCATATCAAGACGAATAGCAGGAAAACAATACAGTGTAGATGATGTCGGTATGTCTGGTTCACAGATTTTGGTTTTCGATAATGCTGTGCTCAAGATTGTCAAATGGCGGAAGGAGAATGATGACACAGTACAGATGATGCGATGGCTTGAAGGCAGGATTCCGGTTCCGAGGGTCATTTGCTATGAGCAGGATAATGAATACCAATATCTGCTTATGAGCAAGCTGACAGGAAAAATGTCCTGTGATGAGTATTATATGGAGCGTCCGCAGGAACTGCTGACCCTGCTTGCAAAAGCTATGAAGATGCTTTGGGCGGTGGATGTGACGGATTGTCCGCGCAAGAGAGATATAGATGCAGAGCTGGCTGAAGCAAAGTACAGAGTAGAAAATGATCTGGTGGATATGGATAATGTGGAACCGACTACTTTTGGTGAAGGTGGCTTTCATGATCCCAAAGAGCTTTTGCAATGGCTGGAGGACAACAGACCGGACTATGAGCCGGTGCTGTCGCATGGCGACTTTTGTCTGCCGAATATCTTCATAGAGGATGGCATGATAAGCGGATTTATTGACTTGGGCGATACCGGTATCGGAGATAAATGGAGAGACATCGCACTGTGCTATCGAAGCTTGAAGCACAATTTTGACGGAAGCTATGGCGGTAAGGTTTATGCGGATTTTCAGCCGGAAATGCTGTTTGAAAAGCTGGGAATACAGCCAAACTGGGAGAAACTTAAGTACTACATCTTATTGGATGAGTTGTTTTGATGAGGAAAAGTGGGTTTTGGAGGAGCATAGAAAAAAGAATGAAAGAGGTATTTGACTTATCAAAATTTGATTCTTACAAAGAAGATAATCGTAGGGAGGTAAAGAAAGCAAAAGGTGGACTCCCTGAGAGTTTATGGGATACCTACTCCGCATTTGCAAATTGCTATGGCGGAGTTATTATTCTTGGAGTAAAGGAAGATGAGGAGGGTAACTGGCATACAACCGGACTGAAAAATGCAACAAAACTGAAAAAAGATTTTTGGAATACTATTAACAATCGTAAAAAGGTGAGCGTAAGTCTTTTGAAGGATGATGATGTGGAAACTTTTACAATGGATGATACAGGTGATGTGATAATGGTAATTTGGGTACCGATTGCAAAGCGTGAACAAAAGCCAGTATATATTAATGATGATTTGTTTGGTGGCACTTTTCGGAGAAATTGGGAAGGGGATTATCATTGTACCAGACTTCAGGTTAAGACCATGTTAAGAGATCAAGCTGAAGAAACTATGGATATGGAAGTGCTTGATGAAGCACAAATTGAGGATTTGAATATGGATTCAATTCGAGGCTATCGCAATAGTCACAAATCTTTTAAGCCCGGCCATCCATTTGAGAGACTGGATGATAATGAATATCTTAGGGCTATCGGGGCAGCTGGTATTTCTAAAGAGGATAAAATGTTGCATCCGACTGCAGCCGGGATGCTGATGTTTGGAAATGAATATGATATTGTAAGATATTTTCCAGAATATTTTTTGGATTATCGAGAAAATCCAAATGCTGTGATTAGATGGACAGATCGGCTTCAATCTTCGTCTGGTGAATGGTCGGGAAATTTATTTGATTTTTATTTCCGTGTATATAATAAGATTACAAAGGACATCAAAGTTCCGTTCAAGATGGAAGGTGGATTTCGGATTGATGATACACCGGTTCACAGAGCATTGCGTGAAGCATTGGCTAACTGTATTATCAATACTGATTTTCATGGAAAATATGGTGTTATTATAATTAAAGAAAACGATAAGCTTACATTGGAAAATCCCGGTTATATAAGACTGGGGAAGGAGCAAATGCGTCGTGGTGGCAAGTCAGATCCTAGAAACAAGAGCTTGATGAAAATGTTTAATATGATAGATATTGGTGAACATGCGGGAAGCGGTGTTCCTAATATTTTTAATGTGTGGGAAGATGAAGGTTGGGAAGAACCGACAATAGAAGAAAGTTTTGATCCAGATAGAACTTCGCTTGTGTTAAGGTTTACAAAGAAACAAGCGATAAAAATGAGCGATAAAAAACAAGCGATAAAAACGAGCGATAAAAAACAAGCGATAAAAGCAAGCGATAAAAAGCAAGCAAATAAAACCATAAAAAATAAAGAAAAAATTAGAATTTATTTGCAAAAGCATGAAATAGCAAGAACAAGCGATATAGCAAAATTGCTTAACTTAAGTGTGGCTAGAGCCAGAGCTGTACTTTCTGAGATGGAGGAGGTTGAGGCATTGGGAACCAACAGAGCAAGGGTATATCAGCTGCGAAAAAAGTAAAAAATGCATTTCTTTACACTACCACACCTATGCAGATCGTGTAGAAGGGCCGGCTTTACGCCGGCTCCTTCTTATGCCGTCAAATAGTTTTTCATAACCTTCAGGGCATTTTTTTCAAGCCGGGATACCTGTGCCTGGGAAATTCCGATCATATCGGCTACTTCCATCTGGGTTTTTCCCTCAAAAAAACGGAGACTGATGATTTCGTGTTCCCGTTCGCCAAGCTTTTTCATGGCTTCACTTAGGGACAAATGCTCTACCCAGTTTTCCTCTTTATTTTTTTTATCACTGATCTGATCCATCACATAGAGCGTGTCGCCGCCGTCTGTAAAAATCGGCTCATACAGACTCATGGGATTTTGAATAGCATCGAGAGCATAGACAATATCTTCCTTGGGGATACCGATTTCGGAGGCTATTTCATTGATGGTGGGTTCCTTCATGTTTTGTTTGATCAGATTTTCCTTGGCATAAATGGCTTTGTAGGCAGTATCTTTCAGAGAACGGCTTACACGTATGGAGTTGTTGTCCCGGAGAAAACGTCTTATTTCTCCGATGATCATGGGTACTGCATAGGTACTGAATTTCACGTTCAGAGATGAATCAAAATTGTCGATTGCCTTGATCAGTCCGATACATCCGATCTGGAACAGATCATCCACATTTTCATTGCTGGCTGAAAAACGCTTGATGACACTTAACACCAGACGCAGATTGCCCTCTATATATTGCTGTCTGGCCAAAGAATCTCCTTCCTCGATTTGTTTAAAGAGCTTTTCCTTTTCATCTGCCTTTAAAAGAGGCAGTTTTGATGTATTAACACCGCATATTTCCACCTTTCCCTGCGCCATCTGCGTGAGTCCTCCTGATCTTTACCATTTTCAATTTTTTTACTGTAATAAAATCATGCACCGAATGATGGGAAAATATTCATGGTCAGACACTTAATGGTTGAAAAATAATGATTGTCTGCTCAAAAGAAAAAGAGAATGGGTTAGTAAAAGAAGAGACCGGAAAACACGCTGTGTTTATCCAGTCTCTTCTTCATGTTATAGATATAGAGAAGTTCTTATTAAGAATGAATTGCTTTTTCGATAATACCAAATCCAAGGGGATAAGGACCGGTGTGAACTCCGATAGTGGCACCAATCTGATAAGTGGGAATTTCCTTGATATCATACCCCTTGCTTTGCAAAACGGTAAGTGCATGATCGCGGAAGGCAACACCTTCTTCCTGGTCGTATCCGTATCCGACAGCAATGCTGAAACACTCGATTCCCAGCTTGCTTTCCTCAATATATTCAAGTAAAAGTTCTAAGGCTTTTTGGGTGGTGCGTTTCCGGCCTCTGTCTATGCCGGAAGGAAAGATTTCTCCCTGTTTCAGGGTAATCACAGGCCGTATATTCAGAAAACCGCCTGCTGCAGCGGCAACCTTTCCGATGCGTCCCCCATGTTTTAAATATTCCATATTGCCTACGGTGAAGAAAATCCGTCCGGTGCTTTTGATCTCTTCAAGCCGTTTGACAGTATCCGAATAGCTGGCACCACTGTCACGCAATTCTACGGCTTCCAATACATATTGCCCCTGCAATACAGTATTGATGGTGGCATCAATAACGGTAATTTCAGCCAGGGGATATTTTTCCAACACCAGAGCCCGTGCATTTAATGCGGACTGCATGGAACCGCTGAATTTTGTGGTAATACAAATGCAGATTACAGGCGTTCCTTCCATGGCATAAGGTAAAAATACCTCTTCATAGTCATGGACGGATGGCATGGAGGATTTGGGGTATACTCCCTTTCGGTCAACCATCTGCTGATAAAAGTCCCGGATATCGATGTCCACGTTTTCCTTTAGATAGTTTTCGTCGTCGAAAGATACATAAAACGGCACGACAGTGACATTTTTTTCCTGGACAAGCTCAGTCGGCAGATCGCAGGAACCATCACTGATGATATGAAATACCTCACTCATAAAATAATCAAACCTTTCATTCATAAAATTCTTTAGTGGACACTGTCAAAAGAGTATGAGACAGTTTTGCTGATACATAGGATACTACGTTTACGGGGAAAAAGCAATTAGTTTTGTATATAAATATTGTTGTTTGAAGTTTTTTTTCCCATACTTCATAGTTATCATAACTACATAAAGCGTTAATTTGATTATCTGCTTATGTAAATTAATATAAAATAAATGAAATCTGCATAATTTGAAGACTGAGGGAAGAAATGTTATACTGATAAAATAATCCTGGAGAGGGGTTGAAGTTGGGAATGAAGAAAAAACTTTTTTATATATTGTGTATTCTATTGTTGGGAATATTGACGGCATGTTCCGAGGCACAAGATCCCATGACAGAGCTTTTGAAGGATCCCTATGGAGACTATGAGGAAACAGGCGGAGAGATTGCGTTTGTATTTGACGGTGTCATAGAGGATGGAAGCTACAATGAAGCGATTTATGAAGGAATCCGGATGTATGCCTTAGCGGCTGGCATATCTTTTTCAAATTATGGAACAGAGGAGGGTTCACCTAAGGACCATGTGGCGGCTATCGAGCATGCGGTATTAAGTCAGGCAGGGATCATTGTCTGTGCGGGATATGATTTTCAGGAGGCGGTAGTGGAATTGCAGGGAGAGTACCCGGAGATTTCCTTTCTTTTGATAGACGGAAGTTTAGAAGATGGCGAAGATGGCAAAGTGAAGTTACAGAAAAACGTACATTGTGTTTTGTTCCGGGAGGAGGAATCAGGCTATCTTGCAGGCTATATGGCTGTTCTGGAAGGATACCGCAGACTGGGATTTCTGGGCGGTGAAAAGGAGCCTTCCATGACCCGGTATGGTTATGGGTATTTACAGGGAATTGAAGATGCAGCGCAGGATATGGGACTTGAGGATGTAACAGTGAATTACTATTTAGGGTCTTTTCTACCAATGCAGGAAACAAAGGAGCTGGCACAGCAGTGGTATGAAGCGGGAACAGAAGTGATATTTGTTTGTGGAGATTCTTTGTATGAGGCAGTATTGGAAGCTGCCAAAGAAAAGGATGGGATGCTGATTGGCGCGGGCAGAGATCAGAGCGGTATTTCGAAACGCTTTCTGACCAGCGCAATTAAGGATATTACCAAAGGTGTGATTATCTCATTAGATGATTATTATGCGTCCGGCAGAAAATGGTCAAAAGATTTTGCGGGAAAATGTGTTCGCTATGGGGCATCCAACCGCTGCACGGGAATACCGGTGCAGGATACGGAGTGGAGATTTCAAAATGTGACCAGGGAGGATTTTTTGGGGATATATCAGCGTATCCGAAGCGGAGAAATTAAGGTATTCGATGAAATGAAGCAAAAGCCGCATCTGGATATAATCGTAAATTATTTTTAAGAAGAAAGGGGACAAGGTGTGAACGGAAAAATCAGAATAAGAGCCCTGGGGATCGCTGGCATTTTTCTCACTGTTTTTCTTTCTTTTGGATGTGGAAAACAGATGCCGGCTAATGGAGAGAGTGTGAAAAGTGAAGTCAGTCTGAAAACAGGGGAACTGACAGAGTATGCCTTGGGTAGGGCTGTTCTTAGCGAGGAAGAACCGGGTAAGATCGTGTATTCTTTTACCATGTCACTGATTCCGGAAAGTGATGATAGCAATGTATATCTGTTTGCGAAGGAATGTTATGAGAATACGGAAAAGCCGGAGGGAGAACCGATTGCCTCCTGCCGGAAAGGGCAGCAGTGCGAGATTTCCATAGACTATGAGGAGAGTTATCTGTTTGCACAGTTTATTCCGGCACTTTTGCGCAGCGGCAAATATGTGCCTATAGGGAAGGGCGTTTATTTGGAAAATCCGGAGCTTTTAGCCGGGAATCAGGTGGCATACCCGGAAATTCAGTCGAAAAAGGGACTTTTGCTGGACCCGGCTATGCTGGGAACGGATGAGCTTACAGATTTAGGAGTAAAGCATGCCATTTACAACATTCCATTATCTGTCGTTATGGGCAAAACAACGAATAAAGATTATCCCACGATCATTTATGCCTATGATGGGAAAGACTATGAGTTCAATGGAGCAGCGATAAACAGCTATGACGGGCTTTTTAACTATCTGACAAATCAGGATATGTGTACCACGGCGGTGGTTTTAAATGATTGGAATGAAAACTTCACACAGATGATTCATCCCGGGGCAAGGAACAGGGAAAGCGGCGCACTGTATTATATGTTCAATACCAAAGAAGAAGAGGGAACCAAAATGCTGGAAGCAGTAGCATGTTTTTTGGCGGAGCGTTATTCCGGCGGAAAGCATGGTATGGTGTCCAATTGGGTGATTGCAAATGAGATCAACCAGCATAAGACGTGGAACTATCTGGATACCAAGGATACAGCATATTATACTCAGGAATTTGAGAAGGCCTTTCGAATCTTTTATCAGGCAATCAGAAGCAGTTATGCGAATGCAGGCGTTTATTTCAGTATCGATCATGAATGGAACAGTAACGGAGGTCATAACCGGGTGTATTTTAACGGAAGGGAGATTATCGAGCAGTTCAACATCGCGGCCGGAGAACATGGTAATTATGATTGGGGAATTGCCATCCATCCTTATCCGGATCCTCTTACCCGTGTCAATTACTGGTCTTTAGAATACGATAAAACACAGAATGCTGAAATGCTCACCATTATGAATTTGAATGTGTTGACGGATTTCCTGGAGCAGGAGGAGTATCTAAACCCGGAGGGGCAGGTTCGAAAGATTTCCATCACCGAGCTGGGCTTTTCCTCAAGGTTTGGAGAGAAGCTGCAGGCAGCAGCATTTGCATATTGTTACTATATCGTGGAAGCCAATCCTTACATAGAGGCGCTGATTTTGAGCAGACAGACGGATGCGCCGGAGGAGGTGGGGCAGGGACTGTCACTGGGAATCTATGAATATGACGGTTCCGAGAAATTTTTAAAGGATATTTTTCGTTATATTGATACAGACGAGGCACAGGAATATACAGAATTTATGCTCAATATACTGGGAGCGGAAAGTATTGAGGAGGCTCTTAGCTGGGCGGAATAAAAGACAGATATTTCAAATTTCATAGATTTTAGGGGTTGACATTTTGTCAGCCCTGTATTATTCTGAACATATGAACAGTTGTTCAAATGTTAAAATATCAATTAATTCCTAATTCTGGTAGAATTTATATTCTAGCAGAATTTATATTCTAGCAGAATTTATATTCTGGCAGAATTTATGAAAAGGCGGTGAGAGAATGGCAATGCATGACGTGGAGTGCTGTGATACTTTTCAGACACATGAGGAGCTTCTTAATCTGGTATCTCAAAAGATGCCTGATGAAGATGAACTTTATGACCTGGCAGAATTATTTAAAGTGTTTGGTGATTCGACCAGAATCAGAATCTTATATGTGCTGTTTGAAGCGGAAGTATGTGTATGCGATCTTGCGCAGGCGCTTAATATGACCCAGTCGGCGATTTCTCATCAGTTGAAAATTCTGAAGCAGAATAAGCTTGTAAAGAGCAGACGGGAAGGAAAATCGGTATTTTATTCCCTGGCGGATAATCATGTGAGAACGATCATTGCACAGGGAAGAGAACACATCGAGGAATGACAGTCGCGAGAGCATTTCTTGATACTGAAAATGAAAAGAGAGGGAGAAGATCATGAAGAAAAAATTTAAACTGGAAGATTTGGATTGTGCAAACTGTGCTGCAAAGATGGAAACAGCCATCAAAAAAATTGAAGGAGTAAACGATGCCAGCGTAAGCTTTCTGGCACAGAAGATGACCATTGATGCATCAGATGAGAAGTTTGATGATATTATGAAGGAAGTAGTGGCTGTCTGTGCAAAAGTAGAGCCGGATTGTAAGATTCTGCTATAGAAAGGTGTGTTTTGGTTATGACAAAGAAGCAGAAAAAGATGCTTATGCGCATTATTCTGGCATTGGTTCTTTTTGTAGGTCTGTTTATCTGTGAGCATGCGGGGCTTTTTACGTCCATAGAGCATACCGTATTCTTATTTATTATTTATCTGGTGCCTTACCTGATTATTGGTTATGACATCATTTACAAGGCGGCGAGAAATATCAGTCACGGGCAGGTGTTTGATGAAAACTTTCTCATGATGATCGCTACCTTTGGAGCTTTTGGAGTAGGGGAGTATTCGGAAGGCGTTGCGGTGATGCTGTTTTATCAGGTCGGAGAGTTGTTTCAGGGGTACGCGGTGGGCAAGTCCCGCCAGTCTATTTCCGACATGATGGACATTTGTCCCGAATATGCCAATATTGAGGTAGATGGGAAATTGACGCAGGTAGACCCGGATGATGTGGAGCTTGGAAGTATCATTGTGATCAAGCCGGGGGAAAGAATTCCCTTAGACGGTGTGGTGCAGGAGGGAGAATCCTTTATTGATACAGCGGCGCTTACCGGGGAATCGGTTCCCAGAAAGGCAACCGTGGGCGATGAGGTTATCAGCGGATGTGTAAATGGCAGCGGAACGCTGAAGGTGCAGACTACGAAGGAGTTTGACGATTCTACCGTTGCTAGAATTCTGGAACTGGTGGAAAATGCCAGCAGTAAAAAAGCAAAAGTAGAAAATTTCATTACGAAATTTGCAAGATATTATACCCCGGTAGTCACTATCGGTGCGGTGATCCTGGCAATACTGCCGCCGCTTATTTTAGGCGGAGGATGGAGCGAATGGATCGAAAGGGCATGTATCTTTTTGGTTATTTCCTGTCCCTGTGCGTTGGTTATTTCTGTGCCTCTTGGCTTCTTTGGAGGAATCGGTGCGGCTTCCCGGATTGGAGTGCTGGTAAAGGGCAGTAATTATCTGGAAGCGGTTGCCGAGATGGAAACCATTGTGTTTGACAAGACGGGAACGCTGACCAAAGGAGAATTTAAAGTGCAGGAAATCTGCCCGGTAAACCGAAGTAAAGAAGAGCTTCTGGAACTGGCGGCACTGGCAGAAGGATATTCCACACATCCCATTGCCGGTTCTATCCGTGAGGCATATGGAAAGGAACTGAACATAGAACGGGTTGGGCAGGCGGAAGAGATTGCCGGATGCGGCATTAGCGTGCCGGTGGATGGAAAAGAAGTTCTGATCGGCAATGAAAAGCTGATGAAAGAAAGAAATATTGATTATATGCCAGATAAGAGTGCGGGAACCGTCGTTTATGCGGCATGTGAAGGAAGCTTTGCAGGGACGATCGTCATTGCGGACAGCGTGAAAGAAGGAGCGGCACAGGCTATCCGTAGCATGAAGCGCGTGGGCGTGAAAAAGTGTGTTATGTTAACCGGAGACCGAAAAGAAGCGGCCGATGCGGTGGCAAAGGAATTGGGAATTGATGAGGTTCATGCAGAACTGCTTCCCGGTGATAAGGTAGCCAAAGTCGAAGAACTTTTGACTATGCAGGAAGGAAGGTCAAAGCTTGCATTTGTAGGAGACGGTATCAACGATGCCCCGGTGCTCACCAGAGCCGATATCGGAATTGCCATGGGGAGTATGGGATCTGATGCGGCAATTGAAGCAGCGGATGTGGTCTTAATGGATGACGATGTGAAAAAGATTGCATCTATCGTGCAGATATCCAGAAAAACATTGGCGATTGTAAAGCAGAATATCGTTTTTGCCTTAGCGGTAAAGGCTTTGGTTCTTTTGCTTGGAGCATTTGGGGTTGCCAATATGTGGGAGGCAGTGTTTGCAGATGTTGGAGTTTCCGTGATCGCAATCCTGAATTCCATGCGGGCACTTCGGGCAGAAATAGAGTAGTTGTATTTATTAATTCGGATTTTTAGATTGTATTTGAGAGAAGCATTTGTCGGATGATGAATGCTTCTTTTGTTGTAACTTGTCGAACTTTCTGTTTTGTTCTTGTTTTATCCCATGAATTATACTACTATTAATACAGTAATGTGTAAAAAGCGGAACAGTGGTTCCTATATGGAGAACAGTAAGGAGATATAGCAGATGGGAAAATTTTGTGATCAGTGTGGAAAAGAGTTGGTAGAAGGGGCTGCATTTTGTACTGAATGCGGAGCGCCTGTTAGTAATTTCAATAAGGTTGACAAGGAAGAGAAGGCAGTCGGAAACAATAAGCAGAAATGGATTATAGTAGCTTCGGTCTGTGGGGCGGCATTAATTCTTATGCTGGCGGGTGCAGGTACTTTTTTATATCTGAACAGTAACAGCTATCAATGCAAAAAGAATATGAAGCTGGCCGAGAAAAAATATGCAGCAGGGGAGTACGAGGAAGCTCTTACTTATTATCAGGCAGCGCTGGAACGGGATGATACTGTTGTAGACGCATATTTGAAATCAGCAGATATTTATCTTGCAGAGGAGTCGTATGACGAAGCGATTGCTATATTGAAGGACGGCATTGCAAAGAATATAGAAGGGGAAAATTCAAAAAATCTGGAGGATAAGCTGGCGGAGCTATGCATGGAGAAATCCGATTATTTTCTGACGCAGGGAGAGTATGAACAGGCAGTTGGAATTTTAACCGAAGGGACAGGCTGCACAGATGCGACAGATCTGGCGGAAAGGGAAGCATATCTGAGAGAAAATATTATTGTCAGAAGAGAGAAAGAGATAGAGTGTGATGATGACGATAATATTGTTGAGTGGAATGAAGCTATATATGATAATACAGGTAATATGATCAAATATGAATGTTATGACAGCGATGGAAATGTAGAATGGGGAATGGAGTATGAGTATGATGCATCCGGGAACGAAACAAAATATGTGTATTATGAGTCTGGAAAAATAAGTGAATGGGAAGAAAATGAATATAATGAATTTGGAAGCATGATAAAAAGTGAATCATATGATGCCAACGGGAATATGTACATATATGGGGAGGCTGAGTATGACAATGAAGGGAATGTAGCTCAATTTATTTATTATTATAGTGATGGGAGCAAAGGTAACTGGTCAGAATATGAATACGATAAAAACGGAAATATGACAAAGCACTTAAGGTATTTTCAAGGTGATTATTTGAAGTTCGTGACAGAATATAATGAGGCCGGAAGTGTGTCAAAATTTGTATTTTATAATGATGATGAGAGCGTGCGGGAATGGATAGAATATGACTACGATGAAAATGAAAATCTGGTAAAGAGCATAGGATATAACAGCGATGGAAGCATAAGTGGCGTGACGGAATATGATGAAGCAGGGAACAGAATAAAGAATTTGTCTTATGATGAGGAGGGAAATATAACAGAAAGAGAGGAAGCCGAATATGACGAGGAAGGACATGCTAAGGAATACATAGCATATAACAGTGATGGAAGTGTATCCAGTGTTATAGAATATGATCAATGGGGCAATGAAATAAAATATACAGAATACGATGATAAGGGGAATCCGGACGAACAGTGGGAGAAGAGCTATGATTCCTTAGGGAATATACTTAGTGATAGCGAAGATGGCAACTATGTTTATGAATATACCTATGCTTTTCTGGGGGACGAAAGGGACGAGGAGTTGGAGGATATTCTGGAATACATTGCTTTAACAGAAGAAATCAAGCAGAATACAGTCGAAAAATATTACAGTGATCCCTGGGTCAGGGCAGCCTATGAAGAACAGATACGGGCTGCGGAAGGATTGGGGTTGTCTATATCTATTGAAGCAAAGGGCAATGATTTTATCATGTCTTATAAATATAGTGAAGATATGGTATTGCCGGATGATGCAGGCGAACAGCTTGAGGCTGCCCTTGAAGAAGCTGCTTTCATATTTGAGATGCAGGCGGCGGAGATAGATGAAGAAATTGGCCGGCCAGGCGCATGTACAATCATCATACGTTATTTGGACTCTAATGATAATGTATTAGCGGAGAAGGCTTTCAAAGCGGAATAGGATAGGAATAAAAGAATGGGAGAGGCTTAAGAAGAATATTGAAAAACAAATAGAAATCACCTATAATCTTATAGTAGAACTTATAGTAGAACTTATAGTAGAACTTAAAGCTGAACTTTAAGTTCAAAGAAACGAATGAGAAGGTGGGGATGCCATGAAACATAAGAGAGTAGTAATTACTTCCTTTTTGATAATTTGTCTTTTATGTATGTCACCCGCCTTCTCTTTTTCTGTCCATGGATCAGAAACGTCAGAAACTTCCTGCAAATTATTGGATGCGTATCAGGATTATCAGGAGCGTCTCTATGGAATTACCAGACGTTCCGAGATGGAAGCGGCGGGGTTTCAGGTTATAAGTAGTCAGATATTCCCCATAGAGACAGAATGTTTTGGAGGAGTTGTCCTCATTCCGGCGCTGGAAAAGACATATCACAGGCTGGCAATTTTTCTGGCCAGAGAAGACGGCACTATTGTATATGCAACTGATCAGCTTGAGGTGAACAGCAGAAATAAGGGACAGATGGAGCAGCCGATTCAGAAGCTTGCGGCTGTGTCATTTCAGGAACTTGACGGAGATGGCAAAACAGATATTGTACTGATTACGATCTGTGAAAATAAGACCGGAGCATATAAGGGAAAACCTTATAAGGTGGGGGATGTGCTTTTTCAAAATGATCAGGGTTTTTATCGGGATTACCGGATTTCGGACAAGATTAACCGATTCAGCATGAACAAGAGTGTAGAATGTATTACGGCTTTTGTCAGGGACGGAAGAAGCGCAGAGTTTTTGTATACGGCAACAACCAAAAAGGAGCTCCTTCGGAACGGATTCCAGATCACCAAAGAACTATGCTATTTCCGGCAGTTTGAAAAGCTGGGACGGCTGGAGGTGGTTCCGGGTACATATACCATGGCTGATTTTGCTACTTTTATGATCTATCTGATTGATGAACAGGGAGATATCGTCTGGAGTTTTCAGCCGATGGGGGATTACGATAATCTGTATGCATTAAAGGGGATGGCCTGCCGGGATATTGACGGAGATGGAATGAAGGATCTGTTGGTGTTGGCGCGTTACAGCTATGAGGGAAATGAACTTCTGACCGAAAGCAGCTATACCATTTATTATCAGAGAACCGGCGGGTTTTACGAGGATACGGAAATACAAAAGAAATACCCTTGCAGCGATGAGGATACAGTGGCAGAGCTGGTAGAGAGGGCAAGGGCCTATTGGGGGTGGAAGAGCGAAGAATGATTAAGATACTGATTGTAGATGATGAAAAGGCAATATGTGATTTGATTGATTTGAATTTATCGTCCTCCGGCTATCAATGTACTACAGTGCAGGATGGACTTGAGGCGATTGCATTACTTGAGAAGGAAAGCTATGATCTGGTACTTCTCGATATTATGCTTCCGGGAGCTGACGGATACGATATTATGGATTATATCCGTCCGTTAAGGATTCCGGTGATTTTTATCACGGCCAAGCATGAGGTGAAGGATCGGGTAAAGGGATTGAAGCTGGGGGCTGATGATTATCTGGTAAAGCCCTTTGATGTGGTGGAACTGGTAGCAAGAGTGGAGGCAGTACTTCGGCGTTATCACAAATCGGAAAGAATCATTACTGTAGGCGATGTGGTAGTGGATATGGAAGCACGGCAGGTTACCAGGGCAGGAAGACCGGTAATATTAACCAATAAGGAATATGGATTGTTGGTGTTATTTATTACAAACAAAAATGTGGCTTTGTTCAGGGAAAGTCTGTATGAGAAGGTTTGGGAGGAAGATTATTTTGGTGACAGTCGCACCCTTGACCTTCATGTGCAGCGGCTTAGAAGAAAGCTGGGATGGGAACAGAATCTGGTGGCGGTATATAAGATCGGATACCGCTTAGAGGTACCGCAATGAAATTTTCTTTGAAACTTCTGTTATGGAGCATTATCGTGATGGCAATGTCACTGGGCTTCGGCGGATTTTATTTTGTAAATTATGTGTTTGAGACGTCCATTGAGCGAGAAGTGGGGCAGGCGCTGGATGAAAACAGTATTCTCCGTTTTGCTTTTGAGACGGCGGCTTTAAATGTGCCGGCAAAATATGATGTTTTGCAGGACAGTTCCATTGAGCAGATCGCAGTCAAGTTGGAGTCTGGTGGGATGAATACAGGGCGCATGCTGCGCATTTCCGACGAAGAGGGAGAAGCGCTGTATGCCAGTGAAGGTTTTGACGCGGATGAAGAACTGCTTGCAATTACCGATGAGACCACAAAAACCTATCGGGTCATTTCGTTAAATGATCAGTACTATATCCAGACCGGAAGTACCGTGAAGGCTCTGGACCGAGTGCTTTATCTGGAGACGCTGCGGGATGTGACGGAAGTATTTAACGAGCGGGCGCTTGGGTTTACCGTGTATCGAAGAGTGATGGTGCTGATGCTTGCTTTAGGAACGGTGATCATGCACCTGATCGCCTCCTGGCTGACTAAGCCTATCCGCCTTTTGACAAAGGCTACCAAGCAGATGGCGGCAGGGGATTATGAATATAGAGCCCGGAAGATGAGCAATGATGAGTTGGGGCAGCTTACTTTGGACTTTAATCAGATGGCGGAGGCCCTGGAAGAGAATGTCCGGAAGCTGGAAGATGAACTACAGGCCCGGGAAGATTTCATGGCGGCCTTTGCGCATGAGCTGAAGACACCTTTAACATCGATTATCGGATATGCGGATATTCTTCGTTCACGTAAACTGGATGAAGAAAAAAGCTTTTTGTCGGCAAATTATATCTATACAGAAGGAAAGCGGCTGGAAGCCATGTCCATCCGTCTTTTGGATATTATGGTGGCGCGACATGGAACGCCGGAATTTCAGAGTGTTTCCGCGGAAAGCCTGTTTCTTTATTTGAAAGATATGTTTAAGACCAATGAAGAAATGGATTTCGTGTATTCTTATGAAAAGCACACAATTTTGGTCGAGAAGGATCTGATCATTACGGTGTTGATCAATCTTTTGGACAATGCGGTTAAGGCTTCAGAACCCGGAAGCAGGATAGAGATTTTCGGGAAGAAGGAGGAAGACGGCTATCGGTTTGGTGTGAAGGATTATGGAGTAGGGATCCCGGCTGAGGAGGTTCAAAAGATTACCAAAGCTTTTTATATGGTGGATAAATCCAGATCCAGAAGCAAAAACGGCGCTGGTCTTGGTCTGGCTCTCTGTGCAGAGATACTCACTCTTCATGAGAGCAGGCTATGTATTGACAGTACGCCTGGACAGGGAACGACCATGAGTTTTCTGATTCAAAGTGACAGGAAGGAGGAGGAGCATGAAAAAGTCAGTCATTAACTATGCCCTTCTTCTGGCAGCAGTGATGGTGGTTGCTTTTGCCGTGTGGGGACCGGAGAAAATCACCGTATACAAGGACAGAACCGTATTAAATTCCATTCATACACAGACTACGGAGATGGAGGAAGAAGGCTACCGCTATCAGCTTAGCAGCGGAGAGAGACTCTATATTCTTTCCAGATGTTTAAATAGTCAGACTCTTCCGGAAAGTGAGCAGAATGCTTTGACCCGTACAGAAGAAGAGATGGAGTATCAGGAGTCAGACGGTACTTACGCGTTTGTGATAAATCGCCAGGGACCTTCAGGAAGGGAGATTACGGATGAAGAAATTTATAGCACCTGTAATCAGATGCTAGAGGAGATGAAAAGCCGCGGAATTCTTCCGGATACGCTGCGGGAGGTAACTTCCGGAGGGTATGATGCAGTGCTGTATTCGGCAATTGACGTTTTAGAGCCCAGGAATAATGTCTCCGTCTGGAAAGTAAGCTTGTCCACCAATCAGAAAAATGCGGATAAATCAAACCGTCTGATCGATGCCTATGTGGATGCGGATACTGGAAAGCTTTATGAATTTTATGCGAGGACACAACTGAGCTGGGAGGAGATTGATCCGGATGAGATCATTAACAGCTGGGGAGATTATATGGGGCTGGGAGATGCGGAAGAATATGAGACGGATAATCCGCTTCTGGAGACAACACCTTATTACAAAAAGTATGTTTTTAAGGGGAACGGAGAGGAAAGAACGATTGTAACCATCGGATTTTATGAGGGAATCAACGAATTATTTTTAAAGATTTCAAGATGATGTAAAAAATGATGCAAAAATGATGCAAAAATGATGCAAAGATGATGCAAATATGATGAAAAAATGATGCACTCTGGTTGTATGCTGTTATATATAGTAAACGACATAACAAATTGCTCTTTTCGGCTCTTGTAAAAGCCATATACGCAAGCTTTTACAAGCCCGAAAAGGCAATTTCTAATGTCGTTAACTATAGAAAGAAAACAGCCGCAGGAGAGGAGCATCATTTTTATGTACAAAAGAAAGAGATATCCTAAAACAAAGAAATATGCATATAGATCTGAAGGAGCCGAGCAGAAGGCGGAGAGAGTAGAAAGCCTGTTGATCGCTGTCGGAATGCTGATCTTTTCTATGGCAATTACATGGTTAGCTGTTGCCAAACCTTTTGGTGATCTTTGGGGGTTAGAATCGGAAGAGACGCTGGAAATGGAGGAAGGCGCTGTGGAGGTTCTGCCGGAGCGGACTGCACCGGGCAGCAGCAATGGGGGAGTTAAAGAGTTGAAACAGTCCCAAATCATGGAGATACCGCTGTCAGGAAGTGAAGAGCTTCAAAAGCAGTTCGTCTCAAATGCCGATGGATTGACTGAAACATCAGGGGAGGAGCCGCTTATTGTCATTGATCCCGGACATGGAGGCACGGATGATGGCTGTGTGGTTTCAGGAGTAAAGGAAAAGGAGATCAATCTTCAGATTGCGCTGCTTGTAAAAGAGAAGCTAGAGGAAAAGGGAATGCATACGATGCTTACCCGGGAGGAGGATATCTATCTTTCCAAGGAGGAAAGAACAGCCTTTGCCGATCAGGTAAAGGCGGATGTATTTGTCAGTATTCACCAAAGCACCTTTGAGGATGCCGCAATTTGTGGAATTGAAACATGGTATGATGGAACAGGAACAAAGCAGGACAATCAAAGACTTGCACAACTTGTCCATGAGCAGACCATAAAGAGTACAGGAGTCACAGAGTGGGAGCCTCGGGGAGATGCGGAATATCAGGAGAAGCTTGCAGAGGGAATTGCACAGGGAATTTATTTATTCTTTTATCCCAAAACGATGTATCTCACCTTTGATGACGGACCTTCAGCGGAATGTACGGATATGGTGCTCAATATTCTGAGGGAAAGGAATATTAAGGCAACCTTCTTTTTAATCGGGGAGTATGTGGAAAAGTATCCTGAGACGGCAAAACGTATCGCAGATGAGGGACATACTATCGGAATCCATTGCTATCGCCATGACTATGATGTGCTATACCAAAGTGTGGATAGTTACCTTGAGGATTTTCAAAAAGCTTATGATGTGATAGAGGCGGCAACCGGTGTAAAGACAAGATTGTTCCGTTTCCCGGGGGGAAGTGTCAATGCATATAATAAAATGGTATATGAAGAGATTATCAAAGAAATGACTGATAGAGGATTTATTTATTATGACTGGAATGCCAACCTGGGAGACGCTGCAGGGGACCCGACGCCGGAAGAATTGCTTATGAATGCAAAAGAGACAACGCTGGATCGAAAAAAGGTAATTATGCTGGCACATGATCGTGTATATAATACAGCACTCTGCCTGGACCGGCTGATCACACAGTTTCCGGAGTATAAAATGGAGGTCTTATCGCCGGAAGTGGAACCGATAAAGTTTGCATTGCCATGAGTGTATAATTTTTTTCCTTTTATTTACACTATATAGAAGAAATGTAAATAAAAGGAGGAAAAAATGGCAGTTGATTTTAAAGACAGTGTAACGAAAGATAATTTAATGCGGGCGTTTGCAGGGGAAAGTCAGGCGAGAAATCGTTATACTTTTGCGGCAGAACAGGCCAAAAAGGAGAAATTGCAGGTGATTGAAGCTGTTTTTACTTATACGGCCAATCAGGAGAAAGAGCATGCACAGGTTTTTTATGATCACTTAAAGGAACTGGCGGGAGAAACCATTCACATTGATGGTGGTTATCCGGTGGATATTTCAGGGAATGTACTTGATCTCCTTAAGATGGCACAGCATAACGAATACGAGGAACATGATCCGGTGTATAAAAGCTTTGGAGAAAAAGCGCTGGAGGAAGGATTTCAGAAGGTTGCAAATTCCTTTTTTATGATTGCTGACATTGAAAAGGTTCATGGTGACCGATTTGGAAGGTTTGCAAAATGGATGGAAGAAAATAAGCTTTTTGTTTCGGATGTAAAGACCGGCTGGATGTGTCTGAACTGCGGACACATTTATGAAGGTGAGCAGGTACCGGAGAAATGCCCGGTCTGCCTGCATGACAGAGGATATTTTATCCGTCTGGAATTTTCACCTTATGAAGGTTCAAAAGCCTGAGTTTATTCGGGAAATATGCAAAGAATGTCGGATTTTGTTTATGAATTTATTCTTAAGATAGGCTATTGAGAATTGACAGTAGTTGTAGAATGTGAATATAATAGAAAAACACGAATGTGTATGTAGTATTGATCTGTTGGAAAACAATTGGGGAACAAAATGAAAAAAACAAAAAGAAGCGCAATTGTGCCGATTCTGTGGATATTCTTTGCAGTGACAGCAGCAGGAATTGCCTACCTCTCCTTTCAAAACGGAGAGGAGGCTAAGAAGCTGGGAGAGCAGCTTATACTTTATCTGGTACAAAATATAAAACATAAACAAAACGTAAGCGCTGCTGAGCTGAGTGCACTTACTTATGACATCAGACAAGGTGGAAGGGCGCTGGCATTTCTTTTCTTGGGAATAATAGGAACTGCTGCAGTGCATTTATCCTGTCCTAAATTAAATTGGGCAGCTAAGACCATTTTTACGGCAGGGATGCTGCTGGCAATCGCCTTTTTTACAGAAAAGCTTAAAATATATATTCCTACCAGGCATTATAGCTATGAAGAAATGATGATCAGCATAACGGCCGTAATTATCGGGTTTCTGATAGTATCGCTGATTACACTTACCGTTTCCGCATTAAAGGGATTCTTCCGCCTGATGGCGGCAAGCCATATCTTATAGGATCAAAAAGAACCGGTAAATTTTTCTTCGCAGTATTTACAGCGGTAAATTTCTTTTTCTTCATCAGAAAGGACAAAGATATGAGGCAGTTCCTGTTCGATGGAGGTAATACATCTGGGGTTTTTGCAGCGGATCACATTTTTGATCTCTTTGGGAAGCAAAAGCTCCTTTTTTGATACAATGATTCCGTCTTTGATTACGTTGACGGTAATGTTATGGTCAATGAAGGCGAGAACGTCCAGATCCAGCATATCAATATCACATTCGACCTTAAGAATATCCTTTTTACCCATTTTATTACTTNTGGCATTTTTGATNATGGCNACCGTGCAATCCAGTTTATCAAGCTGCAGATGATGATAAATGGACAGACTTTTTCCGGCTTTGATNTGGTCAAGAACAAAGCCTTCTTCGATTTTTCCGACATTNAGCATGATTTTATTCCTCCCTGTTAATCTACATGAATATTTAAAAGTGTGAGAATNAGNGCCATTCTNACATAGACGCCATATTGAACCTGTTTAAAGTATGCNGCCCGGGGATCGTNGTCCACTTCCACGGAGATNTCATTGACCCTTGGAAGGGGGTGNAGTACCAGCATATCCGGACGGGCCAGCTCCATCTTTGCTTTATCCAGAATATAAAAGTCCTTTAATCGNACATAATCTTCCTCATTGAAGAANCTTTCCTTTTGTACNCGGGTCATATAAAGAAAATCTAGCTCCGGCATGATGCTTTCCAGACGAATAACNTCTTCATAAGGGATATTTTTTTCTTTCAACATATCCGTAATATAATCAGGGAGCATTAACTCCTTAGGGGATATGAAAATGAANTTGATTCCNTCGTAACGAACNAATGCATTGATCAGGGAATGGACGGTTCTGCCNAATTTCAGATCACCGCAAAGNCCGATGGTAAAGTGATCAAGGCGTCCTTTCAGGGAACGGATNGTAAGCAGATCNGTGAGNGTTTGTGTGGGNTGCTGATGACCGCCGTCTCCGGCATTGATGACCGGAATGGAGGATTTGCCGGCTGCGACCATAGGGGCACCCTCCTTTGGGTGGCGCATAGCGCAGATATCCGCAAAGCAGGAGATAACCCGTATGGTGTCGGATACGCTTTCTCCTTTGCTGGCGGAGGAGGAGCCTGCATCCGAAAAGCCGATCACGCTTCCGCCTAAATTGATCATAGCAGCTTCAAAGCTGAGCCTGGTCCGGGTACTGGGTTCGTAAAAGCAGGTNGCAAGTTTTTTACCGGTGCAGGCATGGGCATATTTATCCATNTGGGATTCAATGTCGTTTGCCAGATCAAAGAGTTGATCCAGNTCTGCTGTCGTAAAGTCCAGAGGACTCATAAGATGTCTCATAATGTATTTCTCCTTTATAGAATCAGANTTTTNCATAAAAAATCGAAGAGAAAANTCTCTTCGATTTTAAAATACTATTCCTTAAATGATAATANATCTTCNACAGGCTTTCTTTTGGGAGCAACAGGCTCTTCATCCGGATAGCCAATGGGAATAANTGCAACAATTTCTCTTTCTTCGGGAAGCTCAAGCAGCGAAGCAGCTTCTGCTTCGTCAAAGATTCCCATNATAACGCTTCCGATTCCCTGCTCATANGCGGCAAGACAAAAAGTCTGGGCNGCTACGCCGGCATCAAACATCTGCCAGGAGCCCTCTTTAGCAGTAGAATAGGAGCCGTCACGCTCAAAACCGCTTCTGCCTTTAATATAAGTGACAACGATAAGCATAGGCGCCTGCGCTATGATTTCTCCGTTTCTCGGATATGCCGAGGTGCACTGGGCAGCTATCTTGTCTTTCAGTTCCCCACAAACAGCAATATAACGGGTGATCTGCGTATGCTTCCAACTGGGAGCATAGGAGGCAGTTTCAATGATTTCGGAAAGCAGCGCCTGGTCGATGGGCTGATCCTTAAAACGGCGGATACTTCTGCGGCCTTTGATACATTCTTTTGCGGTCATAAGCACACTCCTTTTCTAAATAAGCTGTTATTTTCAAACTGCTAATATCATAGCACAGAGCGGTCTTTCTTTCAATATATATTGCTTTTTTGGAGGGGATTATATACAATAAAAAAGTCTTCAGAGGATATTTTGAAGCAGAAAGGAGCGCTTATGCTGGAGCGTTTTTATCCGGATCTGTATATCAGTTCCGCTTATAAGATTGATTTTCAAAGTTATTATGATGCCGGCTATCGGGGAATCATTTTTGATATTGATAATACACTGGTCTGTCACGGAGCGCCTGCGGATGAGAGAAGCATTCGATTATTTTCCAGTCTTAAGGAGATGGGGTTTCATATNCTGTTACTTTCTAACAATAAAGAACCGAGAGTAAAAATGTTTAATGACGCAGTGCGGGTGCAGTATATTTTTAAGGCGGGAAAACCGGCAAAAAAAGGATATCTGGCTGCAATGGAGAAGATGGGAACAGACAGGAGTAATACAATGTTTGTGGGAGACCAGTTGTTTACTGATGTGTGGGGAGCAAGAAATGCCGGGATTTTTGCCCTGCTTGTACAGCCCATTGATAAGAAGGAAGAAATTCAAATTATTTTAAAGCGCTATCTGGAGAGGATTGTACTCTTTTTTTATAAAAGAAAATGCAGGAAAGAAGGAAAAAAATATCTGGTAGGATAAAAGTCAGAAAGGAAGAGGAAAATGATTGACGGACATACGAGAATCTGTGGACTGATTGGAAATCCGGTGGAACATACCATGTCTCCGTTAATCCACAATACACTTGCAGAGCTGCTTTCTCATAATCTTGTTTATGTGCCTTTTCATGTAGAGGAGGGAAAGGTACAGCAGGCTGTGGAAGGGGCACATGCGNTGAACGTGCTGGGGGTGAACGTGACAGTACCTTATAAAAGTCAGGTGATGGAAAGTCTGGNTCANNTGGATGANNTGGCNCAGAAGATTGGAGCAGTAAATACTCTTGTGCGCTGTGAAGGCGGATTTAAGGGGTATAATACAGATATGCCGGGCTTGTACCGNGCANTGGTAAGTGAAGGGATAGAANTAGAGGATCAGGAGGTGATNCTTCTTGGCGCAGGCGGTGCGGCAAGGGCAGTGGCTTTTCTCTGNGCCGTGCATCGTGTNAAAAAGGTTTATATGTTGAATCGCTCCGCGGATAAGGCAAAGCTGGNAGCAGAGGAAGTGAATTCAAAAAGCGGCAGAGAGTGCATCTGTCCTATGGCGCTTGANGATTATCAGNCGCTTCCGGATCAAAAGTTTCTTGCTATTCAGGCTACNAGTGTGGGNCTTTATCCNAATATAGAGGATGTGATTATTCAGGACAGGGCTTTNTATGAAAAGATTCATACCGGTTATGATCTGATTTACAAGCCCCGGGATACCTCTTTTATGAAGNNGGTNANGCAAAGCGGCGGAAAGGCATATCATGGTCTGAAGATGCTTTTGTATCAGGGAATTATTGCTTATGAGCTGTGGAATGAGGTTTCCGTTTCCGAGGAAATGGCAATGCAGGTATACGAAAGACTTGAAAGAGAGATTTACAATGAAAAATAACATTATTTTGGAAGGATTTATGGGGAGTGGGAAGACCAGCGTAGGGATCAGACTTTCGTANGCACTTAAGCGGACCATGATCGATACGGATAAATGGATCGAGAACCGGCAGAAAATGTCTGTATCTGAGATTTTTGACAGAGAGGGTGAGGAGGCTTTCCGAAAAATGGAAACAGCGTGCCTTGAGGANCTTGTCAGAACCTGTGATAATCAGATCATATCGCTTGGAGGAGGGCTTCCGGTAAGAGAGGAAAACCGGAAATTACTTTCCCGGCTNGGCAGAGTGTTTTANTTAAAGGCATCACCGGAAGTGATTTATGAAAGANTTAAGACAGATACNACCCGTCCGCTTTTACAGGTTGATGATCCTCTAAAACANATNAGAACGTTGTTGGAAGCAAGAGAAGACAGTTACAGTGCCTGCGCGGATGTGATTATTGATGTATCCGGACGGACTTTTGATGAGATTATTGAGCAGATCAAAGATAATTTGAAAGAAAAAGGAGGAATCGGAAGGTGAAGATTTTAGTGATCAATGGTCCCAATTTGAATTTTTTGGGAATTCGGGAAAAAGANGTTTACGGAACGCAGGATTACGATTATCTGTTAAATATGATCGGGGAAAAGGGAAAGGAATGCGGCGCGGTGATTGAGGTTTTTCAAAGCAATCATGAAGGTGCCATTATTGACCGGATTCAGGATGCCTATTTTGACGGAACAGAAGGAATTGTGATCAACCCGGGTGCATATACCCATTACAGCTATGCGATCCACGATGCACTGGCAAGTATCACTATTCCCAAGGTGGAAATTCATATTTCCGATATTACTGCAAGAGAAGAATTCCGCAAAGTCTCTGTCACAGCCCCTGCCTGCGACAAACAGATTTANGGGCATGGGCTTAAAGGATATCTGGAAGCGATTGATGCGGTGATAGAGCTTAAGGGGTGAAACGAAACGCTAATTTTGTCAGAAGATTTTCGGAAAGTAGTTGAAAAATATCATTTTTTATATTAAACTGGTAAAGAATTATAACGTGAAAATTTAGGAGGAATATATTTATGATTTCTGCAGGTGATTTCAGAAATGGTATTACAATTGAGTTAGATAATAATGTTTACCAGATTATTGAGTTCCAGCATGTGAAACCCGGTAAGGGAGCAGCATTTGTCAGAACGAAACTGAAAAATATCAAGAGCGGCGGCGTAGTAGAGAAGACATTCAGACCTACTGAAAAATGTCCTCAGGCACGAATTGACAGAAAGGATATGCAGTATCTGTATTCAGACGGAGATCTGTATAACTTTATGGATGTTGAAACTTACGATCAGGTTGCGTTAAATGCTGAAACAGTAGGAGACGCACTTAAATTTGTCAAAGAAAACGAAATGGTTAAGATGTGCTCCCATAACGGCAGCGTATTTTCTGTTGAACCGCCTTTGTTTGTAGAACTTGAGATTACGGATACAGAGCCCGGATTCAAGGGAGATACCGCAACAGGCGCAACGAAGCCGGCTACCGTTGAGACAGGAGCAGTTGTCAATGTGCCTCTTTTCGTTGAAATGCATGATGTGATCAAGATTGATACCAGAACAGGTGAATATCTGTCCAGAGTATAGGTTCATAATCCTAATCAATAAAAGCCTGAAAGACAATGAATTCATTCATTGTCTTTTTTATGTTCCCAAAATGTGTCAGCAAATTTAAAGGAAGAGGTATTCTATGAACAACAAATCTATTAATTTCAAATCATTTACTCAAATCATGTTATCATATCTGAAAGAAAGACTGGGAGAGAATTATACGGTATTTGCCCATAATGTCAAAAAGAATAACGGGATCGAACTGACCGGAATTGTTATCAGCAGAACCGGATGCAATACATCTCCTACCTTTTATATTGACGGTATTTATCACAAGGATATTACAGAGGAGGAGGTTAAGAAGGAAGCGGAGAGAATCTATGATCAATTTCAGAAGAACGAGGTAAAAGAAGATTTGGATTTCTCAGATTTTCTCGATTATCAAAAAGTAAAAGAAAAGGTGGTTGTGAAGCTGATCAATGCAGAAAAGAATAAGGAGCTGCTTAAGGAAATTCCCCATAAACTCTTTTATGATCTGGCGTTGGTGGTTTATTATCCGGTTCAGGAAATCCCGTTTGAAGGGAAGGCTGCCATTTTGGTTTATCATACGCACCGGCAGCAATGGGGAGTAGAAGANGAGGAACTGTTGGGAGCAGCTATCCGAAATACGCCCAGACTNTTTCCNGGAAANATCGAAAGCATGGATCAGGTTATGAAACAGATTTTTTCTTCAGANCTGGGAAAAAGCTATAATAATGAGGAACTCTGTAAGCTGGGAATCAGTGAGGAGGAATGGGCAGATATCTTGATGCTGTCCGGACGTAAAAACGGTAAAAGGACAATTCCAATGTATGTNCTGTCAAACAGGCAAAAGCTTTATGGCGCGGTGTGCATGCTTTATCCGGATTTGTTAAAAAATTTTGCAGAGAAGATCGGGCAGGACTGCTATATTCTTCCAAGTTCAATCCATGAGGTGATTCTGGTGCCGGCAAATGCAGCATCCGGAGGAGAAGAGCTTCGGGAAATTGTGACAGATATTAACAGGACACAGGTCGCAGAAGAGGAAGTTTTGGCGGATAGCGTCTATTATTACAGNAAAATAACAGATGATATTTTACTATTATCATAAAAAAAGAAGATTTTTAACAATTTTTTTATAGTTGATGGACTGGACAATCATAAAGTCATATGATATGATATTCAAGGTGATGTAACAAATTTGTAATATTTATAGATCCTAAATGTCTGCAAAGCNGNCGGGATCACAACATGCACCCGTAGTCTAACGGATAGAACGAAGGCCTCCGACGCCTTTAATGCAGGTTCGATTCCTGTCGGGTGCATTTGCATCACCTTGAATATGTTGTTCATATTCAACAACTGAAAGAATTAAGAAAGGAAAGCTATGNATCATTCAAATCAGAACAAAATGCATACGCTGAGAGAAAAAGTCATAACCGTCAGGGACTTTNTNATGGATCACAGNAAAATTNTAATGCCGCTTGTCCTGATTGTATGCGTAATCATAACTGTTGTTATTGCAGTAAATGCCAATCATCGGGAAGCTTTGGAAAAGGAAGCAGAGCAGGCGGCGATGGCNGTNNCNACCGAAGAANNAGTAGCCGTTTCCNTAGANGGNNTNGANATNCCTGANTATGANNTGGAAGAAAATGCACATCCGGAGATTAANAATCTNGTTCGNGCNTATTANGATGCNCAGGCTTCNGGGGATGTTGATGTGATTTCTNANNTGAACANTTANTTNGANGANATNGAAATNATNAAGGTTCANGAGATGAGTAAATACGTGGAGTCNTATCCGGTGCTTNATGTTTACACCAAGCCGGGNNTGACTGANAATGCATATGTGGCATATGTNTGCTCNGAGGTNAAGTTTTCTGAGATGGANCAGGAGCTTCCGGGAATGCAGACATTTTATATNGGACTTAATGANGANGGAAGTTATTTTATNAATGACGGAACNANNGATACGNCNATAAGNAATTANATNACAGAGATTACGCTTCAGGACGATGTAGTAGATCTNAACAATAAGATTGTNGTGNAGTACAANGAACTGCTTGCAGAAGATGAAGANNTGGAAGAATATATTGCCTATCTGAGAGANAANATNAATGANGATGTGGGTGAGATTCTTGCGCAGGCAGAACAGCCGGAGGTAGAAGTACCTGAGCCGGAACCGGAGGAAGAGGCAGAGCAGGAAGTTCAAATGGTTGCAAAGACGGTACGTGCTACAGCTGTGGTAAATATTCGTTCTTCTGACAGTGAAGAGGCTGATCGTATTGATAAAGCACAGATTGGTCAGGAATTTCAGCTTTTGGAGGAGCGGGGGAATGGCTGGAGCAAAGTCAGCTATAACAACGGCGAGGCATTTATTAAAAGCGATTATTTAGAAGTAGTGGAAGAAGAGTTGGTGGTAGCAGCTGCTGAACCGGAAGAAGAGCAGGATAATGCACCGGCAGTTTCCAATGAAGCAGCTTCAGGAACGGTTAAGGTAAAGGAGAGTGTCAAGATACGTAAGGGTGCCAGTACAGATTCAGCAGCACTGGGGACTGCTTACGCAGGCGATGAGTTTGAGCTTGTTATGAAACAGGCGGATGGTTGGACAAAGATTAAATACAAAGGACAAACCGCGTTTGTAAAGTCTGATTATGTGGAATAAAAATATGGGCTGACCAGCCGGTCAGCCCTGTTTTGTCATATAAGAAGGTGATGAGGTCGCAGCGGCAGTTCAATTTTTACATAGGAGAAAGGCACAAGCATTCAAAATACCAGGGGGTGGAAACATGATCGGAAAAGTCAATATCGGTATTATGGGAACCGGTAATATTGCGTCAATCATGGCGGAGACGATAAACCGGATGAAAGGTGTAAGGTTTTATGCTGCTGCATCAAGAGAAAAGATCAGGGCAGAAGTGTTTATCGGAAAGTATGGCGGTAAAAAGGCCTATGGTTCCTATGAGGAGTTAGTCAAAGACAGTAAGATCGATTTGATCTATATAGCAACACCGCATTCGGAGCATTTTGAAAATGCAAAGCTTTGTCTGATAAACGGAAAACCGGTGTTATGCGAAAAGGCATTTACCGCAAATGCATATCAGGCGGAAGAGCTGTTCCGGATCGCACAGGAAAATGGTGTGTTTATCACAGAAGGTATGTGGACACGTTATATGCCAATGCTCACAACGATTCGAGAGGTTGTTGGAAGTGGTGTGATTGGAGAGCCGAAGACACTTACGGCAAACTTGGGATATGTGATCGACAAAGTGGAGAGGCTTCAAAACCCGGCTCTTGCAGGAGGAGCGCTTTTGGACGTAGGGGTCTACACAATCAATTTTGCCTTGATGATTTTTGGAAATAACATTGACAAGATACATTCCTGTTGTACCTATACAGATACAGGAGTAGATCAGCAAAACACGATCACCATTCAGTACATGGATGGGAAATGTGCCGTACTGAACAGCTCTATGGTATCGTTAAGTGATCGTAAAGGCATTATTTATGGCACAAAGGGCTTTGCAATCGTAGAGAATATCAATAATTTTGAAAGCATTGCAGTATATGATACTTCGTACAAAAAGGTAGCTGAGTATAAGAGACCCAAGCAGATATCCGGTTACGAATATGAGGTGGAAGCCTGCATCCGTGCGATTCGGGATCATCAGATGGAATGTGTGGAGATGCCTCACAGTGAAACTCTCCGGGTAATGAAGATGATGGATAATCTCCGTAAGGAATGGGGAATTGTTTATCCTTTCGAGAAAGTACAAGAGGAAGTGCAGGAGGAAGCTTCTTCCTTACCGGAGAAGGAAGACGAACAGACAGAAGCGGCAGAATAAAGTATATTTTCACAAAATAAAGCAATACTAAAACAGAATGGACAGTTTGTTCATTCTGTTTTTGTTCATGGGAAAAACCATGTTGGCGTGAAGAGAGAAAGGATTTTGTAAAATGAAAAGTGACGATATTGGCATCCTTCAGGAAGTACAAAAAAACACAAAGATGGCAATGAAAGCAATCGATGCTTTGAGCGGGAAAATTTATGATGATGGACTGTCCGTGCAGATGGCACGGGAATCCATGAAGTATGCGGAAATTTATAATAAAGCCACAGACAGACTGTTAAGTGGGAAGGCAGCCTTTTATCGGGATAATGGTTTCCAGGATATGATGCTGAAGGGCAGTGTCAATATGAATACCATGTTAAACACCAGTACCAGTCATATTGCGGAAATGCTGATTCAGGGCTCAAACCGCGGACTGACCAGTATGTGGAAATCAGTCAACCACCATGAGAAGGCAGGGGATGTATCTATGGAAATAGCAAAGGAACTTATGGATTTCGAGGAGAAAAATATAGAACGCTTGAAACAGTATCTATAAATTATTAAAACTTTTCCGATTTAATTGCTTAAAGTGTCTTGTGATTTTGGAAAGTACGTTATATAATATGCATTGGGAAAAAACGTGGACACACGGGTAAAGTACCCGTGTGTTTTATTATTAAGGAGGAAAGTAAAATGTCATATGTTGATGAAGTGTATCAGTTGGTAGTGGAAAAGAACCCTGCACAGCCGGAATTCCATCAGGCTGTTAAGGAGGTTCTGGAGTCTCTTCGTGTTGTTATTGAAGCAAACGAAGAAGCTTATAAGAAAGATGCTTTGTTGGAAAGACTAGTTACACCCGAAAGACAGCTGTTATTCAGAGTTCCCTGGGTAGATGATAAGGGACAGGTTCAGGTTAACAACGCATTCCGTGTACAGTTTAACAGCGCAATCGGACCTTACAAGGGAGGTTTAAGACTTCACCCCAGCGTAAATCTTGGTATTATCAAATTCCTTGGATTTGAGCAGATCTTTAAGAATTCCCTTACCGGACTTCCCATCGGCGGCGGAAAAGGTGGTTCCGACTTTGATCCTAAGGGCAAATCAGACAGAGAAGTTATGGCATTCTGCCAGAGCTTTATGACAGAGCTAAACAAATACATCGGCGCAGATACAGACGTTCCTGCAGGTGATATCGGTACAGGCGCAAGAGAAATCGGTTTTATGTATGGACAGTACAAGAGAATCAAGGGCGTATACGAAGGCGTTCTCACAGGTAAGGGCTTATCCTACGGCGGATCTCTGGCAAGAACAGAAGCTACCGGTTACGGTCTGTTATATCTGACAGAAGAGATGTTAAAGTGCAACGGACATGATATTAGTGGTAAGACTGTTGTCATTTCCGGTTCCGGAAACGTAGCTATTTATGCAGCACAGAAGGCACAGCAGTTAGGCGCAAAGGTTGTAACTGTTTCTGATTCTACCGGATGGGTATATGATCCCGAAGGAATTGATGTAGCGCTTCTTAAGGAAGTAAAGGAAGTAAAACGCGCAAGACTGACCGAATATGCAGCAGCAAGACCCAGCGCAGAATATCATGAGGGCAGAGGCGTATGGAGCATTAAGTGTGATGTTGCTCTTCCCTGCGCAACACAGAATGAGCTTCTTATCGATGATGCAAAGGCACTTGTTGCAAACGGATGTATTGCAGTTGCAGAAGGTGCAAACATGCCTACTACCATTGAAGCAACTGAGTATCTGCAGGCTAACGGCGTATTATTTGCGCCCGGCAAGGCTGCAAATGCAGGCGGCGTAGCTACCTCCGCATTGGAAATGAGCCAGAACTCCGAGAGACTTAGCTGGACTTTCGAAGAAGTTGATTCCAAGCTGAAAAATATTATGGTAAATATTTTCCATAATCTTGATGACGCTGCTAAGAAGTACGGAATGGAAGGCAATTATGTGGCTGGTGCAAACATCGCAGGCTTTTTGAAGGTAGCTGATGCTATGACCGCTCAGGGTATTGTATAATAGAAAATGGATAAAATCTTATAAAAATGAAAAACGCCTGTCCGGCAGTTTGTCCGGTCAGGCGTTTTGATACTTTTAATAAATCAGACAGCGCTTCCTGCATCACCCACAGCAGAAGCAACAACTTCCTCAGCGCTGACGATTTCAGGTGCAGCCCCCTGAAGAGTACCGTCATTTGCAACATCCATGGGATCCGGATTGTCCGGTTTTTCCTCGTCATCATCCCACAGAGAATCATGTTTTTTCCTATCTTTATCCTGGAGTTCACTGAGCATCGCCAAGTTCTTGGCGGACATATACAGTTCCATGCTGTATTCCATGAGCTTTTGTTCATCGGAAGCAGGAACAATATCACCTCTGCCGATACGTCTGGCAACCTCCATGAGCTTGACTTGATCCAGAGCATATTCTTCCATTGCCTCGCCCTGTTGTTTCGTGGCTTCCGCATTAAATAAAAGCATGTGCTGTTCCATGATCTTTTCCATAAAATTGCGGTATTCATCGTATTTCTCGGAAACGGCATTGTAAGATAATTCCAGAGTTGCCGCTTCGTTGGCATATTGCTCTTTACCATCCGGGAGAATATTCATTTTATGTTCCAGATCCTTTTTTTGCTTGGCCAAAGATATTTTCTGCTGTTGAAACTCTTTGATCTGAGCAGAGTAAATTTGTCTTGCTTCCCCTATTTTCATTCGATTCACATCCTTGTATTATAGTCGATATATCCATATATCTCATAGCTAACGACATCGTTTACTATTTATATCGGCAGAAGAGAGCTAGAACATTAGAAAGTCTCTCCAAATTTTGGGTACTTATCTTGACATATATCTTCGGCAGTTGTAGAATGAAATATATTCGGCAAATGCCGAAGATGAAGCAAGCAGAAATAGAAGGCAAAATAGCAAAGGAGACAGCGATGAAAAGATTACCGGATTCGGAACTGGAAATCATGATGATTATCTGGGATTTAAATAAGCCCGTGACAAGGGTGGAAATAGAGGAAAAGCTTGGAGGAGAGCGGAAGCTTTCGCCCACAACCATTCTTTCCTTTCTGTCAAGACTACAGGAAAAGGGATTTCTTAAAGTGCAGAAATCAGGAAAGAATAATGTGTATCTTGCCCTGATTGAGAGAGAGGATTACATGCGGACTGAGAGCCGGAATATCTTAAAACGCTTATATCAGAATTCTGCCAAAAACTTTTTGGCGGCATTATATGATGGTGATTCTCTTACGGAAGAAGAACTTGAGGAATTGGAAGATTATATCAGTAAAAAGCGAAAGGAACAGTTAAAATGAGGGAAACGCTTTGTGAAATATTTATGGATGTGCTTGAAGTGAATGTGGTAGTATCCGCAGTGTTCCTTATTGTGTTTTTACTGGCAGGAAGATTGCGGAAGCGGTATGGCGCAGGCTGGCTCAAAGTGGTCTGGATTCTGCTGGCAGTGCGTCTTTTGATTCCCTATAACTTTGCTCTGCCTTCGGGAATCCAGCTGATTGATCTGTTTCGGACTCCGGCTGTAGAAACGGAAGAAGAGAATGATTTTCAGACTGGAATGCAGACAGATGCAGGGATACAGAAAGAAAGCGGCGAGTTGGATAAAAAGCAGGATTGGGATAATCAGGAGGTATACCACGGACAGGAAAAAAATGAAGATATGATAGATACAGCGGATGGAACAGAGACGAATCCTTATTCCGCAATGGTTTCTGATGGGGAAGGAGAAGCTTTTCTGAATGGGAAGCATCCGGAACCACCGGGGAAAACAATAGACTTTTCCTATGATAGGGAGACACTTATACTAACGATTTTTATCGTCATAGGAATGAGAAGCTGGCTGAAGGGAATATGCATGATTCTTTCTTTCCATATGGTGAGCTATTTGTATTTTTCTGTTAAGTTGAAAAAGAGCCTGCAGCCTGTTACTGATATCAATGTAAAAAGGCAGATTACCGGACAGCAGAAAAAGTTGATTGGAAAGGTCAGACTTGCTGTTTTTCAAAGTACTATGGTAAACAGCCCCATGATTGTGGGGATTTTTACGCCGAAATTGATTCTTCCTGCAGGCAGGGAAAAATGGTCTGAAACAGAACTGGAATTTGTTGTTGCTCATGAGCTTTGTCATTATCGGAAGAAGGATCTATGGCTTAAGATGTTGATGATGGCGGCATGGTGTGTGAACTGGTTTAATCCTCTGGTGTTTTTGTTAAAAAGGCAGTTTCATTATGATATGGAACTTGCCTGTGACGGGAACGTGCTTTCTGACTGTAGCGCTAAGGAGAGGGAAGACTATGCAAGGATCATGCTTTCTTTTGCAGGAAAAGGTAATAGAGACGTTTCTTACTCCACAGGATTTTCCGGCAGTAAAAAACAGATGAAACGAAGAATTGATTATATGCTGGACGATGTTCAAAAGAGAAGAGGAACTATGGGGATCGTGCTGACCGGACTGATCATTCTGACTATGGGACTTTTGATTTCCTGCGGTTATCTGCAGGACGAGGAAGAAAATCGGAATAGGGATCAAATTGAGGCGGATGAGAGCGGCACACAGGCTGGAGAGCAGCAGAATTTGGAAGAAGGGGAGGGTTTTCAGCAGACTGACGCAAGCAGTGCAGAGGTGCAAAATGTTCCTTTTGATGTGAACAATGAGTACAATGAAATGATCCGGTGCTATGATGATGAAGTTTATATTGCCAGAACAGATGGAATTTACCGTCTTTCCGATGATGGGGCAAGTGAAGAGCTTCTATATGCAAATGACTACCAAATACGAAGGGGTATGGAGCTTTATCAGGATTATCTTTATTTTTGCGGCTCTGCAAAACGGGGAAATCAGGAGGAGGCAACTATTTACCGCATGGATTTAAATACCTTAGAGGTGGAGGATGCACTTGCGGTATTTAGCTCAGTGTTTGACGCGCTCTATCATATCACAATTTATGAGGATAAGCTTTATGTGATAAGCGGGTATGGACAGCGAATTGGTTTTGAACTGGATGAAAGCGGGATCATTACCGTACCGCTGGATACAGAAGCGGAGGATTTTTTGTTTAAGGAGGATAATGAATATTGGGGGCTTCAGCTGAAGATCTGGAACAATGAGGTGGAATACGACTCTGAGGAATATTGGGATACAATGAATCAGATGAGCGGCATGTATCGAAGCCTTATCGATGTGGCAGCCTGTGAGAGAATGTTAAATGGAGATCAGGTGGTTATAAAATACAAAGATGAGTTTTTTACAAGTGTTTATCTAAAAAAGAAAGATGGAGACTATGAGTTCTTGTGCGATGTAAACAGCTATCCGCCGCTGGTGACGGAGACCGGTGTGTATTATTTCGCAGATGGAAGCAACTCTATTATCTGGTACGTGGATTATGAGACAAAGACCCGGCAAAAGATATGGGAAAGAGAGGATAGAAAGTACAGGGAAACCCAGTTAGTGAATTACGATCAGGAGTATATTTATTTCACTGCTTCTAATGAGATTGGTCATGATACAGAAAATGACCGTGTATTACGGGAAACTTATCTGATGCGTATTCCCAGATGGCAGGAAGGAAAGGCGGAAAAAATCTATCAGTTTGCGCTTGAGCAATATGTAGGCAGTCTGCAGTTAAATTGTTCGGTGGCAGGAGGAAAAATGTTCTTTAACGATTATGAGACCATATCTCTTGACCCGATATTAAATAACATGGAAAAGTTAAACAGTGGGAAGCCTTCAGAGGATGCAGTAGCAATGAAACAGACACTGGAAGCATTTGCCACAGCCTATTTTCATAATGATGAGGATACCCTGAGATCCTATCTGACAGAGGGTTTTGGGGGCGGTATCGACCTGTATCCATATCCGGAGCAGGCCGGAGAGATTGAAGAGATGTACATTTCCGGACTGCCGGATGGAAATCTTCCGGTGGGAATACGCTGTTCTGTTTCTTATGAATTTAGCGGAAATGTGGAGACGGATGGAGCGCTTTCTTACTTAGGCGCAGAAATGCTTAAGA
This sequence comes from Lachnospiraceae bacterium, assembly GCA_014804285.1. Lineage (GTDB taxonomy): Bacteria > Bacillota > Clostridia > Lachnospirales > Lachnospiraceae > Suilimivivens. The sequence goes on along the minus strand of JAAVAA010000021.1, from coordinate 29,402 downwards.
CTAATCAGGGGTGGAAAATAGGTTCTTATGGGCTGGAAGGATAACAGAGCGGACAGCAGAAAGGAAAAAGAGAAAAAGTAGATAAAAAATAGAAAATTTTATGCTATGCTCATTTCGCAATGTCGGGGAAAGGAGGCAGCCATATGGCAGGACATAAAATATTGATTGTCGATGACGAAGCCGATATTTTGAACATGCTTGGCGACTTTTTTGAAAGCAGAGGCTATTTCGTGCTAAAGGCTTCTAAGGGAGAAGAGGCCGTCAGGCAGGCGGAGCGGAATCCGGAGATCATTTTACTTGATATTAATATGCCGGATATAGATGGATTGGAGGTCTGCCGCCGAATCAGGGATCATATCTCATGTCCGATTCTTTTTCTTACCGCAAGGATTGAGGAGGAGGATAAGATAAAAGGTTTTTCAGCGGGTGGGGACGATTATGTTGTAAAGCCTTTTTCCTTAGCGGAGCTTGAGGCAAGGGTGGAGGCGCACTTGCGACGGGAGAGCCGACATCAGAGAACCGCACAGATAANATTTTCNGGNAATCTNACCATTGATTTTAAAGAGCGCTGTCTGTATAGTGAAAACCAGAAAATTGCTTTGACTAAAAAGGAGTTTGATATCGTGGAGCTCCTCTGCCAGAATCCCGGACAGGTTTTTGACAAGGANCGGATTTANGAACGGGTATGGGGATATGACAAAGACGGAGACNGCAGCGTTGTTGCGGANCATATNCGCAGGATTCGAAACGNGATAGCNGTCTGNACGGAAGNGTCCTATATTGAAACAGTCTGGGGGTGCGGGTATAAATGGATCAAATGAAGGANATNTGGAAAAATCTNTCCCTTCGGAAGAGTATTGTNGTATATATTACNGTTTTTACCNGTTTAGCCATTTTGCTTTGTATGATTACGATTTCCNTGTGTGATTTTGNGAAAAAGCANATTGACAGCAGGTATTCNTTTGAAGGAGAGGTGTATTATCTGACTAATGCNCAGGGGCAGAGGCTGGGAGAGGGAGCCATGATNGGGACAGGCAGAGCGCCGATGGCAAAAGAGGACGAGATAAAAGTCACATTGCTCGACGGAATCCGGGTGATTTGTGTACCNGTCTATTCTGCNCTTTGCATCATAGGAGCAGCGCTTTTGTTCTATCGGAACAGGTTGAAAAAGNCCTCTGGAGNTNTTNACGAGAGCTGCCGGAAAGATTGCATCGAATGANCTGGANTTTTCTGCTGCGTATGACAGAAGAGATGAAATGGGGAGACTNTGTGATTCTTTTGANACTATGCGTCTGGCACTGAACGCCAATATTTCNGAAATGGGACGNCAGATGGAGGAGNGGAAGCGTCTCAACGCTGCCTTNGCNCATGACCTGCGGACACCTCTGACCGTGCTTAAGGGATATGACGAAATGCTGCAGACAAGNNGGGANGANCAGACGCGNNANATTGCCGTCACNATGGGAAANCATATNGACCGNCTTNCCCATTACATTGANAGTATGAGCAGNCTGCGGCGNTTNGAGGATGCCAGTCCCGAATANCAAANCGTTATTTCCNNGGANTTTGAAGATTCTTTGAGAGAATGCGCNCAGATGCTGTGTATGCACANNGGGAAGAAAATGCANATGGAAAGCCATNTNATCTCNGGTCAGATNATCATTGANGGAGAGTTTGTTTCTCAGGTATGNATTAATCTGATTTCCAATGCAGTCCGTTTTGCTGAAAGCCTTGTGACNNTTACATTGGAAGAAATGAAAAACGGNATTCTGNTNTCNGTGACGGANGANGGAAAAGGNTTTGAAGAAANCAGNCTGCAATATGCACTGGAGCCATACTATACGGAGGACGAAAATCATTTTGAACATTTTGGACTGGGACTTTATATCTGNAANATATTATGCGAACATCACGGCGGAACCCTGACNATCCAAAATGTGGGAAAAGGAGCAAANGCAACAGCATTTTTTAAATTTGGCGTAAGGTAGATAAAAAGTTGAAAATTNTGAGATATGCTCTCTCTATGGACATAGAGGGAGCATTTTTTTGCAATAAGCTGGCTCGCGGAGCGTGACAGTGTTTGCTGATGTCCAAATTATAAAATAGAAAGACAGGAGGACAGGAAGCATGCAGTTGGAAATCTGTAATCTGACAAAAAAGTANGGTGAAAAAACNGCNGTGAANCATCTNAATATCNGATTAAAGAGCGGNGTCTANGGACTGCTTGGTGCAAACGGNGCAGGNAAAACNACGCTGATGAGGCTTTTNTGTGATCTTACACNNCCCACGGAAGGAGAAATTCTTTTTAATGAAAGAGAGATTCATCTTATGGGGGAGCANTATCGGAAGNTNCTNGGGTATCTGCCTCAGAATTTCNGNTATTATCCNGAATTTACAGGCTGGGATTTTATGCTGTATGTAGCGGCATTGAAAGGGTTGAGAGATAAGAAGGCGAAAGAAAAGGTTTCGGAGCTTATAGAGGCTGTGGGATTGAAAAGGGAAGCAAAACGTAAGATTAAAACTTATTCGGGAGGGATGNGNCAGAGACTTGGGATTGCACAGGCAATGCTGAATGATCCCGGCATTTTGATTCTGGATGAGCCGACAGCCGGACTGGANCCNAAGGAGNGGGTNNGGTTTCGNAATNTGATCAGCGCCTTTTCCAGAGACNGGCTGGTNCTTTTGTCAACACANATTGTTTCTGATGTNGAGTANATTGCGGAAAAGGTNATCCTGATGAAGGANGGGGCAATNCTGCANTTTGGAAANGCGGATGANATCACGGCAAAAATNGAAGGAAAGGTATGGGANTGNANGGTGCCNTCCGNNGNGGCAGGAGAATATGCNCAGCGGTTTAACACGGGAAATTTAAGAAATTTGGAAGATAACCGGACAATTCTNCGAATCATTTCGGAGNAAATGCCGCTTCAGGGAGNAGAGCNGGTTTCTCCGAATNTGGAAGATCTATATTTATATTACTTTAAAGGAGGAAAAACAATGAAAACAAGGAAATTTTTCAAAAGAAGTATTGTAGCGCTCTTTGCCATGGTGCTTACATTTTGTGCTTTGGCACCGACCGTAAAGGTACAAGCTATGGAAGCTTCAACCTACAATTTAGTAGAACTGAGGTATATTAAGGAAGATGGTGCGCGTTTACGTAAAGAGCCAAATCCTGACAGTACAATCTTGGGATTAATGTATAAAGGGGATATGATAAACGTTTATACTGATGAACGTGGAGTAGGGGCTAATGCAGTTTATGTTCGCATGACCAGAAAGGCTGAACCCAGAGAAGGGTATGTTCATGAAGATCTTACAACTGATAGAAATCCGCTTTGACAATGTCGATACAATAACAGAAATGAGGGATGTTGCATCAGTAACATCCCTTTTATATATTAGAACCTTTTTGTGGGATAACTAAAATGCATTTTATTATTACAACTGTTGATTCTTGAAATTGATATTTCTTTCAGATATTATAAAATTATTATCAAAATATCAAAGGAATTCTTAAAGTTATGCATAATGTATTGACTAAAAATATAGTTATCAATTTGGTTATATTGGCTACAATGCTGGTCTTTGTATCTTCATGTGGATATAAAGAGACAAAAAATTTAGTTGAAGATAAGACTGAAAATAGGAAAGAAGATTCTTCTGGATTGAAGGATTTAGAAGATGAGACAGATTACAAGCAGGAGGAAGCAGTTCTGGAAAAAATTCTGGAAGACATTTCGGAAGTAGCGCCTAAAGCTAGTTCAAATCAGACAGTTGCTGTCCGTTATGGAGAGGCGTTTTCAGATTGTATATTAAGTGAGCGTGGAGATATGTTATATGATTATGGGAGCACTCCTGGAGATAACAGCTTATATATTGCAGAAATGCCCGAAGAAGGACAGCAGTTATCATGGAATTATATAGAACTGCCGGATCATATGGCAATAAGACAATTGACAATAGATTACCAAGGCAAATTCCATATATTGGTGATGGAAGTAGAGAAGATAATAAGAAATGGATATGAACTCAATGTGCCAACATATGAAGTCAGTTATATTTGGACGGTTAACCGAGAGGGAGAGGTAGAAAGAAAGCTGGATGTTTCGGATATATTTGCAAGAGAACAACGGTCTCCGACTTGCTTTGTCACGGATCTGGATGGAAATTACTATTTTGATAATGAAGNGGATATCTTGAGATTAGATCCGGATAGCAGTGTTACAATGCGGTGGTCTTGTAATAGTGGTATGATAGAAGCTATAGGGTGTGGAAAATCAGGAAAAATGTATTGCATTTATTCAGATTATCAGGGAAAGGATACTTTAGAACTGCTGGAAGAAGGTGGGATAGCGGATATATGCCTTCCATTGCCAGAGCAGAATATATTTTTGGCAGTACGGATATATCTTACATTGGTTATCCGGTAGAGGGTGTGAGCGGAACGGTGATTTCACCCAAATCGCCCGTGCTTGCAATTAGCGGGAAAAGCAAACATAAAGAAATCTGCTGGGAATTTATCAGTCAATATCTTGACGTAGAGTATCAAAAGAAGCTAGAGTTTCCTATAAATCGGGTAGCAATGGAAGAAAAGCTTGCGCAAAGCTTGGAAACAGAATATGAAATCGTAGACGGGGAGAAAAAACCGGTGGTGAAAAGTCAGGTGAGCTTTGCGGGAGACGACCAGCCTCAGGACATTTATTGTCTGACAGAGGAACAGGCTCAGAGATTGATGCATCTGATTGAATCCGCTCAGATCAACGATGCCTTTGACCATCATCTGTATCGGATCATTATGGACGAAGTGGGTAGTTACTTTAGTGGTGACAAGACGTTGGAGGAAGTAACGAAGATTATACAGAACAAGGCGTCAATTTATGTCAGTGAAAGCTCGAAATAATGAACAAAGAGATTTCGGAATGAGTTGAAAATTTTAATGGAATTGATTATATATGAGGTTTTGAGTAGCTGTGGGGTTATTGATGTGCNAAATGCCCACATATGGTTTTATACGAGGAAATGGGAGAAATGGAGTCTCTTTATACAATAATTCTCTAAAAGATATAAGATAGTTCATTTAATGCACCATGCTTGTATAAAGAGGCAGAACCCGTCAGCGCCATACTGGCATTCACGTATGCATGGGATCGGATAAATTATTATCCGAATATTAGAGGAGCTGAACCATATTCGTATTTAGTTTATATGACTAGAGATATAGTGCCGAGTACATGGTATGTCAATAGCTCTTATACATCGAGAATGTAATTATTTTGTGACTACAGATGACAGATTATTAAAATATCAGTCTGAAAAGATTGAACTAGTCACGCCAGGAGAATTTATCAGACGAATGGAGGTAGATGAATAATGGTAAATGCGATAGATATATTAGATCAGGGTTTTGCATGTCTTGTGGATAACATGGGGGTTATTGATGCAGAATATTTCATTTCCCTTATTAAAAGGGATGATTTTGACTATACAGTGTGGCAGCGGGAATATTTTGATAAATTGAAATCCGGAGAGTTTGCAGCAAAGGCATCGAGCTATGCCGACAGCCATCCATATACAGGAAAAGCTCAGATCATATAGTACACAATATCTATTTAATAAAGGTTCATCTTCGATTCATTTGATTTTTTTGGATCTGTAGATGTTTTCATTAAAGTTATGAATCAGGAAAATGACTTATTAAAAACATTTTCCTGATTTTGCTATTTGGCACTCATATGAGAATTTTGAAAAGAGGATTGATATGGAATAGGTATATTTGACAGAAATCAATATACGACAGGTCAGGCATTTGCAGAATATAAAAATAGTATTATCCCAAAATGAGAAGAAACATTTATTGTTTACAGGAATCAATGGGTGTGGGAAAAGTAGTGCGCTTAAAGCTATCGGGAATTCTTTTCTTCATGCAATTTTGGGCAACTCCTTGTATATTTGCATGTTGAATAGAGAAAGTAATTTTGCTGGGTTTAAACGGAGCATAGAGTTGCAGAGTGAGGAACTAATGCAATGTTTGGGGAAACTGATGAATTAACTTAGCATTAATTTACCACGAATTTTTCACGAACTTGACATTAATTTATCACAAGCGGGGCGGAGTTATGCGGCTTCCAGCGATTTGGCTTCAAAAAAAGTGAAAAAAGTTCGTGACATTAACTTGACACAATTGGGGTATGGTAAGTTGGAATCGCCGGAACCTTCGAGGTGCTGGCGGGGGTGTGAAATAAGCAGCAATATTAGGGGGCTTTCCATCANCAGATTTTTCTTTCAGNAATATTACAGCGACTTCATATTTCATTTCATATTTTGCAATCGCTTTCCCGGAGCAAAGCAAGGATATCGCCGAAGAAAGTATGTCTGCAATGGTATTCGGATCGCCAACATTGGGGCTGTAGAAGGCAACATTTACTTTAAATAATTTATAGGTTAAAATAGAAAGTGATTTCCTTGGGATATATAGTATAATTAAAAAATATATATTGATAATCGTGAATATGAGAGATTAAGATGGATTGAATATTGTAATCGTTGCCAGATTGAAATAAATGAATCATTTACCACGCGGGAAATAGGGGATGCATTAGTTAAGGCAATAGCGGAAGAGTTGAATTCAACAGGGAATTTTCGTTCTGTGTTTACAAAGAAACCAGATTCAGAAATTGAAGAACTGTCGAATGAAGCTTTCTTATTAAAGCTGACTATAGAGATGAATAATAAAGCTGATTTAGGTCAGGCTGTGGCAAAAACAATATATTTCGATTTTGCAGAATATTCTTCAGTGCTAAAAAATACTTTCAGAACTTCTTGTTTTACCACAACTCCATATTCGCAATTTTGTAACGGCAAAAATATTCCATATGTGGGTATCATGAGGAATCCTAATGTGTTTGAAATGCAAGAGTGCGGAATAAAATGTGAAGATTCACGATGACTTTAATACGTAAGATGGAGGTAAATTAGTTATGGCCGAAGGAAAAGACTTATTACAGGTGCTATGGAGCGGTGCAGATGTACTCAGGGGAAAAATGGATGCGAATGAGTACAAGACATATCTTTTAGGATTGGTTTTTTATAAATATTTATCAGATTCTTATTTGGCGAAGGTGTATGACCTCATTAAGGATGAAAATCCGGAGAGTCTTGAAGAAGCGCAGAGTGTGTATGAGGAGGCAATGCAATCAGAAGATGCGGAAGAATTGCTGGACGAGATAAAGGGATCAATGCATTATACACTTGATCCTGACATGACATATATGAGCATGTTAAAGGCGGCTAAAAATAATTCATTTAACAGAGAAAAACTACAGGCGGCATTTAACCGTATAGAGGAATCAGATGAATTGTTCAACGGTCTGTTTGCAGATGTGGACTTATATTCAAATCGGCTTGGTACTGGTGACCAGAAACAGAGTGCCACAATTGCGGAAGTTATCAAAGTATTAGATGGCGTGGACATTATCCATACGGAAGGGGATGTTCTTGGCAACGCATATGAGTATCTGATCGGTCAATTTGCCTCTGAAACAGGAAAAAAGGCTGGGGAATTTTATACACCGCATGGCCCTGCGCAGATTCTTTGCAGGATTGCTATATCTGGCCAGGAAGAGAAAAAGGGATTGCAGGTATATGATCCATGTATGGGATCGGGCTCGCTGATGCTTAGCTGCAGAAATTACTCAAAAGAGCCTGATTACATTAAATACTACGGTCAGGAGCTTATGCCCTCAACCTATAATCTGGCACGTATGAATATGTTTTTGCACGGAGTTCTACCTGAGAATCAGCACCTGCGCAATGGAGATACCCTTGATGCCGACTGGCCGACAGATGAGGAAACAGAATTTGATGTGGTAACGATGAATCCGCCCTATTCGGCTAACTGGTCTGCCGCAGAGGGGTTCAAACAGGATGAGCGGTTTATGGATTATGGGGGTAAACTTGCTCCTAAGTCTAAAGCAGATTATGCATTTTTATTACATGGGTTCTATCATTTAAAGCAGACGGGCACGATGGCTATCGTCCTTCCCCATGGTGTTTTATTCAGGGGAGCAGCAGAAGGGGCAATCAGAGAGATACTCCTTAAGAATGGATCAATCTATGCTGTTATCGGGCTTCCGTCAAATATGTTTTATAATACTTCTATCCCAACCTGCATTGTGGTATTGAAAAAGCACAGGGAAGGACGCGATGTATTGTTTATTGACGCATCCGGGCTGTATGAGAAAGAAAAGAAACAGAATGTCATGCAGGAGGAACATATCGACAAAGTGCTGGAGTTATACAGCACCAGAAAAACTGTTGATAAAATAGCTTATCTTGCATCCTTCGAGGATGTCAAAGCTAATGATTATAATTTGAATATTCCAAGATATGTAGATACCAGCGTAGAAGAACCAGAAGTGGATCTCAGACAGCTTTCTGCGTCTATGAGGGAGACAAGCAAGGCCATCAAAGCCGGAAATGATGTCTTACTCGAAATGCTTGGAGAATTGACTTTTGCAAATGCTGAAACGAAGGATGCTGTTGAGGAATTTATTAATGTTCTCAAGGAGGCGTGATTATGGCAAATATACCAAATATAAGATTTAAAGGCTTCACGGATGCTTGGGAACAGCGGAAACTGAATGAGATAGCTGAAAAAGTGACGGAGAAGAATAAGAATAACATATATAATGAACCGCTTACCAATTCTGCAGAAATGGGAATAATTAGTCAAAAGGATTATTTTGATCGTGAGGTAGTAAATGAAGAAAATTTAGATGGCTATTATGTAGTTAGGGATGATGATTTTGTTTACAATCCAAGAGTTTCTGTAACAGCTCCAGTAGGACCTATAAATCGCAATAGATTAGGCAGAAATGGTGTAATGTCGCCGCTTTACACTATTTTTAGAACACATGAAATTAACACCTTGTATCTTGAATATTATTTCAAAACTACAAAGTGGCACATATTCATGAAATTAAATGGAGATTCGGGAGCAAGATTTGATAGATTTACAATTGCAACATCGCAATTTATGGAGATGCCCATTCCATATCCTTATTTAGAAGAACAAATTAAAATTGGTCAATATTTTGATAATCTCGATCACCTCATCACCCTTCATCAGTGTAAATGTGATGAGACAAAAGAACTGAAGAAATATATGTTGCAAAAAATGTTCCCCCAAAATGGTAAGAAAATTCCAGAGATTCGATTTGCAGGATTTACTGACGATTGGGAACAGCGTAAGTTGGAAGAAGTTGTAAATGAATTTAGGAGTGGTGTTTCGCTACGAGCAGATGAAATTGAAGTAAAAGGAGTATATCCGGTGTACGGTGGAAATGGTTTAAGAGGGTATACTTCCACATATAATCATGATGGAGAATTTGCTTTGATTGGACGTCAAGGAGCTTTATGTGGTAATATGAACTATTCTGTAGGAAAAGCTTATTTTACTGAGCATGCGGTAGCTGTTCAAGCTGACGAAAATAATGATACGCGATTTATTTATTACCTTTTAGATACAATGCAATTAGGTCAATATTCGGATCAATCAGCTCAACCTGGTTTAGCAGTAAATAAGTTGATTAAACTGGAAAATATGTTTCCAGATAAATCGGAACAGGTTAAGATATCAAAATATTTTGCAAACCTCGACTACCTCATCACCCTTCACCAACGCAAGTGCGATGAATTTAAAGAAGTAAAGAAGTTTATGTTACAAAATATGTTTCCACAGAAAGGATAGCTTATGGCAGAATTAGAATCCGTAATGGAAAAGAGATTGATAGACCAGCTTTGCTGTGATGAGTCTCAATGGACTTACAGACCTGATATTAGAACGGAAGAACAGCTATGGAATAATTTTAAATACATTCTGGAACAGAATAACAAAGCAAAACTGGGTGATATTCCTCTCAGTGATTCCGAGTTTGCAAAGATTAAGAATGATTTATCCCATGCTTCCTTTTATGATGCCGGAAAATGGCTGTTAGGAGAAAATGGCAGGGTGTATGTCCATGTCCAGCGTGGGAATGAAACATTGCATCTTGTTGTAATGAATAATGAACATGTGGCTGGTGGGACAAGCGTATATGAGGTGATCAATCAATATCAGGCGTTTAAGTCAGAAGATGTGGAAGATGACAGGGACAGGCGTTTTGATGTAACGCTTCTTATTAATGGCATTCCTTTAATCCATATTGAACTTAAGAACAAAGAGCATTCCTATATGGATGCTTACCGCCAGATCAAAAAATATATTGCGGAGGGTAAGTTCCACGGTATTTTTTCCAATGTGCAGATGTTTGTGGTAAGCAATGCTGTAGACACAAAGTATTTTTCTGCTGCAAGGGATACGGAATTAAATAAAAAATTCATTACAGGGTGGCTGGATGAGGAAAATCATCCTGTCTGCGATTACATTGAGTTTGCCAGGGCAGTTCTAAAAATACCCGAGGCGCATGAGATGATTACCAGATATACAGTTCTTGATAACGATAAAAGGAAACTTTTGATACTGCGTCCATACCAGATCCATGCGATTGAAGCAATGCGGGCTGCGTCAAAGCAGGGGAAATCAGGATTTATCTGGCATACGACAGGTTCCGGAAAAACAATGACTTCTTATAAAGCCACAAGGAATCTTCTGATGGACATCCCGGCAATTGAAAAAACGGTATTCCTCATCGACAGGAAAGACCTTGATATGCAGACGAAAATGGCTTTTCAGTCCTATGCGGAGAATGATACGATTGACGTGGATGATACTGACTATGTCGATTCCCTTATAAAAAAGATGTCGGATGACAACCGCCAGATGATAGTGACAACCCGTCAGAAAATGCAGATTATGGTGAACCGCCGCCTCAAGGAAGGAATGAAACAGTACGATAAAATCAAACCATTAAAGGTTGCTTTTGTTGTTGATGAATGCCACAGGGCTGTAACGCCTCAAACCAAAAGGGAGCTTGAAAAATTTTTCACCAATTCGTTGTGGTATGGCTTTACGGGAACGCCTATTTTTGAGGAAAACCGTTATGAACAGAAGGGTGATTTACCGCAGACTACAGAACAATTGTACGGTGAGTGCCTGCACAGTTATACCATCAAAGAGGCCATCCATGATGAGGCGGTCTTAGGGTTTATGGTTGAAAACCTTGGGGCAAAAGATTTAAGTGATGATGAGGCAAAAAAGTTATATGAGACCGAAGAGCATATGCGGAAAGTTCTGAATGTTATTTTGAATCAGTCCTATGACAAATTCGGCATGAACAATGATAAAGGCAGAACCTATGAGGCAATATTGACGACTGGCTCAATTGAAAGAGCACAGAAATATTACGATTTACTGAAAAAGGTAAAAGAAGGGAAGGATGAACTGAAAATTTGTGATACCGTACATAAGGCGCTGCCTGATTTCCCTAAGTTTGCCATAACCTATTCCCTGTCGGAAAATGAAGAAGCCTCCGTTGCCAATCAGGATAAAATGAAGGAAGCGCTAAAAGATTATCATGAAATGTTTGGCAGCAGTTATCAGATAGATGCCATAAATGCCTACAATAGCAATCTCAATGAACGTTTGGCAAGAAAAGAGAAAAAGTATTTGGATCGAAGCCAGCAGCTTGATTTGGTAATCGTGGTTGACCGGCTTTTAACCGGGTTTGATGCCCCCTGTCTGTCTACATTGTTCATTGACAGACAGCCTATGGCTCCACAGAATATCATCCAAGCATTTTCCCGTACCAACAGACTTTTTGATTATGCGAAACAGTATGGGCAGATTGTGACATTTCAGGCTCCAAAAGAGTATAAAAATGCAATTAATAGTGCACTTAAGCTATATTCGCGTGGAGGTGACGGTAATCCCATTGCGGAGGATTGGGATGATGTGATAGCATCTTTTTCCATATCCCTTAAAACAATCCGTAATCTGGCACAGACACCTGTAGACATAGCCGGTCTGTCACGAAAACAGAAAAAGGCGTTTGTGAATCTTTTCAGGGCATTGGATCATGATTTTGCGCACCTGAAATCATTTTCTGTTTATGAACAGCATGTATTGGACGAGTTCGGCTTTTCCGAAGAGGAATATGAAAATTATGCAGCGATGTATAAGAATGTAATGGAAGAACTGAAAAAGCCGGATGATAATCCGAACACTGATGAAGAACCTGTGTGGGATGATTATGATTTGGTGGCTTACAGTAAATTGAGAATTGATTTTGAGTATATTGTAGAATTACTGCGGGGAGTTGTGGAGTCATTAGATCAGTCACAAAATGATTATGACGAGGCTGAATTTGAAACCAGGATACGAGCCCTTAGGGAGATCATAGCAGAGTTTGCAAGTGATAATCCTAAACTGAGTGCACTGCTTGCGCAGGTTGTAGATGAGATTGAAAAAGACAAAGAAAGATTTCTGGGACAGGATATTTCCGTTATTATTAATCAGATGCGTTATGCTGCTATTGATGCAGAAATCAGAAGATATGCTGAGAAATGGTATCTGGATTTTGAAGATGTTAAGTATGAAGCATATCATTTCAGGGACGGTGAACTTGCAAATGAAAACAAATTGAAGGACAGTGCAGATTATGCAGCTTATAAGGAAGAAAATGAAGATGTGTTGCCTAAATTTAAATTCAGGAAGCAGATGATCGATGAGTTTAAGAATGACCTTATGCCGGAAATTGAGCCGTTAATAGGTTAAGGATTATCGATAATTGTTGTGGGAATTGACTTGCATACGGAATTGAGGCAAAAAAAGAATAAACGATAGAAGGCTTGGCTTCTTTCTGGCTGGTTCGGATATAAATAGAATCTTGTCAGGAAGGAGCTTTTTTGTAGTTGAATAGGACAGAAATTTCTTGCAGATGCAAAAATCGTTCGACAAAATCAATATGATCTTTTCCAATGAGGATAAGAAAAAGTTTTTGGAGATGATGACGCCTCTTGGGGAGTGTGAGGTTGTCGTCACTTTTGTCAAGTCCTATGACCGGATCATGAAGCACGTCAGGGAAGAATCCGCCGAGATCTTGAAGATGTACGATACCTTGAACAAGCAGTATGCGGCGATTGCCAAGAAGTACAACATATAGGGGTAATGTGTGCGGGAAAGCAGGATGTACAAAAATTGCAAAGAAATTTTGTAATTTGTATAGCTTTTTTGTGCACTTTTGTAATATAATAAAAACGATAATACAAAGAGTGAAAAGCATAATAGCCAAAGAAGTATTTGCAAAATGTCCACAGGTGAAGAAGAAATTATGGGGAGGGGAATTTTGGACAGATGGATATTATGTTGCCACAGTAGGAGAGCACGGAAACGAAGCGGTGATATCAAAATATGTAAGGGAGCAAGGACAGGAAAAAGAGTATAAGAAACTCTAGCAAACTGTACTGGAGCCAAAACAGTTGAGTCTATGGGATTATATGTAGTGGAGCCGCCCTTCAGATACCCCGCAGCTTTGCTACGGGGTAGTTCATTGTTCGGTATATCGCTTCCGGTGTAGGGTGCCGCTTGGTTATACAGTGACATTTTTAAGAAGTTTGAACCTGAGGTAGAACAAACTTCGGATTTAGATTTTACGGTAAATGTAGAATGGGGAGAAGAGGAAATCAATGGAAAGTCAGAATAAGTCGGTTGTTGTTTCATGGATCATTCCGTCGGCAATCTTGACGATCGTAGTGATTATCACGGTGTTTAGCTTCTCGATGAAGAGCAACGCGGACGCATCGGAATCTGTATCCAGAAACTTAATTAAATCAGTGCAGGGATATGGGGACGATTTTCTTGATGAGCTGAAGACTCTCGAGAATGCTGCAGCTCCGATACGTGCCCTGATGGAACGGGAAGCGCAGTGGGATGATATCGAGGACGTTGATATTGCAGAGATATTGGCATCTTGCACAGATGCGTACAAGGTGATTGTGTGCGACGATGCAGGACATGGTGTGGATCAGTACAACACAGAGGCTTCTATTGAGAATGAGGAGTATTTTCAGAGTATCCGCGGTTCTGACGGCGTCACTTACATATACACGGAGGATGGCGGTGTTGACGGCACATCGGTTTATCCTGTGGTCGTGGTGGCGGAACGGGTATCAACAGAGAGCGGGAAGAAATATCTTCTGTTGTTCTATCCTATGGACAGATTCAGCAGCCTGATGTCGAAATCAGATTTTGGTTCCAGCTCTTTTCTCACAGTTGTGGATTCAGATGGTTATGTAATGGGTTCCGCCGGAGCCAAGAACAGCAAGCTGATCAAGGATGGCAATCTTTTAGAGACAATCCAGCCGGGGAATGCGGAGGCTGCGCGGACGATCAGGAACCGTCTGGACAACGGAGTGCGTGGAACGACAAGCGTGACGGTTGACGGCGAGAGTTGTATGCTTGTTTACGCACCGCTGGGTATAAACCGCTGGGAGATCGTACTGGGTGTGAGCCAGACCTATGTAGATAGACAGATCAGTCTCCAATGGCAGAATGCGAAGAGCATGTTGATATACCTTGTCATTGCTATTTTGGTATTTCTGGGTCTGGTTGCCATCATTAATATTATAAGCAAGATCCGTACGAATAATAAGAAGAAAGAGTTGGAGAATAAGGCGGATACAGATCTTCTGACCGGATTGACTAACAAGCTGGCTACCGAGCGTAAGATCAAGGAATTCATGGCTCAGAACCCGAATTCACAGTCCATGATGTTTATGGTGGATGTTGATAACTTCAAGAAGATCAATGATACGATGGGACATGCTTTCGGTGACGAAGTACTTCGTTCGCTGGGACAGCAGATTGGCGCTCTGTTCCGTGCTACCGATATTATAGGGCGTATCGGTGGTGACGAGTTTATGATCTTCCTCAAAGGTGTTAATGATAAGGAAGCTGTTCGCAAGGAAGCGAAGAAAGTAGAGCATTTCTTCAATAACTTCCAGGCAGGTGAGTATGTGAAGTACGCCGCAACCGCAAGTATCGGTGCGGCTGTATTCCCGCATGAAGGCGCTGATTTCGAGACGCTGTACAAGGCTGCGGATCAGGGTGTATATAAGGCGAAGAAACGAGGAAAGAACCAGCTTGCATTCTACCGCGATGAGTGGATGGAAGAGGGTAAGCCCTCTGTGGAAGAGCAGGAAACTGAGTAAGAATATAAGATATGGAAAGACGGCGGAGATTTCGCCGTCTTTTTTACGTATGACGGGCATGCCGTCAATCTGTGGTGAAAGTCCACAAGGGGCGTAGTTGCCGACGAACCCCAGAGCGACTCCCGAGGTTTACATCGTGAGGTGTGGGCGAGAAGAAGGGATAGTAGAAGGGGATTGGTACTATTTTGTCCTGACGAATAACAATTTTGCCTTTGGACAGGACTGGATGTGTTCCTTTGACTTTGAGATTGAACAGACAGAAGATGTTATGGACAGATCGGCAGATTTTATGGAGCAGGTGGCAGAGGAACGTGAACAAAGGACGGAGGAAAATCAGTATGATACAATCTTATGCAGTTGCGGATGGAGTGGTGTTAGAGACAGCATAAGAAAGCAGTTCCGGAAATTTCATTGTAGTGGACTTAGGAGATGGCGTTACCGTTAAATATGGTCATCTGAAGGAAATAAAGGTGTCCGAAGGTGAGGAAATCCTTTCTGCCCGTAATACACTGTGAGAATGAAACTTTTTTCTGTTAAAATACGAATATATAAGTAGGAAGGAGGGAAGTGGGTGAACAATGCACAGGAAACGAAATGGATTCACAGGATCAAACTTTTTGGCTCATCGAAAGCTGCAGATTCCCTTGTCCGTGCCTATTATGATGAAATTTATATATTTGTTGCAAGACAGATAAACGATAAAGAGCTTGCCCGTGATCTGACACAGGAGATATTCGTTTCCATGCTGCGTTCTATTGCTTCCTATCAGAAAAAACGTTCCTCTTTCCGTACATGGCTCTATCGGATTGCAACGAATAAGATTATTGATTTCAGGCGGAAGGTGTTGCTGGATACAATCCCGTTGGAGGATTTGGACGAAACAGAGACAGCCAGCTTTGTGGGCAGGATGGATTATGAGAATAACATTGTCCAGGCAGAATTTTTAGAAAAAATAGAAAAGTACGTCAGCAGATTCCAGCTGGATGTGCAGCAGATCTTTCGCCTGCACATTTATGGCGGACAGACTTTTCAGGAAATCGCTGTACTGATCGGGATGCCGGAAGCATCTGTCAAATCGAAATATTACCGTCTGATCAGGCAGGTAAGGAGGGAGTTTTACGATGAGTATACAGAAATTGTCAGAAGCTGAAAAGGACTTTGCTATCAATGAAATTGTGGAAAAAGGCGTGGTAAAGCCGGGGGATAAATTCAGGAAAATGCTTGAAGTAAGGCGGGCCTGCACATTCCATACTTTATTTTTTGGAGTGGGAGACTGTTTTTTATTAGGGCTTTTGATAGCAGCTTGTATATGGCTGCTCTTAATGCAGGCAGGATCGCAAGTGATGATCTGTATGGTATTTGCGGTATCCCCATTTGCATATATCGCATCTTACCTATTGACATCATGGAAGGAACACCGTTTACAGATATATGATATAAAAATGACCTGCAGGTACACGGTCAGACAGATATCTGCCTTTCGCATGATTTTTTTTAGTGGAACCAATATGTTTCTGAATGTGCTGATGCTATCCTTCCTTATGCGGTTTCAGTTTCCAGCCGTTGCTTTTTGGAAATTATTAGGGCTTTCGTTTGTCTCTATTTTTCTGTATGGAATCATTATGCTGGTGTTTCAGATAAAAGGTATGCCGTATCTGACAACGGCATTTCCGCCCGTCCTGTGGGGGATGATCAATGCTTTTGTGATTGCGTTTTATGGAGAGGAACTTGAAANAATNCTTTTGAACCTTGCAGGCAGTCTGGTATNNATTATTACNGTTATCGTATTTGNNGGATACCTTATTGCCCTGTTTGCTTTNTTNNTATCAAAGACCAGGGAGGAAGAACAATATGCTATCAGTTAATCATGTGACGAAAAAATACGGCCAGTTTACGGCACTCCGGGACATTACGCTTGAATTTCAAAATGGGGTATATGGGCTGCTTGCGCCTAACGGGGCAGGAAAGACAACCCTGATGAAGATGCTGGTCANGCTCTCTTTTCCAACNAAGGGCGANATCACATGGGANGGNACGAACATTACNGATTTAGATGAAGATTACCGTGATCTGATAGGCTACCTTCCGCAGAAGTTTGGCTATTACAAAAATTATACGCCNGTACAGTTTTTGAAATATATGGCAGCTTTGAAAGGNNTGGAGCGCACATATGCGGAGAAGCGTATNCANATGCTGCTCCAGAAAGTTTCTTTATCGGATGTGGCGGGGCAGAAGATGAGAAAGTTTTCAGGGGGGATGCTCCAGCGGGTGGGTATTGCCCAGGCGCTGCTGAACGATCCTGAAATCCTGATTCTGGACGAACCTACTGCAGGGCTTGATCCCAAAGAGAGGGTGCGTTTCAGGAATATGNTGCGNGANNTGTCCGGTGAGCGTATCGTCATNCTTTCCACCCACATTGTTTCAGANATTGAAACNATAGCGGACAGGATCATCATGCTGAAAGACCATGAAGTCTTTTGCAATGAGACACCGGATCAGGTCTGCGGATGGCTGGAGGGGAAGATATTTGAGGTGCCTGCTGGCTCTGTTATCCCGATAGACCATGAGGTCTTGAGCGAGAGGCAGAGCGCTCAGGGAAGTATGGTGCGCTTTTACAGTGAAGAATACTGTGAAAGTGCAATGGAAGTANCCCCTANTNTGGAAGATGTTTTTTTGACTGTGTACAGGGANGAGAGGTANCANGATGATATACTGTTTGTCGGAANTGAAAAAGTTATTNCGGGAAAAACTTTTTGNCATATTCATTGTTTTGTGCCTGTGTCTGAATATAGGCTTGTGTTTCAGCGACTCTGGCACAAGAACCGCAGTTAACAGGATGGCGCAAAGCGGGGAACTTTTAGAGGGAAAGAAAATCTATGATACGCTGGATACTAATGCAATAGGTTCTTTTTATTATAATGAAAGGTATATCAAATCCTCCCTGCTGAATCAGTGGATAAAGGCAAAGTATGAAAAATTACAGCAGTCGGTTGACCTGCTCAATGAGGAAGATGCAGATTTATCCTATTTTGCCGGGGAAATTACGCCTTCCGTCCATGAAGCATTGTTTGTTTATCAGCTAAAAACGATTATGATAGAGTGCATTATCCTTCTGTCACTGCTTGGCATCTGGTCATTTGAGATGGAGCAGCAGACGGAAATGGCGGCCTTACTATACAGCTCAGGCCGGGGCAGGAAAATAGCAAAAGATAAAATCCTTGCCAATGGAATCGTTGGTGCGCTCTATTGCCTTGCTTTGACTTTTGTTTCACTGGCAGTGTTTTTTGCCAGTTGGGATTTTAGCAGATTGTGGGATGCGAATATGGCAAGCAGCTTTCATTATGTGATAGATCCGGATGATCCTATTTTCGGGAAACCNTTTCTGACATGGCANAGTTTCACGCTGAAAAGATATTTTGTCTGTACACTGGCGCTTATGGCCGGGATTCTCCTTGCGTGGTGGCTCCTTACCAATTTGATCATGCTCGTTACCCGGAATATCCGTTATGGGTGGATGACACTGGCGGCTGTGATCTGCCTGCCATTTTTCGGGATTATATTGTTTTCAGAACTGTATCTCCCAAGACTGTTTTATCTGGACACATTGACACTGCCCGTTGTGATTTATTGCAGCCAGTGGTGGTTTACCGATCTGGGGAATTATTCCCTGTTCGCCTATCAGGAAGTATGGACGGTTGCGCTGCATCTGCTCCTTCTGGCAGGCGGATTGATGGCGGGGCTGCATTATTTTAAGAGGAAGGAGCTTGCATAAATGTTCACGGCAGAAATGAAAAAAATATGGACATTCCGGACGGTTCTGGTTATTGTAATTTTTTCAATCCTATTCTTTTTTTCCTTTTTGTTTCAATGGATAAAACCGTTCCAGTGGGAGGGGGACAGCCTGAACGTCCGGCTGGATATNCTTTCGGACTGGATTGCCCGGTATGGGAATACCATAGAACAGACAGAATTTGAGGAGATAGAGGATGGTTACAATGACATTCTTTATCGGGCTTGGTCAGTTATTGGTGAGAATGGTTATTTTAAGGAAAACGGAGTAGAAGATTATGGGGATTATCTGGACTATGAGCAGAAATCTATAAATGGCTATGAGGGGTATGATTACAGCGTTTATTCCAAAATGCGCAGCCTGCTCGCAGAAAATACAGGCTATTCCCGTATCTGGTTTCAGGAATATGAGAATATGATGCAGAAATATAGGGAATACGGGGAGGAAAAAAGCAGCATACTGCCATTTGAAGTTTCCGTGTATACCGGCAATTATCTGATGTATCTGGCAATCTGGTGTCTGGTCTGTGTATTTTTTATAGCTGCGCCTGTTATGGTGAATGACAGGGAAAACAACATAGTGGCAGCNCAGTATTCCAGTAGGATCGGGAAAAAAGCGTACCNGNTGCAGTATGNCTGTACNATGTTNTCTNCATTTATNGNGGTCAGTTTTATTACAGTCATNGGNATNNNGGCATGGGGAACTACGGGAGNNTTCNTGTTTGNAGGNNCTGNTATGTCCTCTTTNCTCAATACAGAGGNTTTTGCAGTCTCAGTTACTTATGGGNANTATNTCNTGCTTNTTATTATTATGGTNTNCCTGCTNGCACTTGGAGTNAGCGGCATNCTGTTTNNCCTGTCTGCACACAGNCCGAACATGACATCAATGTTGTTAAAGGCAATCCCGGCATTGGCGGGTGGAATCCTCATTGTACTATTGATTCAGAATGCTTTCGCTGAAAGTAATCTAATATACTGTTTGACCGGAAAAAAATATTGTGAAGTGGTTGCGACGGTAGTGGTTTTGATAGTGGGTATTCTTTTGAATTTTGACAGTTACAAGGCACTGTATAAAAAGGATTGTTAAGTACCTCCTTATGACAGCACAATAGGCCTCGTCAAATAGAAAATACTATATTGTGCATATGGGTTAAAACTGGCTGGGGGAATATCGGATGGTTACAATGATAACCTGCCGATGCTTTTCGTCCACTCGGTAAATAACAGTGTAGTTACCAACAAAAAGCTGACGGTAGCTCTTGTTGGCATAAGCACCTGTTTTCCGCGCTGGAAAACGGTAGGGCATTTCCTCTAAGGAAAGGATTTCCTTTTCAATTTTATCCACTAGGGACAATGCGGTTTCGGGTACCAGTAAAGTTTGGGCAATATAAACATAGATGTCATCCAAATCCCGTAAAGCCCGGCTTGTAAGGGAGACATTGTATTTATCCAAAATGTTTCCTCCTTAATGAATCAAATGCGCTTCTGGCATCATGGAGCTTTCCGCTCTGGGCATATTCGGTCTCTGCTTCTAAGATTGCAGCATCTGTTTCGGCGGTTTCCAGCATGGACTCATATGTTTCCATGCTCATGACAACAAGATCTCCATATCCATTTTTAGTAATAAATACAGGCTCTTTTTTGGCATGACAGATTTCGGAAATTTCATTGGTGTTTCGTAAGTCTGTAATTGGTCTGATTTGTGGCATCCTGAATGCCTCCTTCCTAATTTGTGTATAATTATAACAGAATTATGTGCAAAATTCAATTTTATATTCTTGATAGTTCATTACGGGAGAGGGTGAACAATGAAAACTTTAATACAATTTGAGCTGAAAAAGATATTTTCCAGGCATTTGTCACAGGCAGCCCTTGTTTTTGTATTGCTTCTATCCGGCCTTTTTACATTTTCAACTTACCATAATAAATATGCCTGTGATGGAAATGGCAGAGAGGGAACCGGCAGAATGGCGGTTGAGATTGATAAAGCGATTGCTAAGAAGTATGAGGGAGAACTGACCGATGCGAAGGTAAAGGAAATGTTGTCCGATCTGATTCCAAAGGGGGATTTTCATGGACTGAATGTAAAGTATGTTTATCAAAACGCTATGCAGTCAGCAGTAGCAGCCAGATTTTTGGATGCAGATGGCAACTGGAACGGTCTTCATGTTTCTGATGTATTTGGCGGAGAAAAAATAATGATTGGTTATAACGATGGCTGGCTTAGTACAAGTCAGGATATGGTACAGATTATAGTTGTTTTGGTTCTGGCGGCTATTGTTCTTACAACGCCGGTATTTTCCGGAGAGTACAGCGGTGTGGATCAGATTATTTTGACCAGCAGATACGGGAGAAGTAAATGTACTGCAGCAAAGGTGGCGGCAGCAATTTTGACAGTATTCCTGATGACGGCAGTTATCATCNTGATTCATTTGATGTGGGCATTTTTGTTGTATGGAAAAGAGGGACTATCCTGTAGTATTCTTTTTGCGCAGCTCACTTTTTCGGAGAGATTTATTCCATTCAATATTACCTGCGGCACATTGCTTGGATATCAGGTGTTTTTGGCATTTACAGGGGTAACGGGAGCCACAGGCTTAACACTCCTGTTTTCCGCCATATGCAGAAACCAAATGACTACGGTAGTGGCTTCTGTATCTTTTTTTGTGCTGCCTGTGTTTCTTCCGGTTTCGGAAGCAAGTTCTTTGTTTAAGCTGCTGATTCTTCTCCCCGTGTATCATGCACAGTTTGTTTCGTTGATGGGAGCAGGGCAGATTCAGGGACAGCTCCTGTATGCAGTATGGGCGTTTCCGGTGGCAGCGCTACTTTTTGGGATAGGGAGTGTAGGAGGAAGAAGAATATTTGCCCGGCATCAGGTAGTCTGAAAGAACGGTTCTTTCCACAAAAAGTGTCTGATCGCATCTGACTGACAATGCCCATTTGACCAGGGAAATTTTGTTGTTTTCAATTTCCATGCAGGTAATGCAGCTTGGATGAACACAGCTTCCGGTATTCATGTAGTAGGGAGAGGAAGCATGAAGTCTCGGGCGGTGGGTGTGTCCGGTGATGAGTGTAATTTCATTTTCTGATGCATAGGAGGACAGCCGCTGCTCAATTTGGTCTTTATGCACATAATTTTTGGCGGCGCTGGTAGGATCCAGTACGCCGAAACGCTCGAAGGGACGCCAAAAATACCGCACCAGAAAACGGTTTAGCTTCCAACAGGTGGAATTGAAGAAATCTACCTGATGACCGTGGGTGAGATAGAGCCGAAGACCATTACAGGGATTTTCCAGCAGGATTCCCTCGTAAAATTTTAATCCCGGAAACAAGGGCTCTGTGCACTGAGATTCCGTGCAAAAATAAGTCCCACAGACTGTGTCTGAATAGTTCTTCTTTTTCTTTTCCATGTCATGATTTCCGTAAAGCATAATCAGGCGGTTTCTTTTATAGAACAGGGAGAGGAGCCGGAACACATCGCTGTGCAGCTCAATGATCTGGCTCATTTTCCTGTTTTCCCACAGTTCATCCCCGTCACCCAGCTCCACATAGGTGAATCCCCGGTCATAATAACAGCGCAGAGCTGTGAAATATAAATTCTGGTTTTTTAGAAAATTGTCGTTGGAACTGCCATCTCCACGGTGGCAGTCACTGAAAAGAACATAACGTGTCTGATTATTTAAAGGGAAGATTGGGGCATTTTCAAAAGCTTGCCGGATACGGGATTGATAACTCATGAGAAACTCCTTTATCGTGTTTTCATTTTACATTTGCAATATTTTCTTGGCTTGAGTATTTTGCGGAAAGCAAAAGGCAGAAGGAAGTACAGATATAAGAGACGATCTGCCGTCACGCAGAAAGGAGCGGTAATTTTAAGATAAAGACGGCAGGATATCCGATTACCAAATTGTACCCATCTGCGCTGCAGCCTTTCGAAAAAGCTATAATGCCGATCTTGCGAACCGCCAAAGAAAAGCTGAATCTCGTGACCGCAAAGGCGGATCTCTCTCTGATCAAAGCCTGTTTCTAAGAGTGCATGGTAAAAGCAGTGTGCCATATCACGATCCGGAAATTCAAGCAGGGCGTTCATGCCAAGAGCGGAAGGTTCTGAAAATCGCCCCATGCAGAACGCGGTCAGCCACCAGGTTCGTTTTGAGACTTTCGCAAGCGCACATTTATTCAGGAGCAGGTAAAAGGACATGGGAAGCATATCCGGGTCATCTACAGCCTGAAAATGTGCAGTGGAAAATTCGTCCGGAGAAAGAATCCGATCAGCATAATATACGCCGATCTCAGCTCCGGTGTTGATTCCGTACTGACCTTTCCAAAATTCGATCAGCCATGTGCGGTTCTGGTAGGAAAAATAAACCGGAAGATAATCAAAAACCATATGAAAAGAAACGGCAGCGCGGTCAAAAAGCGAAGTATATCCCATTTTACGCTGCCAGGCATCATTTCGTGAGGAAAAGATATCGGTCTGTCTGTCATAACAGTAGCCAAAGGGGGCAATCAGCGAAGAAAGAAGTTCACACTTTTCCTTGGAAGACATAGAACAAACCTTNTTCACCGCCCGGCGCTTTCGGCAGATACCAAAGCAGAGGAATAGTAATAAGGCGAAAAGTACAATGCCAATAGAAAAATACATAATTGCAGATCCTTGTCGAAGTTTTTACTATATTGTATGTTGCAACAGTTCAGCCGTGCGGGCGGATGCTTGAAAAAAAAATGGAATGCAGTATAATAGAAATCAGATATTCTGCTAAGGGGCAGGTTGTAAAGGAAATAGTATACGAATGAAAGAAACAGGGATTATGATTGAAGGCGGTGCCATGCGCAGTGTGTTTGCAGCAGGGGTACTGGATTTTTTTATGGAAAAGGGAATAGAGATTCCCAATGTGCTTGCGGTATCCGCAGGTGCTTACGCGGGAATGAATTATGTGTCGGGGCAGAAAGGCAGGGCGGTGGATGCAGTCATAAAGCCTCTTAGGCAGGAAAAATATATGGGTCCGAAGACATTTCTCAAAAAGGGAACCTTTTTTGATATGGACTATTTGTTCGATGTGGTGCCGAAAAAGCTGTCTCCCTTTGATTTTGAGACCCTCAAAAATTCTGCAAAGAGATTTATAATCAATACCACTAATTGTCTCACTGGTGAAAGTGAGTACTATGAAGATTTTGATACGGAAGAACAGTTCTGGAAAATCTGCCGGGCGGCGAATTCGCTTCCTTTTATCTCAAGAGTCAGTTACATTGATGATGTTCCCATGCTGGATGGAGGACTGGCGGATGCGCTTCCTATAGATCAAATAGAAAAAGAGGGCTGGGAAAAGGTATTGGTGATTCTGACGCGTAAGGAAGATTATCGAAAGAAATACCGGCATCTTTATATGTTTTTTTTACGCCTTGTCTATCATAAATATCCGAAGCTGATCAAGACTGTGGCAAAGAGGGCAGACAAGTACAATGCTTGTCTTGAACAGATTGAAAAGATGGAGGCTGACGGAAAGGCGCTTGTATTTCGTCCTTCCAGGCTGGCTGTCGGAAATAATGAGTCCAATGTGGATGTTCTGATGGACTATTATCAGCATGGATATGAGGAGGCAATGGGGAGAGAAGAGGAGATTTGCAGCTTTCTGGCAACATAAATTGTCAGATATGGAAACGGAGGCGTGTAGTATGGATATCAATGAGATCTTACAACAACTTGATCATTTATTTACAACCCATCAGATTAATCGGGTGGAGCCTTTCCTTCTGGAAAAGATGGATGAGGCGTGCTTGGTCAAAGATTTTGGAGCGCAGATCACACTTTATAATGAGTTGATCGGGCACTACAGGGAGATGGGAGAGGGAGAAAAGTCCATAATCAGCTGTAGACAGGTGTTGGAGCTGATGGATGATTTAGGTCTTCAGGGAACAATAGATTATGCAACCACACTTTTAAACGTGGCAAATGCATGCAGGGCGGCCGGGCTTTTGCGGGAATCTATGATCTACTATCAAAAGGTAAAGGAAATATATGAAGGAGAACTGGCAGAAACAGATTTCCGTTATGCCAGCCTGTACAATAATATGAGTCTTCTTTTTCAGGAGATGGGAGATTTTGAGAGTGCCTGCGATTGTCTTACGAGAGCGCTTTCTATCGCAACACTTTATGAAGAAGCCCGTATTGAGGTAGCAGTTACCTACACGAATCTTGCCGCATCGGAGTTAAAGCTTGGACGGATTCACGATGCGATTGATCATCTGCAGAAAGCATTTTCTATTTTTGAGATGGATGAGGAGAAGGATTATCATTACAGCGGCGCATTATCTGCAATGGGAGAAGCACAATATCTGGCCGGTAATTTGGAGGAGTCCGCCAGATATTATAAGCTTGCTCTTCGTGAAATTGAGCGGAATATGGGAAGAAACAAGGCCTATGAGATCACCTTACAGAATTTAAATGCGGTTACGGTTAAAATGGGGCAGCTTCCGGAAGCGGCAGGGAATTTTGGAAACGGAATGGAACTGTGTGAGGCATTTTACCGGGAATATGGAATACCTATGATACGGGAAAATTTTCCTCAGTACGAAAAGATGATTGCTGTCGGGCTGGTAGGAGAAGGATCCGAATGCTTTGGCTATGATGATGAAGTGTCGAGAGATCATGATTTTGGTCCCGGATTTTGTATGTGGCTGACGGATCAGGTGTACGATGAAATTGGCGAGAAACTGCAGGAAGCATATGAACAGCTTCCTTCTACTTATATGGGCATTACCCGCTTTACAACTGCAAAGGCACAAAAGCGTGTGGGAGTTTTCCGAATTGGTGATTTCTATGAAGGTCTGATTGGTTTAAGAGATGTGCCTACTACCCAGAATCAGTGGTTGTTCCTTGAGGATTATCGCCTTGCAGCAGCGGTAAACGGAAAGGTCTTTCGGGATGATCTGGGAGAATTTACCCGTATCCGAAAAGGGATTCTGCATTATTATCCGGAGGAGGTCCGGCTTAAGAAGATTGCAAGGCAGGCGGCACTTATGGCGCAGTCGGGACAGTATAATTATTCCAGGATGTTCGGAAGAGGAGAAACGGTCACAGCTGCCGTTGCATTATCGGAATTTATGAAGCATACTATGTCTATGGTATATCATTTAAACCGTACTTTTGCACCGTTTTATAAATGGATGCACAGAGGAATGCGTGATCTTGCTATTTTGCCGGAGATTGGAGATATTTTAAATGCTCTTGTAGATTTTCCCAAGGGAGATGAGCGGATTCCACAGACTATTGAGATTATTGTGGCGCTTATCATAGCAGAGATGAAAAAGCAGGGACTGACCAGCGGCGAGGATAACTATCTGGATCACCATACGGATCAGATCTTAGGGAGGATTCCCCAAAAAGATAGGCAGGATGATTCATTTAAGACGGCACTCATTAATGAGCTGGTGACATTGGAATGGGAAGCCTTTGACAAGGTGGAAAATGAAGGTGGGCGAGCAGATTGTCAGGATGACTGGAATACTTTTTCTATTATGCGCAAAAGCCAGTATCTTACGTGGGATGAGGAGATGCTGAAAAGCTATATCAGTGATTTCAGACATGCAAATGATCATGGGTGGAATTTAATCACAGAAAAATACGGACGGATGATGGAAAGTACTTCTCCTGAGAGATATGTAAAGATTAAAGATTCATTGCCCGCACTTTCTGAGATGAAGAAAGAGATCCGTGAAGAAATCATCAAGATTCAGATCGACTGGATGGAGGAATTTGCCAGGAGGTATCCCAAGGCAGCTGGAAATGCAAGGAGTATTCACACCAGCGAGGATACACCCTTTAATACTTCATACGAAACCTATCTACGGGGAGAATTATCCACCTATTCGGATCAGACACTTGAGTTGTACGGAAGGTTTATTACAAGATTGTGTAAAGAAAATAAAAACCTAGCGGAGATGACCATGGAAAATACAGCACTTTTATATGGATATTCTTCTCTGGAAGATCTGGAAAGTAAGCTTTAAAGGAAACCTGTTGTATATTGTGATGATATACAACAGGTTTTCCAGCGAAGAGAAATAAATGCCTGTCAGAGCAGATTATGACAGAATGAGCGTCATTTTTAGTGAGGAGAATCAGGATGGAAAGAGCAAAAGAAAAAAAGTATGAGATAGATATGTGTAACGGTCCGCTATTTGGAAAAATACTTCTTTTTACGCTGCCGCTTATGTTATCAGGTATTTTGCAGCTCCTTTTTAATGCGGCTGATGTGGTAGTAGTAGGTAGATTTGCGGGAAATGAAGCACTGGCAGCGGTAGGTTCTACCGGGGCACTGACCAATCTGCTGGTTAATCTGTTTATCGGATTGTCTGTTGGAGCAAATGTGCTTGTGGCGAGGTATTATGGCGCAAAAGCCGATGAAGAAGTGAGACAGACAGTGCATACCTCTATTTTGATTAGTCTGGTGGGAGGAGTTATCCTTTCTGTGCTTGGAATTGTGCTTGCAAGACCGTTGCTTCTCTTAATGGATACACCGGAAAATGTAATCGAACATTCGGTGCTTTATATGAGAATATACTTTTTGGGAATGCCGGTAATGCTTTTGTTTAACTTTGGCAGTGCAATTTTACGAGCCATTGGTGATACCAGACGACCGTTATTTTATCTGGTGACGGCAGGTGTAATCAATGTCTGTCTGAATTTGTGCCTTGTGATTGTTTTTCATATGGGAGTGGCCGGGGTGGCTCTTGCTACGGTTATTTCTCAGTGTGTGTCCACCTTTTTGATTCTGCGTTGTCTGGTTCTGTCGGAGGGATGTTTTCAGCTGCGGAGAGATAAGCTGCGTCTGAACCTCGAAAAGCTGAGGAAAATCGCAGCAATCGGACTTCCCGCAGGAATACAAGGCTCCCTGTTTTCCATATCCAATGTTCTGATCCAGTCATCGGTAAACTCTTTTGGTTCTGTTGCAATGGCAGGAAATACTGCGGGCGCAAATGTGGAAGGATTTGTATATATGGCAATGAATTCTGTGCATCAGACAGCAGTAAGTTTTACTGGTCAGAATCTGGGTGGCAAAAAATATGACCGGATCAATAAAATTCTGATAGAATGTCTCTTATTTGTAACCTTTATCGGTCTTGTGATGGGAAATGGAGCATACTTACTGGGAGACCGGATTCTTTCTCTGTATTCTCCGGATCAGGAGGTTATTGCGTACGGTCTTCAACGAATGAGCATTATCTGCACTTTTTATTGCCTTTGTGGTATTATGGATGTTCTGGTGGGAAGTATCCGGGGGCTTGGCTATGCGGTGATGCCCATGATCGTTTCCCTTCTGGGTGCATGTGTGTTCCGGGTAATCTGGATTTATACGATATTTCAGTGGGATCGAACTCTGCATACACTGTATGTTTCTTATCCGGTTTCGTGGGCATTGACAGCAATGACACATTTAATCTGCTTTGTGATTGTAAAGAGAAAAATAGATCAGGCGGCATTGAAAGGAAGTAAATAACGATATGAAAGAGAAAAAATACGAGGCTATTGTTTTTGATCTTGATGGGACTTTGCTAAATACACTGGAAGATCTGATGGATAGTGTGAATTATGCGCTGAGGACTTGCGGAATTCAGGAGAGAAGCTATGAGGAAATACGCCATTTTGTGGGAAATGGTATTGAGCGGCTTTTGGAGCTTGCGGTGCCGAATGGATCAGACAATCCCCAATTTGACCGGGCGTATGCTCTTTTCAAGGAATATTATGGGGAACATTGTAATGATAAGACGGATCTCTATCCGGGAATCAGGGAGCTTCTCGACACGTTAAAGCAGGAAGGCTTTTTGATGGCAATTGTCTCCAATAAATATTATGAAGGAGTACAAACCCTGAAGGAGCAATACTTTAAGGATTATTTACAGGTGGCTATCGGGGAGCGGGAAGGAATCCGTAAGAAACCGGCACCGGATACGGTTCTTGCTGCCCTTAAGGAACTGAAAGTACCCAAAGAAAAGGCTGTATACATAGGAGACTCCGAGGTTGATATTGCAACAGCGGCAAATACCGGTATGGATTGCATTACGGTAGGATGGGGATTTCGAACCAGAGAAGAGCAGGAAGCTGCTGGGGGGAAAGTGTTTGTGGATAGTCCTATGGAGGTGATGGAGCTGCTGTATTTAAATTAATGTTTAGTGTGGGTATGCGTATGCAAGACAGCCGCGCAGATAAAATAACTCCTTTCGTCAGCACGCTCGATAATGCGTTCGCGAATGGCTTCCTTAAGGAGTTATTTTATTCTGCGCTGGGTTATCGAATGACGCAAAACCCAACTAGCAACTCGGCTAATACTAAATAATCCACTCTTTAGCAGACAGCCAGAAAGTGGATTAGGCGGCTATAGTGGAGTCAATAGCTGGTTTTCCTTTATTCAGAAAAGTAACTCGGATAAGAAATAAATTCTAAAGGAAGCAATTCGCGAACGCTT
>JAAVAA010000020.1 GCA_014804285.1 Lachnospiraceae bacterium | reverse complement strand
CCATGGCACTGTGCGGATATCCGAGTACGGATTATGCAGCACGAACAATTGTTACCCACTTGTTTGACTACGGTTTTACAAGATTTGATATGGGATATGCTTGCGCAATAGCAACCATTTTGTTCTTATTAATGATTTTATGCAATAAAGCAATTCAAAGTCTGTTGAGAAGAGTAGGAACCTGATATGAGCAAAAAGAAAAAACAAGAAAATGTCGAAAAAGTATACCGCAAAAAACTGATCAAGAGAAGAAAGCCCAATCGTTCTATAGTGGGGGATATTTTTCTGTATCTGTTTTTGGCTTTTGTAGCCTTAGTAATGGCGTTTCCCATTATCTATGCTGTCAGCTGTGCACTGAAGCCTTTGGATGAGCTGTTTAAGTTTCCTCCTAAGATTCTTCCGCAGAATCCTACGCTGGATAACTTCTCTGATTTGTTCGTTACCATGGGCAAATCATGGGTATCATTTTCCAGATACCTGTTTAATACGGTGTTCATAACTGTTGTTGGAACTGTTGGACATCTGTTGATTGCTTCCATGGGAGCATTTGTGCTTGCAAAATATGAGTTTCCTGGCGGGAAGGGATTTTTCAAGCTGGTTACCGTGGCAATGATGTTTACCGGATATGTAACCCAGATTCCCAACTACCTGATTTTGAATAAGCTGGGGTGGATTGATTCTTATTGGGCAATCATTATTCCTGCCTTTGCATCTCCTATGGGACTGTTCCTCATGAAGCAGTTTATGGAGGGACTTCCCACTTCACTGATTGAGGCTGCCAAAATTGATGGAGCCAATGAGTGGAAGGTATTTTACGGTATCGTGATGCCAAACGTAAAACCGGCCTGGATGACCCTGATCATTTTTTCCGTACAGGGATTGTGGAACAACAAAGCAGCTACATATATTTATTCCGAAGAGAAAAAGACACTGGTATATGCGATGCAGCAGATTCAGAGCGGCGGTATTGCAAGAACCGGTCAGGGTGCAGCCGTGCTGGTTGTTCTGATGCTGGTTCCAATAGCAATCTTCGTATTCTCTGAGAGCCAAATCCTGGAGACGATGGCAAGCTCAGGTTTGAAGGATTAATGAAAAGGGGCATGGTTATTAATATGGAACGAGGTGGCATATGAAAAAGAAAATGAAGAAAATAGGTTTACTGATGTTGTGCGTCATGATGTTTACGGGTCTTTCCATGACGGCATATGCTACGGACAGAAGTTATACCTACAATTACGATTGGTGGGGTGATGTCCAGGATTCACCTGATGTTTATACAGTGTGTAATGTATATACTTCCACAGATTTCGGTCTTGATGTTAGCTTGAAAAGCCCGGAGGGTCTGTTTATACAAGGAAATATGGTTTATATCTGCGACACCGGGAATAACCGGATTATAGAATTGGAACGAATATCCACGGAAGAGTTTGAGGTCAGACGGATCTATGACAGTTTTCAAGGAGATGTAGAGAATAAAACCTTTTCCTCACCTTCGGATATTGCAGTTTCCGAGGAGGGGGATATATACATAGCAGATAAAGGGAATGCGCGGATTCTGAAGCTGGATCATGACTTGAACTATCTCATGCAGTTTGATAAACCGGTGGATTCCTCACTGGATCCGGAGACCAATTTTACGCCGAATAAGATCGTAATCGATACCGCAGGACGTGTTTACTGTATTGCGACTGGTATCAATAAGGGTCTGATCAAATATGAAGCGGATGGTGTTTTTTCCGGATTTGTGGGAGCGACTAAGGCAAAATACGATTGGGTGGACTATATCTGGAAGAAGTTTGCAACACAGGAGCAACGGGCACAGATGGAATCTTTTGTGCCTACAGAATATGATAACATCTACATGGATTATGAGGGATTTGTCTATGCGGTCACAGGGGCAGTTGACAGAGACAGCCTGCGAAATGAAGAGGCTCAGGCTATTCGTAAGCTGAATCTGATGGGAAATGATATCCTGGTTCGTAACGGTGAGTATGATGTATATGGCGATCTGTACATGGGTAACGGCGGCGGATATGAGGGACCTTCCTATTTTACAGATGTCACCACCATGGATAATGACGTATATGTCTGCTTAGATAAGAACCGCAGCCGTTTGTTTGGATACAACGACCAGGGCAAGATGGTATTTGCCTGTGGCGGTAATGG
Source organism: Lachnospiraceae bacterium (assembly GCA_014804285.1). Taxonomy (GTDB): domain Bacteria; phylum Bacillota; class Clostridia; order Lachnospirales; family Lachnospiraceae; genus Suilimivivens. The sequence goes on along the minus strand of JAAVAA010000020.1, from coordinate 22,312 downwards.
CAATATGGATGGATATTTCAGAAGACCGGCGGCAGTTGATCATATGGGTTATGATTTGATGGTGCTGGATTCTCTGGATTGCAGCTTGACATTGTTTTTGCCTACAGAGTTTGGTTCTCTGATTTATCAGGCAATGGATCAGTTTGATCAGGGCGATTATGATGCCTCCGGTGAGACATGGCAGAAGGTTATGGATCTGAATGGGAACTATGACCTTGCTTATATAGGAATTGGGCGTTCTCTGCTTCGTCAGGAAAGATATCGTGAGGCTATGGATTATTTTGAGCTGAAGTATGATGACGAAAATTATTCCAAGGCATATAAACAATACCGTAAGGAATGGGTAGAGGAACATATTGTAATTATTGTTATTTTAGTGCTTGCTGCATTTCTGATTCCTCTTTCTATTGGAAGAATTAAGGCAATTAAACATGAAATGGACACTGCAGATATCTTTAAAGTATAGATCATAAACGGAGGCCGGGATGATTGCTTCATTGTTAAATAAACAAAAATTTCAACGTTATATTGATTCGCTTAAGTTTGCATTGTATTGCATTACCCACCCTTTTGACGGTTTTTGGGATCTGACCCACGAAAGGCGGGGGACTTATGCGGCGGCGAATACTATATTAATTCTGACTCTGATTGTCCGAGTTATGAAACTGCGTTATACAAGTTTTATCTTTTTGAATGTGTATTGGGAGGAATTAAACATTTTCCTGTATCTGGCAAGTATTGTCTTTCCTCTGTCGTTATGGGTTGTAGGTAATTGGGGGCTGACCACCCTGTTTGACGGTAAGGGTCGTTTAGGACAGGTATATATGGCAACATGCTATGCGATAACCCCCTATCCTCTGATACAATTTCCGCTGATGATATTCAGTAATTTTGTGACGGTTGATGAGGCCGAGTTCTATGCGGTGCTCAGTATGATTTCACTGATATGGGCAGCTCTGCTTATGATAGCGGCAATGTCACAGATTCACGAGTATACCATGCGGAAGACGCTTCTGTTTGTTGTATTCAGTCTGTTTGCGATGCTGGTAATCATATTTATCCTGATGCTGTTCTTCAGTATGATCACACAGGGTATTGCATACTTTATCTCCTTGGGCAGAGAGATATTGTTCCGATTATAACGGAAGGATGGGAGTAGCCATGAAGAAAGAAAAATCAGTAAGGCAGGCAGAAATAAAGACTGCAATCATCAGACAATTAAAAAGCTTAATATTTCCGGCAATTCTCTGTGCCATTATAGTGATCGGCATAGTTGTTGTCATGAATTATCAGAACACTGTGGAAAAGGATGCAATCGTCCGGATCAACGGCTATGAGGGATCCGATGAATCGATGGTCATGGAAAATGACAGATTGAAGTTTACCATGGATCCGACGACTACTCAGTTCTCACTGGAGGTGAAGGATACCGGAAAGGTGTGGTATTCCAATCCTCAGGATGCAGGTAATGATACCTTGGCACTGGCAGCGGAGAAGACAAAACTGCAGTCCACTCTGCTAATGTCCTACAGTGTCATTTCTGGTTTGGAATCACAGTACGATAACTACGAATACAGCATCAAGAATGGTATTTATGATATTGAGGCGGGAGAAGATTACATAAAGGTTAATTATTCCATCGGTAAGGTAGACAGGGAGTATGTGATTCCTCCTGTTTCCACAGCTGAAGATTTCGAAAATATTTTGTCCCAGATGAGCGTAGAAGCTACGAATATGGTAAAGCGGTATTACAAGAAGTATGACATTAATAAGCTGGGTAAGAAGGATGATAAGGATGCGTTGCTTGCAAGTTATCCGATTCTGGAAACTGAAGTTATTTATGTGCTCCGTGACAATGCCAGCAACAGTGTAAAGACCAAGATGGAGGAGTACTTTGAGGAATACGGTTATACCTACGAGAAGTTTATGGAGGACAGGGAATTGGATTTTTCCGAAAAGTCTTCTGACAATCCGGTTTTTAATGTGAGTATGGTATATCGGCTTGAAGATGATGATCTTAAGGTGGAGCTGGCTTTGGGGGATTTGGAATATGAGGACGATTATCCTATTTATACGTTGACACCTCTTCCTTATTTTGGTGCAGGCGGAGTAGATGATGAAGGTTATATGTTGGTTCCTGAGGGCGGCGGAGCGATCATCAATTTTAACAATGGCAAAATCGCCCAGAACAGCTATTATGCCAATATGTACGGCTGGGATATGGCACTGTCCCGTGAGGCAGTGGTGCATAATACCAGAGCATATTACAATACCTTCGGTATTTCACAGGGAGATGATTCGTTCCTTTGTATTCTGGAGGAGGGAGCGCCATATGCTTCCATACAGGCGGATATCAGCGGGCATAATAACAGCTATAATTATGCAAATGCAGTTTACAGTGTTTCTCTTCGTGAGCAGTATGATGTAGGTGAGATTGCTGACAGTGCTATCTATGTGTATCTGCCGGAATTGCCGGATGAGACACTGACTTTGCGGTATCATTTTGTGGATTCCGGAAGCTATGTGGATATGGCTAAGGAATATCAGGGTTACCTGAAGGATAAATATAGCGATTTCTTTACTATCAATGACGATACGGAGACTCCTGTTGCGATTGAGATCGTGGGAGCAGTAGATAAAGTGAAACAGATCATGGGCGTTCCGGTAAGCAGACCGCTTAAGCTTACTACCTATAAAGAAGCGGAAGCTATGATCAAGGAGCTTCAGTCGGAGGGAATAAGCAATATGTCTGTCAAGCTTTCCGGCTGGTGTAACGGAGGCGTGAGTCAGCATATCCTGAAGAAGGTAAAGCCGATTTCAGATCTGGGAAGCAAAAAAGATCTTCAATCTCTGGTGAATACCGCAGAGTCTTTGGGAGTTGACATTTATCTGGATGGTGTCACCCAGTATGAATATGACAGTAATATTTTTGATGGATTTTTCTCCTATACAGATGCGGCAAGATTTATCAGTAAAGAGAGAGCGGAGCTTTTCATTTACAGTGATGTTACCTACGCCGCAAGGGAAGGTACAGACAGCTATTATCTACTGCATGCGGATCTGGCACAGCAGATGACCGAGAATCTGATCAATGCTGCGAATAAATATGGCGCCGGTGTTTCTTTCCGGGATACAGGGATGGATTTATCAGCAGATTATTATCGAAAGAAGACGGTAAGCAGACAGGAGATGATGACTACACAGGCGGAGCGGCTTAAGGAGTTATCGGCTGACGGTACCAATATCATGATTAATATGGGTAATGACTATGCTGCCATTTACAGTGACATGATCACCAATATGGATTTGCAGGGCAGCGAGTATACTATTCTGGATGAGTATGTTCCTTTTTATCAACTTGCTATGCATGGCTATGTGAATTATACCGGCACAGCGTTGAACGTTTCCGGTCATACGGAGGATGAACTGCTTCTTTCGGCGGAATATGGCGCAGGCTTGTATTTTACCCTGATGCGGGAGACCGCATTTGCCCTTCAGAAAACGCTCTATACAGAATATTACGGTTCAGATTATGACGCATGGCATGACAAATTGTTTGAAATATACACAAGATACAATGAAGAACTTGGGCATACCTTCAATCAGGAAATGACAGATCATGAGTGCGTTACTTCTGAATTGAAGTGTACGACATACGGAGATGGAACCAAAGTATATGTAAATTATGGTTACGCGGACGCTGTGGCACCGGATGGTATTGAGGTGCCGGCGAGAGATTATAAGGTTGTCCGGTAAGTAAACAGATATGTTTATCTAAAAAGGTAGAAAGGGTAGAAAGGGTAGTGATTATGAAGAAACAGAAGAATAAGTTAGCGGGTCTTCAGAAGCGCAAGGCTATATCAGGATATCTGTTTATTTCTCCGTTTATCATCGGGTTTCTGGTATTTATGGTGCAACCGTTTTTTCAGTCTCTGTATATGAGCTTTTGTGATGTGCAGGTTGGAGCCGGAAGTTTCGTTCCTGTATGGATGGGGATTGATAATTACATAAGAGCGTTCAGAGTTGATCCAGAGTTCTCAAGGCTTCTTGTGGAGGAGATTTCAAGGATGGCGCTTTACTCCATAGCAATCATGGTGTTCAGTTTTTTTGTTGCATTGATACTGAACCAGAAATTTAAGGGGAGGGCGCTGGTAAGAGCTGTCTTCTTCCTGCCGGTAATTCTTTCCTCAGGCGTTATTCTTGGATTGGAGTCTGATAACTCCGTAATGGCAGCAATGAACGTTGCCATTGAGGAGACTGCGCAGGGAATCAGTATCACGGGTGCGTTGGAAAGTATCTTAAGAACTGCCGGTGTGGGTACCAGAGCATATGAGTCTGTATTTGAGGTTATTGATAATATTTATGATGTGGCGATTTCATCCGGAATCCAGATCATTATATTTCTTTCCGGTCTGCAGACAATATCTGCCAGTATGTACGAAGCGGCTGACATTGAAGGCTGTACCAAGTGGGAGAGCCTGTGGAAGATCACTTTCCCCATGCTTAGTTCCCTGTTTCTTGTGAACTGGATATATACGGTAATTGACTTTTGTATGCGTTCGGACAATGAGGTTATTGACAAGATTACCACGGTTACGGTGGATCAGATTAATTACGGTTTCGGTTCGGCACTGTCATGGATATACTTTGTAGTAGTCATGCTGATTGTAGGTATCAGTTCATTCATTATCTCGAGGAGGGTTTACTATTATGACTAAGCCAAAACGAATGAAATATAGTGAATTCGTGGAGAGAAACAGAAAATCGGGAGGTTATCTGCTTAAGAGAATAGTGATGAAATATGCTGTCAGCATCTGCCGTTTTATTTTACTGTTTGGTATGTGCTTCCTCATTTTGCAGCCGATTTTTAATAAAATTTCTATAAGCTTTATGACAGAGAGTGATTTGTATAACCCGGTCGTTGTTTCTATTCCTGAACATTTTACGACAGAAAATTATCTGCTGGCATCAAAGCTGATGAATTATAGCAAATCGCTTGTAAACTCGTTTGTTGTGTCTCTTACCATTGCACTTTTGCAGATCAGTATGTGTACATTGGTNGGNTATGGCTTTGCCAGATTTGAGTTTCCTTTAAAGAAGTTCTGGTTTGCCTGTGTAATGCTGGTTATTTTGATCCCTCCGCAGACGATTTCCGGTTCACTGCATCTGCATTTCCGGTTCTTTGATATTCTNGGNATCTTTAAGGCAATNACAGGNNATACCNTTAATCTNCGNGGNTCNAAGCTGCCTTACTATCTGATGAGCGCCGGGTGNATGGGACTTAAGAANGGANTNTACATATATATGATNCGNCAGTTNTTCCGTAACATTCCNAAGGAANTGGAAGAAGCTGCNTATGTGGANGGNTGCGGAACACTTAAGACATTTNTCAGNATNATGCTTCCTGATGCNAANCCCATACTTACATCCTGNTTCCTGTTTTCNTTTGTATGGCAGTGGACAGATGGCTTCTATTCCAAGATGTTCCTTGGAAGTACAGAGCTGGTGAGCACCAGTCTTTCCAGAATTGTGGACAGTCTGGCAGCATGGATCCAAAGAGAAACGGGTGCCACAGTGACTATATCGGTAGCATATTCCAATTGTATTCTTGCAACCGGTACACTGATGATCATCGTACCTTTGATTATCCTGTATCTGTTTGCGCAGAAAGGTTTTGTGGAGAGTCTGAGCAGTTCCGGTATCAAGATGTAAAGAGGCTTGGTTATACATAATAAATGTGTGTATATCCTTTTATCCGAAAAGGAGGTTTCCGGAAAAACGCTCCCGGGAGGAAGAAAGGTTATATATAAAAAAAGGAGGATAAAAAATGAAAAGAAAAATTGTTAGTAAGTTAATAGCGGCTTCTTTNGCAGCCACTATGACTGTAGGTCTGGCAGGCTGTGGCGGCAATAGCGATACACCTGTAGACAACACAGCGCAGGATGATTCGGTCAGCAATGCTGAACAGGACGCAGCAGTTGATGAAGTAGAAGATACTTCTGAAAGTGAAGTAGTAGACGAAGCAGAAGGTGAAGACGAAAGTGGTTATGAAGTTTTGACCGATGCAGACGGCAATGTATATGATCTTGGCGGTATGGAAATTATTATTCGTGACTGGTGGTCACCCGCAGACGGTTCTGTTCCGGAAGCAAAAGATGATTTTGAGGAAGCACAGCAGGAGTATCGTGAGTGGCTTCAGGAGACCTATAACTTTACATTGAAGCAGATGGCCATTTCAGACTGGGCTTCAACTCCTCAGGATTTCGTAGAGTATGCTACAACCGGTGGTGATGAGAACTATGTTTTCGTTCTTCGTGAAGATCCTGCAACCTCATCAGCTATGTCATCCGGTCTTATGTATGACCTTTCTACACTGGATTGCCTGGATTTTTCAGAATCTAAGTTCTCAAATAAAGTACATGAGAAGTTCGGAAAAGGTAATGCAATCTATTGTATGTCTTCAGGAAAACCGGAACCCCGAACTGGTATCTATTTTAACAAGAGAATCCTTACGGACGCAGGTATTGATCCGGAAGAAATTTATGATTTACAGGCATCCGGCGATTGGACATGGGATAAATTCGAAGAATATCTGTCAATCGTACAGAGAGATACTGACAATGATGGTGTGATTGATATTGCCGGCTTTAACGAGAACAACGGTGTTGTTCAGATGGCGGTATTCTCCAATGGCGGCGCTTTCATTGGAAAAGACGGAAATGGACAGTATACCTATTCACTTGAGGATCCCAATACATTAGAGGCTCTGGAGTGGGCAGCTAAGATTATTAACGAGTACAGACAGGTTCCGCCTGAGGATGCTCAGTGGGATTACTATAAACAGGCATTTGTAAATGGTGAAATAGCGTTCATGCCGGAAGATGCTTATTGTATGTACTACAATAGTGAAGACAATAAGGGATTCCTCTGCGATATGGAAGATGACTTCGGATTTGTAATGTTCCCGAAGGGACCTCAGATGAACGATTATGTAAACGTTTGGTCAGATAATCCGGTAGCGATTCCTTCCTGCTATGATGCTGACAAGGCATGGAAGATTGCTTTTGCATGGAATCTGTGGACAGATGATGTTCCTGGTTACGAGGATTATGTAAACTATGCACATGTTTATGCAGGTGCACGTGACACAAGAGCTGCTGATGAGACATTCCTGATGATGACTGAGAAGGGTGTTATCTCCTATCAGGGCGTTATTCCCAGTCTTGACTTCGGTCCTGACTTCATCTGGGGCTTTGGTAAGGGCGTAGTGGTTTCTGAGGCAGTTGAGGGAATCAGAGACACATGGAAATCATACGTTGACGCAGCAAATCAGTAAACATATTGAAATGAATTGACAAAAACAGTATAGATTGTAGGGGCGGTGTTTTCCGGGCATCGCCCCTTTTCTGATAATATTATATCTCTTGTTGAACAGGAAAGGAGGATTTGTAAATATGGAGGTTAAGTTTCATTTACCCGGTCTGAGACAGAATTATCCCTTGAATATGCTTACCCTTAGCCTGCTTGAGCAGAAACCGGAATATTTCAGGGAGGGAATTAAGATTGCTTCTTTTTTTGGGGAATTTCCCATGTCGTTGTGGAATGGGGGCAGACCCTCTAATTATGATCAGTGTGACGAAGCATTCGTAAAAAATGTTATAAAGAATATTAATGATAAAGGAATACCTGTTCGATACACCTATACTAATATGTTGGTGAATGAGGAAGATCTGCATGATCCGTGGTGTAATTTTTGTATGCAGGCGGCGGATAATGGTATGAATGAGGTTATGATTTTTTCGCCCCTTTTGGAAAAATATATCAGGGAAACCTATCCGGGCTATAAGCTGAACAGCTCCACCTGCAAGGAAATCCGGGATGTTAGTCTGGTCAATGAGGAACTAAAGAAGGATTATTATCTGGTGGTACTGGACTATAATTTTAATAATAACTTCGAGGAACTGGAGAAAATCGAGGACAAGGGGCGGTGCGAGATTTTGGTTAATACGCTGTGTACGCCTAATTGCCCCAGAAGAGGAAAACATTACAAGAACATTGCCAAGAATCAGCGTATTATGCTGAAAAACCGCAAAATGCCGCCTGACAAACAGATACCTTTGGAACATTGGCATTGCGAGTACGGCGAGCATAATTGTATTCATACCATTCAGGGATACAGCACATACATTTCTCCTGAGGCGATCTGGGAAAAATATGTGCCTATGGGATTTAATAATTTCAAAATCGAGGGCAGGACAGCAAATATCTTTTCNCTGGTAGAAACCTATTGTCANTATCTGATAAAACCGGAGTATCAGGGGCAGACCAGAATTCTGCTGTTNAANAATNTGNCNGCNAGCAAGGTTATAACGGTAAACAGNCCAAGACCTGCCANATAAAAGGTTGAATNCAANCGCANGTNTAGNNNTNAAGNGCTTCTTGCGCTGTCTAGACTTGCAGGAAGAGCAATATGGAATGGAGGAATACCAATATATGGATAATAACAGAGAGATTTACTGGCATCTGCCGGGATTGTGCTATTTTCGGCTTATGAATCAGGTATTGATCAATCTTATGAANAAATATCCGGAGNGCTTCAGGGATGGATACAGGATCGGTTCTGTTTATGGAACTTTTCCCGGAGCTATCTGGAATGGCGGAAGAACGGTATTTGGCGTAACGAGTAAGGGAGATATTGGAAAGATTATCACGGCTTACAACAGTAAAGGTGTACCGGTAAGGTTTACATGGACTAATTCTTTGCTGGAGAAAGAGCATATTACAGATACCTATTGTAATCTGATTATGAAGATGGCGGATAATGGGATGAATCAGGTACTGGTCAACAGGGAAGTTTTGGAGGACTATATCCGCAGTGAATATCCGGGCTTTAAGATCATCTCATCAACCACCAAGCGTATGCTTGATCTTGGGACACTACAGGAAGAAATTGAGAAAGACTATTTTCTGGTGGTTCTGGATTATGATTTAAATCATAATGAAGAGGTATTATCTGCCCTGCAGCCGCATGCGGATAAGGTTGAGATCCTAGTCAATGAAATCTGTTATCCGGGATGTAAAATGCGGCAGGAGCACTACAGAAATCAGTCTCAGGCGCAGCTCGAGTACGATCCGCAGCTTCCGTTTAAATGTCCGAATAATTCCACACCAAGAGTATTTGCTGAGTGCATGAAGAGGCCTTCCTTTATATCAAATGAGGAAATTGAAAGTTATATTGAGAGAGGTTATGTAAACTTCAAGATTGTCGGTAGAGGGCTTCCGGCTGATTTCGTTAAGGATTCTTATCTGTATTTTCTGGTAAAGGATGATAAAAGAGATTTTATCCGTACAAAACTGGACAGTACCCTTGCTGATTTAACAAAGCCTGCGGGAAAAAGAAGATAAATGGAGCAGTCAAATGAAAGCAAAGAAAGAAGAAAAGAAAAATCCTTATCATAAAGAATACGGCTTATTCAGTAATATCTGCTATATTGTAAGCGCTATGGTGAGGTACCAGAAAAAACTGCTGTTTTTGATTCTGTTAGGCATGATTGGTGAACCTGTAATGCAGTATCTCTGGAAATTCCTGTCCAAATTCATCATAGACGCTATTACTGAGAATGCAGGAACAGAAAGACTCTTTAGAATTATAGTATGTTTTGCATTGTTGCAGCTTGCAACTACTATGGCAGGTACATATCGTAATAATGATATGTGGCCTCGTTATATTTATGTCCGTTTCGGGCTTATGAGCGCAAAGAACAGAAAAGTTATGACCATGAACTATCAGCATTTAGAGGATTCAGAGGTGATGGACTGCTACCAGAAGGCGACTCAGGCATGTAATAACAATAATCAAGGAGTAGAAGGGATGGAGCGCACGCTTGCTGACTGTCTGATATATATGATGGTTGCCTTGACGGGACTTCTTGTGCTTGGAACTATGCATCCGGGTATCGTACTTGGCATGGTTATCTTGGCGGCAGTCGATTTTTTGATTTTCAACCGGGTCAGCAAGATGACGAAAGAGAAGATTTGGGATCCTCATGCAGTATGGTGGCGCAAGGATAATTATATGAACTATACAACGACGGATTTTGGTGCGGCGAAGGATATCCGTATGTTTGGATTGAAGGACTGGCTTATTTCCAGGCACAGAGAAATCAAGCAGGTGCGATATGGATTATATGTAAAGAATGCTAAAGTGTGGATGATGGCGTCTACGGTTTCCCATGTGCTGTGGGCGGTGTCAGAGGGAGCTATCTATGCGTGGTTGATCATTTTGGCAGTTCGGGGGCAGATTACACTTGGTAATTTCTCCCTGTATCTGGCATCTTCCAGTACTTTTTATAATTATGTATCCATGTTGCTGAAGCAAGTTGGCGAATTACTGGCAAGAAGTAGAGAGGTGGATGATTTCAGGAGTTTTATGGATATTGGCGAAGGTGATGCGGAAGAGGGAGAAGAGGTTCCAGATTGTACGGCATATGAATTTGAGTTTCGGAATGTATCATTCCGGTATCCCAAATCTGAAACCTATGCGTTAAAGAATCTTTCGATTAAGATCTCATCGGGAGAGAGGCTGGCGGTAGTAGGTTTGAACGGTGCAGGAAAATCGACTTTCATTAAGCTGTTGCTGCGGCTTTATGAGCCCGAGGAAGGTATTATTCTTTTAAATGGCGTGGATATAAAACGATATGCAAAGAGCAGCTACTATAAACTGTTTGCGCCGGTATTTCAGGATGTGGAATTATTTGCATTTCCCCTGGCTGAGAACATTTCCATGCAGGAACCCCGGGACACTGATAAAGACAGAGCCAGAGAATGCCTGATAAAAAGCGGTATGGAGAAAAAACTTGCGGAGCTGCCTGCGGGCATGGACACGGAAGTTCTAAAGGTCATTTATGACGATGGTACGGACTTCAGCGGCGGTGAGAAGCAGAAGATTGCATTAGCCCGCTCGCTCTATAAGGATGCCCCGGTGGTGGTTTTGGACGAGCCGACGGCTGCGCTTGATGCAATAGCGGAGAGTAAACTTTATCAGGACTTCGATAAATTGATTGGTCAAAAAAGCGCAGTCTATATCAGCCATAGACTGAGTTCCACCCAGTTCTGTTCCCAGGTGGCAATGTTTCAGAAAGGAGAATTGGTGGAATACGGTACGCATAAGGAACTGCTTGAGAAGGACGGAGCCTATGCGGAGATGTTCCATACGCAGGCACAATATTATGTGGAAGATTCAGAGGAGGTGACGGCAGGTGACTGAGGCGAAGACGGAGCAAAATACAAAATTGGGAAGTATTCGCATTTGCAGGGAAACTCTTTTGTATATGATAAAGCTGGCATGGAAGGAAAAGCCGGTTGTGTTTCTGGTTTATGTCATTCGTCTGTGCAAGGATGTGTTTAGTAGGGCATGGGAAATCCTGCTTCCGAAGCTTTTGATGGATGAGCTGGTGCTGTTTTTGGCCGGAGGGGATAGGCAGAAGCATCTGCACAATGTCTGCCTATATGCTGTGATAAGTGTAGGGGCTGTTTTATTGGCAAACATCATCGGTTCTTTTTTCGGAAATCATGCAAGAAGTGTGTTGGATGAGTGGTTTCAGGAATATATCGACATCAGCATTGCACAGCGGGCTATGGAGATGGATTTTGAACATACAGAGGATCCGGATGCTTTGGATGTACTGAATAAAGCAAGAGAGGGAATGAGCTGGTACAGCGGAGGAGTTGTGGGTGTGCTGGATCAGCTTTACAATATGATATCCAATATCGTGGTAATCTGTGGCGGGGCTGCGGTGGTCATCGTAACATGTCCGCTTCTGTTCCCTGTCCAGCTGGCGGCTCTTATACTGTTCCTTTACTTTAATATGCGGAATAATAAGATTGAAGTAGCAAGCTTTGAGAAGCTTTCTAAGAGGAACAGAATTTTTGGATATATCTTTTTCCAGCTTTCCCAGCTCTGCTATGCAAAGGATATCCGTCTCTATAACAGTGCCGACATGATGGGAAGGAAGGCAGATGATCATTCAAAGCAGATGTATAATGTCTGGTACGAGGAAGCGTTATCAACCCGGGGAAACCTTTGGGCGATGGATGTGGTGAATGCCCTGAGAGACGCGATTAGTTATTTCTATATCGGATACCTGGCAATTATGGGCAGGATTACACTGGGAGATTTCTCTATGTGCGTGGCAGCCGCTTCCGTATTATATCAGAGCCTGTTTGCCATCTCCAGCGGAATGCAGAATTTGATGAAACGCTGTAATTATGCGCACCGTTATATGGAATTTCTGGAGTATCCGGAAGCGATGGAGAAGGGTATGCGGTCTGTGAAGAAGGGTGAGCATATAATAGAATTTGTAAACGTCAGCTTCAAATATCCGCGGGCGGAGAATTATGTGCTGCGCAATATCAATCTTACGATTAAATCAGGAGAGCATCTTTCCATCGTAGGATTAAACGGCGCAGGCAAGACAACGTTAGTTAAGCTGTTATGCAGACTCTATGATGTGACGGATGGGGCGATCCTCATTGACGGTGTCAATATCAAGGAGTATTCGGAGGATGAATACAGACGTTTGTTTGCAGTGGTATTTCAGGACTTTCAATTGTTTGCGTTCAGCTTAAAAGAAAATATTGCGATGGAGGAAACGGGTAGCGCAGCGCAGGAAAGGATAGAGGAAATTCTGCGTCTCACCGGTCTTTCCGAGGATGTACAGAAGCTGTCTGAGGGGATGGACACCATGATCTTTAAATCCTATGACGAACATGGAACGGAGCTTTCCGGCGGACAGAAGCAAAAGACTGCTATCGCGCGTGCACTCTACCGGGATGCCCCGATTGTGATCCTTGACGAACCGACCGCAGCCCTGGACCCGATAGCCGAATATGAGATCTACCGTCAGTTTGAGACCCTGGTGGGCGGGAAGACCGCTATTTATATTTCACACAGGCTGTCAAGCTGTAGGTTTTGCGATAAGATTGCTGTCTTTGCGGATGATACTATCAAGGAGTACGGAAGCCATGATGAGCTTGTAGCATTAGAGAGCGGAATCTATGCGGAAATGTTCCATGAACAGGCCAAGTATTATCAATAGTAAACCACATTTAATGTCGTTTACTGTTGATATTGTATGATGGACATTGGGATAGGAGGAAAAAGAAATGCTGCAGAAGGGCAGAAAACTTTGGAAGTGGGCATGTCCTGTTATGATTGCTTCGGTGATGGCAGTCAATACTTTAATAGGAGGAACTATGATGGCAGAGGCGGCGGAAATTGATATTACTTCTTATGAGCATCTGGATGAATTATACGGCGAATTTTTTAAGTTTGGAGCAGCGTGCGAAGCAATTGACCACTGGAATGACTCCGGAAAGGAAATTGGCAATCCGGCGAAGGAAGAACTGATCAGTTCCGTTTTTAACAGCATAACTTGTGGAAATGAGTTTAAGCCGGCATATAATTTCGATCCGGAATCAGAGTCCCTTTTTAAAGTCGATCCGGCAGCGGAGGAAATGCTTGACTGGGCGAAAGCTAATGATATGGGAATGCGCGGGCATACACTCCTCTGGCACAGTCAGGTGAATCCGTCAATCTTTGCAATTGATTATAAGGCTTATTCCGATGGAAAACAGACATGGTCGGATTCCGCTGTTTTGGATGAAGATTGTCTGGTGGACAGGGAAGAGCTGCTTATAAGGCTTAAAACTTATATTTATAGTTTGATGGAATATACTTATAAGAACGGTTATGCCGAAACAATCTATGCATGGGATGTAGTGAACGAGGCGGCGGATGAAAATCAGGATGACGGTCTGCGCAGAAGTTACTGGTACAAAATCATCGGACAGGATTATCTTTACTACGCTTTTTTGTATGCAAGGGAGGCGGAGACGCTTTATGCCGCACAGTATGCGGATATCTATGGGTTGAATGTAGAGACGGATGATTTATCCGTCATTATGCCGAAACTTTTTTATAATGATTATAACGAATGGTTTGATAATAAAAGCGACGCCATCGTGAATTTCCTGACACAGGAAAAGTGGAATGAAAATCATGCCAAGGTGAGCAGCGATGTGATTAAGCTGGATGGCGACGGCACAATTTACGGCGACGGTCTGATTGACGGCATCGGAATGCAGGGACACTTGGATGATACGCAGGATATTGACCAATATATGAAAGCATTAGAGAAATACTCTGCAGTTGTGGACGAGGTACATATTACTGAGCTGGATGTTGGCTGCAGCAGGACAGATGAAAATGTATGGTATTACCAGGCGAAGTTCTATTATGACTTTTTTACCCGTCTTATTGAGGAGGTTAAAAGCGGTGTCAAGCTTACCTCTGTTACGGTGTGGGGACTGACAGACGACGCTTCATGGCGCGTGGATGCCAATCCGCTGCTGTTTTATGGAAATCTGGAGAAAAAGCCCGCATTTGATGCCATTGTTATGGCTGCAAAGGGCGAAGAGTTTACTATGACGGTGCAAGATACTTTAGGAGAATTGGAGGATTTGCTGATTACTTTTGAACCCTATTCGGAGGCAGGAAAGACGAAAACCGTAGTGCCGAAAGAGGTGGGCATCTTAGGACGCGGAACAGGGCATCAGGCTACGCTTGTGCTTGCTCCGAAGATCAACCATACAGAAGGGGCCGTGATCGGTTATTCTTTGAAGGTATCACGGAAGGAACAGGATGCAAGTATGAAATTTGACGTTTCCCGTTATGCGGGAAAAAATGTCACGATTGCTGCCTATGTTCTGACAGAAGACTCCAAAATTCGTATGGGTCTGGACACCAGTTCAAGTACGCAGCTTCTTGAAGCGGATGCAAAAGAGGACTGGACCGAACTTATCGTAAATTATACGTTACCGGAGGATGCACCGGCGGTATATGTCTATATCGAGACAGACGGAAATGCAGACTTTTATGTGGATGATATTTCCGTGATCATTAATGAAGATGGCGCTACGGTTATTGAAGAAGCGGGAGATGATTCTGTATCTTCAGAGGAAGCCGGTGATATATCTGAATCTTCGGAAGAAGTCACAGGCAATGATGGTTCGAATGCGTCAGGGAATGAAGAAAATGCGGCTAAGACAAAAAATATAAGTACAATACTGATTGTAGCCGGAGTGCTGGTAGCGGGAATAGGCGGATTTTGCTGGTGGAAATCCAGAAAAAGAAAAGGGAGATCATAAGTATGGCAGAGAAAGAGATGATAGTGATAACGGATGAATCAAAGGCCCTTTTCCATAACAACGTTGATTATTGCATTGGAACAGGGCGTATGGGACTTGCCTTGACACAGGAATATCAGGAACAGTTGAAGCTGGTGCAGGAAGAGATTGGATTCCGGCATATCAGAGGACATGGCCTGTTCTGCGATGATATGGCAATTTATCAGGAATATGAGGAAGACGGAGTTAAGAAAGCAGAGTACAATTTTACTTATCTGTACAGGGTTATGGACAGCTACCGCAAGGTAGGGCTACGGCCATTTCTGGAGCTGGGTTTTATGCCGGAGAAGCTGGCAAGAGGGACACAGACGGTTTTTTACTGGAAAGGAAATACGACTCCGCCGAAGGATTATGGAGCATGGTGTCATATGGTACAGGCTCTGCTTAGGCACCTGATGGAGAGGTATGGAGCCGAAGAAGTGACCAAGTGGCCGATCGAGGTGTGGAATGAGCCGAATTTATGCGGCTTTTGGGAAAATGCGGATATGCAGGAGTACTTTAAGCTGTTTCACGCTACCTTTGATGCGGTGAAAGCGGTGGATAAGAGGTTCCTTGTAGGTGGTCCCGCAGTCTGCGGCGGTACGGATGAAAAATGGATCCGTGCATTTATGGAATACTGCCGTGATGAAAGAATAGCGGTTGATTTTGTAACAAGGCATCATTATACCATTGAGCAGCCTGAAGAAATAGGACATTACGCGTACTCCGAACTGATAGCTCCTGAAGATGGATTTGCTAATTTAAAGACGTCAAGGGACATCATTGACAGCTTTGCGGAATATAAGGGTCTTCCTATTCATATTACAGAATTCAATACTTCTTATACGCCGAAAGGTGTTATTCATGATACAAACCTGAATGCAGCGCTTATTGCTCTGCAGTTGTCGAGGCTGGGGGATGTCAATGAGTCCTATTCCTATTGGACGTTCGGAGACGTATTTGAAGAACTGGGAGTGCCGTTTACTCCATTTCATGGAGGATTTGGACTGGTGGCAAACGGCTGTATTCCCAAGCCCACCTTCTGGACATTTGCCTTTTTCAAGAGGCTTAAGGAGGGTGACGGGCAGTGCGTATATAAGGATGACCATATGGTGCTGATGAAGCGAAAAGATGGTAGCTATCAGGGCGTGGCATGGAATATATCAGACCGGGAAGGAAAGGAATGTGAAGATCAGAAGAAGGAGCCAAAGAAGATAAAGATTTCCCTGCCGGTGTGTGATGGAGGATATTGCGTTTTGACAAAGACCGTGGATGAAAAGACTTGTAATCCACTTAAGGTATGGCATGATTTGGGAGAGCCTGTATCCTTAAAGGAGGAACAGAAGAAGCTCCTTGTGGAGTCGGCAAGACCTTATCTTAAAACAAAGCGAATGGAAGCGGCAGATGGAAAGCTGTGTGTGAAGCTGAGTTTGGGGCGAAACGCAGTTGTTTACTTTGAGGTGAATCCGTGTGAAGTGACCTCCGACCGGGGATATGATTATGACAGAGTTGTTTCGTGATTACATTTTGAAGATCTGTATTTCATTTTTGCGGGAGAAAAATATGAAATAAAAACCTGGCAGTTTGTAAAATAAGAATAAAAAAGGTGGAAGAGACAACAAGTATGAAAAAGCAAGCATTAAATCCTTATTTACCATCATGGGAGTATATACCGGATGGGGAACCCTATGTGTTTGACGGAAGAGTTTATGTCTACGGTTCTCACGATTTTTACAACGGATATGTCTTCTGCATGGGAGATTATGTGTGCTGGTCCGCTCCGGTGGACGATCTGGGGGACTGGAGATATGAGGGAGTGATTTATCCCAGAAATGAAGATCCTCTGAATAAGGAGGGAGAGATGTGTCTCTATGCCCCGGATGTGACGGTTGGACCGGATGGCAGATATTATTTGTACTATGTACTGGATAAGGTATCAATTGTGTCTGTGGCAGTGTGTGACACTCCTGCGGGAAGGTATGAATTTTATGGCTATGTTCACTATGCGGACGGTGTCAGGCTGGGTGAGCGACCGGGGGATGAACCGCAGTTTGATCCCGGCGTGCTGACAGAAGGGGACAGGACTTATCTGTACACAGGATTTTGCGGCAGAGGAGACAAGTCCAGAACCGGGGCGAGAGTGCAGGTGCTGGACAGAGATATGCTGACCATTATTGAGGATCCCGTGACGATTGTACCGGGTTGTGAATACAGTGCCGGCACGGAGTATGAGGGTCATGCGTTTTTTGAGGCGCCTTCCATCCGCAAGAGGGGGGATACCTATTATTTCATCTATTCCTCCGAGGTGATGCATGAGCTTTGTTATGCCACTAGCAGTAGTCCCTTAGGAGGCTTTGTCTATGGCGGAGTACTGGTGAGCAACTGTGATCTGCACATTGACACCTACAAACCGGCAGACCTGCCTATGGCCTATGGAGCGAATAACCACGGAAGTATGGTACAGATCCTGGAAGATTGGTACATTTTCTATCACAGGCATACCAACGGGACATGGTACAGCAGACAGGGCTGTGCAGAGAAACTTCACATTCGTCCGGACGGAAGCATTCCCCAGGTGGAGATCACATCCTGCGGTTTAAACGGCGACCCGTTGGAAGGGAAGGGATGTTATCCCGCCTATATCGCATGTCATCTGTTCACGAAGGAACCCAGCGTATACGTAGGCGGAGACCGTTTCCCTAAGGTGATGCAGGATGGACGTGATGGAGATGAGGAGGACGGCTATGTAGGGAATATTCAGGACTCTGCTACAGCCGGATTCAAATATTTTGAATGCAAGGATGTCAGTGAAATTTCCATTACTGTGCGCGGTTATGCAAAAGGAGTCTTTGAGGTAAAGACGGCGTGGGACGGAGAGGTACTTGCCAAAATTCCGGTAGATTATACGAATGTGTGGAAAAAATACACGGCATCCGTTAGGCTTGCAAATGGAATCTACGCTTTGTACTTTACTTTCCGGGGGCAGGGCAATGCAATGTTGAAATCTTTTGAGTTGGCCTGATATTTTCCGTAGTAGCAGGAAAAGAGATATGATGTTTAGATGGCAAAAGGCGTAGAAGCATATCAGAAAAGGGATGAAGGACAGGGAGGTTTCTGATGAAAATATGTAATCCATTGTTTCGGGCGGATATGCCGGATCCGGATATTATCCGGGTAGGCAATGATTTTTATATGGTGTCAACGACCATGTACTATATGCCTGCAGCACCCATTCTGAAATCCCGGGATTTGCAGCATTGGCAGATTGTTTCCTATGTCTGCCGGAACATTGCGGACAATGATATTTACCATCTCAAAAATGGCAGGCATGCATATGGAAAGGGGCAGTGGGCAACCAGTCTGATGCAGTATAAAGGGCGGTTTTATGCCTGTTTTGTCTGTCATGATATGGGAAAGACTTATCTGTTTTCAACAGATGATATTGAGAATAGTGACTGGAACAGGGTAGAGCTGGAAGCAGTTTATCACGATATGTCCTTTCTTTGTTGGGAGGATAAGGTATATCTGGTTTACGGGAACGGAGAGATTCGGATCGTGGAATTAAAAGAAGATTTCTCCGGGGTGGTGGAAGGTTCTGACCGGCTGCTTCTTGCTACGCCGGGAGATGGCCTGCGGCTGCGCTGTGAAGGCTGCCGGGCTTATGTAAAGGATGGACGAATATACCTGCTTTTTATTGACTGGCCGGATGATACGCCTGAAAAGAAGGGGAAGCGACGGGAGGTTTGTTATCGCTTGAGCGGCCTTTCCGGTGAGTACGAGCGAAAAACCATCTTATATGATGATATGTGGATTCCGGGATGTGGGATTGCCCAAGGGGCGATTTTTGACGATGCAGACGGCAATTGGTATGCTGTGATGTTTCAGGACAGCGGCGCTGTGGGAAGGGTACCGTTTCTGATGCCTGTAGAGTGGAAGGACGGATGGCCGGTTTTGGGAACAGACGGGAAAGTACCGGAAAGCTTTGAAGTCCCTTTTGAGAAAAAAGGGACAGAAGAGATCGTACAGAGTGACAGCTTTGACCATAAGGAGAACATCCTGAAAAATGTATGGCAGTGGAATCATTCGCCGAACAATGATGCATGGTCGTTTACGAAGCATCCGGGGTTTCTGCGTCTTGAAAACCAAAAGCCGGTTCAGGATCTATTTGAGGCGGAAAATACACTGACCCAGAGGACGAGGGCGCCTTACAGTGAGTTTGTGGTCAGGCTGGATTGTGATGGTATGAAGGATGGAGATTTTGCGGGACTTTGTGTACTGGTGGAAAAATACGGACAGATTGGAGTCCGCCAGCGAGAAGGAATGAGGAATCTTGTGCTGAAATACCGTGACGGTGAGAGAGCGCCTTTTGAAGTGGTGTGCAGGGAAGGAATTTTGGGCTTAAAAAGCTGGTATTCTTTAAAGGAGAAGACAGTTCCGCTTAAGACAGATACGGTTTGGCTAAAGGTCATATTTAGCTTTGGATGCTGGGGAAAGGGAACGGAACCGGAAACAGCCAGATTCTTTTATAGTACCAACGGGAACGATTTTTATACTCTGGGAGATGAGCTTCCTTTGTTTTATTCGCTTTCTCTGTTTGTGGGTGCGCGGATTGGAATTTTTTCTTACAATGAAGAAAATACAGTTGGTGGATATGCGGATTTCTGTGAGTTTATCTACAGAGATACGGATTCTTCAGGTATGATTTTGTCATAGGAGGTTAAGACAATGATTGAGAAAATAAATTATCGGAATATGTTTGCTGAAATCGGAGTAAGTGAAGAAGAAATCAGGAAGAGACTGGAAGAAATCAAGTATACATTCTTCTTTGAGGAAGGGGAAAAGCTTTATTATCCGGTAGGTGAGGATATGGCCTACATCGTAGATACGGGTAACAACGATGCCAGAACAGAGGGCATGAGCTATGGGATGATGCTCTGTGTACAGCTTGACATGAAAGAAGAATTTGACCGCCTGTGGAAATGGTCAAAGACCTATATGTGGATGGATAAAGGAGAAAATGAAGGGTATTTTGCATGGTCATGCGCTACGGATGGAACGAAGAATGCCTACGGTCCGGCGCCGGATGGCGAGGAGTTTTTTGCAATGGCATTGTTCTTTGCTTCCCACAGATGGGGAGATGGTGAAGGAATCTTTGAGTACTCGAAGGAGGCCAAAATGATTTTGAGTGCATGCCTTCACAAAGGTCAAAATGGAAGACCGGGCTGTCCGATGTGGAATCATGAGAATCATCAGATCCTTTTTGTGCCCGGTTCGGATTTTACAGATCCATCTTATCATTTGCCACATTTCTATGAATTGTTTGCACTGTGGGCAAACGAAGAGGACAGAGAGTTTTGGAAACAGGCGGCAACAGCCAGCCGGGAGTATCTGGCAAAGGCTTGCCATCCTGTGACTGGTTTTAGCGCGGAGTATGCAGAATTTGACGGGACGCCTATGAGCAGGAAGCTGCCTTGGACAGATGACCGGCATGACTGGTTCTACAGTGATTCGTACAGAACAGCAGCGAATATCGGTCTGGATCATGAATGGTTTGGAGAAGACAGGGGACATAGGGCAGCCGCCGATAATATTCAAAAATTTATGATTTCGGATATGAAAAAAGATACTTACCATGTGTATGAGCTGGATGGGCGGATTGCAGAAGAGACACCTTTGCATCCGGTAGCGATTACTGCAACGATCGCGCAGGCTTCCCTTGCGGCAGACAATGCTTATACAAAAGAGTGGGTGGAGCGTTTCTGGAAGCTTCCCCTTCGTACCGGAGACAGAAGATATTACGATAACTGCCTGTACTTCTTTGCATTTCTGGCATTGAGCGGTAATTATCGGATTTGGTAGGATTTTCCTTTACACTTTCCTATAGAAGAGGTTAAAATAAGAAGGTAGCTGCCTTGGCTAAAGACGTATTTAAAGACAGGATTTCAAATATGTCCCAAGTTAAGGAGAAAAGAGAAAGAGAGGACATAAGGATGGACGTAAAAGAACAGATAACGAAAGCGGTGGATAAAATTACAAAGGACAAGAAATTGCAGGAACAGTTTCAAAAAGAGCCGGTGAAGGCTTTAGAAAGTGTACTTGGTGTAGATCTTCCTGATGGTGTTGTGGATCAGGTTATTCAGGGCGTAAAAGCAAAGCTTGTGGCAGATAAAGCATCCGGTGCTATGGATGCCTTAAAGGGATTCATCAAAAAGTGATTTCTAATTCAGAGTATACATAAAAGGTCACAGTCCGAGAGTATCGCTCCATAAACATATTTTATAGTAAACGATATTATATGTCGTTTACTATAATTATGGAACGATGCTTTCTTTAAGTTAAGTGCTTACTTTGATACGAAAAAAGGAGTAGTTATGAGTAAAACTGAAATAACAAGACGATATATATTATTTGTAATAAGCCTTCTTTTTGCGGCTTTAGGCGTTGCATTTACGAAACATGGGGAATTAGGGGTATCGCCCATTTCCTCGGTGGCAAATGTTATGAGCTACAAGTTCTCTTCGATTTCTTTAGGAACATGGCTTATCATTTGGAATTGTGTTTTGATAGTCGGACAGATTTTTATACTTCGAAGGAAATTTCAGTACATACAGTTGTTACAAATTCCCCTGTCTTTTTTATTTGGTTGGTTTACTGATTTGGGGATGTGGATTGTGTCATTCATTTCTGTAAATTCATATCCGATGCGCATCGTAATGGTATTGGTCGGAATTGTTATCCTTGGCTTTGGTGTTTCGCTTTCTGTTATTGCAAATGTAATTATGAATTCAGGCGAAGCTTTTGTAAAAGCGGTTTCGGATATGCTCCACAAGGAATTTGGAAATGTAAAAATCGCGTTTGATGTTCTTTGCGTTATGATTTCTCTCGTGTTATCTCTTTTCTTTTTTAATTTTACGATTGTGGGAACAAGAGAGGGGACGATTATGTCTGCCTTGCTGACCGGTATGGTTGTAAAGTTCTTTAGTCGTAAGTTGAAAGAACCGATTAATTGCATTTTACGCGGATAAATTAACGTTTAGCTGGGATACAGAGATCAATATAAAAACCCGGATAGAAATCAAATTCTACG
>JAAVAA010000019.1:7981-10113 GCA_014804285.1 Lachnospiraceae bacterium | reverse complement strand
AAATCCATATTTTCATAAGGAAAATCTCTGTGACTGTCATAGCTTCGTTCCGGTATATCTCCTTTGGGTCTGGGTGTAGGCACTTCTGTCGGTGTTGGTACAGGCGTTGCTATTGGAGTTGCTGTTGGCTTTTCTGTGGGCAATTCTGTGGGAACCTCTGTTGGTTCTTTTGTCGGCTCGATTGTTGGCAATTCCGTAGGGATCTCCGTTGGCCCAGCGGTCTGAATTTCCGTTGCGAGCGCATTATCAGTTGAATTATTTCCTTTGGCATTGCATGCAGAAAGCATTATCACCAGTGCCAAACCAAATAGCATTCTTACCTTTTTGTACATATCAAATCCCCCTCTTACTAAAAAACTATACAGCCCCAAGTATTGAGCAAAGTATACAAGATGCCTCTATCACTTATTCTAATAATAATCCTTCTTCCATCTTTCATTTTGCATATCAACTGTATATTCAAATGTTGCTACTTTATACTGATCTCCCCATTCACCATTCCACTCTCTGATCTCTCCATCTGCCTGAATAATCCCAGGGCGATCTCCCTGATTTACAATAATAAAATAATGATCTCCGTCATAATAATATTCATAATTCATTGCTATTGTATATCCATGGTTATCCGTTTCATAATCTATTTCATAATTATCACCTTCTAACACATCATACATTTCTCCTGCATCTCCCACAATTTCCTTCATTTTGCTTGGCGTAATATCCACCAATGCATCAATGGGTATCAATTCACCTGTTTTCAGATCAAAAGTGCTTCCGTAGTAATGCCAATTACAATGCCCGCTAAAATAATTCACTGTTTGCAATATACTTAATAGGTCGTCCGATAAAAACATAATTCTTGAATCAATTGCATATCTTAACGGATACTCTGCAACTTCTTCTTCTCCGTACCGTTCACACATAAATTTAACATCTTCGCAAAAGCTTAAATAGTAATCTTCATAATACCCTGTGAGCCTTCCGGCTTCTCCTTCCAGCCAGTCCCTTTCCTCCTGCTCAAAAAATTGATTGATCTTTTTTGCTGTCTCCGAATCTCCTGACACTACCGGTCTGTCGTAATATGCATTTCCCAAAACTTCTCCAGTCTCACTAATAACCGGCTTTGAAGTGCGTACAATAGATACCTCTATTTCGCTGTTGATTTTGTACTTTCCTGCATTTTGTTCTTCTATACTTTCAATCCATGCTTCATATTCTGCAAGCGCATTATCAGTTGAATTATTTCCTTTGGCATTGCATGCTGTCAGTATTATTGCAAGCGTCAAACCAAATAGCATTCTCACTTTTTTGTACATATCAAGTCCCTTC
Organism: Lachnospiraceae bacterium; assembly: GCA_014804285.1. Lineage (GTDB taxonomy): Bacteria > Bacillota > Clostridia > Lachnospirales > Lachnospiraceae > Suilimivivens. The sequence continues at coordinate 8,784 of JAAVAA010000019.1, read as the reverse complement.
TCATTAAGTAATTATTTTATGCCGTTCATCAAAATTTTTCGTAATACTCATAAAAATCTGTGCTCATAAGATTTATCTTTCGTGCTTCTGCTCTGACATAAAAAAGCAGTGCGAACAGATTTCATAAACATCTCATTCTACACTGCTATTTTACATGCTCTAAGCATCATAATTGCATCATTTTTGCATCAAAGTTGCATCATTTTCTATTTATTTTTCTTTTTGATTAAGAAACTCTTGTATTTGTTCCTCACTGATCTGATATTGCTCACAAATCCGAGTTCGGACTTCCTGCTCTGGCATTTTCAGATCCTGCAAAATCTTCACTGTGTTTCTGATTCCCTGCTTTTGTATTTCATCGATCTCCTGTTTCTGCTTATCTATCGTCTCCTGCATCTCGTCTATCTTCTGTTTCTGCTCGCTAAGCTTCTGCTTCTGCTCGCTAAGCTTCTGTTTCTGCTCACCTATCTTCTGTTTCTGCTCACTAATCTTCTGCTCCTGCTCATCAATCATGTACTGCACGGTATTTTTATCCAATTCATATAGCTCCTTCGAAAACATATCCATCACCCTCTCCACGTTCAGACAGATCTCATAGGCCTCCTCATATATTTGTCGAAATTCCGGATATTTTTCGATAAGCTCTATAATTACATCCGGATTATCACTTGAAAACAAAGTCAGCCATGCATCTCTTTTTTTCTTTATATCTCCATTGTGCTTATTTTCCCGGAAGATGTCAAGAGGGATAAACAGATATTTCTGCAATAATTCCATTTCTAATCCTGTATTGGATTTTTNTT
>JAAVAA010000019.1:0-7976 GCA_014804285.1 Lachnospiraceae bacterium | reverse complement strand
ANNTGATAATATTGTTCAGGATAGTCATGGAACTCCTTGGGGCTTTTTTCGAATAAAACAATGGTATAGACATTCTTGATATCACGATAACTGAACTTTTTCTTTTCTCCTGTTTCACCTCTTACTCTTTTATACTGTCTTAGCAAGAGATCCGCTGAATAACAGGCACTTCTCTGTCCCGGAAACAAATATCCGACTTTCTGCACTTCAAGGTTTGCAATGCTTCCATCCTCCAGTTCCACTACGATATCCATGATTAGCAGGGAACTCTCATCTGCAATTCTCACAGAATCCACAGGTAAAGTCTTTAAGACTTTGACTTTCTGACACAGCATCTGAGAAAGAAAATCATTTAATCTATCCGGTACATACTCCGGGTTCATAACCTCCTTAAAAAACCCGTCATACAAAAGCTTTAGTCCCTTTACTCCGGTGCAGAGACTTAAGAATTCTTCTCTCTGATCCTCTGTCCATTTATCAAACTTCTCTTGAAGTACTCTGCTCTTTTCAATTTCAGCAAGCACCTCCTCTTTCTCCCTGATTATGGGAAAGTACTTTTTCAGTTTTGATGCCATTCAAACTCCTCCTTCTGTGTTCTTCGTGAACTGTCCTATGTTAAATTTAAAATGATTTGAAATTCCCGGCAGAATCTGCCGAATGTGCGAAACGCATGAACCTAGGAATTCAAGAATTATAAGAATATGATTAACTATAGCACGAAAGACTCCGCTTGTCTTAAAGAAATTTTATAAGTGCGAACCCCATCAAAAATTTGCACAACACAATATGTTGTACCAAAATTCTATTTTGATATCATTCACCACATGATACTGTATTTTTATCAAAAACTTATACCTGTACAAAGAAATATTTTCTACTTTTAATATAATTTTTTGATAATATTATGTCTATTTGCATGNCTTATTCTTCTTCAGAAGCCAANTCATCAANANATTTTTGAAGCATTTCTTTTTCTTCCAACTTGTCNTCTTCNGGCATTTTNACCCATTCNCCCTCATATGTGAGACTATACAGTTCNTCTTCNGTGATCAGATACCTCGTATCATTTGTCTCTGAAATTTTNAAAGTNTTTTCCATATAAAAAGGCTGTTCATACATNACTTCATGACAGTTATAAATTATTCTGTCTTCCAAAAAGGTATATTCNNGTGTNATCNGTCCCATTTCCCCATAAATATCAACNTATAAATATTGCAGNTCNTGATCACNGGAGTAGATTCCTGTCAGCCCGGCNCCTTCTGANGAATATTTAAAACTGGNCTTTGTTTCTNCCAATGCATTAACATCNTNCGTNNTAATCGCCTGTTCCGNCAAATCGTTTCTCNGTGCANTGCANCCAGTTAATATCAANATTAANAAGAAACAAACTAATGNTTTTATCTTNTTGTACATAGCANNCCCTCCTTAATGTTTTTTATNATAAAACGTTTCCTTTTTTTGTCTAGCTGTTCTTNAANTACNATNNATACTCATCTCATCGATCATGTANCGTTAAGTAACTACATCNAACGGACCCATTTTNAATNNNNGAANAAGNNNATCTATATNTTCCTNCCCTCTTCTCCAATAAAATATNNTATCTGCAAGNGGATTCGCATAACTTCCATTTTTCATTTNNTCAACNCCNCTGGAATTATGTACTTCGGACCACACCCATTTTCCTCCCATTTTTTTGATTAATTGATCTCCGTATACTGCTGCCAACCCTATCAGCATTTCTTCTACTTCTGCAAATTCCCAATCTGTAGTTTCTAATATAATGTCACTGATTCTCTGCATACACTTAAACGAAGACTCCGTATCCTCCAGACCATACTTCTTCCGATATTCCCTGTTAAGTTCATCATGTTCTACATATAGTTTCCAATAGGTTTCCTTCTTCGGCCTTACTTCCGTAGTTGGCTTACTCTTTTCTTCCAAAACATCAAATCCTTTTTGGTCAAGTATTTTACAAAAGGAATACAGGATTTCTTTGTATTCACTTTCATTCTTAAACTCCACAAATCCTGTTTCATCTGGTTCAAGGTTCGATTCCATTAAATCACACGCATAAACCCATATTTGCCCGTAAGCGTTAGTGTTCAATTCCATTCTTATCGTATTGTCTATAATAGAAACCTCGATATCCTGCCGTAAATCGCCCTTTGTACATTCAAAGGAATATCCATGGACATACCCATCTCTGCTATGACCGGTGTATACAAACCCACGTTCTGCTACGGCTTCGCCAATTATTTTCTTAATCCATTTTTCTTTATACTCTCGTTCAAATGGTATGATCATTTTTTTCCTCCTGATACACATTATTACAGTCAGAGTTCTCCGTTACATATCATGAAAAATTTCTCCTTCTGTCAGCACAAACTCCCTCTTGGGTACAATAAGATCTGTACGAATCCGACTTACTTCATCTCCCTCCATNAGNANNACATTTAANNCATAATTATAATCACATACATAATANANNCAGAATGTATATACTTTANCNTNTGATTCTTTGAACCACATCTGTACCAATATCGGATCAGAATCCGACGGTATATACTCTCCGATTTTCATATTGTCAAGCTCAACCATAGTATTATTTTCTAAATTCTGCATTTTAAAATTGCATTTCAAAAACCACATNCNATNAGTNCTATTGGAACCATNAGGANTATNNTTTGATTTNTNTATATAAANNGGNNTNCCNATATTTAAAAAATCTACTTTGTAATATNCATCNTCNAAAAACGNTTCATCGCTATTNNGAACAAAANCNGTCTCGTCTCCATAATATATGTCTATATCTTNTTCCTTCCCATTCTCCANATATCTATCCGATGTAATCTCATCTTTTATGCTTTCCAGATAAGTATCCAGTTCTTCGNCATCAGCTCTCATATATNCATTTTTCCAGACATACTCAGTGGGAAGATANTTGATNANNAGATTTTCCTCTCGTGCATTNACACCCAGTTTATGAATGTGAATGCCATCAAAATTTTTAATNTTATAATTTCTAGCTACAAANACATAATAGAAATCCTCATCGTANNNNATCACTCTTCCATAACCGCTGTTTTNTACGGGNAATTCACANATNGTANCAAATTNTCCCTGCTCAAANNTGGTCAACCNAATATNTANTNTGCCGGCACTCCCTCCNGAATGCANTTACAAANAGATAATTNTCCTNATCTGTATNCATGTGAAAATGAAACATATCAANACANTTTTCCGANCCACNAAGNTTNTNGTATNCTTCNNTTNNCGTCTCAGTATCTTCCAATTCCGGAAACAATTTTNTCATTTCTTCAATATCNGGTNNAAAATCACTTGCTCCAAATTTGTCTGTTATCTCAAAATAACTGCTTTTCNGTACTTCTTCCNATGTATATTTTTGCAGACTNTCATCAAACNATTGGTANATCNTATTTTCGAATTCACNTACCAATTCCTCCGGGAACATACTNTTCCCTTTTTGTACTTCTGTGAATTCGCCCTTTACACTTTCCGAAAACAATTGAATNTCAAACCCATGAGGAGTATTTTGTCCAAATAAATCCTTATTCAGCGCTTGATAATCAAATTGAGGGGNTNGCATTTCTTCCTCNTCTNCATCANCATNTTNCTCTCTTTTCTGNGTCCCTTCNGTCTGCTGNGAATCCCCTACTGCCTCCTCACTTTCTTTGACCACACTGGTTGTCCCTTTTTCAGACTTTTTCGATAATTGAATCCAATAAACCACCAAAATAACCAAGCATATAATAATGACAAATATAAAAATTGACTTTTTTAATTTGCACCCGTTCACAGTTTTCTCCCATTCTAGAACTCTAACTAGATTTTACAATATTATTTTACATATCTCATGCATCATAGTTGCATCATTTTTGCATCAAAGTTGCATCGTTTTATTGGATTTTCCTATATTTTCAACTAAGTACAAACATAAAAAAGAAAGCATCAGGATTTTTTATTTTCCAAATGCTTTCCAATATTATATTTAATGTCTGATTTTGACCATAAATTTATTACCTAAAGATATCTTTGCACCTGCTCTTCATCTATCTGATATTGTTTGCAAATACGCATAATAATCTCTGAATCTGACATTCCAAGCTCCTGAAGAATGACCACTGTGTTCTTGATTGCCTGTTCCTGCATTAGCTCCTGCATTTCATCAATAGTCTGTCTCTGCTTATCAATTGTATCCTGCATCTCATCAATCATATATTGTACCGTATTCTTATCCAATTCATACAGTTCTTCCGAAAACATATCCATCACCCTTTCCACATTCAGGCAGATTTCATAGGCTTCCTCATATATCTTGCGGAATTCCGGATATCTCCCAATCAGCTCTATGATATCATCCGGATCATCACTGGAAAATAAGGTTAACCATGCATCTCTTTTTACCGCTATGTCTACATTTTGCTTATTTTTCCGGAAGATGTCAAGGGGGATAAACAGATATTTCTGTAAAAGTTCCATCTTCAACCCTGTATCAGACTTTTGTTCGAAAAAATGATAATAATTATCAGGATAGCTATTGAAGTTCTTGGGACTTTTTTCAAACAGAACTATCGTATAAACACTTTTGATATCGCGGTAGCTGAACTTCCTTCCAGATTCTTTTGCTGCTTCTCCCCGTATTCTTTTATATTGCCGTAAAAGCAAATCCGCTGAATAGCAGGCACTTCTCTGTCCCGGAAATAAATATCCNATTTTTTGAACTTCAAGGTTCGCTATGCTTCCGTCTTCCAATTCCACCACAATATCCATGATCAGCAAAGAACTTTCCTCTGCAATTCTCACAGAATCTGCAGGTAAGACCTTTAAAACTTTAACCTTTTGACGCAGCATATGAGTAAGAAAATCATTTAACCTTTCTGGCACATACTCCGGGTTCATAACTTCCTTAAAAAATCCGTCATACAAAAGCTTTAGCCCCTTCACTCCGGTACAGAGATTTAAGAATTCTTCTCTCTGTTCCTCTTCCCATTTGTCAAACTTCTCCTGAAGCGCCTTGCTCTTTCCGATTTCAGCAAGCACCTCTTCTTTCTCCCTGATTATGGGAAAGTACTGTTTCAGTTTTGATGCCATTAAAANTCCTCCTTCTGTGCTCTACTTGAAATGCCCCTATGTTAAATTAAAGTGGTTTGAAATTCCCGGCAGAACCTGCCGAATGTGCAAAACGCACAAATCTAAGAATTTGTAAATTCAAGAATTATAAGAATATGATAAACTATAGCACATAAAATGCTGTTTGTCCCAAAGAAATTTTATGACCTAAAATGCATGGGAAAATATGCACAACACTATATGCTGTGCCAAAATCCTATTTTACTATTATCAAACACATAATCCTGTATTTTTATAAAAATTGCATGTCTGTACAAAGGAATATTTTCTACTTCTGCAAATTCCCGATCTGTAGTTTCCAATATGATGTCACTGATTCTCTTCATACACTTTAATGAAGATTCCGTATCCTCCAGATCATACTTCTTCCGATATTCTCTGTTAAGCTCATCATGCTCCGTATATAGCTTCCAATAGGTTTCCTTCTTCGGTCTTACTTCTGTAGTGGACTTACTCTTTTCTTCCAAAACAGCAAATCCTTTTTGAATAAGAATTTCACAAAAAGAATGCAGAATTTCTTTATATTCATCTTCATCCTTAAACTCCACAAATCCTTTTGCATCCGGTTTAAGGTACAATTCCATTAAATCACACACATTAACCCATATTTGTCCATATGCATTAGTGTTTAACTGCATTCTTATCGTATTACCTATAACAGTAATATGGATATCCTGCCGTAAATCACCCTTTGTACATTCAAAGGAATATCCATGGACATACCCATCTCTGCTATGACCGGTGTATACAAACTCACGTTCTGCTACGACTTCGCCAATTATTTTCTTAATCCATTTTTCTTTATACTCTCGTTCAAATGGTATGATCATTTTTTTCCTCCTGATACGCATTATTACAGTCAGAGTTCTCTGTTACATATCATGAAAGATTTCTCCTTCAGTCAGCACAAACTGTCTCCTAAGTGAAATAATATCTGTACGGACACGGCTCCTCGTCTCCCTCCATCAGCAAGACATTTAAAACATAATTATAATCACATACATATAAATTCTCAAAATGGAAGTTTATAAATCCCATCCGCCTCAGGATCCGATTTCCTTTTTGCCCAATATAAATTTCTGCCAGAACAGCCAGCGCCGTATGTCCGCCGGACATATCAGATTCCTTAAGGCGTATGGTAATATCCAAAACCTTCCTCAGTGTTTTATCTTCATTCTATATATATATTCTGACATTGTTTCCTCCGCTTCCACTCCAAAGATATCCATGAAAACATACCAGATAGTCATCTAATCCGTCCGCATTAAAATCATATTACTATCTGTTTCTGCTAAATCTGATATTTTTTCGGTCTCCAAAAGTTCAAGCAATTTATCCTTTTGTATCCACACACATTTCCCATCTAACAGCGGCTCCCTAACGTCTGCCATGCTTTTCGCCGGAATATAGGTAGTTAACCCACTATCCAGTTCCTTGATATACCAACCACTGGGCACCTTCTCCCATCGTTCCAACATTTGGGCAAATTTATCCCAATTATCCAAATAAAGCACTTCCCATGTACTGTATAACAAGTCACTCCCCGTATAATAAGCACAGTATTTTCCATCCGGCGAAATATTTATATTAAACATGAACTCACCAAGTTGAACCATCTCATTGGAAGGATAAAAAAACTGAAATGCCTTATCTCCATTGGAAAAGGTAAACCACCCTTCCTGAGCATTCCCCTGAATTTGAGACACCTCAAGAGGCCAGTCCGCGTCCATCTGTTCAAATCCAAATTCAAACAGTTCTGTACAGCCTTCTGTCTCATAAATGCCAATATGTCTGTTATCCGGCTTTACCAGTGCCATAAGCATCCCGTCTTCGCTTAAACAGAATCTGCTTTGACCATAATAAATTTTATGATCTCTTCCCTCCCAATCCCATATTGTGTTGATCAGATTCTCTATACGCTGTCGTTTATCCGTATCCATGATTAGAAAACGGTCTGTTTCCGGATTCTTACAAAGAATATCTTTGCCAACTATGGTATTATAATATGATTTTTCTTCATTTTCCGATATGAGAATTCCATCCCTGTATATTCTTTCCGTCCGATCATAAGTACTTGTTTCAAAATATCCCTGATATGTTATGCACCATTCCAGATCCGGAGAAAAATCCACTATATGTTCATCCAGATGATAATGCAGCCAATTAGTATAATCCGCCTGATCCTCCGGTTCTATCTCATTGCCAAACCATTTCTTATTCAAAGACAGGCAAAGCTCCTCTCCCTCTCTGGGTGTTTTAGTCATATTCCCATAAATTCCATAGCTGTAATAATCTAATGATACCCCTAACCCTACATGACTTTGCAACAACATGTAATAATCCATCTCCTGAAAACCGTCAAATAATACCGGATCTTCACTTTCCGCTTCGCTTAAAACGGTTTCCTGCATAGACTCCAATTCATCTCCTCCTGCAAATACTGCAATAGAGGAAAAGCAGAAAAACAATAATGCGCCTGTTAAATATAAAATTTTTCTCATCTCTATCCTCACTCCAACCTAATTATTAGATCTACGAAATCCGGTGCGCCAGAAGAATCTTCCCCCATAATCCTATAAGCATAGTATTTTCATTCAAAACAACACATTGTGTTCCAACCGGTATAAAGCCAAAATCTCTATAACTTACTTCCTTATCAAACTCCACTTCAACCTGAAATAATGGCACTTCTGCCAGATAGTCAAACTTTTCTGCATCAAAAATTTCTATTTCTTCATCCATAATGAATTCATATATATCCGGATCAAAAAATTTTCCGCTATCATTAATATCTTTTACTGTTCTATCGGTTAAAACATATTTGG
>JAAVAA010000018.1 GCA_014804285.1 Lachnospiraceae bacterium | reverse complement strand
TTCCTGCTGATTATGGTATTCGATGCATCTGGGTTACTCTTCTCTTCCTTTCCTGTCCCTACCGTATCATATACAATCTTACATCTTTCTTTTAGCCGGAATGCCATGCAGGGCTTTGCTCCCAGATTGCAATCCACCACATAGACCCGCCCCTCTAATGCTCTGGCATACACAAACCGGTCTTTTTTCCTGCATAGGACACGGAATGAACCATAAACAAAGGCTTTTTCCTCATGCCGCAAGCGGAGCAGCCTTCTGTATGCATACAGCACTTCCTTTTTCGGTTTCTGATACAGCCCTTCGTGACAGGACGGCAGCTTCTTATTCCAAGGAAGCAGCACTCTCGCATGTTCTCTTGTCCCTGCAAGGATATCGGCAAATACCTTCTCTTTGGATTCTTTCCCGATGTGTTCTGCATAATACCCTTTTGCCTCCACATCTGTGATCTGATCCATGGAAGTGAAATCATAATTGGCAAGCCCCATCTCATCTCCCTGGAAAATAAAGGGCGTTCCTTTGAGCGTAAGCTGCATAACGGCCAGAAGCTTTGAAAGCGCCGTATGGCAGGAGGCATCCTTTGTTATCTTACTGATCATACGGGGATTATCATGGTTGTTGTAAAAAAGAGACATCCAGCAGTTATTGCCATAGTTCTCCATCCAGTCGATCATGTAATCCCGGAAATAATTCAGGTCATACTCATAATCCTCAAGCCGCACATGTCCCGGTGTTTCCAGATGGTCAAAGGAAAAAACCATATCCAGCTCTTTTCGTTCCTCTCCGGTCACAAGCTGACACATCTTCATGCCAAGCCCCGGCGTTTCTCCCACAGAAAATGCCCCATGAGGCTCAAAAGCCTTTTCCCTGATCTCCTTAAGGTACTGGTGCAGCTTTGGACCATAATAATAATGTTCAATGCCCGGATAGCCCATCAAATTTCCTATGGTTTCATTTCCCTGGGGAAGCCCTTCTTCCTTGGAAATATAATTGATCACATCCATGCGAAACCCGTCTACACCTTTATCCAGCCAACGGTTCACCATGGCGATCACATCTTCCCTCACTCTTGGATTCTCCCAGTTTAAATCCATCTGCTTTTTGGAAAACAAATGCAATGCCCAACTGTCGGTATCCTTCTCATAATTCCATGCAGAACCCGAAAAAAAGGAGGTCCAGTTGTTCGGCGGTGTATGACTTCCATCATCCTTGCGGAAAAAGTAATAATCTCGATAAGGTGAGTCCGGCTGTCTGGCCTGCTTGTACCAAATATGTTCATCAGAAGTATGGTTCACCACCAGATCCATGATCAGACGCATTCCCCGCTTATGCACCTCAGCTAATAGCTGATCAAAATCTTCCATCGCTCCAAACTCTTCCATAATTTTGTCATAGTCACGAATGTCATAACCATTGTCATCATTGGGCGAGTCATAAATGGGAGACAGCCACAGGGCATCTACCCCCAGCTTTTTTAAATAATCCAGCTTACTGATAATCCCCTGTAAATCACCAATTCCGTCCCCGTTACTGTCGCAAAAGCTGCGGGGATAAATCTGGTAAAATACCGCTTCCTTCCACCACTTTGGTGTTATTTTACCCTTTGAAGCACGAGGCTTATCATGTTCACTGTCCACCAGCTGTAATAGTGCGTCAAAAAAATCCATCCCCAACTGTTTCTTTGTCAGGTTGGCAATGGTGCGCAGCTTCAAACCGGAAACTGCCTTGTTAGTGATCACCTTCTCAGGCAGTCCAATCTGTAATAACACCTTGGCAAGGGCATCGTGTCCTACCGGACTGTCGTATAACTCTCCCACCGTACTGTCATAAGTCAGCCATTTAATCTCTTTCCCCATAAAACCTCCTTTTTGACTAAGCCTGAAAAGTTAACAATCCCACAACATTTTCTTTTCATTACATACGTTATTTCTGCAGTTCCATGCAGATCCTGTCGTACTCTTCCTCATCCAATTTATATTTCTTCTTATATAAAAGATAAGAAATCAGCATCAGCACGCAGGGGACTACTGTCATCGTGATCAGCAGACCTGTACTCTGTCCGGCAGTAACCCCGCTGTACTCCCCGCCTGTTGTCCCAAAAATAACAGCTGATATCTCTGTTAGCTTCTGCTCTTCGGAGATCAGCCCCTGGGCGCACTGCTGCTCCAGATCAGATATCTGGTTGGTATAACCGGTAACGCCAAAAATCAGATAAGTTGCGGAAGTAAATGCCACGATCAGAGCAGAGCTCATCTTAGTGATAAAAGGACGCAGGGAAGTGATAATCCCCTCATCCCTTGTGCCAAATTTGTACTCATTGTATTCTACTGTATTCATAATGGAAATCATCATGATCAGGTAGAAACAATATTGTCCGAAATTAGAAGCCATATAACCCAAAACCAGCACCCAAAACCTGCCCATGTTTGCTTCTTGAATCAAAAGTGAAGCCAGCATCAGGACATATCCTGTGCCAGAGGCTGCCATCATCAGCCCCATCAGCTTTTTCCTGTGGATGTGTCTGGAAATCGCAGGATAAAATATCATCAAAAACGCAGTTGCAGCCATCCCCACCATGTTAAAAAGGGAAAACAATCCTCCGTTATAGCCAAAGGTAAAATAAATATAAGTGGAACCGATTCCGCCGATCACCAGTCCGTTTCCCACCTGCTGAATCAGGAAGATCACCGCGACCCAAACCAACTGGTCATTTCTGCCGATAGTCTTAATAATCTGTACAAAAGAAAACTTTTCCTTCTTTTTGGTAATTGTATCCGCTTCCCGGTTTTCCTGTACACCAAACAATGCAAACAAGATAAAAAGCGGTGAAAGAATGGCTATGATCAGTGCAACTCTTCCATAAGCCACTGCGGTACTGCCGCCAATTGCCCATGCCCCTGTGGTGAATATAGGAATCAAAATGGAAGCCAGCGTACCGCCAATCCCGGCAAACAAAGTAGTCCTGGACGTAAACTGGTTTCTGACATCAGCATCAGATCCAAGAGCCGGGATCATTCCCCAATAGGAAATATCACTCATGGTATAAGTAATGCTGAAAGCAAAATACATCAATGCAAAAAACCATACAAAATTCCAACCCTGGAGATTTACATTAAACAACAGATAGATCACCACCGAAGTAGACAATCCACCAATTGCCAGCCAAGGCTTAAATTTACCAAATTTGGATTGTGTCCGCTCAATAATGTTGCCCATAATGGGGTCATTCAGCGCATCAAATACCCTTGCAGCAATCATAATACCCGTAATTGCCGCAATCTGCGCCCCGTCCAGGGAATGGGTGAACAGCACAAAGGTCAACAAATAACTGTTGATCAGACTGTATATCCCATCCCTTCCCACTGTTCCCAGCGGAAAATAAATCAGGTTCTTTTTGGTTCTTTTGTCGTTTTGCATTTTTCCCCCCACAGCGCTATAGCTTTTCTATCTTATAAAATTTGTCCGCTGGAACGGCTCTTTTTCCGGAATGCCGTATTTCTCTTTGCCAAGTGCAATACTCTTCATGAGGAATGACATGTTTCTTGCCAGTGTCCTCATGGTCTGCAAACCCTCTGCATCCTGAACTGCCTCGCCGGGCACTGCGCCGTGAATGCTGTTCCAGTACTGACCGGATGCTACCGGCATACCTGAAATGGTAAAAAACTTATTTAATTCATCAAAGGTGGATGACAAACCGCCTCTTCGCGCCGCCACTACGCCGGCTCCCACCTTCATGGATTTATCAAAAGGTGTACTGTAGAACAGTCTGGTCAAAAAGGCAATCAATGTGGCATTTGCAGACGCATAATAAACAGGACTTCCCACCACCAGACCGTCACATGCTTCGAATTCCGCCGCTGTTTCATTCACTATATCATCAAATACGCATTTTCCGTTTTTTCCACAGGAACCGCAGGCGATGCAGCCGCGGATATCTTTACTTCCAATCTGTAAAATATTGGTCTCAATTCCCTCCTGTGCAAAAATCTTTTCCATCTCATGTAATGCCGTAAAAGTATTCCCATTTGCTCTGGGACTTCCATTAATCATTAAAACCTTCATCTTTATCCTCCAATCTGCTTTTATTACACCGTAGCATTTTCATATGACGTTGTCAATTATTGAAAAAATACTGTTTATATCATTTTTCGCTGTTTCCTAATACCATAAAATACGGCGCTCCTGTCTATCCTGCCGGGAAGTCAGAAACGCCGCGTATGTGTTCTATTCGATTTCATCTATATAAAATATAGATTATTTCTCTTCCTTAGATTCCTCTTCCTGCTTATCTTCCAATTTCTTAAGAGCTCTTGTGGCAAAATCTTTTCCGCCAATACCAAAAGCAATTGCGAAAGCGATAGCCAAAGCAGCAATGATCAGAATGAAAGCAGTATTTACGATCTCGGATGCAATACCGAGCTCATTCAGTACCATAAAGCCGCCAAGACCATAAATTACACACTTCGCAGGAAGCACATAAGTGGTCTGTCCACTCTTAACAAGAACCTTCTGTACAATAGCGCTGCAGATAAAGCATACTACAAGGATCAGCACTGATGCAAGCACATAAGGCATATAGCTGATGATCGTACTTCCGATGTCAGTAAGGATCTGGAGACGAAGTACCCCAAAGCTTTCAACGATAAAGAATATTACCATGATTACCTGAACGGTCTTGCCAATCACCTTTGAAAGTACAAAATTACTGCTTTTTCCGTCAAGAAGACCAGATAATTTTGCATCCAGTCCGGCGGAAGCAATCAGATTCTCAACAATAGTTCCAGCCAGCTTTGCAACCATGCAGCCCACAATAATAAGAACAAGCGCAACCAGTATATTCGGAATAAAACCAAAAATGATATCCAGCATCTGAATTGCCGGATTAGATATTGCACTGATGTCAAGCACCTGAAGCGCGGTGATGATAACCGGAATCAGGATCAGTACATATACAATATAAGCCAGTGTTTCTGACAGCTTTGCTTTGTCAGATGCTTCAATCCCTGCGATTTCCTGAAGATGATCGACTTTCAGCTTATTGAAAACGGGCGCCAGAATTTCACGTACAAGCTTCGCAATGAAAAAGCCTACCCACAAAACAATTGCCGCTGCGAGAATATTCGGCAGATATCCCCACATTGTGTTCAGGATATTTAAGATTGGCACTGAAATTTCATTCATTCCCAGACTCTCAAATATGCCCGGTACAAATAAAAGAAATACTAACAAATAGATGATCTTGCCAATACTTTCCGCTGTTTTTGCTACGTCAATATTTGACTTTGCAAACAGCGCGCTGACTTTCGTTTTGGTGAGTAGCTTAACTACCAGTGATTTCACAATTGCTGCTACAACAAACGCAAGTACCAGAATCAGGACTGCTTTGATCACTGCCCATAATCCGGTTCCCAAAAAGGAAATAAACATGTCAACCATATAAAAACCCTCCATTCAAATTTTATGTTTTATTATATTAATTTTTTATTAATATTTCAATAGTCAAATTTATATTTTAGTCTTTATATTTAAATCGACTTATCAAACTGCCTTACCTTTCCATTTGCCCCGCTTATAGAAAATAAATGTAATCAGGGCACCGAGAAGCCAGGAAGTCAAAAGGGATATAAAAATACATTCNTGTCTTCCGTTNGGNAANTCCGGTGTTCTGGTGAGAAATGAAATTCCATAGGCAATCGGTACACGTATCAAAATAGTTGTTANAATTGATATCCACATAGGTGTCATAGTGTCCCCGGCTCCGCGCATTACACCNGAAAGACTCTGCGTTACCGCCATAGCAATATACCCCACTGCCAGAATTCCCATCATATCCCTGCTTAGCAACACCAGCTCCGGCGTATTGGTAAATATTCCCATAAGCGCTTTNCCAAAAATTAANATCAATCCGGTAATNACCGCTGAGGTNATCACAGCAATCAGCGTTCCCTGCTTTGCGCCTTTNTCCACCCTGTCCAGATGTCCTGCCCCTACATTCTGACCGGCATAGGTGGTCATTGCAGTTCCGAAAGAAAAATTCGGCATCATCGCAAAACCATCCACACGCATAACAATCACATTGGCAGCGATGAACATTTCTCCAAAACTGTTGGTAAGAGACTGCACCACGATCATTGCCATAGAAAGAATCGCCTGGGTAATACCGGATGGCAGACCCAAACGAATAATCATCTTAGAATACTTTCCCTGAGGCTTAAGGTAAACAGATTTAAGATCAAAATACTCCTTCATCTTCATCAGCCGGAGCAGACATAAAAAGGCGGAAATCGCCTGCGCAATCACTGTAGCCAGTGCCACACCGTTAACTCCCATCCCTAATTTTGCCACAAACAGTAAATCCAGCACAATATTGATCACTGTTGAAACCAAAAGATAGACAAGCGCAGACACGGAATCCCCTAGCCCTCGCAGTACTCCGCCTAAAATATTATAATAGGCCAGACCTGCGGAGCCGATAAATAAAATCAGCAGATAAGAATGGCACCAGTCAATAATCGACTCCGGTGTATCCAAAAGCTCCAATAGCGGCCTTGCCACCAGAGAAGCCACCACCATCACAAAAAGAGTTGCAATCGCCGTAAGAGTGATACAGTTACCGATTGAAATGGACAACTTCTCCCTCTCTTTTGCCCCAAAATACTGCGACACCATAATTCCTGCGCCTACACTGATTCCCACAAACAAAACGATCAGCAGGTTCAAGATAGGTCCTGCGCTTCCCACTGCCGCCAAAGCATTATCTCCTACATACCTCCCTACTACTACACTGTCCACCGTATTATAAAGCTGCTGTGCAATGTTCCCCACCAACATGGGAACAGCAAAGAGTACGATCTTCTGCCATGGTGATCCCACAGTCATATCTACCGGCTCAACAAACTTCTTCAAAAATTCCATCATAATTCTCCCCGTTCGACTTCGCTAGGCTATTATTTAGCAAGCAGTCCTTTCGACTCCAAAAACTGTCTTGCCACTTCTTTATCTTCTTTTCCGTTTACTTCCACCTCATAATTCATCTGCTGCATCTCCGCTTCCGAGATCAGCCCATTCAGCTTTTCCAACACTTCCTTAAGCTTAGGATACTCTGCAAGTGTATCCTTCCTGACTATGGTTCCCGCATCAAAAGTTTCAAAGAAAACACTGTCATCAGTAAGCAATACCAGATTGTTTGCTGCAAGCTGTGCATCTGTGGTAAAGGCATTAATCACATCCACCTCTGCATTTTTCAGTGCTTCATATTTTAATGCAATCTCCATCTGCTTCGTTTCTTTAAACTGCATCCCATAAGCCTCGCAAAGCCTTGCATATCCTGTTTCCAGTTCAATATAATCAGGATTTCCCCCAAAGATCAGCTCTCCGGAAGCTGCTGCCAGATCCGAATAGGTAGAAAGCCCATACTGATCTGCTGTTTCCTGTCTGACAGCCAGCCCGTAAGTATTGGAAAATCCATAAAGTCCTGTCCATGTCAGCCCCAGCGCATCATACTCTGTCAGCAATTGCTCATATAGCTTATCATCATCCTTTTCCATTTCCTCTTTCTTCAAAACATTCAGCCATGCTGTTCTGGTATACTCCGGATAAAGATCAAAATCTCCTTTTATAAGCGCCGGATGGATATTGGTAGTTCCGCCGCCTACTCCTTTAGTGATTTCCGTTTCATAATCCGTCTCTGCCTCGATCAACTGTGCAATGATTTCCGTCAGGATGTACTGCTCTGTCATTGGCTTGGATGCAATCTTAATCGTATCCTTCTTGCCGCATCCGGTCATTCCGAGCATCATACACAATACTAACACACTTACAATTGCTTTTTTCATTTGTTTCATAATCTTTATCCTCTCTTTTCTTATTGTAACTCTATCAGCAGATTAATTGTTTTACAAACTCATCTTTGGGATTTGCCAGCAGCTCTTCTTTTGTTCCTTCCTGCCAAATCCCTCCGTCTTTCATGATCAGAATGCGGCTTCCCAATTTAAAGGCTTCNTCAATATCATGGGTAATAAATACAATAGTTATCGACGTCTTTTGACGGAGAGCAAGAAGCTCGTNCTGCAAAGCCTTTCGCGTAATTTCATCCACTGCTCCAAACGGCTCGTCCATAAGCAGGATATCCGGATTTGAGGCCATGGCTCTTGCGATCCCTACTCGCTGNTTCTGTCCNCCGGATAACTGNCTTGGNAAACGCTCCGCCAACTCNGNAGGAAGCTCNACCATTTCNANCATTTTNCCGGCNAAANCNTTCTTTTCCGCCTTTGNCATTTTCTTTGAAAGACCGGGTACATANCAAATATTCTCTTCCACTGTTCTATGGGGAAATAATTTTGCTCCCTGGACTGCATAACCGATNTTTCGCCGCATGGCNACCAGATTGCATTCNGTAAGGCNCTCNCCATTTACCAGAACCTCCCCTTCTATAGGAACCACAAGCCCATTCATCATTTTGAGTAATGTGGTCTTNCCNCAGCCGGAAGANCCTATGATAACGACAAATTCTCCTCTTTCCACAGTAAGGGAAACCTGATTTAATACCTTATTTTCNCCATAAGCAGCCGTACAGCCCCGTATTTCTATTATTTTACTCAATGCCGTATCTCCCCTTTACTGCCTTTTCCGCCCTGGAAAGCAGCCAGTCACTAAAAAGAGCAAGCAGTGCTATCAGCACGGAACCTGCTGCTGTCAGNGTCATATTATAAGTGGTAATTCCTCTGTATATGGCTACGCCCAATCCGCCTGCCCCGATAAAGGACGCAATACCTCCCATTGCAATGATCATCACTACCATATTGCGGAAACCGCTGATGATCATGGGAAGAGCAAGCGGAAACCTGATTCCAAACATGATCTGCCTGCTGTCTGCTCCAAGCCCTTCTGNCACCTCTAAGACACTGACATCTACATTCGTCAGCCCTGTGTATGTATTCCTGACAATGGGTAACAGTCCATAAACCGTCAGGGCAATGATCGCCGTTTTATTTCCGATTCCGGTCAGGGGAATCAAGAATCCCAAAAGAGAAATCGATGGAATTGTATAAATCACATTGATTACCCCGAGGGTAATCCCCGCTACTTTCTTATGTCTGCTGATCAAAATACCTGCCAAGATACCGAGCACCCCTGCACAGAGTACTGCAGTAAGCGATATTCTGATGTGTTCCAGTAAACAGGTTAGAAAAAAATCCCGCCTGTCCCAAAGTATCTGTATAAGCTGCATACTGTTTACCTCTTGAGTTTATCTNNAAGAACAAATGTTCTGTTNCAAATAAATATATAGCACTTCTTTCATATTGTCAACATAAAAAACGACTCCCCATCAAACTGCTGCATTTTCCATTAAAAGAAAAAATGCCTGCCCTTCCGGAGACATCCCNGGCTTATCAAATGTAGGAGCACCGCATACATTCTGTATGAACCCGAACTCATCTAGCATAGNNTCTGCTGCTGCCCGCATAAAATCAGCCTTCTGCCTGTACTTTTCGTCAANCCATCCGTCTTTGATTCCCCGGTAAATAGCATAAGCAGTCATCTGGGATAAATTTGTTTCCACAAAANTATCAGNATCATCCACTACATCATGGAAAAATCCATCCGGTCTCATAAACTCTAAAAGACTATCCAAAAGCACCTGTGCCATTTTACTTATTTTCGCCCGGTCTGCTTCATATTCCGCCGGAAGCAGCCCGATCATTCTTGCCATAGCTGCAAGCGTCCAGCCGTTCCCGGTTCCCCAATGCGCATCCCGGACATAAATCTTCTTTTCATCGTCCCACATATGATGCATCAGCTTTGCTTTCCTGTCAAAAAGCACCTCCCAATAACCGTAAAAATTAGTCAGAGCCTCTTCCACATGCCCTGCCGCAATCAGAAAAGGAGGCAGCATATACATAGAATCCACCCAAAACTGTTTACTACTTGTCAGATGATAAAGAACTCCCTTTTCGTTTCTTGGTGCTTTCTTCAGCGCCCAGTTAAGCAGTGCCTCATATCCCTCTATCAGCTTTTCGTCTTTTGTCATCTCACAGGATCTTAANAGNGCCTCGCCTACACAGCAGGGATCTGTNACTGCATCCATAAACCCAATTGTTGCTNCTCTCCCGTCTTCCATTCTACGATAGACTGCCTCATGTGCCAACGCTGTAACCACATCCATTTTNCCCCATTCCAAGAATGCCTGCATGGNCATCCCCTGCTCCCATGANTGCCTCTGCATACACAGTAGTGCACGGGCTGCGTTTTCCATTTTGTTATTTTTATGATCCATCTCTTTCCCTNCCCTATTTTTATCATTTCTAAACAGCATTTTCACATTTCGTTNTTTCCAATTGCCTGTTCATGGTCACACAATCAGAGAATGGGTTCATTATACATCGCAATCACCATGAAAGCAATTGTGTAAAAATTAATAGATGCAAAATTGTCAAAAAAGCGACTGCCTGACGGCAGCCGCAAATCCTTTGATATCAGCCTGATATATTTTTACCGTAACAATTTGTTTTTAGCTTTACAAGGTGAG
Source organism: Lachnospiraceae bacterium (assembly GCA_014804285.1). Taxonomy (GTDB): domain Bacteria; phylum Bacillota; class Clostridia; order Lachnospirales; family Lachnospiraceae; genus Suilimivivens. The sequence goes on along the minus strand of JAAVAA010000018.1, from coordinate 25,723 downwards.
ACATCTAGCATCCAGTATTGTCATCTTCAACAATATGTATCTGCCACGCCTGAAACTCCTGTAATNCTTCGGGAATTACCAGTCCGCACTGCTGTAATGCCGCTCCGGTAATCTTTTCTCCGTTTTTGTATCCATAAGGTAAATGTCCTATAAACCATTCCCTTGCATGCTCCGGCAAATCTGCCATATCCTCCATATTTAAACGCAGCTGATAACATGCCTCTGCCTTCAATCCCTGTGCTTTGACAATGACAGGAGCCGCATTAGCCTCCACATGGTGATATACTGCACTTACCAACGCTTCTCTTCCTTCCGGATCTGCCATTTCCCACACGGTACATTGCTTATCCGAAGGAGCCTGCAGCCGATAGTGCTCACCATACTGAATTAAGTCATAATAATCTTTGAACCTGTCAATCTGCTGCCGTACCTTTGCTTTCTCCTCTCCCGATAATTTAGTAACATCCAATTCATAGCCAAAACTTCCTGCCATAGCTACACAGCTTCTGGTTGAAAAAGGTGTTATGCGGTGGGTCTGGTGATTAGGAACCGCCGAAACATGAGATCCCATGGCGGATACCGGATAACCAAAAGAAGTTCCATACTGAATCCCNAGNCTNGCTATGGCNTCCGTATTATCACTGCACCATATCTGGGGAGTATAATACAACATACCTGCATCAAACCGTCCGCCCCCNCCGCTGCATCCTTCAAACAAAATATGAGGAAACTTCATAGTCAGAGTCTCTAATACATGATACAATCCTAGCACATACCGATGGGCAAATTCTCCCTGACTTAATGCATCAAGCGCCATACTGTATTTATCACAAATACTCCTGTTAAAATCCCACTTTACATAGCTGATTGGTGTTTCCTCAAAAATAGCTGACATCCGTCCTATGATATAATCCTGCACATCCTCTCTGGAAAAATCAAGTATCAGTTGATTCCTGCTCAAATTGGGCGTTCTACCCGGTATTGCAACTGCCCAATCCGGATGAGCCCGATACAAATCACTGTCCTGTGAGATACTCTCCGGCTCAAACCATATGCCGAACATCATTCCACATCCCACGATTTTTTCGGCCAGCTCTTTCAAAGTACACCCAAGCTTCTTTTCATTCGGGAACCAATCTCCGAGCCCGGAATTATCATCATCCCGCTTTCCGAACCAGCCGTCATCCAGCACAAAAAGCTCTACGCCTAATTCTGCGGCGTTCTTTGCTATCGTTACCAACTGTTCCCCTGTAAAGTTAAAATAGGTAGCTTCCCAATTATTAACAAGTACAGGACGGCGTTTCTCCTTCCATTCTCCGCGGCAGATATTCTGACGTATTGTCTTATGCAGGTTCCTGCTAAGTGTGCCAAATCCTTCCGCACTGTAAGTCATCATGGCTTCCGGTGCATCGAACTGCTCGCCCGGCTGTAGATTCCATGCAAAATTATCCGGATGAATGCCGCAGATCAGTCTGGTCTGATTTACCTGATCCTTTTCAGCCTCCATCAAAAACTCNCCGCTGTAAAGGAATGAAAATCCATAGCATCCGCCCNTTTCTTCGTCANTATTTTNATCACTGACAATGACAAACGGATTGTAATGATGGCTGGAAGTGCCCCTCACACTGCCTATAGAGTGAATACCATGATCAAGCTCACTTCTCTGCGCATTTCTTTCCATCACATGACCGCCATAAAAAGTCATCCATTCATACTCGCCGTTTATCCAGTCCAGATTCATACTGGCAGCTTTCTGTAATATGATCCTGTCATTTCCCTGATTGATAATTTTCACGGCACGGGTAATGATATCGTTTGCTTCCAGCACCCCATATAGGAGATGTACTTCTACCTTCGATGACGGATCTTCTAAAATAACTTCCAAAGTGTCTGCTTCATTTTCTTCTGCATACACTGCCGGAAGATTTGGTATGGAATATTTCCCTTTACTTACCTTATAGTCCTTATAACGGAGCATTGCAGCAAAGCTTCCGTCTGCATTTTGTATCTTCAACGCACTGATACGATAATCTCCTGTTCCATAGCAGCTATATTCCTGTGGAAGAACATCTAAAGAATAATCCTTATAATCCCTTCCCAGCTCATAGGGATTACCCGAAAATCCTCTGTCCTTCCTGCAAATAGTATAAGACTTATCACTGTCATCCGTCCGTCCCCCATAATATACATGAAGTAAAGTTCCAAAGCTGTCCGCCTTCATCTGATATGTTGTATTCCGGGTATGTAAAGTAAATAGTCTCCTCTGTGCATCTATTACAATCGACATGATCATTCTCCTCCATACATTCCATTTACTTATATGGCAGCCTGTGCCGGTTTAGCAAAGCAGCCACCAGTTTCCCAGTGGCTACTCCCATTACTGCAATTATTTGATCAATTGATATTTTAACCTTTCACACTGCCAAGAACAAGTCCCTTTGTAAAATATTTCTGAAGGAACGGATATACCAGCATGATCGGCAGCGCTCCCAAGAACAACTGCGCCGCACGCCCTGTCCTGACATTCATCATAGACAACAATGCCTTAATGTCATATGTGGAATCTCCCCGCAGCATACTTTCAAAGTTCACAAGCAGAGACTGTAAATAAGTCTGCAAAGGATAGTTGGAAGGGTTACTCATATACACCATACCGTTAAACCACTCATTCCAGTGACCTACCATACAGAAAAGTCCCACTGTGGCAAGTGCCGGTTTTAACAAAGGCGCAATGATCAGGGTCAATGTCTGGAACGGTGATGCTCCGTCAAGAGACGCTGCTTCCTCAAGCTCCGCGGGTAATTCACGGATAAAGTTCATCAGGATAACCATATTGGAAACCGGAAGAGCTCCGGGCAAAATCAGCGCCCATATGGTATCCTTTAATCCCAATCCGGATACAAGTAAATAAGAAGGAATCATTCCGCCGCTTATGAGCATGGTAATCACGAAAAACACCACATAAAACTTTCTGCCGATCAGTTCTCCCTTGGGTCTTGCAAGCGGATATGCCGTCAATACCATCAAAACAAGATTTAAAATTGTTCCCTTCACAGTCCTTTCTACCGAAACAGCCAATGCACGGAAGAAACTGCCGTCCTCCAGAATATATTTATAAGAGGCAAGTGTAAAATCAACGGGTATAAATCCTACCTTTCCTGCCGCCACTGCCGTGCTGCCGCTGAAGGAAACTGCGAGAAGATTGATAAACGGAAGGACACATGTTACACATACAATTCCCAAAACAATAAGCAATACTACATCAAAAACTCCATATTTTTTCGTTTCCATCCTTATCCCTCCTAGAATATTTTGTATCCGGCAAGCTTATCCGCCATGTAATAAGAAACACATACCAAGATACAGGATACCAGCGATTTAAACAGACCTACGGCTGCACCGATGGAATATTGTGCCTGCTGAATACCAAGACGGTACACATAAGTATCAATAATATCACCTGTTGAATATACTACCGGCGAATACAGATTGTATACCTGATCAAAACCTGCGTTCAACACGCCGCCCAGCGCCAGTACCAGCATCAACACGATGGTGGGCTTTAACAGCGGAACGGTGATATAACGTATCCTCTGCCAGCGGGTTGCCCCGTCCAGCGTTGCCGATTCGTATAATCCCGGATCAATCCCCGTAAGGGCTGCCAGATATACAATGGTGCCGTATCCGAAACCTTTCCAAACATCACTGATGATCATGGTCCAAGGGAAGACCTTAGCGCTTCCAAGAAATGGAATCGCTTCAATTCCCAGTTTTCCAAGAAGAATATTGATTGCACCATCCGTTCCCAAAAGATCCATCATGACACCTGCCAGAATAACCCATGACAGAAAGTTCGGAATGTAAATCAAAGTCTGATAAACTCTCTTTACCTTATTGGATATCATCTCATTGAGCAATACCGCAAAGGTAACCGGAACGATGATTCCCAAAAGCAGCTTAAATACCGCTATGTATAAGGTATTCCAGATTGTCCGCAGGAAGTTCGGCTGGTTAAACAGGAATTTAAAATTAGCGAAACCTACCCACGGAGACGCAAATCCCAATCCCGGATTGTAGTCCTCAAATGCTATGATCAGTCCATATAACGGGATATAGCAAAAGATAAAGGTCAGGATAACCCCGGGAAGCAGCATCAGATGATACTGCGCTTGATTTTTTAGTTTTGTTGCGGTTATTTTTTTCTTTTTCAGCATAGCTTCCTCCTCCGATTATTTACTTCCATAAGTATCATTGACCTCGGCTGTTGCCATATCGCCGCCTGCCTTTGCCCACTCCTCTACCAGAGTGTCAAAATAGTCGATATCCTTCTCGCCGATAATAATCTGGGTGAAACCTTCCACCAGAATATCATTTAAGGTGGAACCAACACTTTGCAGTGTAGCGGTATCCTGCCCCCATTTGGCATCCTTCAGATAAGTTCCGCTGTCCAGATATTCCTTGGCAATGCCATAAGCGGATTTATCATTTCCCTGCTGAAGCCAATCGCCCACGCCATCGGGATCCTGCTCGGTCAGCCATGCAACGCAGCTATTATATTTAGAGGCGTTCTTTCCTAACTCTGCCACATCCACATCCAATCCCTCTGCCAATGCTTCCGTCACCTGAACGTACTGATTATAATCTGTCATAGTATTGATAACTGATAACATATGAACACAGTTCGGATAGTTATTGTCATAAAGGGCGGTGATATATTCCGGATCTTCATTTCCCGCCGCGTCATCCATCATGTAGCACCAGAGGTTGATCAGTTTCAATACACCTTCCGGATTCTTACAGTTCTTGCTGATCACAATATATCCATTATTACCGAATTTAACACTTCCCGTCACCTCTGCACCATTAGCGGACGGAATCGGGTAAGGCTCAAAAATAGCTTCCGGTCCAAGATTCTCTATAATCTGCGGTCCCGGATTGTAGCCAAACCACTGTGCAAAAGGAATTACACCTACATCACCATTGATCGCATCCTGAAACATCTTGTCCTGATTGGTGGTTGTGAAATCAGGATTGATGATTCCTTCCTTATACCACTTGGCATAGGTTGCAATGACTTCCTTCATCTCCGGCTGAACGGTTCCGTATCCCAGTGTGCCGTCCTCCAGTTCAACCCAGATGCCGGGATGCGCACCGAAACCAACCGCCAAACGGTTCAAATTATCTAAGGTCTGCATTTCTCCCATGCCATATCCGCCAAAATTCTCTTTGAATTTCTGCGCAATGGCAAGCACATCATCCATACTCTCTGGATCTGCCAAGCCAAGCTGGTCTTTCCAGTCCTTCCTGATCCATACATAATCAAATTTATCAATATTGCCGTAACTGAGCTGTGGAATTCCATACAGCCTTCCGCCAAGACACCCTGTCTCATAGGTGTCACGTTCTGCTTCCATATATCCTTTCAAAGTATCTGAAGCATAAGTGTCAAAAAGCTCTGTCAGATCCATAATTAACCCGGACTTCTCCAATGATGCAAGCTGCTGGGCATTTACAGAGCAGAAATCAGGAAGATCTCTGTCAGCAATCGCCAGATTTAACTTAGTGCTATAATCATTGCTTACCCACATATTTGTGAGATTAATGTTAAATCTGTCCTTGAATGCCCGATACCATGGATTATTGTCATAGGTATCCCCATCCTTAAAACTGGTTCCTGAATTCTCCGCTACCACAGTAGTAAGAATTAGTTCCTGCTCATAAGCATCCCACAAGCCTTCCGGAACCGGAACCGCTTCCTTTGCACTGCCGCCTCCGCCATTGTCTACTGCTCCTGCTCCTCTGCCTACAAATCCCGGAAGGCAGAATAGCAAAACAACAGCAAGTGCCAGAGCTATTACTTTTTTGTTCCACATCTCCATTTCCTCCAATCTGCTTTTTCTATACTTTAATTTGATTCCTCAATTGAATCCTGATCCAACTTCCTTACCATACGATGGCAAGCACTGTCTTTGAAGAACTCTCCGGGAGCGGCACAGAATACAGATTACCTTCTTTCTGCACCTCTTTGGTAACATCAGTTGTACCGGCAATTACCTTCACCGGCTCTCGTTCAGATATCCACCCCACTAACCCTGATTCCCTGACAACAATAGTCTGCGCACCGTCATTTTCCTGAATGCTTTCTACTGCCATAAATCCTGCGTATTTATTAAGAAGTCCCAGACAGGAACCTGTCTTTTTCTTCGGAAGGATCACGAACCACGCAAATCCGTCTGCCTCCAAAGCTCCTTCATGGCTTTCATTCCGGTTCAGAACAAAAACCTTTTTACCAAAAAAGTCATAAACCCAATAAGCATCCGACATCTCGATATCCGGTATGTCCGCCGGTTTAAAATTATATGACTGTCTTTGTCCTGTCAGATTATACGCTGCAATTCCTCCGCCTTTACCGCTTTGTCCCCATGATGCAACATTATGCAGCTTTAAAACTCCACCTTCCATTGGGTTTAAAAAGACGCAGTCCTCTGTGGGTTTTGCCGCGCGATCCATCATGAGAATTCTGCCGTCTTCATAAACCAGCGGTTTCAGTACTTCCGGATTAGTTTTTCCGATCCGGTCGCTGAAATATACCGGTCCTCCGCTGACTGCCCGCAGCAGACTATGTTTTACACAATCTTCATGCTCCGTCCAAAACATATCCCAGTCGCAACAATACAGTTCGTTATGATATACCGCATTATACGCGTTCTGCAACAGATGCTCCGCAAAACCATTTTCTTTATCCGGTACAAAATCGTCACTGTTTCTCGAGATTGCGGAAGTCGGTCTTGCCAGAATGCTCTCCATCGCCATTCCCATGCAGTTGATGATTGCCCCGTCCATGTATGACGCACCGCTTTCCAAAGCCTGATTCATTCCTCTAGCCGCTTCACTGACCGGCAGGCTGTTTTCAAAATAATACGGAACCGCACTCTGACCATCCACCTTTACAAAATCAATCTCTTCCTGCCTTAGTTCCTGATACCAGTCCCTGTAAAACCGCTCTCCGGTCTGCGGGCTTGGAATGATCTTTCCATTTACTGTCCTGTAAAGATAAGGATACTCTTTAACATCCAGATTGCTTTCCTTCAAAATACCGCCCCAGTAACCGCCAAGTGCATGCCACACACCAAACCATTTGATATCCCCTTTGGCTTTAATATCCCTTATCATACTTTTAAATCCATTGGGGAATTTCTCTTTATCCGGAGCAAAATCATAAAGCAGTTCATCCTGTACGGAAAGCCATCCGTCATCAATGATCATCCACTTTACCGGAACATTCTTTTCCATCAATTCTTCTGCCTTGTGACGGATTTTTTCTTCTGACACTTCCCTGTAAAATGCATCCCAACTGCACCATCCCAGAAACTGGAACATTTCCGGAATCCTACGCTTTTCCCTCAGCCGGATTTCCTTATATTCAGCTAACCATACAAAAGCCTTATGTACTGCCTCTGCCAATGTAGAGCCTTCCGCCAGTAAATACAAAGGCTCATCAATTTCCTTCTGTCCGCCCAAATATGCCGTCATCTCCAAACAGATTTCCGTCTCTGTTCCGCTTACCATATATGATTTAAATTCCCGTCCTACCATCGGCACGAAACAGGCAAACCAATCTTTATATTTGAAAAAGGCTGCCTGCGTGAAATCAGGAATATCCTGAAATCCGTTGACAAAAGCCGGTCTGGTCCACCATTCATTAAAAAGATACATTGCCGTAATCTTCTCCGGATGTTCCTCCATCGGAATATATACCCTGATTGGTTTTTCCATCCTTAAATTATAGTTTTCCCTGCAGGATTCATTTTTCATATTCAGCCGGATTTCCCCATATTGGCATCCATCCGCTGAATTTTCTTTCACCTCAATTCGAATACCCTCATTTTCATATATCCCTGTATCCGCCGAAATCTCTACACTTATATTTTTGTCCTTTTGACAATAAATCTGACATCTACGATTTTTCTTTGCTGTCATACCTGATACTCCGTTCACACTTACTCACTCATACTTTGCAAAAAGAACACATGTACCGCTTTGATGATACCTTTCTATTACCTCTTCCAACTGACTGCGTTCCACTCTTAAATACGCCGCCTGACAGTCAAGGCACATGAATTCCTTTGCCGCCCTGTTAAATAGCTTCATATGCAGGGCAATCTCATCCGATACCAGTCCTGCACCGCAGCTTTTACATAAATGATTCGCCACTTCTTATACCACCTTACATCTGTAAACTTTTGAGCCATGCGCCGCCACTGTCTCTGAGTATCTTTCCTTCTTTACTCCCAGATTTTCGTGTAGGATACAGTCATAAAATTCTAATCCTTTGCCTGCGCCGGCAGTGAGCCCCATATCCCAAAAATCTACCGTAACCATAGCCGGAATATCTCCCATATTAAACAGGGCAATTGCTATATCTCCATTAGATAAAAATTTTACTAAGGTAAATACGTCCGGACTATTTGATACACAGTTTAATTGAAATGGAGACCTGCATTCCGCATCCTGATTGATAGCAATGATATCCTGATTCAGCAAGATCTTTTTGGTCACATCGTTCATCTTTCTGATATCGCACCCGATCATCAGCGGCGAGTTCATCATTGCCCAAAGGGAAAAATGAGTCTGGTATTCCTCATCGGTACATCCGCCGGCAGAAATATACTCGTTGCCGCCCTTTCCATACATTCCGACTACCAGCATATCCATGTCATTGTGACAGTAAGCTCCTGAAAATGCCTGCTTATCAAGCTGGGAAAGAGCAATGTCCCTGATGGAATTCCAAGAATCGTTAATATCTTCTGTAGACCGGAATAAATGTGCTCCTGACGAACGAATCCATTCATGTACAGAATCTGTTCCCCATTGACACGCAGAAAATACAATATCTCTGCCGGAATTCGCAAGCGCCATACCCATTCTGCGATACAACGTTCTCCCATCCTGATTTTGGGGTTTAAAGCAATTATCATACTTTAAATAGTCTACACCCCAATTAGCAAACTGCTTTGCGTCCTCAAATTCATGCTCAAAGCTTCCCGGATAATTTGCACAGGTTCTGGTTCCGCAGCAACTATACATACCGAATTTAAATCCTTTTGCATGAACATAATCTGCCAGTGCTTTCATTCCACTGGGGAATTTCTCAGGGTCAGCCACCAGTTTTCCTTCCGAATCACGTTCTTTCAGGCTCCAGCAATCATCAATCACCACATATTCATATCCGGCTTCCAGAAANCCNTGNTCTTTCATCGAATCTACGGTNTCTTTCACCACATTTTCATTAATNTTCTCTGTAAACGTATTCCATGAATTCCAGCCCATAGGGGGAACTGCACACATTGCTTTTCTCATCATATCCGTAATCCTTCCTTTCAAATCGTATTTTATGAATGTTTGCTTTTCCAACATATGCATAGCTGCATAATTTTTTATTTCTGATGGCAGCAGAAAAGAAAGTAATTTCTTGCTTATTCTCTTTTATCCTTTCCTTCTTCTATCATTGATTTTATTATATATTTTTATAACTATAAATGGTAATAACGTGTGTAGGATGGTAAATTATTGTCCTTTTTGAATATCTATGATAGGATATAAGAAATTAATACAAAAACGCTCTGACAGGAGGTGCTGCACATGAACCAATCCCACAATTCCATTGGCTTTTATTTTTCTTCTGATTTACCCTTTTTAACATTGGCAGGTATAGGACTCCACTATATCGATTCTCATGAATACTCCTGGAACAATAGAAACCGGGATCAGAAGCTATGTCTGATTCAGTACTGTGTTGATGGGGAAGGTGCTCTTGAAGTGGATGGAATCCTCTATTCCATCCTTCCNGGAGATGCTTTTGTCATTGATATTCCCAGTGAAAGCCATTATTATCTGCCTTCCCATTCTTCATACTGGGAAGTCCTTTATCTGGAATTTTCCAAAGAATGCCTTCCATTAATGCGTAAAATTTACCGGTCTANAGGACCTGTCGTACATCTTACCAAAGAATCAGGTCTGGCAGACCAGATGATGTCAATTTATGAAAGTGCAGTAAAAAATGAAATCAAGACTTTTTTTGAGAATACGAAAACCGCTTACAACTTATGGATGGATTTTACTGTATATGCCCTCACCTGTTCCAACGATGAAATATCNAAAATAGACCATGTCAAAGCCTACATTGACCAAAACTATTACATGGAAGATCTAAATCTGGATTTAGTGGCAGAACACGCCGGAATCTCAAAATATTATATGTGTAAAGAATTTCATAAAAAATTCGGCATCTCACCTGGGAAATACCTAAAAGAACTCCGTATTTCCCAGTCCTGCCGCTTGCTGACCACGAACTCAGATTACACGATTCAGGACATTGCCCGCATGGTCGGCTATTCTAATAATAATTATTTTGGAAAAGTATTTAAGGCTTCAAAAGGAATTACTCCTGACAGGTTCAGAAAGCAATCCACTCAGTACGATTTCGTACGTGCGGTTTATGAAACCCCAAAACAAGTATATGCATCAGGGGGTAAAGACAGTGATGCGTAAAATGATCGGTCATACCAGTGCAGGGTATCTTAGAATTTATTTGCTAATTCCGCTGCCTGCTTACATCCGTCAGTCTTTTCAATGTCACCTACATTCAAAACTCCCGGAATCAGAACCTCNCCCACCATTTTCCATTTTAACAGCGCGGCTGANCGCTCAANCGGAATGCGGACTCCATCCATAACAGACATATCATCCTCTTCACAGCAGGTAATCAGNGCACATTCCTTTCCNGCCACATCNTTNCCNGCNACNCAGAANGAAAACANNCTGTCAATTACGCCCTTAANCTGTGCCGGAATNGAATACCANTANACNGGCATNGTAAAGACNACTCCATCCGCNTCCANAATNNCCGGNGCNATNTCNTTNAANTCATCATCAAAAGANCANGCNTTNCCNNTNTTATAACAAGTNTCNCANGCATGNCANCCNCCNACNTTNTTCATNGCGGCATCAAAACGNNNTACTGTNTGNCCCTTTNCTCTCTGCTGCNTTGATAAANGCNTNTGTCATNGCAAANCTGTTTCCATTTTTTCTCGGGCTTCCTGTGATCACAACAATTTTCTTACTCATAAAATGTTTTCTCCTTTACTCTGTTATTATTTATCTTTTACTGCCCTGACTCGTTTTGCAGTTCTTATTATGATATTAGCACGAGCTAAACAGATTACAAGTACGCACATTAAAGTGCGATACTTACACAAAAGCTATATACTTACTCTAAGGATAGTGTTTTGCAGACCGAAAAGGCCTTTTCACCCTCCCTAATTTTACACAAATTGAGAGTTGTATAGTGTACTATAAAATCCGCCCTGCCTCAGCAGCTCCTGATGGGTTCCCTGCTCGGTGATTTCTCCACCCCGGACTACCAGAATAGTGTCCGCATTTTGTATGGTAGAAAGCCGATGGGCGATTACGAAGCTGGTTCTGCCTTTCATCAGTCTGTTCATTGCCTCCTGAATCTGGATCTCGGTTCGGGAGTCCACATTGGAGGTGGCCTCGTCCAAAATCAACATCGGAGCGTCGGACAGGAACGCCCTGGCAATGGTAATCAGCTGCCGCTGCCCTTTGGAGATATTCACGCCGTCATCAGAAAGCAATGTATCATACCCGTCGGGGAGACTTTCAATATATCCATCAATTTTAGCGAATTTTGCCGCTGCCCTGACTTCCTCCATGGTTGCGTCCTCCCTGCCATAAACGATATTTTCAAAGATGGTGCCATGGAAAAGCCATGTATCCTGAAGCACCATGGTATAAGCCCGCCGCAAATCCTCCCGCTTTATCCTCAGCGATGGTACGCCGTCTATGCGAATCTCACCGGACACAGGATCATAAAAGCGCATCAGCAGATTGATGATGGTGGTCTTGCCAGCACCAGTAGGACCCACAATGGCAATCATCTGACCCAGCTTTGCCGTTACTGAGACATTATGCAAAATGGTAGTGTCCTTTTTATAGCCGAAAGTGATGTCATCCAGTTCAACCTGCCCATTTACATGCTCCATTTCCCGGACATCGGCAGCATCCGCCGGCTCCGGATCTTCGTCCAGCACCCGGAATACCCTCTCCGCAGCCGAAAAAGCGGACTGGAACTCATGAAGGATATTGGAAAATTCGTTGATAGGCCCGGCAAACTTCCTGGAATACTGGACAAACTGCGCCACTCCGCCCAAGGTAATGAAAAAGACGGATCCCGCCTGTATCAGACCGTCTTGGGAATACATATACAAAATCCCGCCGAAGATGGCCACCATGGAAAGGGACACATTATTAATCAGGTTGATGGTCGGAAACAGCAGGGAGGCATTGTATTCTGCGCTGTAGAACGCTCCCATGGCCTCATCATTGTGTTTATTGAACCGGCCTGAAATCACGTCCTGCCGCCCATATGCCCGAATGCTGGCAGATCCGGAAAGCATCTCTTCGGCATAACCGTTCAGTTCGCCATACTTTCGGGAACGCGCGCTGAACAGAGGCCGTACCTTTTTGGAGCGGTACCGGGTGAACAGAACAGAAACCGGCACGGTGATGACAAAGATAAGAATCATCGGCTTGGAAATCTTCCACATGAACACCAGGGAACCCACAACAGTATATATGCTTGTCATTACCTGTACCAAATCGTTGGACAAAGAGGTGTTTACCGTGTCCACATCATAAGATATCCGGCTGATGATATCGCCGGTGGCATTTGTATCAAAATAGTTCACAGGCAGCGTGTTCAGCTTTTCAAAAATCTGTCTGCGCATGGTATATACGATTCTCTGGCTGAGATTCACCATGATCACCGACAAGAAATAAGCGATAATAGCAGAACCCGCATAGCAGACAATCATTTTGATCACGCTGCTCCAGACTGCCTCAAAATCCACACCTGAGGACAGACCAATGGCATCGATTGCGGCGCCGGAATATCGCGGTCCTAAAAGTGACATTTGATTCGATACCAGCGTCAGCACCACGGCAGGCAAAAACAGGGGCCATTGCTTTAGGATATATCCGCTAAGCCGGAGCATAATTCCACGATTATCACGTTTATTATTAACATAATTTTCAGTCAAGGAAAGCACCTCCCATCTGAGAATCGCTGATTTGCCGGTATTCCGCACAGTCTTCCATTAACTCTTTATGTTTGCCTCTGCCGATGATTCTGCCCTCGTCAAGCACGATGATCAAATCACAGTTTTTCACAGAACTGACCCGCTGGGCCACAGTGATGACAGTAGCATCGGACATGGATTCTCTCAGCGCTTTTCGTAAGTTTGCATCCGTCTTATAGTCCAGAGCCGATGAAGAATCGTCCAGAATCAGGATTCCCGGATTTGCTGCAATGGCGCGGGCAATCAGAATACGCTGCCGCTGACCGCCGGAAAGGTTCGTCCCTTTGGCCGATATCATATGGTCATAGCCTTCCGTCATAGCGGAAATGAAATCATGAGCCTGTGCTATCTTCGCGGCGCGATATATCTCCTCGTCAGAAATCTCTCTGCCAAAGCGTATGTTCTCTTTGATGGTATCTGCGTATATGAAATCATTTTGCAGCGCGACACCGAACATGGAGGTCAGCTCCTCCTGTGTGTAAGAGGATACCTTTTTGCCGTCGATGCGGATTGTACCGGAACCCGCGTCGTAAAACCGAAGCAGCAGCTTGACAAATGTGGATTTTCCGCTGCCAGTTGCACCGATGATGCCAAGGGTTCCGCCCTTGGGGATGCTGAGAGTGATATCTTCCAGATTGGGCTTTTTGCCCAAATAGGAAAAGGTCACATGTTCAAAGGAAATCTTGGCGGAAGCATCTCCCCTGCCGTCGTCCTCTGTAATCGGGAAGGATTCCGGTGTATCCAGAACCGCGCTGATTCTGCGGGCAGAAGCGGCACATTTCGTGTACATGATGAACATACGGGAAAGGGACATCAGCGCCATAGAAATCAGAGTAAAATATTGGGTAAAGGCAATCACCGTAGCCGCGGAGGAGGTACCGTTTGCTACACGGTAGGCCGCCACAGCGATGACTCCCGCAATCCCCAAATTCATAAGCAGAGTCATGATAGGATTCACCGCATTCATAATAATGCCGGCATGACATTCCTCCTTGGTAAGTGCCCGGTTGAAAGTATCGTAACGGCGGTTTTCATAATCGTTTTTGGATAGGGCCTTGATAACGCGGATGCCCAGCACATCCTCCCGCACGACTCTGATCATATCGTCAGTAGCCTTCTGCACTTTTGTATACAGTGGGACGCCCCGGCGGGCGACACTGTATACGGTAATAAAAATAAAAGGCATGGTAGCAATCATCACCAATGCCAGCGCACGATCCATGAACAGCGTGATTCCCACTCCCCCAAGCAGTAAAATCGGCGCACGGATGCCCATGCGCTGCATCATTCCGATAAAGTTCTGCACATTATAAGTATCTGAGGTAATACGGGACTCCAGGGATGGAATCGTGAATTGATCTGTATCCCGGGCGGAAAGGTACAGGGTCTTTGCAAACAAATCTCTGCGCATCACAATGGAAAAATCGGCAGTGACACTTGCCGCCATCCGATTGGCGGTCACATTTCCCACACAGGCAGCCACTGAACAGACAATCATCACCGCACCGTACCATATGATCCGGCTTATCTCCATGGTGACTATAACATTTTCCAATATGTAGGTCAGTATAAAAGGAATCAAAAGTTCTGCCACAGTGCCCAGGATTTTGATGGAAACACCCAACAGCATCCGCATTTTATAAGGTGCAAGATAGGACAATATTTGTTTCAACTTACTTTACCTCCAACTCGTCTGCAATCTTTTTCGCATTTTGCTCCATCAGGGACAGCACCTTGTGGAACACCTCCAACTCATCCGGGGAGACATTTTCTGTCAGGCGCGCATTCCATTCCCTATTGGCAAGCCGCACCTTGGGATAGATATTAAGCATCTTTTCCGTGGGTTGTACCAGATACTGCCTCTTGTCCTTCTCGTTAGGAATGCGGGTAATGTAACCATGATTTTCCAAGTGAGCAAGCGTTCTTGCCACAGTGCTCTTGTCCAGGCAGAGTGCCCTGGCAAGTTCATCCTGTGAGCGGCCCGGCTCATGGCAGATGGTCAGTACAAAGGCATAGTGGTTGGGGCACAAATCTTCCGCTGCTATGGTTTTCTTTCGGTACATGGACTGACAGCGGCTGATGTTATTCAGAGTCTTCATTGTTCCGGGCATAAAAACCTCCTCTATTAGTTGTAATCACAACAGTTGTCACCGCAACTATTATACTATAAGATAGTTGCAGCGTCAACTATCTGAGTGCCTATCTTATCTGCTGCGTTTTCCAGCCTTTTCTTTATACTGTCAATTTTTAATCGAGGCTAATATATTTATTCATTCAGATAATAATAGCAATACAAAATCCATGCATGGGGATGTGCACAATAAACCGGGATATCCGAATATGCCAGCGACTGATCCGGGAGCCCTGATTCCATGATCAGCGATGACTCTACATTATCTGCCGCAGACCAATAGGAAGACCAATACTCAGGAAATTCCCTGCTATAATTGGCAAAAGTCATATTCCGGAGCAGACGATTTGCTTCTTCTTTATCAAAATCAGCCACTCCCATGATCACAGGACCATTTAATGCCCACCAAAAACCGCCGTTTTCCCTGGAACCCTTATCAAACTCAGGATCCTCAAATTCCGGTGTCTGCTGCTGCCTTGCGCCGAGCTTTTCACCATCATATACACGCCGCCGCATCTCTTCATAGAGCGCCTTTTTTCTTTCCACAGGAAATTCATTAATAAGCAGCGTATATCCCTGCGGTTCCAGAAACATATTATCCTCGCCATAGGCTTTTCCCGCAAAATACATCCTTCTTGGAAACTTCCTTTCACCCATATCCCGCCGGAAAGCTTCCCACACCGATTTGCGGTATAAGCTCATACTCTCTGCCAGCTGTAACAGCTCATCTTTAAAATCACATAATTTGTCACATTCTCCTGCCTCTTTTAAAGCGGCAATCAATGCTTGCAGGACAAATACCGCCATAGCGGAATTCATATGGGATTCCCCGGTAAATAATACATTATTGTATGGTGCATTTACAATATAGTATACTGCATCGTTCCAGTCTGAATTGAGCAGTCTTACCAGACCATGCTCACCGGTACTGATCTCATCACGCAGGAACAGGAAACACTGCTTAATAAATCCCAGCACCGGCATACCTGTCTGTCCCTGCACCGGATAGGTTTCCACCACTTCGCTTAAGAAACCATAATCTCCGGTCACTCTTAAATACTCACCCATCATCAGGAAGAAAAACAGCTGCTGGTCACTGGTAAAATAACGTTCCGCGCTGCAATACCCGTTTCCCTTTTCGATCAGCCGGATTTCGCCATATGGCGTTGTTCTCTTCATCATATAGCGCAATACGCTGCGGGCAAGCTCAGGAGCATAATAGATGAGCGGCAGCCCATGCTGAAAATTATCTCTGGCACTTGCGTGGTTTCCCCAATCATAATCATAGATAGTTCCCTGGGGTATCTTTGTCTCCTGATAATACTCACTGAAGGTTGCCATCGCATGCAAATTATAGGCATGCCAGATAAGCTCCTGTTTGAGATCTTTTTCCCCTTCCTCCTCAAACTCAGGCAGCACATTTTTCCAATCCGCTGCATAGGCAGAAGGCTCCTCTATGGCAAATTCCCTTTTCCCTAACAGTTCCTCACGAATATTAGCGATGCTGGAAACTCCATATTCAAAGGTAAATCCAATCAGCAAATGAAGAATGCTTTCCTCTCCCGGTGCAAGACATACCTCCACCCTTGCCGTCAGATTTTTGTCTTCAAAATCCAATATCCACTCCTTTTCTATTGCCTGAATAAATACGGCCGGTGGAAACCCTTCATACTTAGACATATCCTCTCTTCTGGAAAAAAGCAGCGGATCTTTTGCATGTCCTTTGATTATGGTCATAATCATATGACCATCAATATCCGCTTTATTTTCATAAGTATATTGCACCACATGCTTCTCTTCCGCTATCCCCTGGTACTGGATTTCTTTATAATTGGCTAGTACCGCTTCCAAATATTCTGCTTTCACTTCTTTTGTTCCCGTATTCTTAATCTTTACAGATAGCAGAAAGGCAGAAGCGCCATCGTATGGTGTCTTTGAAGGTTTCACAGATATATTTCTCTCTATGACAATATTGTTCAGTTTATAGGTATAATCTGCAAATCCACATCCAAAAACGCGTTCACAAAAGTCCGGATCCGCTGCCTTCGAATCCATGCCTGTCAGACAATATTCCGCTGCATTTCCATCTTGCTCCCATACCTTTACAGCCGCCTTATTCGCCCCCGAGTTTCTGGAAATCCCCTGATTTACCCTGCCCCAGGAACGCTGCCCTGTGATCAGCTCATATTCCCCACTAACATGCGTAAAGAGCGTTAGCTGATAATTTCCCAGCAAGAACCATGGATCCACAGGCAATTTTACCCTCTGCCCATTCGGCAGATATTTCTCATAGGGGATATCCCCTGTATATGCAAAACACGGCAATCCGTTTTTATCCTCTTTCCAATAACCAATACCTTCTTTTTTCATCCCTCAGTTCCTTTCTCCCACATTATATAGTAAATGGCTTTAGTCGTTTACTATCGTTAACCGCCAATACGCATTGTGAGCCCCATTTGTTCACCGATGCTTACATATGGCAGCAGCTCTTCTTTAGCGATTCCCTGCTCCGGCATTTGATATCTCATTCCAAGCCGCTTGTATTTATGAATACCCAGCACATGATAGGGCAATAAATGCACTTCCCTGATCCCAAGCCTCTTCGCTAATTCCAAAATTTGTGTAATAGTCACAGTATCATGATTAAATTCCGGAATTACCGGTACGCGAATGATAATCTCATTTGCCTTTTGTTTTACAAGCCAGGATAAATTTTGAAGAATTCGCTTCAAATTTCCTCCGATAACGCTTCGTATCCTTTCTTCGTCCATATGCTTGACATCATACAAAAACAAGTCTGTATACTCGGATAATTCTTCAAATGCTCTTATCGGCACATCACCACAGGTTTCGATTGCTGTGTGAATCCCGTCTGCCTTTGCTCTCCTTAAAAGTTCCTTTGCCGCTCCCCATTGCAGCATCACCTCTCCGCCGGACAATGTCATTCCGCCGTTGCTGGCAATATAATAATCTTTGTCCTTAATAACTTCTGCGTAAATTTCGTCTATACTTTTCTCTTCTCCCGCCAGGGGCAAGGCGTTATCCGGCCATTGATCCAATTTGCTGGCCTGTTGCTGTGATTCCGGGTTTGCGCACCAAGGGCATCTTAAAGGGCATCCTTTAAAAAATACGGTAGTCCGGATGCCCGACCCGTCATAGATTGCAAATCGTTCTATATTAAATATCGCCGCTTTCATCGTCTGCATTTACCTTCATCATAAAGTGTCCTGCTAAGCAGCTCCTGCTGTACACTGTCCGGCAAGTCAACAAATACTGCTGAATAACCGGCAACACGCACAATCAGGTTAGGATAATTTTCCGGATGTTCCATGGCGTCTTCCAGTGCTCTGCTGTCTACTACCGTTACCATCAGATGACACCCTCCCTTTTTGAAATATGTCTTAAAAAGCGCTTTGATCAGTGCCCTGTTATCCCGAAACATACTTGTGGAGAACTTAATATTCTGAACCGATCCTGCATGGTACTTTGCATTAAACTTACTTAAAGAATTCAACATTGCCGTAGGTCCGCTCTTATCCGCACCGCCCTGAGGATTGTTGGCAGGATTCATATACATGGCGCTTAATCTGCCGTCTGCCGATGCAGCTGTTCTGAGCCCCCATTCAGTGTTTAAAGAATTATTGCTGATCACAATCAGGTAATACTGCATTCCGGCAGCAATTCCACGGTCGCGGATCCCCTTCGCCACAAATTCATACAAGTCATTTGCCAGTTCATCGACCTCTTCCAGGTCATTGCCATATTTATCGCAGGCCAGGCAGTCTTTGCGGACATCTTCGTATCCTTCAAAATTATTTAGGATCGCTGTTTCCAATTCTCGGAGACTATACTTTTTACCTTCAAAGACTAACTTGTTGATCGCATAAAGCGAATCGGAAGCATTGATATTCCCATAAGTTTCACAGGTTCCGCCCAGATAACGTACCCCTCCATCCAGCAGTGCTTTCCCTCTTTCAATACAATCATCCATTAAAATACTGTCAAACAAAAAGCTGACATGTTCATTCATGATTTCATAAGACCGGTACTGTGCATTGATGGACAAATCCATATAGTAATCCAGAAGTTCCTTATATCCATCGTAGAATTCCTTGAAAGAACGGATATCCTCCAGCCTCCTGGGCAAAACAGAATCCAGCTTATATTGACCATCCATCGGGTCAACGCCCTCATTCATATAGACTGTCAGTATTTTTAACAGGTTGATGCATACGTTCGGTGTGCCCGTACTCTGTCCCCACAAAACAAATTCAGTACAGCCGAAAGGGACATATCTTGCTGCCGTTTCTTCATCCACACGCATACCATATGCAACCGCAGGCACATTCACAACATCGTTATATATTGTCGGATAAGTGGCTCCTTTTCCAAGAATATCCAGTGCCTCATCCCATATTTCCTCCGGCGTATTTTCATCCACCCGGAGCGTAAACTGCGGTTCTACATACCGGCAGCTTCCGGCAACCTTTAATGCAATTTTCATAAAACGATCCGCGGCTTCCGGATTTTTCCTTCCCCTGCCGCCAACGATCACACGCCCGTTTACTGTGGTTCTTCGGTTTTCAATCATAGTCCATAAAGATTTAACATACCGAAAGGCATCGTCCTGTGTGATCCTTCCTTCGTCCAAATCTTTCGACAGATATGGTCCCAGGATTTCATCCAAACGGCCGTAATTTATAACTCCCGCCAGAAGTGCATACAACCATAACGCCTGTAATGCTTCTAAAAAGGTCTCCGGCTTATTCCTGCTTATTCTCTGGCAGGCATCCGACATATCAAGAAGCTCCTGACAACGCTTTGGAGTAATATCAGCCGCCTTGCTCTGCTCCCTGGCCATATTTGCCAGATAAACCGCGCTATCCGTATATATTTTCAGGCATTCCAGGCTGGCTCTTAAAAATTCATTTTCCTCATCCCGGGAAAGGCGGTTTTTAATAATCTTTTCAAGCCCCTCTATGCCATTGTCCAGAAGTTTGGTATAATCCAACATCATTCCTGACAATCTGGCTGTAACAATCAAAGGATATTCAACATCAATAAATGGTCCTACCGAATGATCCGTCAAAATTTTTTGACAATAATCGGTTTTCAAGTCATACCCCAGCCAGAACTGATAGAGCGCCTCTATTCTCTCATTATACTCCTTCCCAAGCTGCTTTTGTAAAACACGAAGCTTGGCAAAAACACAATAATGCCCGACACCGCCTACCGAAGTAACCGTACCAAATCCTATTGGCAGAAAGTCTAGCCTGCCTGCAAACAAATCCTCTTTCTCTATAGAGCGGAACATTCGGGGATATAACACCTTCAGGCACTCAACTTCCCGCTTTTCTTTTGAAGAGCTCAAATTATTCCTGAATGTTTCCGTATATAACTCCATAATTTCAAGCTGTTCCGTCAGCGGCTTTTCACACGGTATTTTTTTACTTACCTCAGCGTTCTGAACCACTTCAACATTATATTTTGCCACGATCTATCCCTTCTTCCTGCTAATGCTTACTTCTTTCTGCGTCACGCCAATTAGACTGATATCCGGAAAGCAGGTCAACAAACCGCTTCGTGATCAGGTGAGGTCTTGTGATCGCACTTCCTACTACTACGGAATGAGCGCCTAAGTAAATACATTTCATTGCATCCTCCGGCGTGTAAACATGCCCTTCCATAATCATGCATACCTCATCGCCAAAATCCCTACACATCCTTGCAAACTCCCTTAAGTCGGGCTGCTCGATATCCTTTGTTTCTGCTGTATAGCCATATAATGTTGGGCCCACAATATCTGCTCCCAGCTCTACTGCCCTTTTTGCTTCTTCATAGTTAGAAACATCTGCAAAGATAACAGCCTCCGGAATTTCCTTCTTTACGATTGGAAGTAATTCGTATGCCGGCCTTCCTTCATGGTTGACCTGGGCTGTACAATCAAGCGCAATAATCTCAGCCCCTGCTTCCCAAACCTGTTTTGCTGCCTCCAATGTGGGGGTAATAAACACGTCCGTGTCATCATGCCAGATCTTATAGAGCCCAATAATCGGAAGCTCTACATTCTTTCGGATTTCACTGATCTGATCCGGGGAATTTGCCCTGATCCCCACTGCGCCGCCCCACTGTGCCGCTTTTGCCATCTTTACTACAAAATCCATAGAATAAACAGGATCATCGTGCTGCACCTGGCAGGACACAATAAGCCCTCCTTTCATTGATTCCAATATCGCTTTCTTCTTATCTTCCATCACTTTTCCTCCTTCTTACAGTTCCATATGTATCCAAAAATGCTGCTCCAATGATCCCTGCATCATTTCCAAGCTTTGCTGCTACAATATTCGGCACGCCAATCTCGTTTCCCGCAAAGGTGTTTGGCACAATACGTTCCCGCAATGGCTTAAGCAGCAATTCTCCCGCCTCAGCAATTCCGCCTCCAAGAATAATCTTATCCGGGCGAAACAGAACAATATAAGTAGATATTGCACAACTGAGATACTCTACATATTGTTCCAACACCTGCTCCGCTGTAGTATCTGCCAGCTTCACTGCATCGAACAGATTCTTCCCTTCCAATGCATCCGGGTTTCCTTCGCATAATTCCCATATTACAGACTCCGGGTTTTTCTTTACAGCTTCCTTCATTTGCCGGATCAATGCAGTTGCAGAGCAATATGCTTCCGCACACCCTTTCTGACCACAGGTACATGGTACTCCATTATAAACAAGCTTGACATGCCCCAGCTCCGCCCCCATTTGGTCTGCACCGCAATAAATTTTTCTGTCGATAATTATGCCGCCGCCCATTCCTGTACCCAGCGTTAACATAATAGCGTTGTCATCATCCCTTGCTGCTCCGGCAAGCATCTCTCCCAAAGCGGCGCAATTGGCGTCATTTTCAATAAAAAGCTTCACAGGCAGTCTGTTTTCCAAATATCGGAAAATCGGTACATTTTTCCAGCCAAAGCAGTTTGCATGTACTAACAATCCGGTATTCGGATTCACATAGCTTGGCATTCCGATTCCCCATGAAGGGATGTCATCCATGCTAAGGCCTGCCTTTTTTATTACTTCTTTCGATATCCAAACCATATCATTCGTTATTTCTTCTATTGTCCGGTTCTCTCCGACGGGAATAGATAATTTCGAAATAATGTTATATTCCTCATCCACCACCCCTGCTGCCAGATTGGTTCCACCCACATCAAGTCCTAAGTGATGCATCCCTTTACACCCCTTTCCTAAATGACTTTCGTCGATCTGATACCCCTATCTTAGCACTTCCTACGCCGGAGTTCATTACTCGTACCTGTCGAAAAGTTTATTCAAACTGCTTTTTTGTTGACATTGTCACAACAACGAAATATCATAAAACGTATAAGGGGATAAAATTATGAAATGCTACGAAAAAGGAACCACTAACGAATCTGTTTATTATTTCTTTTCGCCTTCAGAAATGTTTTGTGAATATTATATATACATGCTATTATGCGGCCATTTTTACTGCGATGCGTCTTATAAGATTGTCCGGGAAGGTAATACTTCCCCACTTTTCATTTACATGATTTCCGGTGAACTTAATATCCGGTATCACAACCAATTACATCTTGCCGCAGCAGGTGATATTGTTTTGCTTGATTGTTATCAGCCCCACAGCTATTACTGCAATTCTTCCTGTGAATTTTTATTTTTTCATTATAACGGACCTACCGCCATTACCATAACCAATCATTTGATTTCCCAAAACCAGAAACCGGTATTTAAGCTTACTAACCATCTTGCCATCAAAGAAAAACTCTCTGGTCTTTTTGATGTTCTGTCAAAAGACAGGCTTCCCACCGACATTGACCTATCCTGCACTGTATATGACACTCTTTGTCAGATACAGGCTTTTAACTATGTAACCACAACAGCTCCCTCTGCAATATCCGATACCATTGCCGAGGTGATCAATTATATGAAAATCAATATCCGGGAACCCATATCTTTAAATGATCTGGCAGGTCATGTGAACATCAGTCCAAGCTATTTATCCCACCAGTTCCGCAAGGAAACCGGATGCCCGCCCATGGAATATCTGTCCCGCTTAAAGATCAATCTGGCTAAAACAATTCTCCGTTCTACGAATAGAACGATATCCGACATTGCTGCCTCCCTGGGCTACAGCTCTACTGCAAGCTTTATCAATGCTTTCAGTTCCCGGGTCGGTATCAGCCCGGGGCAGTTTCGTAAATCTTCACTCTTGTAGAATACAAATAATTTGTAGCAAAGAGCTGTGTCTTTAAAATATCACTTTGTTTCAAGCTCCCGCAGCTTTACCTTTGCATACAGATTATAAGGCTGATCCTTAAGCAGTTCCCGATACAATTTCTCTGCTTCCTGTCTCTGATCCTGCTGCTCCAAAAGCAGCGCTCTGGCTATGACAAGACGCATACAAGAAGCCTGATTACATAATCGGCACCTTGGACTTTTCTCCATGGCTTTCAGTGCTTCTTCTCCTGCCTCATTACCTTTGCCATATAGGGCAAGAAGAAACTCGGCAAACTTAGCGTATCGCTCCTTGTAAAAAAATTCCTCCGTGGCAATCAGTCCGGGATCCTCTCCCTGCACCGGGTTTCCCTGACTTAGCTGTTCCACGGTCACAGCCAGATCGCGGACTGCCTTGTTCATCTCCCTTGAGGCTTCATTTGTTCCTGACGAATCACTTCCCTGATCCTTCCTTTTACTGCCGCCAAATACCTTTCCTAATAAGGCCGTCAAACTGCCTGTTTTCCCGTCTTCCTTTTCCTCCTTGGCGGGCAGACCGCCTGCAGTAATCTTTTCACCGCCAAAGGTCAAAAAGAAGATTTTGTTCATAAGCACATCAAGCTTTTCTTTTTTTCTGCCAAAAATATTGCCAAAATTCTTAACTGCACGTTCCATATTCTGAACTGCCTCAGTCTGTTGTCCCTTTAAAAGAAGAGACCAGGCTGCCATATGATTATATCTGCTGGTATAGCCTATTGTAAGCAAGAAGGATTTCAAATTATTGATGCATCCCTCTGCCTGCTCCCGCATATCCGCGTACAGATACGCCCTGTAATATAGAGACTCCTTCTGTTCCTTCTCACAACGGAAATCCCTGATCACATTCTCTGCCAGCTCTATTTGTCCTGACCGCGCATAGTCAGCCGACAGATCTCTGACTGTCTCGTTATTTTGATTAAATTCATCATATATCAGGCGGTAAGTCTCTGCAGCAAGCCTATATTCACCCATCAGTTCATAAGTATGAGCAAGATTCCCGTAATGAATAGCAGATGGTTCCCTCCTGTTTTCCCGATACATATAGTAAATGGCTCTCTTAAAAAAGGGAAGCGCTTTCTCATATTCTCCTGCATATTTATATAGACAGCCGATATTATTGTGGGCAAAAGCATCCGCCGGATCCCGCTCCAAGATCTTTTGAAAATCCTTCATGGCTGCCTCTGTTTCTTTTGCCGCCATACTGAACAGTCCCCGCTTATTCAATATAACATTACAAGGATACATCCGAAGATAATTTGTGATTATCGGATACCCGTTCCGATAGAATTTCCGCTTTCCTGATTCCGATACCTTGGTGAAATAATGAACGTCGAACTCACTGAGTTTCTCATTGATCGGATAGTCCTTGGGCACTTCTTCTCCATGATAAATACAGGCATCAAGATAAATGCTTTCCACCTTGTTTTCCGCCGCCTGTTTAAGCAGTTTTTCCAGATCTTCCCTGTGGTTTGTATCGTAATATACTTTTGCCATTTCTTCGTAAGGGTAGGCATAATCCGGGAAATTCTGAATGCACTGCATTCCGCACCGGATCACACCGCCTGCATCCCACAGTTTCGCATAAGCTTTCACCATCAGTACATAGGCGTAGGTTGCCTGATATCTCTCTAACAGCATTTCCGCCAGATCAAGACATTTTTGATACTCGCCCATTTCCAGAAAAACATGGGCCATCTCAATGACAAAATTAGAATCCTGTTCTGCCGAATCTTTTATTTTTTCATATTCTGTAACTGCATCCTTAAAATACTGCGCAAAACCTCTTCCCATACTGTGATAAACGGAAATCTTAAGCTTGGAAGCAGTGATCTGCTGTTTGACTTCTTCCCCGCTTATGAAAGGTTCCCAATCTTCGATTGCCTGAAGCGCCTTCTCATATTCTGCCTGCCCGCAATAAGTTTTTGAAAGCAGTTCCAGATACTCTGTCATGTTCTCCCCGGGCACTTTTTCTTCTATGGCAGTAAGTACTTTACATGCGGCAAAATATTGTTCCTCCTGGTAATAACAATAACTTCTCGGAATCTTCACCCCTTATTTTATAAGGCTTTCCAACTCTATATTTCAAAAATCACCCACTTTTTTATCAAAACCTCTTGACAAACCTCTCAAAAAATGCGGCGCTACG
>JAAVAA010000017.1:34692-47406 GCA_014804285.1 Lachnospiraceae bacterium | reverse complement strand
CTGACGGTAAGAATCACGTTGCTGCCCTCCTCGATCATCTCTCCGGGCTCTACACTTGCTTTCATAACGATGCCCTGATCATACTCGGTACTTTCCTGATATTCGATTTCCGGAGTCAATCCGATATTCAGAAGTGAAACCTTCACCTCATCCACATTTTTGCCAACAACCGTGATCATTTCAACTTTGGGCTTTTCTTCTTCCTGCTCTTCTTCAGTCTCTGCTTCTTTTCCAAAATCAAATACGCCAACTGCTCTTCCCACCAGAAAAAGAACAATACAGCCGATAAGGATCGCCGCAATTACAGCAAGGATCGTAGTAATCCTTTCCATCTTTGGTTCATACTCGTCCTCATCGTCATCATCATCGTCATTTTCATATTCGTATTCGTACTCGTACACATATTCGTACTCGTCATCTTCCTCTTCAGCTTCCGGTTCTTCCTCCACCACATACGTCTTTTTGACGGGTTTCTTTGCGCTCTGCTTTGCACTCCTCTTTACTTCCTTTTCGGTTCGAAGGTGCATTGCTTCTTCCATTGCATCCCGCTTATGGGACTGCTTTTTAATTCTTTCCATTTCGCTGTCGCTGATCGCCTTGGTGGAGCCCTCCTCATCCGGATCAACCACCTTAACAAAATCCTCATCCGGGGTCATCAGAGAACGTTTCAAGTCCGTGATCAGTTCCCCCATAGACTGGTAACGCCTGTCAGGACTCTTCTGACAGCACTTAAATACAATCTGTTCCACACTCACCGGAATCTCAGACACATATTCTCTGGGAGAAGGCATCTCCTCCTGAATATGCTTAATAGCAATAGCTACCGTTGTATCGCCGTTAAAGGGCACTCTGCCTGTAAGCATCTCAAACATCGTCACACCCAGCGAATAAATATCGCTCTTTTCGTCCGAATAGCCGCCTCTTGCCTGTTCCGGCGACGTGTAATGAACGGAACCCATTACATTAGACGTAATGGTATTGCTGGTTGCCGCCTTGGCAATACCGAAATCCGTAACCTTAACCTTGCCTTCTTTGGATATGATAATATTCTGGGGTTTGATGTCTCTATGAATAATATGATTATTATGAGCCGCCTCGATTCCCATGCTCACCTGAATAGCAATGCTGACCGCCTCCTTNACCGACAGNCTTGCCTTTTTTTCGATATACTTTTTGAGAGTGATTCCCTCTACCAANTCCATTACAATATAGTAGATTCCATTTTCCTCTCCTACATCATATACATTTACAATATTCGGATGCATCAGCCCTGCTGCCGCCTGAGCCTCTATTCTGAATTTGGATACAAAATTTGCATTTTCCGAAAATTCCTGTTTCAGAACCTTTACGGCCACAAAGCGATTCAGCTTATGATCCTTTGCCTTATATACATCAGACATTCCGCCTGTGCCGATTTTTTCCAGTATTTCGTATCGATCTCCGATTATCATTCCGATTTTAATCATATTTCATCTCCATCCAACCATGTTTTCGCATCATTCTCTGGCAAACGCATCAATGATGATCACCGTAATATTATCTTTGCCTCCGTTGTCATTGGCGGCTTCTATCAGTCTTTGCGCTTTTTCTTCCATAGATACCGGTTCTTTTAGGATAGCGCCGATTTCCTCATCCTCCAGCATATTGGTAAGCCCGTCCGAACATAGCAATACCAGTTCCCCCGGCTTTAGCTCCTCATGAAAAAAGTCTATCTCCACCGTATCTAATGCGCCGATTGCTCTGGTAATAATATTCTTATCCGGATGATTTCTTGCATCCTTCCGGTCAATACCGCCCATCCGCACCATCTCTTCCACAAGAGAATGATCCGTGGTAATCTGTCTGATCTCACTGCCGATAATATATAACCTGCTGTCCCCTACATTGGCTACCTGAAGATAATGCCCCAGACAGGTTGCTGCTACCACCGTAGTTCCCATCCCCGAAAGGCTCTCATCCTCCCCCGCTTTTCTGCGGATCTGATCGTTGGCAATACGTATCGCCTTACTTAAAATACGAACCGGATTCTTTTCAAAGCACCCCCGTACCTCCCGGGTGATCGTTTCCACCGTACACTTGGACGCATAATCCCCCGCATTATGTCCTCCCATTCCGTCGGCCACAATAAATAAGTTGGGAAGATTCCCTATAGAAGTCTCTGAAACATAAACATAGTCCTGATTTAGTTTTCGCTTTTTCCCTATATCTGTGACAGAAAAAGATCGTATCACGTTGTTACCTCCTTCAGTGCCTTTTGTCTTCTGCGAAGCTGACCACAGGCACCGTCAATATCTCTCCCCATTTCCCTTCTAATAGTAACATTTATTCCATTTTTTTCAAGTTTATTTTTAAAGGACAGTATTTCCGGCTTCCCGGACCGGCTGAAATTNCGCTCCTTCACCGGATTTACCGGTATTAAATTGATATGGCAATTCAGTCCCTTTATAAGCTCCGAAAGCTCTTTTGCATCCTGGTTTGTATCGTTGACCCCTTCTGCAAGTGCATACTCAAAAGTGATTCTTCTCCCTGTCACTTCAAAATAGTACGCACAGACTTCCATCAATTCCTTGACAGAATATCTGTTTGCAACCGGCATCAGCTTCCTGCGCTTNTCATCATTTGGCGCGTGAAGCGATAACGCCAATGTGATCTGTAGTTTCTCATCAGCCAGNCTCCTCATCTCAGGAACCANCCCGCAGGTGGATACTGTTATGTTTCTCTGACTGATATGTAGGCCGTTCTCATCCGTAAGAAGCTTAAGAAANCTGAGCAGATTCTCATAATTATCCAAAGGTTCCCCNGTTCCCATCACCACCACATTGGACACCCGCTCTCCGGTGAGAAGCGTAATCGCATAAATCTGATCCAGCATCTCGGAGGGAAGGAGCGATCTTTCCAGACCTCCTAAGGTGGAAGCACAAAACGCNCATCCCATGCGGCAGCCCACCTGAGAAGAAATACAGACACTGTTTCCATGCTTATACCTCATCCACACGCTCTCTACCAGACAGCCNTCCGAAAGCTCAAACAAATATTTTCTGGTGCCGTCAAGCGCCGACTCCTGCATTTGTACTTGTTTGACCGCAGTATATACAAAATGCTCCGAAAGCTTCTCCTTTAAGGAAAGAGGCAGATTGCTCATCTCCTCATAATCTCTTGCCAGCTTCTGATGCATCCACTGATAAAGCTGCTTTGCCCGGAAGGACTTTTCGCCCATGTTTTCCAGTTCCCTTTGAAGCTCTTCTAAAGTAAATGATTTGATATCCTTCATATCCCGGTTTATCCGCCTTTCTNNAGTGTCCGGATCATTCTGGCAATAAAGAAGCCATCTGACTTATGGATTCCCGGAAAAAGCTGAATTTTTCCGTCGCTTCCCTCTTCTTTCAGTTCCTCCGGCAGATAAGGTGACAAGCTCTGAAGCTCAAAGGGATATTCCCCTGTAAACCATTCCACCATATGATCGTTCTCCTTAGGATTGATGGTACAAGTGCTATAGATCAGTACGCCCC
This sequence comes from Lachnospiraceae bacterium, assembly GCA_014804285.1. Lineage (GTDB taxonomy): Bacteria > Bacillota > Clostridia > Lachnospirales > Lachnospiraceae > Suilimivivens. The sequence continues at coordinate 43,897 of JAAVAA010000017.1, read as the reverse complement.
CCGGCTTCACATATCTCCATACCACATCCAGAATTTGTTTTTGCAAAAGCACAAGCTCGTCCATCGATTCCTTCGTAATACGGTACTTGATATCCCGCTTCTTTCCCACAGTCCCAAGACCGGAGCAGGGCAGATCCGCAAGCACCACATCTGCCTTCTCAATGAGACTTTCATCTAACGAACGCGCGTCACATGCTTCCGCTTTTACATTCACATATCCCATTCTTTCTATATTATCTCTGATCAGCGATACCTTATACTCCGTCAGATCTCTGGAACACACCATTCCTCTCCTGCCCAGCTTTTCCGCCATGTACATGCTTTTTCCTCCGGGAGCCGCACACACATCCAATACAAACAAATCTCCCGAACCATCGATTCCATCCGGTTCACTTTCAATTCCCGCAGCCTCCACTGCAAGCATACTGCTCACATCCTGAACCATAAATAGTCCTTCCTCATAGCCGGGAAGATTTTTGATCCCATCCGTTCCCGTAAGTGTGAATGCCTGTTGGTGATAGGGATGGCTCTTAGCCTGAACCTTTCTATCCGAAAGCTCCGAGATCCACCTTTTTCTGTCCTCTTTGGAAGCATTTCCCGAAAGCCTTACCGTTACCGGATGCTCACACAACAGCCCGTCCAGAATCGCCTGTGTCTTCTCTTCGCCATAGGCGTCTTCCCATAACCCGATCAGCCATCCGGGCATGGAATACCGAACCGACAAAGCCTTGATTCTGTCCTTTACCGGATCCGGATATTTGATATCCGAACGGTTTCTTGCAATATTGCGAAGCACCCCGTTAACAAACCCGGAAAGTCCCCGGAAACCTCTTTTTCCGGCAAGCTTCACCGCCTCATTGCAAACGGCGCTGTCCGGGATCTGATCCATAAACAGAAGCTGGTAAACGCTGAGACGCATCAGATTCCGGATAAGCGGTTTCATCTTCAAAACGGGTACTTTGGAAAACTGATCAAGCACGTAGTCAATCTGGATCAGCCGCTCCAAGGTACCCTCTGTCATCCTTTTTACAAAGGCTTTATCTCTTATATCCATGTAATTATATTTGTCCAGCACATTTCGGATAACCAGATGACTGTAGTTTCCGTTCTCTACAATTTCCATCAGCATATCCAGCGCAAGTTCTCTTACATTTTCCAAATTTTCTTCCCCACAGACCTGTCTTTGTCTTTTTGATATGGTCTCCGCTTATGCAGCTTTCCAATCAGTCATTTCTTCTTCTGTTTCCACTTAAGATAACAAGCCGGAGAAGCTGCAAAATAGATGAAGCCGCAGCTGCCACATAGGTTAATGCCGCTGCCCCAAGAACACGTTTACAATCATCCACTTCATCGCCTGTCATAATCCCATAGCTTCCAAGCATCTTAAGGGCTCTGTGGGAGGCGTTAAACTCAACCGGCAAAGTAACGATCTGAAACAGAACCGCCAGGGAGAACACCCAGATTCCAATCTGAGCCAGAGAAAAATATCCTCCGCCCGGAAGATCAAATCCGATTCCCAAAACCAGTCCCAGGATCACGATCGGCAATCCCAGCTTTGATCCGATATTGGCTGCCGGTACTAAAGTGGAACGGAATTTCAGTGGGAAATACCCTTCCTTGTGTTGAAGGGCATGACCGCACTCATGGGCAGCAACGCCGATTGCCGCAACAGATCGGGAATCATAAACGGTATCTGATAATCTAAGCACCTTTTTGGAAGGATCATAATGATCCGTCAGCTCACCGCTGACATGCTGGATCTGAACATCGTTAATCCCTGACATCTGCAGGATCCTCTGAGCCGCTTCCGCCCCTGTTATACCGCTCCTTGCGCGCACCCGCGAATATTTTTGATAAGTGGAATTTACCATGCTGCTTGCTGCAATGCAGAGAACCGCACCAATCAAAACCAGAAGATAAGTTGGGTCAAAATAATATCCGTACATAATCAGCCTCCTAACATCATTCCCGGCTTTATCTCATAGCCGAGAAGAAAGTCTTTTACCGCCATGCGCTTTTTTCCTTCCAGCTGCAGGGAATATATGCGCAGAATATCTTTCCCGCAGGCCACATCCACAAAATCTTTTCCCACCTGCGTAATTTCTCCCGGAAGTTTCCCGCTCTGCTCCCCAATCACATCAGCTTCCCATATCTTTAAAGTCTTTCCCCGATAAGAAGTGTACGCACTGGGCCAGGAATTTAATCCCCGCACCAGCCGTTCCAACTCTTCGGCATCTTTATTCCAATCGATATGTCCCATTTCCTTATTGAGCCGTGAAGCATAGGAGGATTTTGAATCTTCCTGTTTCTCCGGAATAATCGCTCCTGATTCAATCAAAGGCAGTGCCTCAACAATCAGCTCCGCTCCAATCTCCATCAGCTTATCATGCAGACTCTCTCCCGTCTCCTTAGGTTCTATGGGAATAGCCTTTTTCAAAAGCATATCCCCGGTATCCAACCCCTTTTCCATCTGCATGATGGTAACTCCGGTCTCCTTTTCTCCGTTCAGGATTACCCATTGAATGGGAGCCGCTCCCCGATATGCCGGAAGAAGGGATGCATGGATATTCACACAGCCAAAAGGCGGCATCTTGAGAATTTCTTCCGACAAAAGCTGTCCGAAGGCAGCAATCACAAAGATATCCGCAGGATATTCCCGAAGCCGGTCTACNGCTTCTTTTTCCTTGATCTTTANCGGNTGAAATACNGGAATNNNGTNCTTTAANGCACATTCCTTCACGGGAGTCATCTGTACTTCCTTTCCNCGTCCNNTTTGNTTATCCGGCTGNGTCACNACCGCNGTAACCTGATGACCTGCCTNAATNAGTGCNTCNAGNGGCGCCACCGCAAAATCCGGAGTTCCCATATAAACNATCTTCATAAGAAATTCTTCCTTTCCTNNTGNCTNCTNAACTTATTCCTCTTCTTCCATCAAATCCGCCGTGTTCACCAGATCNCCTTCNACTTTTTCCACATAAAGATGTCCCTCTAAATGCTCCAGCTCATGGCAGATTGCTCTTGCAAGCAGCTCCGTCCCCTCCAGTTCATATCTCTCCATATTTTCATTATACGCCAGCACCTTCACATAATTTGGTCTGGTAACGATGCCGGACTTTCCCGGAACCGAAAGACAGCCTTCGTATCCTGTCTGCTCACCGGAGGTCTCCATNATCACCGGATTGATGAGGAGAATGGGATCCTCCCCTGTCACATCAATCACAACAATTCGTTTCAATATTCCCACCTGAGGCGCCGCAAGCCCCACACCATCCGCCTCATACATGGTCTCAAACATATCATTGATCAGTTCTTTTGTACGGTCGGTCAGTTCCTTAACCTCCTTGCAGTTTTTATTTAAAACCGGATCTCCTATTTCTCTTATGTTTCTGATTGCCATCTTTTCTATTCCTTTCTTAATAACTGCTCATGGGATCAAAATCAAACTGTACAATTTCCTTTTTTGATTCCATGCGTGCAGTGAATTNTTCCATAAGATCTCTGATTTNTGTAAGNACATTTTCATCACNCGACTTACAGTATACCATAAAACGATANACATCGTTAATTTTTCCTATCGANGCTNTTGCCGGNCCAATCACAGAAGCAAAAGCTAAAGCTTTTGCTTTTGCAGAAGCTTCTGTAGAAGCTTCTGCCTGTGTTTCTGTCTGTGTGGCTGCTTTCTTTGCCAGTTCCGCCAGCTTTCCGGCAAGTTCCATCCCCGTCTCTTCTATAGGCGAAGTTATCAGCACGGCAAGCATATGCGCCGCAGGCGGATAAGAACCNATCTCACGNTATAGGATCTCCTCCTCATAAAAGGCNTTATAATCCTGCNCNGCTGCNCGGACNATACTGTAATGCTCCGGCCGNTAGGTCTGTATNACNGCNTCNCCGGGCTTCGTTCCNCTGCCCGCTCTTCCCGCCGCCTGNGTAAGGAGCTGAAAAGTCCTCTCACCGGAGCGGTAATCACAGTCATTTAAGGACANATCCGCTGCCAGCACGCCTACAAGNGTCACATTGGGNAAATCATGTCCCTTCACGATCATCTGGGTTCCTACCAGCACATCCGCCTCNCCCTCCGAAAAGGAAGACAGGATCTTTTCGTAACTTCCTTTNTGCCGGGTGGTNTCCCNATCCATGCGCAGTACCCGGATTCCCGGAAAATATTTATAAAGCTGCTGCTCNATCTGCTGGGTTCCCGCTTTAAAACCTGATATATAGGGAGACCCGCAGGAAGGGCANTTCNCAACACTCTTCGTTTCATAACCACANTAATGNCATATCAGCNTTCCTCCCATATGCTGGGACAAAGACACATCACANTGNGGNCACTTCATCACATNCCCGCAGGAACGGCAGGATATAAATCCNGCAAANCCCCGCCTGTTTAAGAACANCATGATCTGNTCTTTTCTGGAAAGCCGGTCACTTATCAATTCCTGAAGCTTNCTGCTGAATATAGANCGGTTTCCTTCCCTTAGNTCCTTCCGCAGATCCACAATGGTTACCGGAGCAAGACTTCCNCCGGTCAGTCTNCTGTTTAAGGTAAAAAGTTTGTANCTTCCTTCTTTGGNCCGGCAATACGCCTCTAATGAAGGAGTNGCGGATCCCAGTACCAGACTTGCGTTTTTGATTCCGGCAAGATATTCCGCTGTCTCTCTCGCATGGTATTTAGGCGTTGTCTCACTTTTGTAGCTGGACTCATGCTCCTCATCCATAACGATCAATCCAAGATTGGGAAAAGGTACAAACAACGCGGATCTGGGACCGATGATCACATCCAGTTCTCCCTTAGCGGCACGCTGGCACTGGTCATATTTTTCTCCNNCAGAAAGGGTTGAATTCATCACAGATACCCGGTCTCCGAATCTCTTATAAAAACGTAACAGCGTCTGATAGGTAAGGGCAATCTCCGGTATCAGGACAATGCACTGCTTTCCTCTTTTTATCATTCCCTCAATCAGNGATAAATAGACCTCTGTTTTACCGCTTCCCGTAATTCCGTGTACAAGATAAGTTCTCCTGATCCCCTGATCATAATCGGAAAGNACCTCCCGCCTCACCGTATCCTGCTCCTCGGAAAGCCGCATTCCCGCCTCTCTTGCAGTCTCGATCTTAACAGGATTTCTGTAATAATTTTCACTTTCTATNGTGATCACACCCTGACTTACAAGGCTCCGAAGCGTAGCTGCTGACACATTCAGCTTCCCGGTCACNAGCTCATAAGGAAGCTCCTCTTCCCGACATAATTCCTCAAGCACTCTTACTTTGGCATTTTGATGCTNTCTGATTGCTTCTCCCAGTACGGATCTGGTCTCTTCCAGTGTAAAAAGGCGGCGGATCTTCTTTTTTTCTTTAAATTTCATATCCCGCTTTATGGGAAGCACCGTCTTCAGTGCCGCAATCATGGTAGANCCATAGGTTTTCCGCATCCAGACGGCGAGCCGTATCGCATCNGCCTCCAGGGATACGCTTCCNTTTACTATCCCTNCAATCTGNTTCATCTTCTCTTCCGGAAACTGCGCNCTGTCCGTCACTTCNATCACATATCCCTGNCGCATGCGGTTTCCGCTGCCAAAAGGAACCTGTACACACATTCCCGGTTCCAGCGATCCCAAAAGCGAATCCGGTATCCGATACTGAAACGGGCGGTCTACCTTCTCGTGGGAAATATCAATTATGATATTGGCGTATCTTCCCTCTGTCATAAATTCTTTCGTCTTTCCTCAAGTATCTCAGCAATCAATACTCTCTCATCCATCGGGTATTTCACCCCTTCGATCTCCTGATAATCCTCATGTCCTTTGCCTGCCAGAACAATAATATCCCCCGGCTGTCCGTGATCAATGGCATAGGCAATCGCCTCTTTCCGGTCACAGATTTCAACGTACATCCCTTCTGTTCTCCGAATTCCTGTTTTAATATCCTCTATAATATCCTGCGGCTTTTCAAACCGGGGATTATCCGATGTGATGATGGTCAGNTCNGCATAGTTCCCGCTGACCTCNCCCATTCCAAACCGCCGGTCCTTTGANCGGTTTCCCCCGCANCCAAACATNCATACCAGTCTGGCCGGCTGATACTCCCGCAGAGTAGTCAAAAGACTCTTAAGGCTCATCTCATTATGCGCATAGTCGATCANCAGNGTAAACTGNTCGGACACNGGNACCATCTCNATTCTNCCCTTTACNTGCGCACTCANAAGCGCTTTTTGTATCTGCGGAANTTCNACCTTNAAATGACTGCACACGGCAATTGCCGTCAGTGCATTGTATACNCTGAATCTTCCCGGNGTNGGAACCTCCACCCGGAAATTCATCTTTCCTCCTACCGTAAAATCAATNCCCANCTCTCCCGGCTTATTTACCANTTCCAGATTGTCTGCATAAAAATCCGCCGACTTATCAAATCCATAGGTTTCCAGCCTGCAGGTATGATCCTTNATNACTGCCTCTGTGTGCTTATCGTCTATATTTACAATTCCAAGCCTGCACTGCTTAAACAAAAGCCCCTTGCATGCCTGATATTCCTCAAAATCTGCATGTTCATTGGGNCCGATATGATCCGGCTCCAAATTNGTGAAAATACCGATCTCAAAGGTAAATCCCTGAGTTCTGTGAAGCTTNAANCCCTGGGANGCAACCTCCATNACNACGATCTGNCAGCCCTCTTCCTCCATCTCCTTAAAATATTTCTGCAAAAGAAAGGATTCCGGTGTGGTATTTGAGGCTGGTATATGCCGCTCTCCGATAATGGTCTCTATNGTTCCCACCAGTCCGGTCTTATAGCCTGCGCTTTCCAGAATAGACTTNATNAANTANGTGGTAGTGGTCTTNCCCTTGGTTCCGGTAATACCGATGACCTTCAGCCGGTCNGCCGGATGCCCAAAGTACGCGGCAGAAATAAATGCCATGGCATAGCGTGTATCCTCCACGCGGATCACGGTAACATCACTTCCCTCCGGAAGCTCTACATCTTTTTGGACCACCAGCACTGCCGCNCCCTTGTCAGCTGCCTCACAGGCAAAATCATGTCCGTCCGTATTGTATCCGCAGATGCAGATAAACAGACAATCCTTCACTATCTTCCGGGAGTCGTAAACAACCTGGCTGACTTCTCTATCAACAGTTCCTTTGANACATTCATAAGTAATACCTTTAAGCANTTCTTTACATTGAAACATTACTTTCCTCATTTCTTTCTGAATTCATTTTTTCTTATAATAAGATAGCACGATTATCCATGTTTTTCAATCTTTGCCTGTGAAGATGCCCCTTGCATCAGTATATGTTTCGTATTTTTTTCCATGTAATTTATTTTTTATTAAGATGATTTTAGATTTTTATCATAAATTAAACACAATTTAAACACATTTTGCCTTTATGATAATAACCAAGATAGTTGAACAACTCACTATCTCCCCCCTCATAAGAATGTAAAAGCCTCCGGCATCCCCCGGAGGCTTTTACGATTCTGTTCTTCCAATGAAAAGAAAACAAAAATCTGTTGTTATCAGTTGTCTTTTTGTTCGTCTTATGATATTCTACAATAGATAAATGTATATAGTTGCAAAAATCTATTGCAAAGGAAATTGGTTATATGGAAATTAAACGCAATTTTTATCTGGATAAACTGATTAAACGCAAAAACAATGAACTGGTCAAAGTAATAACAGGAATTAGAAGGTGTGGTAAATCCTATCTCCTGAATACGCTTTTTTACCATCATCTATTGGAAAACGGCGTACCGGACGACCATATAATCCGCTTTGCTTTTGACTCCGCTGATGATCTATATCTTATTGGAGAAAGCCTGATCGAACTTGAAAAGAAAAACAGGAAAGCCAATCCCGAAAAGTTCATGGCATATATCCGTTCAAAGACAGCGGATTCTGCAATGTATTATCTTCTTCTTGACGAAGTACAGATGCTTGACTGCTTTGAAACCGTTCTAAATGGTTATCTCCGCAAGGATAACATAGATGTATACGTTACAGGAAGCAATGCTAAATTTCTTTCCAGCGATATTATAACGGAATTTGCTGGCAGGGGTGATGAAATCCATATGTACCCCTTAAGCTTCTCTGAATTTATGTCCGTTTATCCGGGAGATAAATATGAAGGACTCTCGCAATATATGCTGTATGGCGGAATTCCGATGGTAGTTCTCAAAGACGATGATGCTGACAAGGCTGCCACCTTAAACAACCTGTTTGATGAAATATATATCCGGGATATTTTTAAGCGAAACAAGATAAAAAATCCTGGAGAACTTGAAGACCTGCTCAATATTTTGTCATCCGCCGTTGGCTCGCTGACAAATCCCGAAAAGCTTAAAAATACCTTCCGCAGCGTAAAGAAGTCACGAATCACAGCAGCAACAATTAAAAGATATCTGGATTATTTTGAGGATTCCTTTTTAATGGAGTCTGCACAGAGATATGACATCCGGGGAAAAGCATATATTGAGACTCCTAAGAAATACTATTTTTCAGATTTGGGTCTGCGAAATTCCCGTATCAATTTCCGTCAATTTGAACAGACACATGTGATGGAAAATGTACTCTATAATGAGCTGCGTATGAGGGGTTACAACGTGGATGTGGGGGTTGTTATAATTGCACAAAAAGATTCAAACGGGAAAGTAATCCGAAAACAGCTTGAAGTCGATTTTGTCTGCAATGCCGGTTCAAACAGATATTATATCCAATCAGCATATTCGATACCTGATGTCGGAAAGCAGGAGCAGGAAATAAGACCATTCAGAAAAATCGATGACTCCTTTCGAAAAATAGTAATCACAAAGGATATCGTTCCTTTACACTATGATGAGCACGGAATCCTTATTATGAACATCTATGATTTCCTTCTCGATCCGACAAAACTTGAACATTGAACAATACAAAAGTATCCCTCAGATTGATATTCCTTAGCAATACCCCTGCATCACAATCTGTACGCTTTCCCGCCCCGCATAGCTGTTTATCCCCGGGTAATAGGCCATACTGATCGTCATATCTCCTTCCCATACCCCCTCGCAATACAGCTGCTGTACTTTTCTCTCTCCAAACCGCTCTGTCAGAAAAGCGTCAAACCGTTCCAGATCCCCGAAATAGATCATCTCATACCGGACTCCGGCCTCACTGATCTGGTATTTTCCTACATTCTTATTTTTGCCAATCTTCCTTCCGGAAAGCAGNCTGATNTNT
>JAAVAA010000017.1:0-34684 GCA_014804285.1 Lachnospiraceae bacterium | reverse complement strand
AAAAACCGGCTTTCGATTCCCTGTTCCAAAAGGCTCCAGCAAAGTCAATTCCCTNATAAAGCTTTTATCTGCCCGTATAAGAGGCAGTTCCATGTCTATTTTCAGCTTTTCNNCAAGATCCTCCTGAGTCAGTTTACAATTCTCATTTAGTTTCCTTCGGAAAATTTCCNCNGATTCTTCATCCCGAAGGGAAAGACCGGCAGCCTTCTTATGACCTCCATATCTGGTATATAATTCCTTACAGACTGACATTTCCTCGTACATGGAATATTCATCAATGGATCTTCCGCTGCCCTTTACCCCTTCTTCGCCCCGGGTCAGCACAAAGGTTGGTCTACCGTATCTCTCTTTGATCCTTCCGGCAATGATTCCCGCCAGGCTCTCATGGCAGTCAGGAAGGTATAAAACCAGCACCTTATCCTGATCCATTCCTTTCTCTTCCACCTGCNCAATCGCTTCACTAACTCCCTGCTCTGTCATCTGCTTCCTGTTGTCGTTTAAGCTTTTCAGTTCGCCTGCAATGACCACCGCTTCCCGNAAGTCCTTACATTCAAACAATTCCAACGCCCGTCTTGCCGTGTCAAGCCGTCCGGTGGCGTTCATACAGGGTCCCAGTATAAATCCGGCATGATGGGTCGTCAGGGTCTTATCCTGAATATTATTAACCATCAAAAGAGCTTTCAGCCCCGGATTGGATGTATGCTCCATCAGACGAAGCCCTTCCTTTACCAGAATGCGGTTCTCGTCCTGAAGCTCCATCACATCACAAACGGTAGCCAAAGCCTCAAAGCAAAGCATCTCTTCCTGAAATTCTTGAAATTTCTGAAATCCTTGTGATTTCCTNATTTCATCCGTCTTTAATTCTTTATCTCTACACCTTTCCATCTCATTGAAAAGCGCCTGTACCAGCTTCGCCGCCACCACCGCTCCGCAGATCTGNTTAAAAGGATATCCGCANTCCGGCTGTTTGGGNTCCACCACGGCATCCGCCGGCGGCAGAATATAGTGACGTTCTCCGCCCTTTTTTTCAAAAGGGATCTTTTCCTCAAAAGGAATTTCGTGATGATCNGTAACCACCACCGTCATNCCNTATTCNTTTGCCNNTTTNATCTGATCNNATGCNGCAATGCCGTTNTCNCAGGTNANAATGGTNTCAATNNCATCNTTGTGNGCATCCTCNACCAANCGCTCNTTCAGTCCATAACCGTCTTTGATCCTGTGGGGAATCGCCACATCCGCATTTCCTCCCAGCAGNCNGATTCCTTTGCGCANAATAAAAGAAGCNCAGATTCCGTCNACATCATAATCCCCGATGATCCGTATGGACTTTTTCTGCTGAATTTTTGTCCTGATGATCATTGCTGCCTTTTCCATATCCTTCATCAAAAGAGGATCATAGAGATCATCTAACGTTCCGTTTAAATATTTATCAATCTCTTCCTCTGAAATCAGATCCCGGTTTCTGATNAGCCTTGCNAGCATCGGNGTAATCTGATGTCTTTTTGCCATCTCATCAAAATCCGCTCTTTTNGCCATAACNACCCATTTCGCCATATCTTCTCTTCCTCTCCCCAAAGCTGTCCGCCATGCCGGATTATGCCGGCAGACGGCTTCCTGTCACTTAAAAAGCGTTCCGAACGCCCGACAGCCTCGCCCTTTAAGCGGACTTATCGGATCCGGAACGCNTTCATTTTTACTTTCCTAAATTATGACTTTCTCTTTAAGCCGCNTTCTGCGGAAATACTTTACGCAGAACCAGCCACAAAGCTCCCGTAATGCATACGGAAGAATACGTACCGCAGAGGATACCTGCCATCANAGGCAGCGCAAACTCTTTTACGGAAGAAACTCCGAACACATAAAGAGCCGCAACCATGATAAATGTGGTCAANGATGTAAAAATACTTCTGGAAAGGGTCTGGGTAATACTTTCGTTCACCATGCNATCCAGAGATTCCTTCCTGCCTAAAGTACCCAGNTTTTCTCTGATACGGTCNAAAATTACGATGGTTGCATTGACTGAATAACCAACAATCGTCAGCATACAAGCAATGAATGTGGTTCCCACNGACACTCTCACGATTGCNTAAAAAGCAAGTACNACTAATACGTCATGTACAAGCGCNATCACNGANCTTGCACCGAAACGAATATCNTTAAACCGCAGCCAGATGTAAACCAGCATACAGAGTGTAGCNATCACTACCGCCCAGATAGCATCNGACTTCATTTCACTGCTGACAGTAGAGCTTATGGTCTCTGTGGTNATCTTCTCCGCATCCACNCCGAACTGCTCNACCATGGTATTCTTAAACGTCTCTCTCTCTTCCACTTGTAGGGAACGTGTCTTAAAGATCACCTCATTGGTTCCCTCGATCTTCTGGGTCTGTACATTTCCATCCCCGGTAATATTTTCAATCAGCGGAACTACCTTTGAATCAATATCGGCGAGTGTCATATCTTCATTAAAGGTTACATTTGTGGAAGTACCTCCCACAAACTCCAGACTGTAATTCAATGTATTTCCGGTCTGTGCCTTGCCGATTCCCATAAACACAAATCCCGCCAAAATTGCTGCAATGGAAATACCAAAGAAGAGCTTTCTTTTGGAGGTAAAGTCTACTGCCTTTCTCTCCTTGGCCGTACCATACAGCTTCACATCCTTAAGTCCTATTGCATAAAATGCATTCAGAATTAATCTGGTCACGATCATTGCCGTAAACATGGAAAGGACAATACCTAAAGCCAGCGTTGCCGCAAATCCTTTAATAGTGCCGGATCCCATAACTCCGAGAACCAGCGCTGCGATCAGCGTCGTTACATTGCCATCCACAATGGCCGAAGTCGCCTTTTTGAATCCGGTATCAATAGCGGATTTCACCGTTTTTCCTTTGGCAATCTCTTCCCTGATACGCGCAAAAATGATTACGTTGGCATCTACCGCCATACCGATAGAAAGGATAATACCTGCAATACCGGGAAGCGTTAATGTGATTTCAAACGCATCCAGCAAAATGACTATAAGCTCCACATACAAAGCAAGCGCAAGACTGGCTGCAACACCGGATATATAGTAAACAGCGATCATAAAGATAACAATGATCACAAATCCCACTAATGCTGCTTTGATACTGGTAGAAATCGCCTCTTCCCCGAGCTGTGCTCCTACGATCTTGGAATGCAGCTCTTCCAACTGAATCTTCAATCCGCCGATACGAATGGTGGAAGCTAACTGCTCTGCCTCCGCCGCGGAAAATCGTCCTGTGATTTCTGCCTGTCCGTTTGTAATCACAGCATTCACGCCGGGAGCACTGATAATTGCACCATCATAATAAATAGCAATGCTCTGACCCTTCTGGTAAGCTTCCCTGGTGGCGTCCGCAAACTTGGTGGTTCCCTCCTCCGTCATGGATAGTGATACCGCAAATTGCTTGTTCTGCATATCATCGGTTATAGAGCGATGCTGAGCATTCTTCACATCCGTACCTACCAGTATGATCGAACCATCCGCTTCNAATNCTTCAATGGATTTNTACATATCATAAGTACTTCGATTNTAATTCAGGCTTCCGTCTGANGCGGTCTCACGGATAAAATACAANGAACCGGGCTTACCNAGCTCNTCCANAATNGCNTTNGCATCCGATACACCNGGAATTTCAATATTTACCCGGTCNTCTCCCTCTTTGTAAACAACCGCCTCGGAGCTGTANGCTTCCACACGCTTNTGCAGCTTGTAGATGGTATCAGCCATNTCCTCCGCACTGGGNGTCTCATCTCCNACNGCCTGNTANGTNATNCTTACACCGCCTTCNAGATCAAGTCCCAGNTTNATGCTTGNTGCCGAACCGGCTCCGTTGGCGCCGATTCCCACTGCCGCCGTATAACCAAAACCGGCAAGAAGCAGTACCAGCACAAGCAGTGTAATAATTGCTTTATTCTTCTTCATTNTTCTCTTCTCCTTCCAAATCGGCAAGCGCCGCCTTTATCATGATCGCACATTCGATACGCTTTTTCTGCAATTCACAGCCAAGATCATAGGCATCGTTAATNTGTCCGTGGAAATTATAGGAATTGGCCGCNCATCCGCCGCTGCAATAAAACTTNGCAAAACAGTTTCTGCACTTNTCCTTTGCGTAAACATTACANGTCTTNAACTCNTCNCTGATATCNGTCCTNGTAATGCCCTCATCCACATTTCCCATCAAGAANTCTTCTTTGCCTACGAACTGATGACAGGGATACAAATCNCCCCAGGGCGTTACNGCCAGATACTCTGTTCCCGAACCNCATCCGGAAAGTCTCTTGGCAACACANGGNCCACCTTCCAAGTCTATCATAAAATGAAAGAAATTAACACCTTTTCCCTGTTTTTTTCTATTTAATAATTCNACGGCAAGCTTGTCATACTCNTCAAGCAGTNNGGGAATGTCCTCCGTGCGCAGCGCGTAATCGTCTTCCGGCGCNGCNACCACCGGTTCCACNGATATCTGTTCAAAGCCCAGATCCGCCAAATGAGCCACATCCTCCGAAAAATCCAGATTNTTCCNGGTNAAGGTTCCNCGCACATANTAATTCNTCTGNNNNCGGCTCTCNGCCACCTTCTGAAATTTCGGNACNATACTGTCATANCTNCCCTGACCGCCCCGGAACGGACGCATCTTATCATGNACTTCTTTTCGTCCGTCAATGCTNANAACCACATTGGACATTTCNTTATTGACAAANTCCAGAACCTCNTCATTTAACAAAATACCATTGGTGGTAAGNGTAAAACGGAANTTCTTNTGANAGGGCTCCTCCAGNCTCCTGCCATANGCCACCANATCCTTTACCACCTGCCANTTCATAAGCGGCTCTCCNCCAAAAAAATCNACCTCTAAATTTACACGGTTTCCGGAATTCTTTACCAGAAAATCCAGTGCCTTTTTCCCTACCTCAAAACTCATGAGCGCCCGTCTTCCATGGTACTCACCTTCCTCTGCAAAACAATATCTGCAGGCAAGATTACAATCATGCGCAATATGCAGACACAGCGCTTTCACTACGGTTTCCCGCTTCTTAAAATCAATGATATAATTTTCGTAAATATCGGGCGCGTAAAGCATTCCTGCTTCCTTAAGCTCCCAAATGTCCGCAAACGCTTCCCCGATATCTTCTCCGGCATAGCGCTCCTTCAGATTTGAAAAAAGCAGCTCCGGTATCTCCTCTTTTGTTCTCCCGGCTTCCAATGCTTCCTCCACCANNGGAANNGCATCGTACACCACATCATCTACAACATGAACGGAACCGCTGTTTACATCCAANACAATGTTATAGCCGTTATTTTTATACTGATGTATCACGTTTCTAATCCTCTCAAATTAACAACAATAAGCAGCGGCGCGAACCGCTGCTTACTTTCACTATCCTGTTTTGATGCTTATTTTGCCTTTTCACAACTCTGATTTCCTACGGTACAGGAAGTCTTGCAGGCTGACTGACAGGATGTCTGGCATTCACCGCATCCGCCCTTCTTCATGGATTCTTTCAAATCTCTTGTTGCCAGTGTCTTAATACGTTTCATAATATAATCTCCTTTATTTCCTTCCCCATCAATGATCCGATGAGCAAAATCACATAATTTTCATATAGTATAGCATAGATGTGTATTTTGGAAAAGCATTTTGTGAAAAAAATCGCTCTTTTCCTGTTTTAATTCCTCTCTTCGCTTTCCGTGTTTTCTCTGCCCTGCTCCCGGTTACCTTCTGTCCTGTCCTGATCCNCCTGCTCCTCCTCCATATCCTGTTCTTCCGGCAGGATCACCAGCACCTTCACAATCCGGTTCTGATTGACCTCTTTTACCTGCAAAACAATTCCCTGCTGTATGGAAATCATCTCTCCCTCTTCCGGCAATCGGTCAAGATTTTCGATGATGAGACCTCCGATAGAATCATAATCCTCGGACTCAAACTCGGTTCCCAGCTCGTCATTGATATCATTCAGCTTCATGCTTCCTTCTACCAGGTAAGTCCTGTCTTCCACCTCCTGAATCAATTCNTCCTCGTCCGCNTCATATTCATCGCGGATCTCCCCCACGATCTCCTCAAGAAGATCCTCCAAGGTGATCATACCTACCGTTGCGCCGTACTCATTTAAAACAAAGGATACATTGACGCATTTCTCACGCATCTCCATAAGCAGATCCGCCGTCTTTTTAAATTCATAAGTATAATAAGCCTCACGGATGATATCCGTAATTTGAAAGCTCTCTCTATTTTCAACCAGAATAAAATCTTTAATATTGATCAGACCCACCACCTGATCCTTATCCCCGCTATAAACCGGAATTCTGGTGTACATGCATTCCTTAAACAATGCAAGAACCTCGTCGTATGTGGCATCTTCATTAATTGCAGCCATATCAATCCGGGGGATCATAACATCCTTTGCCACGGCATCGCCAAAATCAAACACATTGTAGATCATCTCCCGCTCTTCCGATTCAATCACTCCATCCTCATGGCTCACTTCCACATAAGTACGAAGCTCTGTCTCCGTCATGGCCGTTCTGCGGTTCGCATCAATATGTAGCAGACTCATGATTCCGTTTGCCAGCTTGTCAATAATGAAAATAACCGGCGTAAGCACTTTTACAAGCGCCGAAATAAACGCCGCATACCCAAGAGCCAGCTTCTCGGAATAACTCATAGCCACATTTTTGGGGATGATCTCACCAAAGATCAGAATTATCACCGTCAAAATACCGGTTGCGATTCCCACCGGCATACTTATCCTGATTGCAAGCGTGGTGGCAAGAGCTGATGCATACAGATTAACTATATTATTTCCTATTAAGATTGCACTGAGCATCTTTCCGTAACGTTCAAGTACCTCAAGCGCCTTTTCCGCTCTCTTATTCCCNTCATCGGCAAGTGCCTTAAGCCTCACCCGGTTGACTGTCGTAAGCGAGGTTTCTGCGGATGAAAAGAAAGCAGATAACATCACCAGAATCAATAACGCAAACAATTGCATGACACCATCGGTATCCAAATCAAAATCACTCCTTAATTGTATATTTTGTCCATGTATACCCCATATGGGCTCCATATGGACTTCATACGGGCTCATACGGACAGTTTATGGAAATATTACAATATCGGGCATTCTCTGTCAAGTTCGGACATATGATTAATATAGAAAGAAATCGTAATTCTCAAAGAATTGGAGGCCATCATGCCAAATAAGATCAACTTAAGCTCACGCCTTACCTTCATATTAAAATGCCTGCTTGTATCCTATCTCCTCACAACCGGTTTTCTCCTCCTTCTGGCTCTGATGCTGTACCGCTTTGGACTGTCCGAAAAGATTGTTTCCATCTGCATCATTGCCATTTACATAATTGTCACCTTTCTTGCCGGATTCTGGGCCGGAAAGCATGAAGGGAACCGGAAATTCCTNTGGGGACTTCTTATGGGCGGTCTGTACTTTTTGATTTTGATCCTNGTTTCCCTNATNATCAACCACGGCGTTTCNGATCTGGGNGGAAATTTTTTTACTGTACTGATCTTATGCACCGGAAGCGGAATGCTGGGCGGAATGATCAGNTGAAANCTTCCTCNTCNAAANTCAGAAAAGAGGCTGCCTCACCTCGGATTTTGATCCNTAAGTGCGGCAGCCCCCTTTTCAANTACTAAATTGCCTCATCGTCTATATATCCCATTCTCTCCTGCACCTTATTTCCTGCATCGGTGCAGAGTTCCTGTACGGATTTTAAAATATCCTGCACATGCGTGAGCTGATCCGGGCTGAAACACTCCAAAACCGCTGCCGTCTTGCCGGATAACTTGCTGCTGTCCTTTCCTGCTACCAGATAATCAGTACTGACTCCCAAGGCATTTGATATTTTATACAGAATTTCTACCGAGAAGCCTTTCTTTCCAAGTTCAATTTCGTATAAAAATTTTGCGGAAATATGAACCCTTTCAGCAAACGCATCTCTGGTATAACTATTCGCTTCCCGCAGGTTACGGATTCTCAGTCCAATTTCATCGTATGGTATCTCATATGCCATATTCTTCCCCTCCATCCTGATCTATGNCGGTTTCNNCGGCNGTCATGACNTTGNCTGACCGNCTGTACATTTCTTTTCCGATTCTATCATATCCCTGATCATGTCCTGCCAATTTTTACCAAATGGNNCTATTTTCTGACTNAAAATCTCAAAATCTANTTTTTTTGACANTTTTCTTNCNTTCAGTATGAAAAAATTGCCATTCAGTCAAAATCTCTCTCCGGAACAAAAATTCATTTTACAATGAACACAGTTCAAATCAAAGGAGGCACGGATATGCGTGAATTTTTAAAAACACAATATGAGTTCAGTGATTTTCAGATTGAGCAGCTTAAATACACTTGGAAAACGCTTGCCTCTGAATTCAGCAAGCTGATCATTATGGGAATCCTGTTTCATAATATTCTGGGGATTTATGCTTTTGCTGTTGTTGTAATGNTGNTNCTNCGCACCTCCACCGGAGGTCTGCANTGCCGCACATATCTTTCCTGNTTTCTGGTTTCNTTTACTTATATGTTTCTGNCNNTGGCGGTNCTGCCTGTTATNCCGGTCAATAAGCTNNTNCAGATGATTCTNNTNTTTCTCTGNATCCTNTGCAACTACTANATNGGACCGNTNACTTCCGCNGTTCNTCGNCCNCTNTCCGAAAAGGTCATNCATCGGGTNCGNGGACAGGCATTNGTAATTATTTTCTTTTATCTNACNCTNACGTATATAACCCCTGAAANTCCTTANATNACNGCAGGATTTTGGGTGATTATATTNCANACTNCGCAGCTAATTNCTGCNAAGTTATTAAAGATGAAAGGAGTGAACCGTTATGAANGCCAAACTTATCANATGGAGTAANCCNNTANTNNCNGCNTNNNTNCTNTTNGGNACCTGGNTAAGNTTTGACATTGCAAGCNTTNTCTTTTTTGGNGAATACGAATATCCNACAGAAGANTAACAAAGAAAAAGAAACCATTNTCANGTGGTTTCTTTTTCTTTGCGTATTNCAAAGTATANCCAATTNTCTCCNTCAATGTCCACATTGTCACAGGCTATTTCCAAGCCATACTCATCACAAATTTGCTTCACATTATATAACCCTAGTCCTCTGTTTTCTCCCTTCTTGCTATAATCCTTCACAAAGAATGTTCCTATCTCTTTGTAGGGAATATAAGGACTTTCATTTCTAACTTCAATATAAAAGCAGTCATTTTCGATTACCGAAACATGCAGCTTCTTTCTCTCCCCATCGGCAAGTAATGCTTCCACTGCATTGTTCATCAAATCCCCTAATATTTCTACAATCCTATGAATTGGAATACCAATCTCCACATCTTGTATACTAACCTGATAAGAAATATCAATTCCCTTCTTATCAAATTCTACGAAACGTCCATATAAGAATCCTATGATTACAGAATTCCCGCAAGATAACAGTTTATGAAAGCGATTTTCTTTAATAACCGCATTTTCATAGTTTTCCTGTGCTGCCACTAATTCCTCATAAGTTTGATATTTGAAATGCATACTATGTAGCAAATTGATATGATGGTTAAATTCATGTTGTCGTAACCGCATATTTTCAATCATCCCTTTAAAGGAATCTGCATATAATTTCTGCATCCTTAGCTCTGTTTCTACTTCCTTGGCTTTTATTTTGTACTTATTCATCTGTCCTGACAAAATGAAAATAAAGATGATACTGATAAATAACAATATTAATGATTCTGCTTCTACTACTTTAAAGCTTTTATAATTTGTAAATGTAAACAATACCATAACTACACAAGTGCAGACAGTCATTAACAAGATCTCACCCTTGTCTTTAATGTAATATGTCAATCTTTTGATATTACATTTCGGTAATATAGCTACTACTGCAATTGCCGTAATACAATTCATCAAAAGTAATTTCATATCTGCAAAAGCAGTAGTATTCAAAATAAAACTTGCCATAAATGAAATTACTATTTGCAGCCCGCCAACCAACGTAAAGCACAACACCATATTGGCTAATATTTCTTTCCACTTAAATCCAAATCGTACTCCGCAATACACAATAAAAATTAAATACATTATCATCGTATAAGTCTTTGGCAATCCAAAATAGTTTATTGCTACCATAACAATCATATGAATCGACAGATAACTTACCGTAACAATATCCAATTTAAATTTCTCTCCATATAGATGATGTAAACAAAATACAACTGACAACGCCTCTAACAGCAGACAAACATTCTGTATAATCATAATCCATACTCCGCAAGTACTTTCTTTCCGAACACTTTCCCAATTTCAAGTTTTTCGGATGTATTCTTTAGTGTGATATATCTGTTTGCAATATCCACATTTAAAATATAGTCTTTGTTGACGATGGTTCTTCTGCTGCACTGCATCATGCAGTCCGCATCCATCTCATCCAGAACTTCTTTCAAGGTCTTATAAGGAACTTCCAGCACATCACCGTTTGCCGTATGTACGTTGATCACATGATTTGAACTGTCCATATATACAATGTCTGCAATCTTAATGGGATATAAGATGCCGTCTTTTCGGAAGCAAAAGGTAGCATTCTGACTCTTCATAGTCGGGAAATAAAATGCCTTCTTCACCAGCTGTTTGANATGCTNCGGTGAANNAGGCTTTTNANCATATCNCAGACAATTCAGGTCTTTATAAGCATATCCTGTGGCATCTTCCAAGGANGTGATGAANAGCACCGGGGTANACATATATTTAGGAATTGTCCTTATCTGCTCAACCAGTTTAATTCCGGATGCATCTGAAGACTTATCTTCATCCAGAATAATGTCGACCAGAAATACATCTATGGTTCTTTCCATAAGTATCTTGTAGGCTGTTGCCGCGTTATCCGCCGTATATACAATTACTCCGGCATCTACCTCCAAAACCAGCTTTTCAAGTACTTCAAGCTGAATTGGCTCGTCCTCAATAATTAGTACTGATTTCCTTATCATTTGTCTATTTCCTCAAGAATTTATCGATTTGTGATGCAATTACTAATATTTCTTTCTGCTTCTCCGACCGGATCCTGTTCCAAAGATCATCAATAATCAGATTTTCTATGTGGTCTGTAGTCAGGAANAAGCTNGGCTTGCATCCCGTCGCCTCGTAAATGCCAAGCAGCAGTTCTGCATCCGGATCGATCTGCCGCCGTTCCAACGCACGGTATTTTTTGATATTGACACCCAGTTTTTCCGCCATGGGAATCTGTGCCTCGCCCGAGAGCTTTCGGATCTCATACATGATCGATTCNTTTTCGCTGTTGCTGCTCTTCATTTTCAGAATGCTTATCTCACATTTTTCTTCCACACTCAGTTCCTGTACCGACTGCCTAATTCCCTTATCCAGCGCCCAGGCAATAAACTCCAGCATGGATTCCCGATGTGATATTTCGGTTNCTTTAAGCAGTGCCGTCAGTTCTGATGGCTTTCGCTCCGACTGATTTCCCGTGAAAAGATAATCAATGTCCCAGCCCATATTCATGAGCCTGACCAGCGACTTATAATTCACGATGGTCTTTCCCAGTTCCTGCTTACTTAACTGACTCTGCGTAATTTCCAGCTTCTGGCTTAAATTCTCCTGCGTCAGATGCAGCCGGACTCTATATTGAACTAATCTTCTAAGAAATTCTTCATAATGATTACTCATGTACCAATCCCTCACAAACTATCCATTGATAATGCCATGAATAAATTTTACGAGATTACACATTTCCTACCTTATACCTATATTTGACTATCAGGCAATATGGATCAATCTGACACATCATATTGGGAATTATCATAGCTCTTTTCCCAAACAACGGACGTCACGCTTTGCGAGCCAGCTTATTGTAAAAAGAAAGCGGTGTAAACAGTAAAATTTCTACTGCTCACACCGCCTTATGCGTAATCTTATTCTTCTTTTTAATCCAATAATTCCTTATATAATTTCAGCTTGACCTTATTTTCCTCAATGTCTATTTCCCCCGGACATAANTAAATGTCNGAGATACTGACTTCCCTTTTATCTCATATCTCCGGCTCCGTTCCGGCGNCTGTCNGGTGATCCCGAGAANCGTTCTGCTCCTCTGAGCCTCACCAGCGCTCTGGCCATGGCAGCCTGAGTCAAATGGTATTCCCTGGCACTCTGCTTCTGCCGCATCTGCTCCTGGGCATTAAGCAGTGCCTCCCNGGCACGTTGCGCATCCAGTTCCTCCGGCAGTTCGACCTCATCCGCCAGAAGTGTGGCNCGGTTGTGAGCGACCTGACAGAAACCCTGTCCGACTATCGCATACTGCCAGTCTCCGTTTTCTTCTATCTGCATCCGCATCTCCCCGGTCTGGATNGCGGCGATCATCTCTTCATGATGNGCCATGACCGCCTGTTCTCCATCCAGCGCCGGTATGATCAGGCAATGACAGGGNCCCTCATAGAACACCCTCCGGCTGCTTATAATTTTCAAATGAAATACTGCCATCGACGTTACCTCTCTACGAANAGCGTTATGGCTCTCGTTTTNTCNANNACTTCTTCAATTGTCCCTACATTGAAAAATGCTGTCTCCGGATACAGGTCCATCTCTCCTGAGATAATCGCCTGAAAACCTTTGATGGTATCCTTCAGAGGAACATATTTTCCCGGAACACCGGTGAAATTCTCCGCCACATGGAACGGCTGGGACAGAAAACGCTGAATCTTTCTTGCACGGCTTACAATTCTCTTATCATAATCCGACAGTTCCTCCATGCCGAGGATCGCAATGATATCCTGCAGTTCCTTGTATTTCTGGAGCATTTCCTGTACTTTTCGTGCAGTCTCGTAGTGTTCCTTACCCACCACATCAGCCTCCAGGATACGGGAAGTAGATTCCAGCGGGTCCACCGCCGGGTAAATTCCCTGTTCCACAATCTTTCTGGAAAGGACTGTGGTGGCATCCAGATGGGCAAATGTAGTGGCAGGGGCCGGATCTGTCAAATCATCCGCCGGCACATAAACTGCCTGAACCGAAGTAACAGAACCATTTCGGGTGGATGCAATCCTCTCCTGCAGTTCTCCCATCTCTGTTGCCAGTGTAGGCTGATAGCCCACTGCCGAAGGCATACGGCCAAGCAGGGTAGACACTTCGGAGCCCGCCTGCACAAAACGAAAGATATTGTCGATAAACAAAAGTACATCCTGATTCATCTCGTCACGGAAATATTCCGCCATCGTAAGTCCGGTCTGCGCCACACGCATACGCGCTCCGGGCGGTTCATTCATCTGACCGAAGACCAGCGCCGTCTTCTCCAGTACGCCGGATTCTTTCATCTCACTCCACAGATCATTTCCTTCACGGGAGCGCTCCCCAACCCCTGTAAATATAGAATAACCGCCGTGTTCGGTTGCAATATTCCGGATCAGCTCCTGGATTAAGACCGTCTTTCCTACTCCGGCACCGCCGAACAGACCAATCTTGCCTCCCTTTGCATAGGGTGCCAGAAGATCGATTGCTTTGATGCCGGTCTCCAAGATTTCCACTACCGGACTCTGCTCCTCAAAAGAAGGCGGATCCCGGTGGATGCACCATCGCTCGGCACCTTCGATCTCTCCTTTTCCATCCACTGTCTGTCCAAGCACATTAAAGAGTCTCCCAAGTGTCTTATCTCCCACCGGCACCGTAATCCCGGCTCCGGTACATATCACTTCCATATCACGGCAAAGACCTTCGCTTGCAGACAACGTGATACAACGTACCACGCGGTCTCCCATGTGCTTTGCCACTTCCATCACATATTCGTTTTCCTCACTTTTGACCGTAAGTGCATCTTTTATATGAGGGAGACTGCCCTTTTCAAAGAATACATCCACCACCGGGCCAGACACCTGTATGATCTTTCCTTTTTCCATCACACATATCTCTCCTGTTATTTTACATTATTTCCATCTCATTTGCTGCGCTTTCACGCGCCATACTTTTCCGCGATTTCCTGCGTGACCGCTGTGCTTTCGCGCCTCCGCTCACTTCCGTGATCTCCTGCGTTATCATCGTCTGTCTTGCGCGGTTGTACATAATCTTAAGCTCACGCAGCAGGTCATCCGCATTGTTGGTGGCTGTTTCCATGGCCATCATCCGGGCATTGTGGGCAGCGCAGTATGACTGCACCAGCGCGCCATAGATGAAACCGGTTATGGCGTTGGGAATGATCGTATCGATTGCTTTCTCTGCTGACGGCAGCAGCAAAAAGTCCTCATGATACACATCCACGGGAACCTCCGCGACAGAAAGCCGTCTGAGCGGCAGGAGCCTTTTATCCTCAGCCACGCTCTGCGTGCCATTCTCCATACGGGTGTAGAGCACATGAAGCTCGTTGATCTCTCCGCAATGATACTTCTCCAGCAGAATCTCACTGATCCAGCGCGCTCTGTTAAAGGTCGGATTCTGCACTGTATATTGAAAATTTTCCTGTATCGGGACACGCCTCGCAGCAAAATACTGTCGCCCCAGCTCTCCCACCACAAAAAGCTTCACCTGATTTTTTTTCTGATCCAGAAAATTCTCCGCTATCCTCAGAACATTATGATTATAGGAACCTGCAAGTCCCTTGTCATCCGTGATCACCAGAAGACCGATTTTACGCTGTGCATAATCCGGATTCCCAAAATATATATGTTCCATATCCGATGGAATGTGCCGGAGAATCCTGTCTATGGTCGATTGAAGCGTATAAAAATACGGTTCTGTTGCTTCCAGCGTCTGTCTGGCCTTTTTCATCTTTGTGGAAGCGATCATGTACATGGCGCTTGTGATCTTTTTTGTATCCTCGATACCTTTGATACGACTCTTAATTTCACGAAGACCTGCCATACCCTTTCAACACCTGCTCCTTATATTCTTTTGCTGCCGTGACGATCCTCTCTGTCAGAACATCATCAATCGTCTGCATTCTTTCGATTTCCTCTCCAATCTCCGGATACTGCTCATCCAGCCATTTCAGCATATCCCTCTGAAACTGCTTGACCTCGTTCACCCGAAGATTTAAAAAGATTCGATTATTTGCCGCGATGAGCGTGATCACCTGCTCATGAAGAGACATGGGCTCACACAACGGCTGCTTTAACAGTTCCAGAAGACCCTTTCCATACTGAAGCTGCTCTTTTGTCACATCATCCAGATCAGAGCTGAACTGGGTAAATACTTCCATCTCCCGATACTGCGCCANATCGATACGNATNCTTCCCGATGCTTTCTTCATGGCCTTTGTCTGCGCTGCGCCGCCCACACGGGATACGGACAGCCCCACATTGACCGCCGGTCTCATACCGGCAAAGAACAGGTCGCTCTCNANGAAAATCTGNCCNTCTGTGATTGAGATCACATTCGTCGGAATATACGCGGACACATCTCCCGCCTGTGTCTCAACAATCGGAAGCGCCGTTATGGAACCGCCTCCCAATTCGTCGCTCAAGCGGCTGGATCGCTCCAGAAGTCTGGAATGCAGATAGAATACATCACCCGGATAAGCCTCTCGTCCCGGTGAACGCTCCAAGAGCAGGGACAGAGCACGATATGCTACCGCATGCTTGGACAGATCATCATAAACAATCAGCACATCCTGCCCTCTGTGCATAAAGTACTCTGCCATCGCCGTACCTGAATATGGCGCAATATACTGAAGCGGTGCGGGATCGCTTGCCGTTGCCGATATGACAATGGTATAGTCCATGGCACCGTGTTTTTCAAAAGTATGGACCAGCTTGGCGACAGTTGATGCCTTCTGTCCGATTGCCACATAGATACAGACGACATTTTTGCCTTTCTGATTCAAAATTGTATCTGTGGCAATGGAGGTCTTGCCGGTCTGCCGGTCTCCGATGATCAGCTCTCTCTGTCCTCGTCCGATCGGAAACATGGAGTCAATAGCAAGGATACCGGTCTCCAGCGGAGTATCCACAGACTTCCGGTCCGTAATGCTGGGAGCCGGTTCTTCCACCTTCCGGTAATCAGACGCCTCAATGGAACCTTTACCATCAATCGGGTCACCAAGTGCATCCACAACTCTTCCGATAAAGCCATCTCCCACCGGGATACCTGCCATACGTCCGGTTCGGACTGCTCTTGACCCCTCGCTGATCTCTGCCTCTTTTCCAAAAAGGATACAGCCGATCTCATCTCTTTGGATATCCTGCACCATGCCCCTCAGACCGTTCTCAAAGACCAGAATCTCACCGTACATGGCATGATCCACACCGTCAATATAGGCAATACCGTCTCCAACCCAGCTTACGGTGCCAATCTCCTGACTCTTGATGTCCACATCCTCAAGGCTGCCTTTCAGGATACTGATAATCCCCTTCTCTGCCATCAGGGATTCCGGGTCAGTGATATCAATTTCTTTTAATTTTTCTTCCAGAAGCTTCTTACGCCCGTTCTGGCTCCAGTCATATTCCTCCATTCCNGCCCGGAGGATAAAGCCNCTTCCAAGATCCGGATTTTCCTTCTGNACAACNGAAANCGTCCTTCCGGGATATTTCTGCTCCAGAAATCTCCGGATGCCGGCAGACTGCTGCTCATCCGGCGCAGTCACATATTCCAGTACGCATTCCAGTGGCGCAAGTTCTTCCTTTAATTTTTCCCTGTATTCTTCCAGAAGCCCTTCCAGAACCTGAAGTGCCCCGTCTTCTGCAAGAGACAGAAGAAAGGATCGGGATTCCTTTGGAAAGATCTTCTGTATGATCGTTTTCTTTTTTTCTCCGGAGACAGCGGGATTGTCCAGTTCTTCCTGAAGCTGGGGAACTGCCATTAAGATATCCAATGCGGTCTGAAGCGTCTCCGGCGTCAGCTTCATTCGCATAAGCTGTTCCATATATCTGTCATTCTGCATCTGTCTCACCTGCTTTTGCTAAAAATTGATCATAAAGCGCATGATCACTCTGGGAAGACTGCATGGACTTCACTGCTTCTTCCATAATCATGGAACGGATCTCCTGCTCTGCCTTTTCGATGATCCGCGCCTTCTCCTGTTCTGCTTCCTTTCTGGAATCTTCCATAATCTGCGCCGCTTTAACACCCGCCTCCGTCACAATACGGTCATATTCATTCCGGGCGTTTTCCTTCGCTTCTGTGAAAGCTGCTGCTTTTTCCTTCTCGATCTCTGCCTGAAATTCCGCACATCTGCTCTTTTCCGCTTCTGCCTCTTCCTGAAGCTCCTGTGCCTTCGCATACCGGGAAGCGATTGCTTCTTCCCGTTTGCTGATCACAGCATTGATTGGCTTAAACAGAAATTTGCGGATAAGAACATACCAGATCAAAAGATTGAGTACTGTCCAAAGCAGATTCATATCTAATCTTAACATACTGATATCCGCCTCTCTCTATGTTCTATGCAAGAAGAATGATGATCAAAAGCGCCACAACGAAACCATAAATTGCCGTTGCCTCTGCCAGTGCCGCGCCAAATACCAGCATCTTCATGATCTTGCCCTCTGCTTCCGGCTGCCGTGCCACTGCTTCCGCCGCCTTAGAAGTGGCGATACCAATACCAATACCTGCTCCAATACCTGTAAATACTGCAATACCTGCTCCAATCGCAATCAATGTAGACATATTTTCCTCTCCTTTATGTTCTGCGTCCATATCCTGAGATCCTTTTCATTCTCCGGACAGGCGCTATTTTATTCTATTGCTTCTTTTATAAACAGTCCGGTCAGAAATACAAACACATATGCCTGAATCAGACCGTCAAACAAATCAAAATACAGACTGAACACCACCGGAAGCCCTACCTTGCAGATGCTTTCGATCAGCTTCATGATCACATATGCACCCAGCACATTTCCAAACAACCGCATACAGAGCGACAATGGTTTGATAAACAGCTCCAGTATGTTGATCGGCGTGACCAGCGCCACCGGTTCCGTAAAGCTCTTCAGCCACCGCTTCGCACCCTTTTTGCGAATTCCTGCCGCCTCAATCAGAACGATGCTCATGATTGCCAGCGCCGCTGTTACATTCAGATCCTTTGTCGGGGGCTTAAATCCCAGGATACCAATCAGATTGGCTATACCCAGATAAATCAGAACCGAGGTCAGATATGCCGCATACTGTTCGCCCTCTTCACCAACGATCCCTTTTCCAATACCCTGAAGCCATGTGACCACATATTCCAGCATCAGCTGGCCCCGTCCCGGATGCTCCACCTTCAGATTCCTGGTCAGCAGTATGGACGCCAGTACCACCACTGCCATAATGATCCAGGTCACGACCACGGACTCTGCGAACTCAATGCCGCCTATGGAAAATACAGTCTCACAGTTCAGCTCTTCCATCAGAGTTTCGCCCAGATTCCCCATAACCACACTTCCTTTTCTGAAAAATTTTACAAAATATGTGATACGGCCTGTAACAAGCCTTATCTCATCCAAAAACCTATTTTAAGACTTTTCCCTTCTAAAATCAATGTCATTTTTTGAAAAAATTTGTTTATTTTNCGGTCAGTGATCGGCCAAAAGCTGCCTCTTTCTCTCGATCATCTCATCAATCTTTTCAATATAAAGAGACACATCCTTCACATTATCGCACCGCTCNATCCGGCCGTCTTTATACACCCGCTTTGNAATGCTTCCTGCNCCNAGAGCTANTATGGTCTGTTTCTCCTCCATGATCAAAATGTTNTAGATGCCAAAACACCCTTCTTTTGCATATCCNACNTTNTCAAAATTACCTGACATATTTTTCTGCCGGTACAGGTAATAAGGCACCATCTCCATTCTTTCTGCTCCCTCACCGGCAATCTGCATGGTTTCCTCCGTGTTATGAAGGGCGCTGATNCCGTTTTCCTGTATCCACTGACTTAACTTTGAAGCCCGTTTGATTGCAAGAGAATGTACCGTAAGGCTGTCCGGTCCAAGCTTTTCNATCTCTGCTANNGTATTTCTCACATCCNCCGCNTCTTCCCCCGGAAGTCCCAGAATCAGATCCATGTTAATATTNGTAAANCCTGCCTCTCTTGCCAATGCNGAAAGCNTCNTTTACNTGCTCCACCGTATGNNNTCTNCCNATCAGATCCAANGTCTGTTGCTTCATGGTCTGAGGATTTACGGAAATCCTGTTTACCCCGTACTTCTTTAATACCTTAAGCTTATCCGCCGTTATGCTGTCTGCTCGTCCTGCCTCTACGGTAAGCTCTTTCAAGTTAGTCAGATCCAGAGTTTTTCGTATCTTGCAAAGAAGCCTCTCCAATTCATCCGCTTCCAGGGTAGTGGGGGTTCCTCCTCCAATGTAGATTGTATCAAGTACCTTATCTCCATAGCACTCTGCCACAAAGTCAATTTCCTTTTCCAGTGCCTCCAAATATTCCCCGATTCTTTTTTTCCATGAAACGATCGGATAGGATGTGAAAGAGCAGTAAAGGCAGGTGGTAGGACAAAACGGAATTCCTATATAAAGGCTGTATCCGTCCTCATAGTGCAGGGTCTCCAAAAGCGCCTTCTCTCTCCTTGCGATTTCCAGCGCCAGGGCGCTCTTTTCTTCTCCCGCAAAATAAGTTTCTTTCATATAGGCAAGGATTTCCTTATCGGACGCTCCGTTTTCCAACATAGTCATGGGAATTTTGGTAGGACGGATTCCGGTAAGTGTTCCCCAGGGAAGGTGCTTTCCCGTATGTTCCGCAAGCGCCACATAAATGAGCTGCTTCAAACGGTTTTTTACTTCCGCTCTGGGCATATCCTCCGTAATCTCTACTTTCTTTGCACCAAAAGAAGCCGTCCCTCCTTCTCCTCCTGTCAGAGAAATCAGGACAGCTTCCTTTTCAAACATAATACTCAGCTCCGGAAGCCCCGAACCGGAACCTTCTTCACTTTCTTCTGCAGTCACCTTCACATCGCATGCCGGATAAAACGCTTTTACCAGTGAATGAATATCATACTCAAAACCTGCTTTGTTCACTGTGACCAGGATCAAACTGTCTTCCCTCATTTGTCATCGTTTCCTTTATCTTTTATTGTCTTTTTTGTCTCTTATTATCTTTAATTTTCTTTGCGTAACTTATCTGTTTTTATTCTACCGTTACTACCTTTGCCAGATTTCTGGGTTTATCCACATCCAGTCCCTTATCCAGCGACACAAAATAAGCAATCAGCTGAAGAACCACCGACGCGGGCATTACCATAAATGCATCCTCCATCACCGGAAGACAGAAGACATTTGCAAAACGTTCGTCATCCTCAAGGACTTCATTTTCTTTGATCAATAGAAGCACTCTGGCTCCTCTCGATTGTACCTCTCTGATGTTGGATAATTCCTTGCTCTTTAGCTTATCCTGCGTTACCACTGCGACCACCGGTGTATCCTCCGTGATCAGCGCTATGGTTCCGTGTTTTAATTCACCGGACGCATATGCCTCAGAATGAATATAGGACACTTCCTTCAGCTTCAAAGATCCCTCAAGCAGAATTGAATAATCCAGCCCTCTTCCGATCATAAACACATCCTTAGCATTTAAGATCGTTCCTGCCAAACGGTGAACCTCTTCCTTCCGGGTAAGCACCTCTTCCATCACTTCCGGAACTCTGGAAAGCTCTTTCACGTAGTCAGCAAGCTCCTGCTCGCTCCAAAGTCCCCTCGCCATAGCCATCCTTGCGGTAATCAAATACAGCACTGCCAACTGTGTTGTATATGCCTTAGTAGATGCCACCGCTATTTCCGGTCCTGCATTGGTATAGATCACATACTCGCTTGCCCGTGCAATGGACGCCCCCTTCACATTCACAATGGAAATGCTGGGGGAACCGCACTTTCTCGCAAATTTAAGCGCTTCCAAGGTGTCAATGGTCTCTCCTGACTGTGAAATGGCAATTACCAGAGTCTCTTTATCCACCACCGGATCATTATACATAAACTCGGATGCCATAACCACATCCACATGAATACCGATCATTGCCTGAATCAAGCTTTTGCCTACCAGTCCCGCATGCATAGCCGTGCCGCATGCAATCACGCAGATCCGCTTACAGTCTGAAAGGATCTGATCCGGAATGCCCTCTTCCGAGAAATCCGGTTTTCCATCCTTTATTCTGGGCAAAATGGTTTCCTCGATCACCTGAGGCTGTTCCATGATTTCCTTTTCCATAAAGAACGGATATCCGCCCTTGCTGCTGCGGCTCACATCCCAGTCCACCTTCAGCCATTCAATCTCTGCCTTATCACCGGATAAATCAAACATTTCAATACCGTCTGCTGACAAGCATACCACATGAAATTCCGGCATTACAAAATAGTCGGTGGTAAACGGAACAATTGCAGCAACATCTGAAGAAAGAATTGCTCCGTCCTTTGTTGCTGCCGCCACGATCGGACTCACGTTGCGGACTGCAAAAATTTTTCCGGGCTGATCATCAAATAAAATAGCAAGCGCAAAGGTTCCCTTCAGTTTAAGCACCGTTCTTCGAATCGCTGAATAGGGATCTCCGTTATAAAAATGCTCCAACACAGCCGCCACAACTTCGCTGTCCGTCTCTGACGCGAGCTTTCCTTCCAGTCCGTACTTTTCCGTAAGTTCTCTGTAATTTTCAATAATCCCGTTATGTATCAGCGTAATCCTTCCGAACCTGTGGGGATGAGCGTTCTCATCACACACGCCTCCGTGAGTTGCCCATCTTGTATGACCAATCCCACAACAGCCCTTGGGATCTTTTTCCGCACACAAATCTCTAAGATCCTTTACACGTCCCGCACGCTTATAAATACGCGTTCCCTCTTCGCCGAGCAGTGCAATACCGGCGCTGTCATACCCTCTGTACTCTAAAAGCTCCAGCGCATCCAGCATAATCTCTTTTGCGTCTTTTTTTCCTGTATATCCAATAATTCCACACATATATTGTTTCCCTCATCTTTCTCTATCCAGATCCGGGTCTGACCCGAAAATCTATATTCTATAGTTAACGACATTAGAAATTGCCTTTTCGGGCTTGTAAAAGCTTGCGTATACGGCTTTTACAAGAACCGGAAAGAGCAATTTGTTATGTCGTTTACTTATAATATTATATGTCTCACCGCTGCCGGTTGACTCCCTCCGCTGTACCGTATTTGTTTTGCAGTTACCCGCATATTTGCCGGTACATCTCGCACCGGAGGAATGCGAAAGAGCATCCGCCGAATTTTCGATCACTCTTTTCCTCGTCAACCTTTCAAAAGAATCAAAAGGTCATGGCGCTAGATTCAGGAAACAATGACAATGTCACCATATTTAATTATCAATGTGCGCATATCTTGTATAAATATGTTTTGAAGACACAACCATTATACACAAAACACCTGCGGTTGTAAACCGCAGGTGCTCATATTGAAATTATTTCAAAGAATCCCAGCACTCACTCATATTTCACAAACTCACCATATTCTTCCCAAATATTGCAGACCCAGGTCTTCCCTTGGTTGAACAGGATTTCTTCATCATTCTCATCGTAAAACTTAGCCGGGGTTGCATCACCGTCATACCGTTTCCAGGTTCCTTTTATTACCTTTCCGCCGGTAAATACAATCGCGTCACCCTCTCCATGCACTCCGAATGCCAGATAATCATGGTCATCACGAACTTCGCCATGACAATACTGGAAAACCACATTGGCCACAGCAAGCTGACTGTTGTCAATCTCATCAATCTGCTTTTCACCATTTTGGAATCGATAATACAGCCCATCCTGCTCGTTATATTCAAAATGAGGATTGTAGGCGCCATAGCCGCCTTTATTTCCTTCTGTTCCGCCGGGATATATGGTAAGAGCCTCCTCGTTATCCTTGTAGTTTTCCTGTGCCTTAGCACCATCTGCTACAAAGGTAAACGGCGGTACATAGGCATCATCATATTCCCAGTCATAACCCAGCCTCTCAGCCTCTGTCAGCATTCCGTCAATAAACAAATACCCTCTGAACTCATCTGCATAGCCCGGTCTGCTCACTCTGTCAAAAGCCTTATCGGCAGGATTATGAATTCCTGCTACCCCGGCGCTGATATTCTGCACCGTATCCCGGTTTATCAGTTCTTCCACATAAGGTCTTGCAAGTCCCCAGTTACAGTAAATCGCTTCATAGCCCATAGCTACATAAACAAAATAGTCCCTGCTGGAACGAACCGGCCCGATCCTGTCCAGATCATCAAAATCCTCAAAGACTGCCATCAGTCTGGTGATACGGCCTTCCACCGGCGCTTCATAAATAATACTTGCCCTGGAAATGCCATACTGAGGCATTGCCGGAGAATTATTGGGTATCATCACTGCAATAGGACGACGCTCTGCCACTTCCTTATCTTTCCATTCCCCGGTAAGATAGCTCTGTATCTGTCCGTCCTTTTCTTCTCTTTCTCCGATTACGGGAAATCCCTCCGGTTCCGGCGTCACCTCCGGAGATGGTTCCGGGGATTGCAATTGTACTTCTTCTACCGTTGTTTCCGGCTCCCCCTGTTCATCTTCTTTATTTCCACAGCCGAAAAGCAGGTAGGATACCATTAACCCCAGAAGGACTGCCCCTATCAAGTTATTCTTTTTCATTTATGCCCCTTTCTACAAAAACGGGTTATACTTTTTCTCATATCCGATGGTGGTAGATTCTCCATGTCCCGGATATACCTTTACCTCCTCCGGCAAAGGCAGTAACTTTTCTTTCACGGAGCGCACCAGCATACTCATGCTGCCGGTAGGAAGATCGGTTCTTCCCACAGACTCCTGAAATAAAGTATCCCCACTAATGAGAATTTTATCATTTTCAAAATAATAACAGCAGCTTCCCCCGGTATGTCCCGGTGTAGCAATCAATCTGCAGGAAATTCCTGCCGCCGTAATTTCTTCTCCATCCTTTACATATTCATCTGCCTTTATGGCGCAGGCTCTCCCTGCCCCCTTTGATACATTTAAGGAAGCATTCTCGCAAAGTTCCTTTTCACCTTCATAGGCATAAACCTTTGCGCCGGATAACTCTCTCAGCTGTTCCACACCCCAGATGTGATCAAAATGACCATGGGTCAGTAAGATGGCATCCACCGTAAAGCCCTTTCCTTTCAACCCGTCAAAGATATAGTCCCCTTTATCTGCCGGATCAAAAACAATCACCCGGCTGCTTCCTTCCTCATAAACAAAATAGCAGTTTGTCTGACACATTCCAAGGACGATCCGTCCAATTTTCAATTCCTTCATTCTTATCCTCCGCTTATCAGCTCGTGGTTCTCTCTATATCGATCACGCTGTCTATGGATCTGATCTTATCAATAATGCGGATCAATTCATCCCGGTTGCTGATCTCAAATGCCACCGACATAGTTGCAAGTCCCTGTTTATTGGCTCTGGTATTCATGGATAAAATATCAATATCCTTTTCGGTAAGGGCTTTTGAAATATCTGCCAGAAGACCGTTCCTGTTGTTGGCATAAATCTTGATCTCCGCAAGATACTTCTCTCCGTTTTCTCCTTCCGCTATGCCTTCCCATTCCGCGTCAATAAGACGCTCTCTTTCAAGCTCCGGCAGATTCAGCATGTTAACACAGTCCGTTCTGTGAATGGAAACACCTCTTCCTCTGGTAATAAAACCCACAATCTCATCCCCCGGAACCGGTGAACAGCACTTGGAAAAACGAACTGCCAGATCATGAATTCCCTTAACCACGATCCCGCTCTTCGACTTTATTTTAACCGGCTTTTTGTTCAGCCCGCCTTGCACTACCGTAGCTAAGACCTCCTCGTTGGTCAGTTCTTTTTGATGGTCTTTGGTATAGTGCTCCATCATCTTATTGATGATCTGACCTTCCTTAAGTCCTCCATGTCCTACCGCGGCAAGAACAGAATTCCAATCCCGAAAGCCATACTTGCGCATGATCACATCCATATATTCCGGCTTCATAAGGTCTGCCATGTTAATTCCTTTAGCACGACAGTAATTGCTTAAAAGGTCTTTGCCCTTAACAATATTCTCTTCTTTATATTCGTTTTTAAACCATTGGTTAATTTTGTTTTTAGCCTGTGTGCTCTTAACCACATTCAGCCAATCCCGGCTGGGACCTTTAGAATTTTGAGATGTCATGATCTCGATCCGGTCACCGTTCTTGATCTCATAGTCAATGGTCACAAGCTTGCCGTTTACTCTGGCGCCGATCATTTTATTTCCAACGGCGCTGTGGATACAATATGCAAAATCAATGGGTGTGGAGCCTGCCGGAAGATTCTTCACCTCGCCGGTAGGCGTAAAGCAGTATACACTGTCAGAAAACAAATCCAGATCGCTCTTAAGCAGATTCATGAANTCTTTNTTATNAGACATGTCACGCTGNNANTCNAGAATCTGTCTGAGCCATACCAGCTTTTCTTCTTCAGAAGCTTCTACCTTCTTNCCATCCGAAGCTTCCTTATATTTCCAGTGNGCNGCAATNCCNTATTCTGCTGCTTTATGCATTTCATAGGTACGGATCTGTATCTCAAAAGGCTGACCGCTGTTTCCGATCAGTGTAGTATGAAGCGACTGATACATATTCGCCTTTGGCATTGCTATATAATCTTTAAAACGTCCCGGAATGGGCTTATACATCTCATGTATCACACCAAGAGCCGCATAGCAGTCCTTTACCGTATCTACAATGATCCGGACAGCAAACAGATCATAAATCTGATCAATGGATTTATTTTGATTCACCATTTTCTTATAAATACTGAAGAAATGCTTCACACGTCCGTCAATCTGCGCCTTGATGCCTGCATGGCTGATATGCTCGCTGACCTCGTCAACGATGTTCTGTATATATTTTTCGCGGACGCTTTTGCGTACGGCAATTTTATCCACCAGATCATAATATGCCTCCGGTTCCAGATACTTCAGCGACAGATCATCCAGTTCCACCTTGATCTTGGAAATTCCCAATCTCTGGGCAATGGGCGCATAAATCTCCATAGTCTCTCTGGCGATTCTTAACTGGCTCTCAGGCTTCTGATATTTCAGGGTACGCATATTATGCAGACGATCCGCCAGCTTAATAATGATCACCCGGATGTCCTTTGCCATTGCAAGGAACATTTTCCGAAGATTTTCCGCCTGCATTTCAAACCGGTCCGGCTTATCTCCGCTTCCATTTGAAAAGTGCAGATTCTGCAGCTTTGTCACGCCGTCCACCAACAGCTCTACATCGGAGCCGAACTGTTCCTTAATCTCATCCGAAGTCAAAATGGTATCTTCCACCACATCATGCAAAAGTCCCGCCGCTATGGTTTCCTTATCCATTTCCAGATCAGCAAGAACAATTCCCACACATAAAGGATGGATAATATAAGGCTCTCCGGATTTACGCACCTGATCTTCATGGGCTTTAAAAGCTACATTATAAGCCTTTTCAATTAAGGAAATGTCGTCGGACGGATGGTATTTGCGGACACGCAAAATCAAATCCCTGTATAGCTGTTCAGGGCTTTGAAATTCCCGGATCTCTTCAATCCTTCCATCATCAAATACAATTTCGCTTTTGGGCCGGTTTGTGTTTTTTTCTTCCGTCATATATTACACCCTCAGATACTCCCTATATATCTTCCTGCGTTTATAATATCCACAATTTTCAAAAGAATGAATCCGTCTTGCTCACCTCTTGCAAGAATCAATAACAAATATTATATATTCTTTTAATAATATAGTCAATGAGCCGATTTTTTACTTGGAAAAAATCAGTAGCTAAGTTATAATAAGGTTTGAGAATTTTATTCAAAATTATAAACATAAGAAAGTGAGTTGCATCATGAAAAATTTATCACAGAACAAATGGGTACGAGCTGCAATACCCGCACTATTACTTCACTGCAGTATTGGTACAGTTTACTGTTGGTCCATTTTCAGTCAGGAAATTGCCGATTACATCGGATTTTCCAAAGGAGCTACCGAGTGGGCTTTCAGCTTTGCTATTTTTTTCCTCGGCATGTCTGCTGCTTTCCTTGGTAATATTGTAGAAAAAGATATCCACAAATCTTCTCTGATTGCCAGCATTTGCTTTGCAGCAGGTATGGCAGGTACCGGACTATTTATCTGGTACGGCGGCGCTCACAAGGGAAGCGCTCTTGCACTGATCGGCATCTACATATGCTATGGTTTTATCATGGGTGTTGGTCTCGGAACCGGTTATCTTTCCCCTGTAAAGACTTTAATGCTCTGGTTTGAAGACCGTAAGGGTCTTGCTACCGGACTTGCGGTTGCAGGTTTCGGTGCTGCAAAAGCAATTGCAAGCCCTATCATGCAGTCTCTGCTTAACTCCTTAGGAAATGGCGGCATTTACAAAATGTTCCTGATCCTTGCGGTTGTATACTTTNTAATGATGTTTGTCGGTCATCTTCTTCTTGCNAAACCGGCAGGCTGGCANGAACCTNCTTCCAATGAAAANGGNGCCCGCGCTATCGATGTNATCAAGGAAAANCCNGTTACCTTNATCGGCATNTGGCTTATGTTCTANATTAATATTACCTGCGGACTTGCACTTATTTCNCAGGAAAAAATGATCATCAAATGTATCGGTCTTGTGGGCATGGTAGGTGTTCTNTCCTCNGTAACCGCCATCTTCAATGCNGGCGGNCGTCTGGGCTTCTCTGCCTGGGCAGATACCTTTAAGGACAGAAACACNATCTACAAGATCATCTTTATTTTGTCCATTGCAGCTACAGCTCTTGTTATCATTACACAGGGNATNACAAACATGGGACAAAATACNTTNATCATGATNCTGGTATTGATACTCCTGTTTGTTGTAAACGCAGGATACGGCGGCGGCTTCAGTAATGTTCCNACTCTTCTTTCCGATCATTACGGTATGAAGAACATCAGCGCNATCCATGGAATTACTCTTTCCGCATGGGCCTTTGCAGGTCTTACCGGTAATCAGATGGCTGCTTTCATNGTAAAGCATTTCGGACAGGAAGTAGAACTTGCCCATGAACTTGCCGATGGAAGNGTAGAGACAATTCTTGTTAATCCTACCGGCTATCAGACTGTTTTATATGTGACTATTGTTCTCTATATTATCGCTGCTGTCATCTGTTTCACTATGGTAGGCAGGAAAGCAAAAGAAAAATANAATTTGCGAATATATTGTTATAATTTAGCAAAATATTTATAGATTTATGTCGATTCAGACAATATAATAACAAAAGAGTTGGGAACNGANCCGACTCAAAGGTAATTTTAATTCCGGAAAAATTCCCCTTTTACACAANTCAAAAGCCTTGAGATTATTCTCAAGGCTTTTGGTTTTTANCAGCTCATTGNTCGCNGGGGNTNTTCTCATAAGTTTTCTCAAAAATATCTTTTTCAATTACATAAATATCATGAAGGTCATCCTTGCGNACNGCCAGNAAATCTCCTTCCCGCCCAAGCATATATTTTTCCTCGTCCCACTCAGAAAATACCTTGACTCTNTGATCAAGCTGCTTTGNGTAAATGTANCTTTCTCCCGTGGGAATACATGCTCTGGCATAGGGNATCAGTGAAATATTCTTTCCCTCCACAACGTCTTTAACTGTNGGCTCGTATTCTCCGTCAAAATAATAAGGCTCTTCCATAATCTGATAACTGCGGTCAAATTTTTCCTTCTTATTCGGATAAATTTCCCCCTTCACTCCGATCATAATATAGGTATCCTCCTGTATCTGCACATCCAGATCGCCTTCCAATGTACGTACACAGACTGTAGANCCCGGACTGAAAACATCTGCCGCCTTCACAAAGCCCAGCGGAAGTCTTTTCTTTCGATACATTTCCATCCCGGTCAGATCAATTTCATATTCCNTTGCATGAATGATCTGGATATCATCAAAATAGTCATCCATGCGCCATTTCAAAAAGCTTCCGATTTCCTTTTCTCTGTGATATTTTTCATAAGCCCTGTCCAAAAGCTCCTGTTGNATAAACCCTCCCGCTTTCTCCAAATGTCCGCCTCCGG
Organism: Lachnospiraceae bacterium; assembly: GCA_014804285.1. Classification (GTDB taxonomy): domain Bacteria; phylum Bacillota; class Clostridia; order Lachnospirales; family Lachnospiraceae; genus Suilimivivens. The sequence goes on along the minus strand of JAAVAA010000017.1, from coordinate 5,705 downwards.
AACCGATCTCATCNGTAATAAATTCAGCCAGTTCGCTNGCCCGNACCTCCTTCACACAACTTCGTACTGATATTTTTACTCCGAAAGGCAGCACACTGTATACCAGNCAGGTATCAACNGTATCCACTTCAAGCATCAGGTCACTGATCATTCCGAGAATATTGGGATCACAAGGCTTTGCCTCTACCACTGCATACCGGTAAGTCTCATTATAGTTGTAACCAAGAAGCGCCATTCCNGCAATCTCCAATTCCTCCAGAGACAAATTGGCATTTCGGAANCGAACAATGGTGCTTCTCTCAAAAACCGCGTCATCCTGCAGATCTTTATCCAGCGGATGATAAATCTCCGTAAAATTATTGGTATCTGTCATAAGTCCATAATAAAGTGCCGTNGACAGCTTTCTNTTGTCATTGATATCAATGCCTTCCTTNTGNAAAAGNTCCCGCACCACTGTTGCNCAGGCNCCGAGATTACTTCTCACTTCATTCATTTCCGGAAGAGCNCCTGACACCTGATGATGATCGATCACCGCAACATGNTCCGCCTGAAAATGTGTCACATTTCCTTCCCCATACTGGCAATCTACNGTTACAAGCAGCTCCGGAGCCTCCAGCTCTTCTACATGCTCTATAGGGATCTGCAGCGTAGAAACCATCAAAACCAGATTACTTTTCTGAATCATATACCTTCCTCCATAGACGAGCCTGACCTTTTTGCCCTGCTCCTTCAGATAGGTATACACTCCAAAACCGCTTGCTATAGCATCTGCATCCGGATTGTCATGGCACTGCACCACAATATTATCATATGCAAGTAAATCACTTAATCTCATACCCTACTCCTCCTGTTAATCTTATTCTACATGAAACCTTGTCTTTTCCAGTTCTGTCAGTTCCTCTCCCGCNAATTGAACCTGCGCCTCCTCGCGCAGCATTTCAAGNGTCATATAAGGAAGCTGATACAATTGCTCAAGATAACCGCACAAAATCCGGGCATTTTCCGGCAAATATGCTTTGCCTCCTTCAATCTGCGCAATCCTTTCATAATCANCCCGGTTTAATATAATCAAATCTGAGGATGTCAGCAGACTGATCGATCCTTGTCCCTCAGCAGTCAATATTTCNCTGATCTCATTATACTGATCAATGGAGATATGGATAAATTCCTTCTNTTCCAGATCATATACCCGGAAATAATAATCNTCCCCNTGCATCATNATCTGCCTGCANTCTTCNGAAAANTTTANCATACACCGATTTACCCCTGAAAAAGGAATTTCTGCTATCGTNGTCATTTTTTCCAAGTCCAGCACCCGGAGCACGTTGTCCTGACAGCTGACNGCCAACAGTTTCCCATCTCCACTGGCTGCAAAAGCTTTTTCTACGTGCGTACTATTACTATTCAATACCTGATACCCTGTAACTTCCAGCTGGTCAGCATTTCCTGTTTCAGNATCAAGAATACACACNCCTTTCTCCTTGATACTGCAAAAGATATTCTTTCCNTCTTCCGNCAGAATAGCTCCCCAAATATANCCNTCNGTCTCACCTGNNGNCATTATCTCTCTCTGTTTTAAGTCAATGACCGCATACNGTCGGTTGCTGTATAGAAAAGCCTTGGATTTTCTTTTATCAAAACAGCACGTTGTATTTCTAAAATCTGAATTTTCATTCAAAATTTNCTTTTCACCTGACTCTATATCACAAAAGTACACACTTCCGTCGGAACATACGATCACATAAANCGTATCCTCAACAAACNCNCNATCCTCAATCANTTTTTCTTCTACNTTGGTCCACATATCCACAAGTNTATTGTCTTGTGTTCGATAAAATAATATTTTTAAGTAAGGATCATAGGCTCTCACNGCATAATAGGTTTCCGCCGGAGAAGCTTGTACGCTGCTAATNCTGCTCTCGTATTCTTTCAGCTCTATTCTGNCTANGTTTTCATGATATCTAAAAATTTTCAGGTCGGGAGAAGCATAGGCACGCACTGCCATCACGCTGTTTTTAATGGAAACATCCCTAAGATTTGAATTGGTTTGGATTGCAAACGCAGAATACCGGAACCCTTCCGTCATATCCGCAATATCAATGATCCCGTTACTTNCNGCCAAAAACGCAGCTCCATTGTCCTCCGCCACGAGAAAACTGTCAATTCCGCTATCCGTCCGAACCTGNGCAATCAGGTCACCNGTTGCATTATCCCATGTATATGCGGTNTTATCTATTGACATCANAACTTCATCATGCTGCTTCTCTGTTTTCTTCTCTGTATAAGACCTGCATCTAAGCTGTGTGATNGCAGANTCATANCCTATTATCTGATATTCATATGTATTCTGCCANAGTATCTCTCCCGTCTGATAATTAATCTTCTCAATATACCCCTCTGACGAAGCCATGTCAAAATTTAAAAGTTCATTGATTTCCAGGGAGGCCGCCACCAGATGACCATCGGTTGTAAACGCAATTGCTCCGANAGAATTTGCTGTGGTCTCNACACTCGTTACTTTCCGGCTTTCAAAATCATATATGCTGATGCAGCCTGCTTCCCTTCCTTCTCTGGAAGCCTGATGGGAAACCGCAAATTTTGTATGTTCCTTATTAAACGCCATCACTGAAGCGTAAGAAGTCTCCTGCTCATTAGGCATACTGCCGATCAGTTCTCCGTTGCTTATATTATAAAAATCCACCTGATCATTTCCCACGCAGGCAACTATCATAGCCTCTTCATCAAATTTACAGTGCAGCGTCCATTCCGCTTTATCCACACACCACTTTTCCTGCCCGTCAAGAGAAACGGCCCGCAGGCTCCAGTTCTCACTCAAAATGACACTATCCTCACAGATTAATGCCCCTTTTATTTCATTCACAAAGCCAAATCTATCCTCCACTGTGGGGTCAATCCGCAAAAGCTTCCTTCCGTTATTCACGTCCCACACATACACATTATTTCCCTGATCGATCGTCACTGCCATTGCGGCATCCTGGCTGAGCCAAAAATCACTGACCGGCTGATCGTGCTGAAGGATACGATCCGGTTTCAGGTCATGCCCTCCATCATAGCAATAAAGTGCCTGACTTAATGCATACTGGGCTTCCGCCACATAGGGTTTACCGCCTTCCTCACCCGGCAGCGCCTCCAGCGCCACCAACACTGCTGCCCGGCGGTCACCTGCTTCTAACAGATCAAGGGAAGTGTCCGCCAGATACTTAGATTGATTCCGCAGCTTCCCCTCATAATTTTGCCTGATCATCGCGGCATTATAAGCGCTGTAAATGCCAAACAGTATCGCTGCCACTGTCACTGCCGCCAGTGCTGCTGCGGCTCTTTTCATTTTACGCTCTCTGTGCCGCTGCCTTAAATCATCATAACTACAGCCAAGCAGCGGCGCTGCGAGACGCACAATTTCCGTTTTCAGCTTTCTGTTGATCTCGTGCCTCGATTCGCCTCTTACATCTGCAGCCAGCGGCTCCACCGGATTGCCCGCATCATCTGTCAGAAGTTCCGCCGGAAATGACTGATCCGGCTCCCCTTCTATCAACACTGCCAGAACATGCTCTCTGTCATGCAGCTTGATAAAGGTTTCTATCTCTTTACGTACCCAGGTAGACTCCGGTGTCCTTGGAGAACATACTACGATCAAAAATTCTGACTCCGTAAGCGCAGTCTCTATATTATCTCCCAAATCACTTCCTATTGGAAGCTCCTCCTGATCACGAAAAACCCGCCTAATGCTCTTCTTTCCGGATTTTTGGGCAACTGCTCTGGGAACCTTGTAGGTTTCAAGCCCTTTATGCAGCTTCTTCGCGATATGTAGATCCAGCTCCGCATGGCGGTAGCTGATAAATGCATCATATTTCATATACGCCTCTCAACAATATAAATATTGTTCTTTTCCTATAATAGTGTTAATAATGATATCTGCAAGTATAGACTATTAAGTTACTTCCTTCCACTTGGTAAACCATCCTATGCTCATCCGTTATTCTTCTACTCCACTTTCCAGCTAAATCATACTTTAACGGCTCTGGTTTCCCGAGTCCTTCGAATGGACTCCTCTTTATATCTTTAATCAATTCATTAACTCTTTTGACAATCTTTTTATCCATCTTCTGCCAATAAAGATAATCTTCCCAAGCATTTTCTGTGAAAGATACATTCATATACTAATCCTCCACATCAAAGTTCACAAGTTTTCCATCTTCAGCTTGCTTTATTGACTCTTTTAACCACTCATAATTCGCTTTACTTTCCCGTATATGCAAATTTTCCATCAGATTATCATATTGTGCCTGAGACATAAGCACAACATTTTCATCATTTTTTCTCGTGATTATTGCAATATCAGAATCTTGTACAACACGATCACATACTTCTTTAAAATTGTTCCTCACATTTGAGAAATTTGTTGCTATCATATAATCACACTCCTTTGAAATAGTATATTCCGCGCCTATAGTATTGTCAATATATTGTACAATATTCTGTACTATTATTTCATCAGTTAAATCGATGATTTCAAGACCCAGACTTTGTTATCCAAATAATAAATTTGGAGATGTATTTAAATATCCATAAAAATAAAGTGTTAGAAAATCCCATAAAATCAAGGTATCTAACACTTTTATCATTTTCCTATCAAACAGGGGCAGTAGGAATCGAACCCACATCGACGGTTTTGGAGACCGCTGTTCTACCTTTGAACTATGCCCCTTTATTGGTGGTTTACTTACAACCACCGAATGATATTATAGCCTATCTGGCCATTTCCTGTCAACACATTATTCCATATCAAACAGAAAATTTATCTATAGATTTATTTCTGATGTTAATATCGCAGATAATCTTTGGTATCTTCCTCTACAATTTTACTGTAGCTTTTCAATTCCTCAGAGGGTTCATAATCTTCTTCAGGAAAAAGCAGCTCATGAAGCTTCACTACATTATCCTCCAGCGAAACAGGTACAATACATTCCCCTTCTGTCCTGATCGGCCCGCCGTTCAACATATTTCTAAATGGAAATCCATCGCTGATTGTCACCTTATAATCCCCGATCATACTAAGTAATGGAAGCATGTCTTCCACATCAACAGATGTTACAATGTGAGGAAGTACCGCATTTGCCGCATCCATCAGTGTTCCTATAGACGACTTTTTGGCTTTTTCCATCATGGCAATCAAAACATTTCGCTGTCTTTCTGTACGTTGAAAATCATTCCCCACGTGCCGGATCCTGCAATAAGCCGTTGCCTGAAGTCCGTTTAGAGTCTGCAGCCCCGGTTCTGTGACCGGAATATAATCCACGCCTTCCGATGCCACATAAGTCTTACCATCCTCAGTAGTTCCCACCATACTGATCTGGTAGTTATTTAAATGTTGAATTTCCGCTTCGGTCACTTCCATTTCAATACCGCCAAGAGCATCTACCGCCTCCTTCAGGCCCTCAAATCCTACTGTCACATAATCCGTAATATAAAGATCTGTATTCATATTGATCATACCGAGCGCCTGCTTCGGACCGCCAAAGGCATATGCGGCATTACACTTCTTGTAAACATCATTTCCTATGTTAAGGTAAGTATCCCTGTAAACCGAAATAAGACGCACTTCATGCTTGTCCATATCAATAGAGCAGATCATAATGGTATCACTTCTGTTATTACCTTTTCCAAGCTTCTCGTCCCTGGCATCC
>JAAVAA010000016.1 GCA_014804285.1 Lachnospiraceae bacterium | reverse complement strand
TTTACTATACCTGTGGGATATTTTCTGGGAGGTATTTTGGTAGATCAAGTCTTTGAACCCATTATGGCATTGCAGGATGGAGGCAGCATTCTGGTGAGGATGTTTGGAGCAGGCAAAGGATCAGGGGCAGCATTTTTGTTTTTTGTCATTGCCTTTGCGGGGATTGGAGTGTGTCTTTATTTCCGGCATGATAAATATATTTGGGAATTAGAAAAATAGAAATTGTAGAAGGAGCTATTGCCCTGGTAGATTATTTACCTACTTTTGCAGTAGCTCCTTTACTAAGCACAGTATTCTCAATATGTTTTTAATACCCAAACATTTGACGGATTTCGGCATCTGTAGGCTCAGGATCATTGTTTTCATATTTTTCTCTTGTGTAATCGCCAGAACCACCATTATCAAACTGCTCTAAAAATTTAATAGTTCCAGTTATACCTAGTGCTTCTTTTAGTGCATTTAATCCATTTTTTTGTAGTTCAATATTGCTTATCACGTTTAACTTGGCTGTGATCATAAATATAACACCTCCGATAACCATTGATTAGGTCCTAAGACTCTTGTATATGTCTTAATATGACTGCAATTATTTGAAAATTTTCTGTCAGTTGTTAACAATGCATCAACGTTTGCAAATTCTGCACAGGCTAAATGAATACTATCTTTATATTTTATGTTTGATGTGTGTCGTATTTCCTCTGCTCGGTCTAATATGTCTGGAGTGATTTTAATTTCTTCTGAACAAAGACTATATATTATTTGCAATATGGAACGTTTATATAAATCTTGTGTATCCGCCATTTCTTTGACAAGCATTTCACTCCCAACTAGATGAACAATTGATTGTTCTGCCAGTTCTAGAATAAGCATGATGGAATTCCGCTCATAATATATTTGCGAATAGCTACGGTCATCTAATAAACGGTTGCAACAACAATTATCCAAATAAATTTTCATGCAAACCTCCATGCTTATTTTATTATAGACTAAAATTTAAATTTAAACAATTTATTTTAAATTCTTCATATAAAAAAGCATATAAGATACACAAGATCGGTTTAAATTAATCATTCTTGCAATATTTAGACAAATTGTACTATGAGAAAATAATATTTCAAAATAATAGGGTTGCAACTGCCGGTTGACAAAGTGCAAGGAAGCGGTGGTGGAAACGCAACCATAATTTGTGGTAATATGATGTCGCAAATAAGAGGAAGGGCGGTGTCCAAGTGGGAAAGTGAACAAAGCTCTCCGGAGGTTGATAAAATTATTCTTTTAAGCGAATATTTTGGTGTGACTACGGATTATCTTTTAAAGGGGAAGGAAACAGCCCGGAGGGAAGAGAAAAAGAAACTGGATTTGAAGGTTTATACAATTGTGGGAACATTTATCAACGTGATCGGATTAATTGTGGCGTTTGCTATCTGGGAGGAGTGCAGACAGACGCAGAATTAAAAGAAAATTCTGGATGATCAATATCTGGATACTGGCATTAATACCATATACTTTTTGTTTCAATGTCCTGAATGGACTGCTGGGAGGATTTTATTGGCAGATATCACTTTATCCGGAAATCAGAAGCTCGAAGTCTCTGGGAATTTATATATTGGGCTGGCTATTTTATTTTGCTCTTTGCGGAGGTTTTGATCTGATTATGGGGAGAAAAAATGTTTGACTTTTTTAAATTTAATGTGTTAGAATCCAAAAGCAAATAAATAATGAAAACATACATGATGACACAGGTAGTGCTCTGCACGTAAAGCTGATTACGGAACATGGTTAGGGTTCCGTACGGGAGACGTATGAGCTGACCTGTGTTTTTGTGTGTTGCTAAAGGAGGAAAAAGTTATGCCGACAAATCAATTTCAAAGGATGGTGTTTGCCTTTCTGACGGTTCTTGTGACTGTTCACGGGTATGTATTTTACAGTCTGTATGTGGTCAACGGATCGTTATTGATGCAGATCACAGGAGCCGATTCCGTAATCCATGCGTTAAATGCACAGGGCGGAGTTTATATGTTCGGGAGGATGATGCCAATCTGGGCGATAGTTCTGATTGAGTTTATTTTTGCTTATGTGCTGGAATGTATGATAGGAAGTCCTTATTCGTTTAAGCTTGCCTGTAAAAATTTTGAACTGGGAAAAACTCATCCGGTTATTTTTGAGAGTGCGATCATCTGCGCTACGGTGGGAATAATGTGTCCGGCCATGAGTTTTCTGGCAGCGTGGTTCTATTATCCGTATTACTCCGGATTTAACATTTTTACGCTGCTGGCAAACTGGCTGAAGCTGGTATGTTTCAATTTCCCGTTTGCTTTTTTCTCACAGCTGTTCTTTATACAGCCGTTGATTCGGACTATATTTAAATTCTTGTTCCGTAAACAGCTTGCGACAGCGAAGTAAAGCATATTGAGTTCCCTGACAGAGGTGGAATAAAAGTCTTTTTTTAGCAGTTGCCCACAAATACATTTTGCAGGTGTTTTCTGGCAATATCTGCAAGGAGGTAGACCTGCTTCACCTCTGTAGGTGATTTATCAGTCATGTGATACTGTGGGAAAAAGCGGCTTACATGGAGAGGAATCTGCCCGGAAGCGTTTCTGGTTTTGACGGAAGCAATCCAGCGGGCTTCCTCTTCCATTTCTGTTATGCTGTCGTTTTCATCGGGAACGATCAGGGTGGTAAGCTCTACATGGCAGAAGACGGCTGCCTGCAGGATAAATTCCTTTACTGCCTCCAGATGTCCGCCAAGTTTCCTGTAATATGGTTCCGAAAAGCCTTTTAAGTCTATATTCATGGCATCGGTCAAAGGGAGAAGCTTTTCCAGAATCTCAGGGGATGCGGTTCCGTTGGTAACCAGAACAGTTTTCATTCCTGCTTCTTTGACCAGCTTTGCCGTATCATACACATATTCCCATCCGATCAGCGGTTCATTGTAGGTAAAGGCTACTCCGATGTTTCCTCTTTTCCGGTATTTAATGGCTTCTTTGGCTAAAGCCTCCGGAGAGATGTAGACGGCGTCTGAAGTTTCCGCCCCTGCCATGGAAATTTCGTGATTCTGGCAGAAAGGACATCTCAAATTACAGCCATAGCTGCCAACCGACAAAATCAGGCTTCCGGGGTGAAACATGTTAAGAGGTTTCTTTTCAATCGGGTCTAGGGCAAGGGAAGTCACCTGTCCATAGTTTTCACAAAAAATAGTTCCATTTTCATTTTTCCTTGCCCGGCAGATTCCATATTGTCCGGGTTCTAACTGGCAATGGTGCATACACACCTGACAAGTTGTTTTCACGGTTAATAACCTTCCTTTTCCTCAATTTGTGGGGGCGACTTCATGTCGTATCACTTCAAACCGTTCCAGTTCCACAGGATCATTTTCCCGGATTCCGGCTTTGCGCTTTGCAATTGCAATTTGCTCTTCCACGGTATCTATACCCTCTAAATTAGGAAGAAGCAGTCCCCGTTTATGTCCTTTTGTCACAATCACACCGTAGCGTTTGGGATCTAATTGTTCCGGAGAGTCGATCTTCTCCTTTTCGCCTAACACATCCACACTGATGGTCAGCCGGTCCAGCTCCCAGGGTTCAATGGGTGAAAATCTGGGATCCTCTGTGGAGGCGCTTATGGCATTGGCAATGATCTCCTCTGCGATGGAGGTCTGCACAGCCTGAATGGTTCCGATACAGCCCCTGAGGCGTCCATCCTCCTTGATAGAGACAAAAACTCCTGCTCTGCGGTGGGACATTTCCTTATCCAAATCCTGAGGGACATCTATGATATTGCCTGTACGAACATAGGTATCAATGGTGGTTCTTGCAAGACGGATATAACAGTCCTCGCCTTGGCGGAGCTGCTGAAGCTGATTTTTCTGTTCTGCCTCATATTGGGTACGAAAATCACGGCTGGGATCGGAACCTGTTACTTTGTAACAGCAGATGCCATATCCTACGCCAAAAGAACCTTCGTAGGAAAGCCTTTCAGGTAAAACCCCGGTTTTATCCAGTGCCCCTGCCATGATAGTAAAGGAGCGGTGTCCGCATTCGCCAGCTTTTTCACAAAAGTCCTCCGAAAAGGATAAAAGTTCTCCAAAAGCGCCCCGTTCCATTACATCCATGATGCGCCGGTCATATTCCGGTCCCTCTTTCCGGTAACCGTAAGGACCGTCTTCCTTCAGCCGGTGGGAGAGGTCTCCGCTGGCAATCAGGATAACCTTCCGGTCAAGCATCTCTGCCGTTCTCCGGATATAGGTTCCCAGTTCGTAATGCATGATTAGAGGAAGCCCTGACAGACCAATCCTGACCAGCTTGTAATTCTTCCAGTATTGATTTACGAAATATAGAGGAACCATAGTTCCGTGATCTAACTGTTTTTCCCGTTCTCCGTCGGTTCCTGCGGGGAAAAAGGCATTGTCTGTCAGTTCACACAGCTTTTTTATAAATTCTGTGTCATAGGATACTTCCATTTTTACATTGCCTGCCCGGAAGTTCGAGAAATCACCTTTTGCCCCTTTTCCCGGTGAAATGTGGAAATAATCCGAGTACATTACCTGATGGGGAGAAAAAAGGATGATGGTATCCGGCTGTTCGCGTCCGATCCTTTGTGCTGCTTCATGGTAAGCCTTGATCGTGTGTTCAATTGCCTGTTCCTGTCCCTTGCCGATCTCAGGTACAATAAGCGGAGGGTGAGGAACCATATATGCAGAAATAATTGACATAGTTGATTCTCCTGTTATTTTTGACTGTGATGAGTATAGCTGCATTTATTATTGTATCAAATAAGGCTTATGGTGACCAGAAAAAGATATTCGCTCATTTTTTTGTAAAAATCATATGATATTCACTTGTTTTTTTGTGGTGATAGTAAAATTATTCNCCCATTTTTTGCTGACATGTTGTAATTTCGGGCATTATGGCATATACTATGGATAGAAGTGAGGTAGNTCTATGATTTANTTAAAACGAAANTTAGATGCATTTTTAGATGAATGGAAAAGNGACCNGGTCAGGAAACCGCTTATAGTAAAAGGACCAAGGCAGGTTGGAAAGACAGAATCGATTAGAAAGTTTGGAGCGGAAAATTANGATAATGTGATAGAAATTAATTTTGTTGAAGAGCCTAAGTATAAGATGATGACAGCGGACGGGTTCAAAACGGATGATTTGATCAAGAATATCTCCCGGATGGATCCNTCAAAACATTTTATAGAGGGGAAAACACTTCTCTTTTTCGACGAATTACAAGAGTTTCCTGAGATTGCGACGGCATTGAAATTTTTTTGTCAGGATGGCAGGTTTGACGTGATATGCAGCGGTTCCATGCTTGGCATCCATTATAACAGGATAGAAAGTAATAGTGTGGGGCATAAGACGGATTACGAAATGCATTCCCTTGACTTTGAGGAGTTTTTATGGGGGAAAGGATATTCGGAGCAGGAGGTAGAAGAACTTCTTGGACATATGAAAAATCTTGTGCCTTTTAATCAGGTTGAATTGTCGGTTTATAGCGGACTGTTTCTGGATTTCTGTATTCTTGGGGGGATGCCGGCAGTGGTCAGGGAATACGTTGAAAAGGGAACTTTTGAAGGTTCTCTNNCNACGCAGAGACAGCTGCTTTCAGATTACGAGGAGGATGTGCGTAAATATGCGCAGGGAGTGGACCAGACAAGGATTTTAAATATTTTCCGTCAAATTCCGCTACAGCTTGCAAAAGACAATAAAAAATTTCAGATTTCCAAGGTGTCATCTGGTGCAAGGTTTAAAGATTACAGAGGGTGCATTGAATGGTTGGAAGATGCGGGGATTATTAATGTCTGTCATTGTATGAAATATCCGGAACTCCCGCTTAAGGGTAATTTTGATGAAACAAAATATAAGATTTATTTTGCTGACAGCGGTCTGCTTGTGGCAATGTTGGATGAAGAAGCACAGGATGACCTGCGTGCAAATAGAAATTTGGACGTTTACAAGGGGGCNCTTTATGAGAACGTAGTAGGTGAAGCTTTATCAAAAAGTGGATATGGTTTATATTACTATAAGCGGGAGGATTCCACGCTGGAGGAGGATTTTTTTGTGCGGACGGCACAGGATTTGATTCCAATTGAAGTGAAATCTACAAATGGAAGGTCAAAATCCTTGAGAACATTAATCTGCGATNAAAAATATGAGGATATTCATTATGGGATTAAATTGACTGGCGGGAACATTGGTTATGATGGCAGGATTTATACATTTCCTTATTTTTGCGCATTTTTGTTAAGACGGTATCTGAAAGCGTGATCTTCTAATAGGGNATCTGCCAAGGAAGGTTATAAAAAGAGTTTTTAAGCTTAAGCTGCCNTGTACAGCATAAAAATACCTTGAAAAAAGCTTATAGAATGATATAATAAACAAATCTTATTTAATGATTCATAGTTTACTTGGAGACAAATGGAAAAGTATATTGATATTCATTCCCATATTCTGCCGGGAGTTGATGATGGCTCGGCAAATCTGGAAATGAGCATGGAAATGCTGCATATGGCGGCCAAAGACGGAATTTCCCAGATAATCCTTACACCTCACAATAAGCCGTGGCACAGAAATATGGATCGTGCCGAAATAGATGCTGAAGTTGACCGTCTGCAGAACAGGATACNNNAGGAAGCGTTAGANATTAAGCTGCATACAGGGAGTGAACTGTATTACAGGAATGGACTGACAGAGGAACTGGATGAAGGGAAGGCGGGAACTCTGGCNANTTCCCATTATGTACTTGTTGAATTTGAGCCTTCGGCAGACTATGATTATATCAGGAACGGTACATATGCATTACTTATGGGNGGGTATTGNCCTATTATAGCGCATGTGGANCGGTATAGAAATNTATNNTCTAAAATGGACAGAGTCGTGGAGCTGATCCGGATGGGCTGTTTTATGCAGGTGAATGCGGGCAGCATTATGGGAATTTACGGGTTTGGCACAAGGCAGTTTGTAAAGAAAATGCTGAAGCAGAATCTGGTTCATTTTGTTGCCACGGATGCACATGATCTGACCAAAAGGCGGCCATGCCTTTCGGAGTGTGCAGAATATATAGGAAAAAAGTATGGGGAAAGCAGCAGAAGAAGATTATTTTATGATAATCCGATGTGTGTGCTGCGGGATGAAGACGTAGGGAACCGGAAAGAAGATTGACATGGAAAATCACAGGGAATATGATGCGATAGAAGTGGATTTGTTGGAAATTATCAGTGTTTTGTTTGGCAGATTCTGGATTATTTTGGGCAGTGGGCTGTTGGCGGCGGTTATTGGCTTTGTTATCAGTATGTTTATTTTGACTCCTACCTATGAATCAACTACCAAAATTTATATTTTGAATAAATCCGAAAGCACAACCGTTACATATAGTGATGTACAGATGGGAACACAGCTCACAAAGGATTATGCAGAATTGATAAACAGCCGATATGTATTAGAAGAGGTTATTAAGATACTTTCCCTCTCCGAGATGGAATATCGGGANTTNCTTGATAAGGTCAGTGTGCATACGCCTACAGATACGCGAATTGTATCTATTACTGTGACAGACACTAACCCGCAGCAGGCAATGGATATTGCCAATTGTATCCGGGAAGTGGCGGGGGAGCATATACAGAATGTGATGGATATTGACGCGGTAAATGTGGTGGAAGAAGCGAATATGCCAACAACCAAGGCGGGACCGAGCATTCCTAAATGGACATTANTCGGGGGCGCATTGGGCGCGTTTTTGGTCTGTGTGATNATTNTGNTACANTATTTACTGGATGACACGATTAAAACTTCGGAAGATGTTGAGAAATATCTTGGACTTAGTACATTGGCGTTGATACCGATGGCGGAAGATGAGAGTAATGTAAAACAGAGAACTAAGAGGAAATAAGNATGCAGGAAGTCACATTACAGCTAGATCAAAATACTGATTTTCATATCAAAGAAGCATTTAAGACTCTGCGGAGTAATGTGGAATTCTGCGGTGGTGATGTGAAGGTTNTTGCTGTTACCAGNTGTACGCCCAATGAAGGCAAGACAAGCATTGCAATGGAAATGGCAAAATCTTTTGCNGANGCGGGAAACANAACNTTGTTNATNGATGCGGATATGAGAAAATCTGTCCTNGTNGGNCGGTATAAGACNGGTGCNNTCAGATATGGNCTGAGNCATTGNCTGATNGGGAAATACAGATTNGCAGATGTNATGTGNCAGACGAATATTCCCCGNCTTTATATATTTTTTTCCGGACCGGTACCGCCNAACCCCAGNGANCTTCTTGGAAGCGGNAGATTNCAGGAAATGCTGAATGTGATGAGGACGGCGTTTGACTACATTATTGTNGATACACCGCCGCTGGGNAATGTNATNGATGCNGCAGTGGTGGCGAAGCATTGCGATGGCACAGTGCTGGTGGTGGAGAGNAATGCNGTNAATTATCGTTTTGTCCAGAAGGTAAANGAACAGTTGGATAAATCAGGAAGCCGTATTCTNGGGGTCGTCTTAAACAAAGTNGANCTTAACCAAAANGGTTACTATGGACANTATGGCAANTATTATGGNAAATACTATGGAAAATACGGTTATGAAACTGATCCGAGNCTTGATCCGGCNNAGAANCGGGAGANNCNTGTAGAAACAGAAAAAGAGGAAACTGCGCAAAAAAAAAAGGTAAATGGAAAATTCTTTTAGCTGCAGGCATTGNCGGTNTAATCCTTGGACTNNCTNTTGGCGGNGTTGGGATCATCAGGGCAGTGGGAAAGAACCATTTATACAGCAAAGNNGCGNCAGGACAGCCGGTTCTGCAGTCTGCTGAAGAAATCCTGACGAANGAAGAAGAGGAAAAATGGCAGGAGGGCTGGGTCAAATACCAGGGGGAAATCTATGCATATAATGAAGAAATTCTGACATTTCTGATTATGGGTATTGATAAACAAAGCGATGTGGAAGAAGTGGCAGAAGGAACAGACGGCGGCCAGGCAGATGCCTTATTTCTGTTGGTTTTAAATCCGAAGGATAAAAATATCAAGGTAGTAGGGATCAACAGGAATACCATGACAGATATAGATACTTATGATAATAATGGAGAATATGTATCCACGGTAAAAGCGCAGCTTGCCGTACAGCACGGCTTTGGCAACGGTATGGAAGAAAGCTGTGAATATCAGAGGAAAGCAGTGGAAAATCTTTTTTACCANTTGCCTNTACATGGATATGCGGCGATAAACATGAGCGCTGTTGCAACGATCAATGATGCAGTGGGCGGCGTTGATGTAACGATTCCGGCAGATTTGGCTGGNNTCAATGAAGCTTTTGTAGAAGGAAGCAGAGTGCANCTGATGGGNGAANATGCCTTCTGGTATGTAAAATACCGCGATACTGATGTCTTTGGTTCGGCAGATATGCGTCTTGAAAGACAGAAGATGTACTTAAATGGTTTTATTGAAGCGGCGAAAGAGGCAGTNCATAAGGATATTTCGGTTGCTATCGATTTGTATCAGGCGGTTAAGCCCTGGATGGTCACAGATGTTTCTCTGGATGAAGCAGCTTATCTGGCTCCTGTTTTAGCTGATTATGAGTTCAACAGAGATGATTTTTATATGCTNCNGGGAGAAACCGTTATGGGAGAGCAGTATGAAGAGTTTTATCTGGATGAAGATGCCATGTTTGGAATGATATTGGATATATTTTATGAAAAAGTACAATAGATTGAAAAAGAATTTAGTTTTGAATTATGTCATACTTNCTTTCGCAGCAGCAGCGCTGACCGGATGCAAGGGAAGTATNGAAGAAGCTGACCNGTCGCAGGANCAGNCAGCAGATTCCGCNCCCCAAACGGTTGATGTACAGACGGCNGATGCAATGGATNTGNCAGNGGAAGAGCAGACAACTGGAATTGCCGGTGAGAGTGCGGCGGATGCCCAGATTGACTTNCCGGCTCTGAAAGAAGAAAANCCCGATATNTTTGCNTGGATCCATGTACCGGGGACAGNAATCGATTATCCGGTNCTGCAGAGTGANCAGGCGGATGATTTCTANGAAAGNCATAATGCATATGGACAGGANGATGAANCNGGAGCCNTCTATATTGANCTTGCNAATTTGACCAATATGTGCGATTTTAACACAGTGCTGCATGGGAAAACAGGGACAGATGNAAAAGGNCTGTTNGCAGATNTATATCGTTTTGCAGATCCGGACTTTTTTGNGGAGCATGAGAATATATACCTATATATGGANGGCAATNTNCTGACCTATGAGATNTTTGCCGCCTATGAAAGGGAGAANACAAGCCTGCTGCGCAGCTATGATTTNACTTATCTGGATGGCTGTGCACAGTTTTTGGATGANCTGTANGGCATTCGTGATATGACAATGAACCTGCGGGAAGGTTGGGAAGGCGTTACTCCTTATCATTTCCTGATCACCCTNACTACTCAGAAAGAGGAGAAGCCTGACAGCCAGTTTGTAGTCATTGCCATATTGACCAAGGATGCTGCAGGAACTATTGATAGAATTGTTGCTGAATAGAAGTTTTCTATTTAAGAATATCCGGATACCGGAAAAAGGAGGAAATTGAAATGAAAAAAATTTTNGCACTGACACTGGTGGGAGCAATGGCATTTTCTATGCCGGTTNTGGCTGCAACAAGCCCTTCGGCAGGCTCCTACAGTACGGCATCTACANCGTCTGCTGCAGAGGTATCTGCTGTTACGGCATCTTCTGTTTCGCAGGANGTAGCAAAAGCAGCGGCAGATGAAAANAAGACTGTTGGTGAATATATGAACAATGCCGTAACGGAAATAGCAGGACTTGATGAGGTGGTGCCCCTTGGACAGGGCGGTCACGTGATCATTAANGGTGCNCCCAGCAANCAGACATTTTCCGTACTGAAGCCGACACGGGAAAGTGTTGATCTGGCAAAAACATATGCGGCTGCTTTNAGCGGNAAAGTGTTAAATGTGGCGCAGATTGGAGCATCCATTACCAAATTCAATACGGCAACAGTAAATTTCTACTTAAAGGGCATCAAGACCGGACAGAACATTAAAGTTTACCAGTTGGTTGACGGACAGTGGGTGGAGCTTACTGTTACAGAAATCAGAGATGATCATCTGATCGTGGATATGACATCCCTTGGAACCCTGGCGTTTATTGAGTTACCGGTATCTGAAGAAACACCGGCAGATGAAACGTCTGTAGTTGAAGCGCCTGTGGTTGAAGAACCGGCAGCTGAAGAGACACCTGTAGTCGAAGAAGAGACAAGATGAGCGAAAATATTATGCTGAATGCTAATGCCGCTGAAAAAACAGCATTACAGATCAGAAAACTGAATCCTGACAGATACCATATACGGGAAGTATACCAGAAGAAAAGTCCTGTTTATCTGCGAATTAAGAGAGGTATGGATGTTCTGCTGTCTATAGTGGCATTAGTTGCTCTTGCNCCGGTGTTTTTAGNCNNTGCGATAGCGATCAAGCTTGAAGACGGGGGNCCGGTTCTGTTTAAGCAGTACAGATCCGGAAAGGACATGAAGCCTTTTGAAATATACAAATTCCGCAGTATGTATGTGGATGCGGATGCCAGACTGTCCATGATGATGAAGGACAATGAGCAGACAGGGCATGCTTTCAAGATCAAGAACGATCCGCGGATTACCCGGGTGGGCAAATTTATCAGAAAATATTCTATTGATGAACTTCCCCAGCTGGTCAATATTATCAAAGGGGATATGAGCATTGTCGGTCCGAGACCGATTTTGACTTTTCAGATGGAGGAGTGCAGCAGCCATGAGCAGCAGAGACTTGTGGTGCAGCCGGGATTGACCTGCTACTGGCAGATAGGCGGGAGAGCCAACATCAAGTGGAAGGAATGGGTAGAGATGGATCTGGATTACATAGAGGACATGAGCCTGTGGACGGATCTTAAGATTATTGTGAAGACGATTCCGGCGGTGTTTGACAGAGAGGGAGCATATTAGAAAGAGGCATGAGAAAGAAAACTGCGGCCGTGGTTGTAACATATAATAGAAAAGAACTGTTGAAGCAATGTATTGACAGACTGCTAAGACAGGAAGGTGTTAGCTGTGATGTGATCATAGTCGATAATGCCAGCACAGACGGTACACAGGAAATGATTATGCGNCAATATGACAGAGCCGAAGTGATCTATGCAAATACAGGTACAAATCTCGGCGGAGCAGGCGGCTTTCAATATGGTGTAAAAAAGGCAGTATCTATGGGCTATGAATATGTGTGGATTATGGATGATGACACATTGCCGGAGAAAACTGCATTATATGAATTATTTGAAGCGGACAGGGAATTGGANGGAGAATGGGGATTCCTTTCCAGTGTGGCATATTGGACGGATGGAAATATTTGCCGAATGAATATCCAAAAGAAGAATATNTTTAGACATGTGGGAGAGAAGGAATACTATAAAAAGTATTCTTTTGTTAAGATGTGTTCTTTTGTCTCTCTATTAGTTAAATCAGAGGTAGTTAAGGAAATCGGCCTGCCGATCGGTGAGTATTTTATATGGACAGATGATTATGAGTATACAGGNCGTATTTCATGCAAATATCCGTGCTACATGGTTCCGGNNAGTAAAGTAGTCCATGCCATGAAGGTTCATACAAGAGTGAATTTTGCCACAGATGATGAGACGAGGATTGACAGATACCGCTATATTTACCGCAATGATGTACACTGCTACAGGCAGTATGGCTGGCGGGGATGGCTGTATATTATACTGAAAGACATCTATACACTGCTGAATATATTGCTGAACGCCAGAGGCAGCAGGATAAAAAGGATAAGAATTGTAGGAAAAGGTTTTATAGAAGGGCTTAGTTTTAAGCCCTTTATAGAAATGATGGAGTAAAATAAAGACCATTACATATTAGAATTATGAAAGATAATAGGTATAAATGATAAGGCTTGCAAATATTAAAACATTTATTAAATATTGTTGCGGCAAAATTATAGGGGGAATTCTGGTTCATAAATTGGAAGATGCAATCAGGGAATCAGAAGTGATCTCATTTGACATATTTGATACTCTGATAAAAAGAAATGTTGCGAAGCCCGAGGATGTGCATAAGCTCGTCCAAGGAGAATTTTGCAGACAGACAGGGATAGAGCTGCCTGAATATTCAAGACTCAGGATAGATGCGGAATATCAGGCGAGAAAGCACAGCAGTAAAGAGGAAATATCTCTGGAGGAGATATATGCTTTCTTGCGCNGTNTGCCGGAGGATTGGAAAAGTAAACTGAAAGAAATAGAAAGACAGATAGAAATAGAGGTTTGTACTCCAAATTTGAGAATGCAGGCAGTGTATGAAAAAGCGCTGCGGGCTGGGAAGAAGGTTATTATTACTTCGGATATGTATTTGGACGAGCAGACTATACGGNAAATATTGCATAAATGTAANTATNATTTATATGAAAAATTATATTTATCTTCTTCCTTTGGNNTNTGTAAATCCAGAGGAAGTATTTATGAGATTATTAAGAAGGATTATTCTGCCTGCAAAGGAAAAATACTGCATATTGGTGACAATGTGAAGGGAGATTATATTATTCCAAGAAAAAGGGGCATAAATGCCTTATTGATTAATGGACAGGCAGAGTTTTTGAAGTTTTGGAAAAAAGAAAGTAAGNGTGTAAAAAATCAATTTCTATATCAAAGATTGCATTGCTTTTTAAATAATTGTTTTGACAATAGTAATGATGCANCATCCATTGGCATTGAGATATTGGGACCAATGCTTTTGGGATATTGCAGGTGGCTGNATCAAAAAATTNNTACAGATAANATTGATAAANTTTTNTTNTTGAGCAGGGAAGGCAGGATACTTCAGGAGGCTTTTCATATTTTGTACCCACAGTGCGGAACGGAACAAGCTTATTTGTATGTATCCAGACAAGCCTTGGTTGTTCCGCTGTTTGCGGATTCAAAAGACTTTGATGAAATGGCTGACAGGATTAAATATCTGGCTCATGTACCATTGGTGGGTATGATTCCGGCAATCTGCATGCTGGATCAGGCAGAATTCAATGATAAATTGAAGGGCATTGGCTTGGACAGCTCAACGAGGATAGATAAGGTAACCGGTAAAGAGAAAGATGAGCTGTACCGCATTATACAAGAATTAGGAAAGGATAATTTCAGGCANCANAAAGANTACATAGNNANGTATTTGAAAGAAAATGATTTTGCAGGTAATGTGGCCATAGNNGATATTGGNTGGTCAGGAACNATGCAGCAGGCTTTACAAAAATTTATTGAGGATGCAGATACAAAATTGCATGGATATTATCTTGGCGTCAGGAATATGGAATCAAATGATTTCTATGCAGATCTTTCCAGGGCTGGATATTTNTTCGAACCGGGTAGAAATGATGATTATAATTTGATGACAAGGTTTACGACAGAAATAATTGAAATGCTCTTTTTAAATACAGCAGGGAGTGTGCTCGGATATGATATGGCGGAAGGAAATATCGTACCGATATTGGATAAACCTGAATATGNCGGGGATGNGGGAAGATTTATCTTGTCAATGCAATCGGCTGCATTAGAATTTTTAAATAAAATCAAAAAGGATCCACTATTTAAAGAAGAGACAGAAATTCCAGAAGATATCATAATGAATACATATTATAAGTTTGCTGTGCAGCCAAGGTTGTCTACGTTAAAAATATTTGACGGTTTTCAGGTTCTTAATGGAAAAATCAGAAATATCATACCACAGCACAGGATATTTTATTATATGTTCCATCTTAGGGATCTGGAACGGGATTTTAGAGAGAGCTCATGTAAAATATTTTTTTTGAAAGCNCTTTTTAAAGTTGATTTTCCATATTATAAAATNCTGAAATTTTCATTGTTAAAATGGAATGGTAAAAGAGAGTAATCAGCCATACTTTATTTTCATGGCATAAAAGGATTGGAATGCATAAGACAATTAAGCTTAAAAATTTTTTTATTTATATTTTTATTCTTTGGTATAGTACAGAAATAATATACAATTCTACCTTAGAGAGTATTATGGGAATATCAGTTGAAAAGATTAGTGATGTAGTTACTTGGCTGGTCTTTGCTCTTCTTATGTTTCAAATAGTGTTTTTCCAATCCTATAAGAAAAGAGAATTAATCATTATTGCNGCCATTACCATTCCTGTTGTAATTGCTACGGTCTTGTCAGGCCAGAGAACAATGATGTCTGCGTGGATGTTTGTTGTGGCATCTAAGAATGTTGAGTTGGATGATGTGATCCGGACAGCCTATAAAATATTATTGGTCATGCTTCCAATGATTATGTTATTGTGCCTGCTTGGATTTATTGAAAACAGAGTATTAATGAGGGGAAGTGTACACCGCTATTCATTTGGGTTTTCGCATCCGAATCAATTGGGACTGCGGGTTTTTCAGTTGATGGCATGTCATTGTTATGTACACAAAAACAANCTAAGAAAAATAAACTATTTCTATATTTTTCTGGCAACTCTTTTTCTGATTGAAGTTCCTAATTCTCAGGCAGCTTATATTACTATGGGAGCTTTGCTGTTTATGTTATTATTATATAAATACCTTATGGATAAGAAGCCGGAATATATGAAATTATATGAAAAAGGTATCCTTTACGGAGCATTTTGCCTGAATCTGTTCAGTATCATTTTTTCCGGTATAAATGTGAATAGCAATTATTTTTTAGCACGTTTTAATAGTTGGCTGTCATCAAGGTTTTCGGTTTGCCATAAAGTGTGGATGATGTATGGCGTTTCCTTTTTCGGACAAAAAATATATGTGACGGAGGAGGAAAGAAAGCTGGTAGGTATTAAAAATTCTATGTGGCTTGATAATGCATATGTAAGTATTTTGTTAAGATATGGGATTTTGGTCTTTTTGATTTTTTCTATCTGTTATTTATATTTGATTAAGGTTGTAGAAATGCAGAAAGATGATATCCTTGTAATTATATTATTTTTGTATGCGCTGTATGGAACGATAGAAACCGGATTATATATGATAACACATAATATATTTCTTATTACCTTTTCAATTTTGCTTTATAGGAAGTCGCTGCAGGGCAGGCGGCAGATCGAGTGATAAACCTGGCTGTTTGATAATAATGAGAAAGAAGCTGGAGAATATGGAGAAATGAATATTTTGATGATCGCGGATGGAGATACCAAATATGGTGCATCGCATTCGCTATTGCAGATGGTGCAGGAATTAAAAACTATGGATGATATCAATATAAAAATAATTATTCCTGTTCATTCTGAAATGAGAAATAAACTGGAGAATACAGAATGTGAATTTTNNGNTATTCATTATGTNCCCTTTTATCAGGGAATTCCTGATGATAAATGGAAATATCCGGTAAAGTATATGATAAGAGGGGTGTTGTATTGGTATGGACGTATTAGAGCGGTTAAAGAAATAGAAAAGCGGCTGGATCTTGGCAAAATTGATCTGATCCATTCGAATTCCAGCAGGGAGGATTTGGGAGCGCTTATAGCTGATAAATATGACATACCATTGATTTGGCATATCAGAGAATTCGGAGACCGCGACTATAAATGTTATTCATATCGAAAAAATTACATTGATTATATGAATAAAAGTGCAACCCGGTTTATTGCTGTTTCAGATGCTGTAAAAGAGCACTGGNCGAAAAAAGGAATCCNGAGAGNAAAAATTGTTCGGNTNTATAACGGTGTACCNCNGCAAAANGTTTTATCCAAANNNCAGNGNNGTGNTGCNCAAGGGNATAAAACGTTAAAAATGGTNATNGTCGGAAGTATTTCAGAAACGAAAGGACAAATNTGGGCAATTGAAGCAGTTAAAAAATTATTTGATGANAATGNACAAATTNNATTAGATATCATTGGAGACGGTTCNCGATCGTATGTNAAAAANCTGAAAANAAANATTATCCNATATGGNTTGGANGNNCTNNTAAATTTNAGNGGATATCAAAANNATATNNGTAATNTNNTNNCTC
This sequence comes from Lachnospiraceae bacterium, assembly GCA_014804285.1. GTDB lineage: Bacteria > Bacillota > Clostridia > Lachnospirales > Lachnospiraceae > Suilimivivens. The sequence goes on along the minus strand of JAAVAA010000016.1, from coordinate 23,866 downwards.
AATATGANATTGGACTTATGTGTTCNAAGGATGAGGGNTTCGGCCGGGTTACCGCAGAGTATATGATGTCAGGGGTATGTGTGATAGCGTCTGATACAGGNGCAAATGNNGAGCTGATTGAAGACGGAATATCAGGATTACTTTATCAATACGGAGATACCTGGTCTTTGGCAAACGCTATAAAAAAATGTATCGATAATCCTGAGTTTAGATGTGAATTGGGCATGGGTGGATTTAAGAGGGCAAATCAGGAGTTTACCGCAAAAAGAAATGCCATGCAGATCTATGATATCTACAGACAGGTGTTGGAAAGTGCAGACTTGTGACAGGGTTATNTGGGATTGGGAGGTAAATGAGNGTAATGATGAGANAAGCNGTTCGNAATATATTGTATCATTTACCGCATAAAATGGCACATTCNCTAATNTANATNAAAAAGCATAANTGNAAAATGAATTGGAATAATCCAACCTTGTATGATGAAAANATACATTGGCTNATGGTATATGTGTACGATACNAATTATGNAAGGTTNGCAGATAAATATCAGGTNAGGCAATATGTGAANGAGTGTGGGCTNGGCGATTTGCTGATTCCNTTACTGGGCGNTTATAAGAANGTTGAGGACATAGATTATGATATATTACCTGACAGGTTTATATTGAAAACAACACAAGGCTCAGGAGATGAGCTATATGAGATATGCACTGATAAAGAAAATTTGGATGTGGTTCATGTTAATGCCAAAATGAATAAAGCATTACAAATAGAATTTTGCAAATATCATTGCGAATATCAGTATGAGAAAATTATTCCGCAGATTTTGTGTGAGAAACTGCTGAAAAGTGAAAACGGGGAACGTCTAAATGACTATAAAGTAATTTGCGCAAATGGAAGAGCCACAGCAATTTTAGTCTGTACAAATCGTGATGAGGGACGGGATTATTACTCATGTGATTGGGAGTACTTGGATTATGTAAAAGAAGAGTGCAGGAGCGGAGAAAAGGCAATGCGGCCTGTTTTGTTGGAAGAAATGATAGAAGCAGCTGAAATTTTATCAAAACCGTTTCCTCTTGCAAGAATAGATTTTTATATTGTGGATCAGAAGCTTTATTTCGGGGAAATTACACTGACGCCGTCAGCCGGAAATCATTTGAATTTGAACAAGCAGGGACAGCAAGAGCTGGGAAGAGTTATTCGCCTTCCCGATATGCGGATGTAAAATATTAAGAGAGAAAAAATGATTGTTAATTTTTTATACCAGGGGATTTATCAGATTTTGGCATTAATATTGCCGCTAATAACGATTCCGTATACATCCAGAGTACTTGGGGCGGAGGGAATAGGGTTGTACTCTTACTCTTATGCGGTGGTATCATATTTTGTATCGTTTGCCAATATGGGTATCAATATATATGGAAATAGAGGAATTGCCGCAACACAAAATGATAAAGATAAAAGATCCCAATTATTTTGTGATTTATTAACAATACAAATGATTTTTGCATTCTCTGCGTTATTAGTATATGTAGTCATGATTGGAGCAGGAGCATGGGAAAATAAAGTAGTGTTCTTGGTTCAGGGCATTTATATCATAGGACAGGCTTTTGATATTAATTGGCTTTACTTTGGAATGGAAAAATTTAAAATTACGGTTATCAGAAATTTGATCGTAAAAATTTTTACAACAGTTTTAATTTTTCTTTTAATAAAAGAGCCTGCAGATTTGATAGTTTATCTGCTAATTTTAGCCATAGGAACAGTAGCAGGAAATTCAGCAGTCTGGTTGTTTGTTAAGCAATACATAACATATAAAAGACCAATATTGGTTAACATAAAGCAATATATTAAGCCTATCATTATTTTGTTAATTCCTTCGTTTGCTGTTAAAATATATACACAGATGGACAAAATTTTTGTTGAGCATTTTTGTGGATTGACGCAAGTCGGTTACTATGAAAATTCGGAAAAAATTATCAGTATCTCATTTGTCTTGATTACGGCACTGAGTACGGTCATGCTGCCAAGAATGGCAAATTTGAGCGCAGAAAACAAAAAAGAAGAATTTAATAGTCTTTTTCAAAAAGTAATGGCTGTTACCATCTGGTTAACAATAGCCCTTATGTTTGGAATTATAGGTATTTCTGATAATTTTGTTTTACTTTATCTGGGGGAGAATTATAGTTCGTGTATAGTATTGGTGATCGTATTGGCAATAACGATACCATTTAAAGGGTGTGCCGAAATAATTAGGCGGGGATACATTATCCCCCAAAAGTGTGATTATATTTATGTTATATCTGTTTTTAGCGGCGCAGGAGTCAATATAATAATTAATTTTTTATTGGTTCCGTATTACGGTGCTATTGGAGCCGCAGTGGGAACAGTAATGGCGGAGGCGGTGGTATTTTTTATCCAGGCATGGAAGATAAGAGAAGACATTAACATGCATAAATATATACGAAAAGCAAGTGTATACATAGGAATAGGTCTTTTTATGTTATTTTGTGTAAAAGCGGTAAATCAGTACACTTCTAATTTGTCATTATTGCTATCGGTGTTACTGCAAATAATGGCAGGGATAGGCTGTTATCTGACAGGAACATGCGTTTTACGTCTGCTGAGATTTGAAAAATCATATTTTGTCAAAAATAATAGAGGTTGAAAATGTGAAAATAAAATATTTAATAGATAAATGTACGAAAAGATATATTTCTTTTATGAGAAAAAATAAACTTGAGAAATATGATAAAAAAATTTGTGCATTGCATAAAGAATGGGAAGAATTAGATAGGAATGAACTGAAATTGGTCAGAGAAGATAAATATGCCTATAAAATCTTTAAGAATGTTTGCGGAGGGGATTTCGAGTATTTTGTATCGGATGTATTGTATCAAAATGTAATTCTTCCTAAATTAAATTTCGCGAATTATATGCCAAGCGGGAGATTTTGTGCGGAACATGATTATTTTATAGATAAGAATTATCAGGAGTTTTTTATGAAGAAATTGCACCCGCCGAAGTGCGTGCTGCATAATATAAACGGGAATTTTTATGGTACAAACTTCGTAAAAATTAGTAAAGATGATGCAATGAAGCTGCTGTTACAATATAATAAATTGGTTTTTAAGAATTCATTAGAAACCGGTCATGGGAAAGATGTATCTCTTATAGAGAGAAAAGAATTTAATAGCATTTTAGATAGTAAAAAAGATTATNTGATCCAAGAGGTTTTGGAGCAACATGAAAGNNTNGCATATTATAATGCATCTTCCGTAAATATTATTAGGATAACAACTTTNTTTTGGAGAGGAAATGTGTATATCTTAGGAGGAATTCTGAGAATTGGTCCTCCCGGGTCTTTTTGTGATCTCACCCCCAATGGGGGAAAATTCCCCTTAATTATTCCGATAGATGATAATGGGAAATTGGAAAGTAAAGCAATAGATTGTGAAAATTGGAAGTTATATGACAACGTATGGGGAAAGAAAATACATGGATACATATTGAAGTATGAAGAAATGAAAGAAAAAGTGAAAGATGAACATTTAAAATANCCNAAGCATGGAATAATAGGNTGGGANTTAACANTGGATAAAGATGCAAATATCAGNTGCATAGAGTATAACGTGAGATGNCCGGGNNTTATGCAGTCNCAATATGCNTTGGGNGCNNTTTTCTCACAAAAGTCTGTGGANGGGAATGCGCTCTTAGATGAAATTTTAAGTGAATTGTAGGATGGCTGGAAATATGATATGAAGTATGATATGATGAAAAGCANAGAGTTAAACGTTAGGAGGTTTTGCATATGAAAAAGATTTTGACGGCCACACTTGTTTGTNCGATGTTGTTTGCTTCAACAATGTCAGTTNATGCNGCAGNAANNNCGGNAACATGTCNNATCGGAGGCTGNAATCTTGGAGAATGCTTTATGGATACAGACTGTGATGGTATCTGTGGAGATCATAATTTTGTAGATGAGAATAATGACGGAATATGNGATAACCATTGCTATTTGGATGAGAATGAGGACGGCATCTGTGACCANTNTGTAGANGAAGATNNNGATGGNATCTGCGATCACTGTCATGATCATGGNAAACCGGTTCAATCAGATTCCAGTGTAAAAAAATCGCAAAACAACGGGACAACTGCGCATCATAACGGTCACNATGGAAAGCATCATAGTAGTAAGAAAAACAGCAGACATCATAAAGGGCATTGNTAAAANGGAATGATTATTTGGAGTAAAGNNANTTTCCAAATTCATATGCCTTTTGCAAATGTCCGGTCTTTTCAATCTGAGGTTTGNCGTTGGTATCCCCNCANCCACCGGCAAGCATCATGCCTTTATCNTTAAATCCAATATAATTGACCAGTGTNAATTGATAATAAGAAANNGCTTGTTCAAATGTCCAGAAAAAGTNATCGGCNGAGGTCATNAGCANTGCNCAATCTTTATCCGGATATTTTTCATATCTTCCCAANGGNGGGNTGGGNTCTTCCTGTGCAATACANTAAAATCTTTCGATAAANGCTTTCAGTTTAGAAGATATNGTCCAGAAATAAAGCGGNGATGCAAATACAATGCAGTCAGCAGCGTTTATNTTGGGTACNATGCTATTAAATGCGTCNTTTTGGATGCAGGGTTTTCCGTAGCGGCAGGCATTACAGCCGAGGCAGCCTTTGACTTCNTTTTTCATAAGAGAAATGATNTCAACGGAATGTCCGCTTTCNTTTGCNCCNGANGCGAAACTGTTGATAAGNTGGGCAGTGTTCCCATTGNCCCGGCCGCCGCCTTGTATTATAAGAATGTTTTTCNCCATTTGAACCTCCAANCCCAAGCTGTCAGTCTATAAATNACCCTNTGGGGCTTGNNCNNANAANTCTNTCTGNTATACTNTTNATAAGATATTATGGAGCCTGATGANGAAAAAAACAAGAATTTGATTGATNGGAATGGGNAATTTTTTATGCATATGAAGGAATTTACTGGTGAAANCTTGACAAGGATATGCATTTGNAATACAATGACATAAATTTNTATAATTNNAAATCATAAAGACGATGACGGAGACAGCGTATTTATTTGCGNGGAAGGCATAAGCCAAGCTGGAATGCTTGCATTCCAATTTNGCGCCGCCCGCGAACGTGAGAAACTCGCAAAGCGTGTTTCTCATCGTTTCAAAAGTCACAGAGAGCCGTGTTTGCTGAGAAGCGGTACAAGTAGAATAAATATGTGATNCCTCCCGAGTTGCAGCACGAAAGCNGATGCAAGTAGATGCTGACGGTTTTCTCCCGTAATAGAGAACGCATATGTTGGTATGTCGTAAATGGATTAAGAGCATTAGAGAGCCTGCCGTTTACGGCAGGTTTTTTATTGATATTAAGGAGGAAGAAAGATGATAACAGAAACTTTTGACAACTTATCCCAGGCGATCATCAGTCCTGGTCGCAAAGAAAATGCACCTAAGGTGGATGCATGCATTATGACATTTTCCTATATGATTGAGGAGTTTGTCTTGGCAAATTATAAATGTGAGCAGATAGCATCCTTTTGGTCTGCTACAGGCAAAACGCTGATTTATGGCATTAACTATAGAGGGAAAAAATTTGCTTTTTTTAAAACCTATGTCGGTGCACCTGCATGCGTTGCCACGGTAGAAGATACACTTTCAGAATTGCATACAGATAAGTATATTGTATTTGGTGGCGCGGGATGCTTAAATAAGGAAATTGCACATGGGAAGNTAATGGTTCCCACAGAAGCATATCGTGACGAAGGAACTTCTTATCACTATGCGCCGGCGGCCGACTATATCACTGTAAAGAATGCAGATATTGTTGCCGGTTTTATGGAAGAAAACGGACTTCCCTATGTGAAAGGAAAAACATGGACAACCGATGCCATTTACAGGGAGACCACTAACAATTTTGAGAAACGCAAAGCGGACGGCTGCATTTCTGTTGAAATGGAATGTGCCGGTCTTCAGGCAATGTGCGACTTTAAAGGGTTAGATTTGTATACCTTTTTTACCAGCGGAGATTTACTTGATGCCCCTAAATGGGACAGCAGACGAAAGGAAGGACAGACAAAAGATACTCAGCATGATGTGGGGCATTTTGATATTGCATTGGAGTTGGCGTATTATGTTGTGAAATAGCAGGTGGTCAGATCATAATTTCCNTTGTTATTCCTCTGCATCTGCAAATATCTCATCACAGAAGCGGTTCCACTTTTCTTCGTATTCTTCATGGCTGAGTAGCATCATATCCTTGGGGGTGTGGATATTCCGTTTCTGTGCTTCCGCTACGAAANGATATACCCAATCAGCGGAAGTTTCTTCCACAGCACGGACATATTTCCAGCCGTTCATGACAGCATAGTGCAGCCGTGTATGTCCATCCAGCGAAATGTATCCATTTTGATAGGGCATGACTTGAATTACTATATCGTCTGCTGCATGAATNTAATTNCTAATTGCCGCAATCTTGTCTTTGTCAACATAGAACTGGGACGGCTGAATCTGATACAACGGAATTTTCAATAGCTTTATGTTGGGGAAACCTTTAATAACATTCCCGTCATTATCGTAAAATTTGATAATGTGCGGTGTATAAAAGCGAAATTGGTCAATCACCATCGGGAAAAGCGTTGGATCAGCCCCTCGAATCACGGCTTCGCTTTCAGAGATGATTTCCACCTCGTAGGGAGCCTCATCCACAAGGAAACAACCATGTTGAAGAAGAACCGATTTAGAAAATCGGGTATCATCGTATGTATCAATTCTCTTGATTTCCATGTCTTTATTCCTTTATTTATGTTCCAATATAGCTTAGAAGCCTTCCAACATCTCTTTTGTAACTTTTGAATCCAATGAAAATATCATTTGAAGCATTTTCTCTGTTTGGAGCTTAGTTTTTCCATCTGCCTTGCACTGCAGAATACAATTTCTAATGTGTTGATTTAATTGCATATTTTTCTGGTCTATTTCATCTTGTTGTGATATTATTTGTTTTTCCAGAGTTTCCCGAATAAGGTTAATTTCTGCCTCCTTCTGTTCTATCAGTTTTTCACTGAAAAGCTTAAATTCAGCCTCATTTTGTTCTTTCAATTCTTCACTTAACAATTTAATTGCCGGTTCCATGATTTCATGCACCTCCCTAAGCAGCTCCGGTTCCTTGCTAAAGAGATAATCGCAGGTTTTTCCTATAAGTTCCACAATATCAGCACCTGTGGAACTGCTCAATGTTCCGTTTTCTTCTTCACGATTTATAATTATGATACAATTAGCCACCAGCTTTGTCAAATCCTTTTTCAGGGCTTCCATTTTTTTACGGGCTTTCTCAAATCGGATTGGACTGTCCATTGTTTTCAAGATGGATTCAAACTTACGTTTGAAACGTATTGGAAGAAACGGAAGTAGAATGTTTAGATTTTTTTCTTCTATCATTTCTGGCGTATAATCCTGTATTTTCAGGATGGGGATACGATACTCGTACTCCGTTTCGTCTGGGAAAACTATGACGCAGCTTTCTGCATCGGGTGTGTTTTTCGTATTATCCAGATACAGGATTGCGGACTTCGGAAACTTTAGCCTATGCTTATAGGTATTACTGGCTTTGGCAATTTCAACCCATTCCAGCCCATGTACCAATGCAATGTTCATATCGTATTCTAGCATTCTGATTGCGATATTCCCGCCCTGTTTCATTTGGCATTCCATATGGTATATGTCTTTGCTTCCCACTTGGATCAGCAGATCGGAACGAACCGACTCAATTCGTTTTTCTCCGTGCTCGTAAACTTTGCTTACTACATATTCGGTAGACAGCATTTTAATGTTGATTCCGGCGGGATATTCTTTGCGAAATATTTCTTTGATTAATGGAAGCAGCATTGGAGTGTTGTTTGTTTTTCCTTTTTCATACCTTCTCCTTCCGAACCTGAAGCTGGTTTCAAGAGCATAAAGAAGGGTGGATGCCCCAAAAGACACAATGAAACAAGGCTATATAACAGTTTTATCTAAAGCATGCAACACAAATTCAACTATCAGGTGAATTATTGTGTCTCATTCTCGTGTTACGTTATTGAGATAACTGTTCCATTGTACTAAGATAAACTTATTCTAGGGCAGTGCTTAATTTGTAGATGAAGGAGGAAAACAAGAATGGATAATCTGAAAACAGGGGAAGTAATTTGTAAAAGGCGCAAGGAACTGGGATTAACGCAAAATCAGCTTGCCAAGATTCTCAACATATCATTTCAGGCAGTCTCAAAATGGGAAAACAATACTGCATATCCTGATATAGAGATGCTTCCGAAGCTGGCGGCAGCCCTTCATACAACAGTGGATGCGCTGCTTGGCTATGAAAGTGTTGTGACGGATTATGATAAACGCTACAATACAGAGGAATATTACTGGGGACTTATGCCTAACCGCATCTGCTATGATATCATGAAAATTCTTCCGCCAGTCAAGCCCTATCGCATATTGGAAATTGGCTGCGGCGAAGGCAAAGATGCTGTTTTCTTTGCAAGATGCGGTTATTCGGTAACTGCATTTGACATATCCGAGCAGGGAATTGAGAAAGCAAAGAAGCTTGCGGAATACAACAAGGTTGATGTTAACTTTTTTAAAGCCGACTTGTTTGATTATAGGCCTGATACGGAGTATGACATTGTATTCAGCAGCGGAGTGCTTCACTTCACTCAGCAGACTGAGCGGAAAGAGCTTTGTGACAGCCTGAAAGCACACACTGCGGAGGGTGGTATAAATGCGCTGAATGTATTTGTTAAAAAACCTTTTATCAAGCGAGCTCCGGACAGTACACGGGATGAAGAAAAAAGACACCCATGGTATTCAGGAGAGCTGTTCACGTATTATCATGACTGGCTGTTCCACACTTGCAAAGAGGAGGTATTTGACTGCAACAGTGGGGGAATACCGCATAAGCATTGTATGGATACGCTTATTGCACAGAAAATAGAAGGAGACAGCAACGTACATGGAACGAATATATAGTGGTAAAGTAAGGGAGATTTATGACATTTCAGATAAATATTTAGTAATTGTAACAACAGACAGAATATCCGCGTTTGACCATATTTTGCCTGTGCTGATAAAAGACAAAGGGATAGTTTTAAACAAAATATCCAACTTTTGGTTTGAAAAGACCAGCGATATTGTATTGAATCATGTTATTGATGACAGGGTTGAAAATATGCCTTCATTTTTTCAAAATGATTTTTACAGGGAACGCACGGTAATGGTTGAAAAACTAAATATGTTCCCTTTTGAATTCGTGGTACGTGGTTATCTGTATGGAAGTATGTGGAAAGCATACAATAACGGAGAAAATTTCTGCGGTATTACACTGCCGAAAAATTACAATCTGGCTCAAAAACTGGAACAGCCGATTCTCACTCCTGCATTAAAGCATGATATTGGACATGATGAATATGTAAGCATAGAGGAGGTTGAATCCAGAATAGGTGCTGAGATGACAAAACAAATTACGGAAATCTGTTTTAAGCTTTATGAAGAGTGCAGCGAATATGCCTTTTCTAAAGGATTGATTATTGCGGATGCTAAGTTTGAATTTGGTCAGAACGGACAGGGAGAACTGGTTCTGGCTGATGAAATATTCACACCGGATTCAAGCAGATATTGGGATGTCGGCAGTTACAAAGTTGGTGTATCACCGGATTCATTTGATAAACAATTCTTGCGCGACTGGCTGCTGAACAATAAAGTAAATGGTGAGTTTCAATTTGACAAAGTACCGGAAAATGTATTGATTCAGACAGAAAAATTGTATACTGAATGCTTAAACAGACTTGTAAACTAGCAAGAAAGTTTTATATTATTGTAAAAAACTTGCCCAATTTCCGGGAAATTCCATATGATGCTCTTTCCAATATAGCAATTTATCAATATAATATGATTTTCTGTTTTCAATAGGTTCTTTACAGTTTTCTATGCCATATTTCCTTATGATAGATGTCAAATCATATATAGGATAGCCAATGGCATGTCCGTTTGCATGGACAGTTCCGCATGCCTGCCCCACCGCATGATAATGAGCAATATCCTCCAAAGAAGAAAGCTCTTTGGCAGCGGCGTGGCAGGCTAAAATAGCTTTTTTGGCAACAGGCATTTTTATTTCTCCGCAGGCCCATAGCTTTGTCATTTCTAAGGCTTGTCTGGCTCGAATATCTGCCGGGTATTTCTGCTCCAGAAGAATTACCGTTTCTTCTGCCAAATCCAATGCCCACAGTATGACCGTTTGGCGGGATTGCTGATTTATTAACAAAAGAAGCTCCTGAATAAATTCATCATCTTTTTGAAAGAGTATTTGTCTTTTGGCTTTTATTCTTTTTTCCAGAACTTCTATCCAATTCATTTTATTATAATGCTCCATATATCACGCTAATCTAACGTGTTCATCAGGCATGATTTCCTGTCTCGAGGCACCAACGGGCAATTTTATGAATCAATGCTTTGTCAACTGCACCATAGGGAATACGAATAGTTCCTTTATCGGTTTTATAATCTTTCAATTGATCTCGAAAAAAGGTTACCGCCTCTGAACCCGGATAGAAACCAATGTGTTTCTTTGAGGCGGCAAAATGAAGTATATTATGACCTTTCCAATACGTTGGCATGCTCCAGGATATGCGTTCCTCAGCCTCCGGGAGTGCTTCATGCAGAGTCTGCCATATTTCAAGCAAATCACTTTGTTTTTCTACATCCTGACACAGGATGTATTCTTCAATTGTTTTAGGTTTCTCTCCACAATAATGTGATTGAGCTGTGTTTTTGAATTCTTTTCCGCACTTTGGACATATCCACATAACTAAATACCTCTGATTTGTCAATCAATCTTATTGAAAATAATGGTTTGTTCTTTCATAGATATTTTCCCAACTTGATATCCGTATTCCGTGAGTTCCTTTTTATACTTCAAAAAGGAATGATCAATTGGTACTCCTGCGATGTTTTGTATTTCGTCGAAGGTCAGGCTGAAAGATTGAACGCCATTTTTCTGTATATATTCCCATAAAGAGTTGTATTTACTCATGATCTGCGGATCCTTCCGTATATTAAATGAAATGTTCATATTCTATTATCCAGAATACCATAGGAACTTTAGCAAATAAAGGAAATTTGTATGAATTTATGAGGAAAAGGTAATGCTTGAACTGCCTGATTAGGCTTGTTATAATTTTAGCAAATCAAAATTTAAGGTTCAGGTTATAAGGGGTATTTATGGGAAAACGAGTTTATCAGTTAAGAAGAATAATAGCAGTGATTGCGTTAAGCGCAATACTTTGTGCCGGGTGTGGGAACAAAAGTGCAGAGATGCAGCCTGAAACAAATTTGCAGGAAGAAATGTCGGAAGAATCTCAAGGAACGGGAGAGCAAGAGGAAGACCTAACAGAGAGCATATCAGAATTCGGTGCAGAATCTGGCGTGGAAGCTGATGCAGAATCTGCGCAGACCGCCTTAGATGATGAGAAGGAAGCAGAAGAAGATTTGGAGGCTAAGGATTCAAGTCTTGAAATGCAGTCCTTTCCGAAGCCGTGGGGAGAACTAACAGAGGGAGCGGCTCCGGTTGTTTCTATTATGACTGAAAACAAGGAATGGTATGCACAGGATGGGGAAACTGTTTTATATGAGGCATTTCAAGATACTGTCACGGTAGAGAATGAGGGATTTGAAAATTTGCAGGCGGCTTTGGCAGAATATTTTCTGCCAATTGACGAAAAGGAGCATGAAGGGCTTCTCCAATATGCACAGGAGGCATATGATGATTTTGAGAAAGAAAATGATAATGATTCACAACGATCTTTCTATACCCACTCCTGCTGGCAGAATGCCGAATTGATGAGAAGTGACAGTACCGTTGTGAGCTTTGAAGAATATATGAATGCATATTTGGGAAGATATGCTGGTGCTGTATATGCAGGTGCAACTTTTGATGTGCAAAATGGCAGGAAGCTGAAACTTACAGATATTCTACAGGATGAGGAGGGCTTTTATAAGGCGGCGGTAGATTACATTATGGATTGGCTCACCGAGTTTTATAGAAGAGACATGCAGAGTATAAGAGATTATGTAGAATCCGCTTTCAGCGAAGAACAGACAGACAACTGGTATTTAAACGGTGCGGGGATAGTCATTATTTATAATGATATGACGCCCGGCCCGGGAAGCGCAGTGAAAATTACCCTTCCTTATGGTCTGTTTTACGAATATATCAGAGAAGAATATACCAATCCTCACACAGAACTGATCGCTGCCGTTCCCGAAGGCGAAGACATTGCCGGACTGCTTGGGATGGAACAGCTTGTGGAGATCACGTCTGATGAGACAGGGGATGGATTTGTCTATGTTGCGATAGATGATATGAACGAGAGAGCAGGTGTAGGCAGATTTGGAGATGCGTATGTAATCAAACGCCAGAATGGACGCATTTTTTTGGTCTTTGTAGTTCTTGAAGAAGATGTGGATACCATGTGTGTATATGAGATAACGGACGGGGAGATTAAGAAGTGTGATGAAAAGACAGAAGCCTATTTTGATAGCAGCTTTTGGGGAACAGAGAGAATCGGTATTAGTCTTACTGTACATGCATTAGGGACGCATACGGGATATATGGATTTTAAGTGGGATGAAAAAGGAAAGCTGGTTGCTGCTGAGGAAATTTATGAGATAAAGGCAGCATGGAATTTGATTGTCATAAAGGATATCCCTGTTAGGATGGAAGGCGTGGAGACCGTGGTGAAAGCGGGAGAGCAGATTATGGTAACCGGAATTAACATGGAAGAGAACATATACTATTTTCAAGTTGTGGATAGTGGAGAATGTGGAGAAATCTATTATAACGAAAGCCAGAAAGGACGTATGATTGACGGAATATCTGAGTTTGAATATTTTGAGAATTTGAACTATGCAGGGTAAGGTTATAAATGGAGTAGCTGTGAATATTTCATTTACCAAGCAAAAGAGAAATGATAAAATACTGGAGATGAGTGATTTGACGGGTAGGGAATTTTGCTATGGGCATATGGGAATTATTTAGAAAATATCCGTATTGGTGTTTTTTCATCGTTGCAGGTGCATTCCTGTTGGGAGCAGTTCTGAATGCAAAAAGTTCGGAAGGGGCGAAAAATTACAGAGAAATGGAAGCAGAAATCTGCAATCTGGAGAAAGTGCAGGTCGTTCGGCACAGAAGGTTTGTGACAAGGTATAATTACGATGTCGTCTGGTATTCAGATGGGGTCAAATATATCCGGCATATGCGGGAGGAGATCGACGGGGTATCAGAGGGAGAGAGAACAATATGGGTCAGCATGGATAATCAGAAACTTTCGCTGCATTCGCCGGAAGAGATTGAGAAGCAGTCGATTCAGGAATTACTGATTGCTCTAGCGGCGGGGATAGCGGGAATCGTGACTTTGATAATCCGAAGAAAGGGCAGGCGGAAAAAATCATGGTAAAACGTGAAGATATTTTAAAATATACCATGGAGAATTATGGGATTTCTTCTGTGCGCTTGTGGGAGAACACACCGACCAATGAAGTCTGGCGCCATGAGAATAACGGAAAATGGTTTGCGATCATTATGGATATTCCCGGGAATAGAGTGGGGCTTAATGAAGATGCTCTTATTGACGTTATGAATGTAAAATGTGAACCGGAGATGGTTTCCCTGCTGGTTTCCCAACCGGGATTTGCCCCGGCATATCATATGAACAAGAAACATTGGATATCAATTTTACTAAATGGGACAGCGCCGGACGGGACAGTTTATCAGCTGCTGGATATGAGCTACGAGTTGACTGCAGGGCATAAAAGATGATAAATATTCAGAATAGGAATCCTGATTGCAGAACGGGGGTAAAGGTGAAAGGAAAATTTTCCAGGTTTTTGGCAGTGATGTTAGTAATCCTGCCATTTGCAGTGATATTTTATAATTTTATTGGCGGGGCATTGTGTAATGATATAAAAGCAAGCCAAATTGAGAAATCGTTTTTAAGAATGGATTTGCCATCGGGAACAGAGTGTGTGGAAACAACATCGTTTGTGGGAAATACCAGCGGTACCGGAAACCACACGGAGATCTGGGCAGGGATGTTAATACATTCTACCCTTTCTAAGGAAGAACTGGGCAGTTATTTTGAAGATTGTGCGATACATACCATTTTGGAATGTATGGAAGATCCGTTTCTTGCTTCGTTGAGGTTTTCTGCCCTTTCAGACTCTTCTTATGAGGAGCAGAGCAGCGGATATTTTGTAGTTGGTAATTATTATGAAGCATTCACACAATCAGATATGCGGGGGCATTAATGATGAAAAAAGCAATTAGGATTGTTGTTGTATTTTTTTTACTTGCATTTACACTTACCGGCTGTGGTGCAAATGGCGGGGAAGGGACAGATAAAGGTGAAACGAAAGAAAAAGGTGATATAGAAGCAGGTGAAATCTATCTCAAAAAGCTTGAAGTATATTCCAATGCAGTGAATCCGGAGCAGATTTATCATATTTCCTATCCATATTATTATTATGCATTCTCGACAGATCCGGATGGAAACAGATACACAGGACTGTTTGATCTTACAGATTGTATTTCGTCCCAAGATCTTACGGAGCAGGAGGGTGGAGCGGAATATTTTGTTGAGTATGTCAGGAACCTGCCGGAAGAGCAGAAAGGTGAAAATCTGGCCTGCTATGTGATATGCAGATATGCGGATGGAGCAGGCAACGAGGAAAGCATTTACCGTAGAAGCTATGATACGTTTCCGGAAGGCTGGGAGGAGTTCATTGAACAGTGTAACCAAATATGCGGAGGGGAATATCTCATGGGTACTGGTCAATTGCAGACGGTCACACCGGAGTTTTTAACCGAAATTTTTGAAGTTACGGATGAAGATGTGAGGGAAGGAACCCTTCAGGATATGATTGATCTATTGGAACTTGACATGAAGGAAGTTACAGAAACATTTCGCATTTCGGAAGCACTTAACAAGTATTATGCGGAAACGAAGGAGCCACTTATCGAATCGCACCGCCCGAGAGAGCTGATTTCTGTAAGCAGTACACAGGAAGAATATAATGCGTTTCTGGAACAATTTTTGGAGAAGCTTGGATCGGATCAGGTGATGGAAGAAGAAAGTGATCAAGACTATTTTAGGCGTTTTTGCATGACGGATACGGGGAAACGTTTTTATACAGCAAGAACCGATGATATGGATAACCTGCCAACCGCGAAACGAAATACGGGGGACTACTATTACATGGAATTGGATGCACATATGGAAGGCATGGTAATGGGAGCGGATTTCATTTACAGTGCAGATGAAAAATATATTTTGATATCAGTAGAAAACGATCCGGATATAATGATTGCGTTTTGTGAGTAGAGGAGGTGAAGGAATATGAAAAGAAGATGGAAATATCTGCTGGGAGCATTTCTTTTGGCAGCAGGGCTGATGGTCGGATGCACCGGAGAAATAGTGACACCACAGGAAACGATACAAGAATCCCAAAGTCAGGAAGCAGAATCAATAGAAGAAACAGAATCCGAAAGTCCCGAAGCAGAGGTGATGGAAGAAGCAGACAGTTTTGAAGCGGAGATATCGGAAGAATCGGAAATCCGGGAGGATGGCATATATACTTCCAAGGACGAGGTGGCCGAGTATATATATCTTTATGGACATTTGCCAGACAACTTTATCACCAAGAAAGAAGCAAAAGCCCTTGGCTGGGTGAGCAGTGAGGGAAACTTGGCAGAGGTTGCGCCCGGAAAGAGTATTGGCGGTGATTATTTTGGGAATTTTGAGGGAAATCTTCCGGAAAAGAAAGGCAGGGAGTACCATGAGTGTGATATTGACAGTGACGGCGGGTATCGGGGTGCAAAACGGCTTGTGTTTTCCAATGACGGACTGATATATTACACGGAAGATCATTATAATACCTTTGAACTTTTATATGGGGAGGAATAGACTGTGAATGTCGTTTTAGATGCACGATGTATGGATACAAAAGAATCCGCACATGCTTATTTGCAGGAAAAGTTGAAATTTCCGGAATATTATGGGAAAAATCTGGATGCGCTCTATGAATGTATGTGTGAACTTTCCAATATAGAATTGATTATTTTGCACAGACGTGAAGCACAAAGCTACTATTTGAGGGTAGAATCGGTTCTTCGAAAGGCCGAAGAGGAAAATAAGGAATTGAACATACAGTTTGCGGGATATAAGGAAAAAAGCAAGCGTGGAAGAAACAAAAGATAATACAAAATGAAAACAAGTCAAACAGGAAAGGAGAAATCATTATGTTGGAATTTAAGTATGACACGCAGCTATTAATTGAAGGGGAAGATCTGGATGAGGATGTGATCTCCGATTATTTCACGGAGAACTTTAAAGGAGATTGTCTGCTTGCAGTAGGAGATGAGGAGCTCATCAAAATCCATTTTCACACCAATGAGCCATGGAAGGTATTAGAATACTGTGCCTCCATCGGTGAAATATACGATATTGTGGTGGAGGATATGGACCGGCAGTCGAGAGGATTGAAAGGATAGGTATAGGTGACAAAGAAGGAGTAAAGTCAGTCATGGGTGGAAAAGTGCTTGATTATGAGGCAAAACGGATAAAAAGTGAAGGAAAATTGGAAGGAAGATTAGAAGGAAGGCTTGAAGGAAAATTGGAAATGCTATTCGACCTTGTGAATGATAATCTTTTATCCATCAGAGATGCTGCTTTTCGGGCTAAACTTACAGAAGAGGCATTTAAGGAAAAAATGCAAAGCTATAATGGTTAGTTAGGCAGCTAAAAAGGAGACCATTTATAAAATGGTCTCCATTCCTACTTTTTGGGGTTTCAGACCGCATGCCTGATAAAATTTCATGGCAGATTCGTTACAGCTCCATACGTTCAGGGTAACATTGTAGCATCCGGCTTCTTTCGCATAGGAAAGAACATAATTATAAAGCTGGCTGCCGATATGTTTCCCGCGAATGTTCTCGTCTACGCACAGGTCATCAATATAAAGGGTTTTGATATCTGTCAGAGCATTGTTGTCGATATGCTGCTGAAAAATACAAAAAGCATATCCAAGGACTGTTCCGCCCTCATCTACAGCTGTAAAAATAGGGCGGTTGTCGTCATAGATGATATCTTTCAATTGCTCATCTGTATATTTTTTGGCACCATATTTGAATAAATCCGGTCTGCCCTTATGATGGACAAGGCATACCTGCAGTAAAAGCTTATTAATGCCATCCATATCCTGTTCTTTTGCACGTCTGATTTCCATTGTCTTAATTCTCCTTTGCATTCCAACTATAGTACGATTATCAGGCAGAGTCAAGCCTTGACATTTCTAGGGAGAAAATATACAATTCATATTAAAACAGTCGGAATTTAAATGTGGCCGGTGCAGAGCATGAAAATGGTCACGGACAAACGGCAGATATCAAAGGCGGAACGAAGTATGAAGATATCCACAAAAGGAAGATATGCACTGAGGCTTATGCTGGATCTGGCAGTCTACAACACCGGGGAGCCGGTGAGTCTCAAGGATGTGGCAAGGAGACAGGAGATTTCGGAAAAGTATTTGGAGCAGATTATTTCCATGCTGAATAAGGCAGGATTTGTCCGGAGTATCCGGGGAGCTCAGGGCGGTTATATGCTCACCAGAGATCCTGCGGAATATACCGTAGGTTCTATTTTACGGCTGACGGAGGGTGATCTTGCACCAGTGAGTTGCGTGGGAACAGGAAATACGGTCTGCGACCGCAAGGCCGGATGTGTGACAGTGCGTATATGGGAGATGATCAGTGATGCCGTCAATGGGGTAGTGGATCACNTTACNCTNGCNGATATGGTAGGNTGGCAGGAAGANCAGGGNGATCAGTANTGNATTTAATCTTGTATGAAAGCAGAGCTTGTATGCAAGNNGAAAAATGTGTATAATAAANTGNTTTAAAANATGAAAGATAAAGGAGCAGTTATGGTACAGTCAAGAACACATACATGNAATCAGTTAAGAATGGAGCATGTNGGTCAGAAGGTCACAATTGNGGGCTGGTACGACAACATGCGTAAAGTAAGTAAAAATCTGGGATTTTTGATCCTCAGAGATTTCTACGGAGTNACACAAGTGGTAGTNGAGACCGAAGAGATGATGAACCGNCTTTCNGGTGTNAACAATGAATCCACNCTCTCCGTTACCGGTNTNGTGNGNGAGCGTTCCAGCAAGAATGCCCAGCTTGCTACCGGGGAGATTGAAGTNGTTCCTGAGGATATTACCGTACTTGGAAAATGCATTTATAATGANCTNCCTTTTGAGATCAACCGGTCCAAGGANGCGGATGAATCNGTACGGCTCAAATACAGATANCTGGATCTTCGTAATCCTGCAGTGAANGAAAAAATNGTACTTCGCAGNAAGATCGTAGCAGAGATCCGAAAGAGTATGATTGATCATGATTTCTTAGAGATCACAACGCCTATNCTCACCTGTTCCTCTCCNGANGGAGCAAGAGANTATCTGGTGCCNGCAAGAAATCATCCGGGGAAATTTTATGCTCTTCCTCAGGCACCCCAGCAGTTTAAGCAGCTTCTTATGACTTCNGGATTTGACCGGTATTTTCAGGTNGCGCCCTGNTTCCGNGACGAGGATGCCAGAGCGGATCGTTCTCCCGGAGAATTTTATCANNTGGATATGGAGATGGCATTTGCCTCTCAGGATGATGTGTTTGNGGTAATNGAGGATGTATTGCCGCCCATNTTTGCAAAGTACGGNAAGTACCAGACGGCATCTAAGGCNCCTTTTGCCAGAATTTCTTATAGAGATGCAATGGAAAAATATGGATCGGACAAGCCGGATCTGCGTATTGATCTGCTGGTTCAGGATGCCACGGACTGCATGAGTGATTGTGGATTNGGACCTTTTGAGGGACAGACCATAAAGGCTATNGTNGTGGATGANTTCAGNGCCACCAGAAAGGTAATTGATAAAATCTGNGCGGANGTGGAAGTGCANAGCGGACAGAAGGCATACTGGTTCAAGNTGGATGAAAACGGGGAGCTGGTAGGCGGNATCTCNAAGTTCCTTCAGGAGAGAAAGCAGCAGGTNATCGATGCTCTGGGACTTAAGAATGGNGATTTCATNGGACTGACCGCAGGCAAAAAGTCCGANGCNCAAAAGACTGCNGGAGTTCTNCGNAAGTTCCTTGGAATGGCAAGCGAAAAGCANATGAAGAAGGAATGCTATGAATTCTGCTGGATCGTAGATTTCCCNATGTATGAGATNGGNGAGGAGTCAGGGGAACTGGAATTTTGTCATAATCCCTTTTCCATGCCTCAGGGNGGAATGGANGCACTTGAAAACAAAGATCCGCTNGANATTTANGCTTANCAATATGATCTGGTGTGCAACGGCGTAGAGCTTTCTTCCGGTGCAGTGAGAAATCATGANCCNGAGATCATGGTAAAGGCATTCCAGATCGTAGGTCTTGAGGAGAAGGATGTNAAAGCCAAATTCCCGGCTATGTATAACGCTTTCTGTTACGGAGCACCNCCGCATGCNGGAATTGCTCCCGGTGTGGATCGAATGGTGATGNTGATTGCCGGAGAGGAAAGTATTCGCGAGATCATTCCTTTCCCNATGAATAAAACAGCCCAGGATGTGATGATGGGAGCNCCNTCCGAGGTAGANGAAAAGCAGCTTAAGGANGTNCATATCAAGCTGGATCTGCCGGAANAAAATCCNGAGAAAGAAAANTGAAACTTGAATAGANNATGAAAAAGCCCGAATNAGGGCTTTTTCAGTCCANAGAAAANTTTTAATGACAGAAATTTGATAAGANAAACAATATGNGCAAAGGGAGGGTTACAAATTATGGAAATNAGAAAAATGGAAAAACTGGGNGTNGAAACATCTTTNCTTGGCTTTGGATGTATGCGTTTTCCCCAGACGCCGGAAGGNAAGATTGACGAGGCATTGACGGANAANATGCTGGATCAGGCAATNGCGCAGGGAGTCAATTATATTGANACNGCCTATCCTTATCANGATGGACAAAGCGAGGTAGTGGTCGGAAAGATTTTAAAGAAATATGANAGNNATTCCTTTTATCTGGCAACGAAGCTGCCNGTGTGGCTGGTAAATACGGCNGAGGATGTGGACAAGTATCTGGAGGAGCAGCTNGCNAAGCTGCAGACCGATCATATTGATTTTTANCTGATGCATGCCATGGGGAAAGAACGCTGGGATAAGATGGTGGAAATCGGCTGCGTGAAGCGTCTGGAGGAGCTGCAGGNGCAGGGAAAGATCAAATANCTNGGCTTTTCTTTCCATGATAAGTACGAAGTATTTGAGGAAATACTGAATTACCGTGANTGGGATTTCTGCCAGATTCAGTTNAATTATATGGATGCNGAGGANCAGGCAGGACTTAAGGGCTGTCAGCTTGCTGCGGANAAAGGCATTCCGGTNGTAGTNATGGAACCGGTGAAGGGCGGTTCACTTGCAGTTTTTGCAGANGATATCACNGNAAAGNTGAANGAANTGGATCCGGAAGCAAGTCCGGCNTCCTTTGCACTGCGCTGGGTGGGAAGCCTTCCCGGNGTGAAGGTAATCTTAAGCGGAATGTCTTCCATGGAGCAGGTGGAAGATAATCTCAGNACCTTTGCNGNTTTNAAGCCTTTATCGGAACAGGAGCAGGATACTATCAGACAGGTAACGGAAATATTAAGGAGCCGGGTGCAGAACGGTTGTACCGGATGCAGGTACTGCATGCCCTGTCCGGCAGGAGTGAACATACCGGGATGCTTTGCTACATGGAATACTTATCATATGTATCAGAATTACCATTCGGTCAGTTGGAACTGGGAGGTAGTGTTGGGAGATGAACACCAGCCGAAGAACTGTGTTCAGTGTGGAAAATGTGAGGCGCAGTGTCCTCAGAAAATAGCAATCCGTGAGGATCTGAAAAGGGTGCAGGTAGATTTGGATAAAAAAGAAATGGTGTTGTAGGGAAGAGACACGGCGCTTGCTATATGGAGAATATAAAAAATGTACGATATTGCTATTTGTGATGATGTCTCAAGGGATGCGGAATTTTTGATAAAGAGAATCCGGCGGCTTGGAAAGTATCAGGATAAGATCAGATTTCATGAATATGGATCAGGAAAAGAACTCTTATCGGCAATGGATAAGGTGCAGTTTTCTCTGATTTTTATGGATGTGTGTATGGAAGAACTGGACGGAGAGCAGACTGCTGATGAGATCCGCAAAAGGGATGATCAGGTTGTTTTGGTGTTCTTTACGGGCTATGCAGATCCTACACCTCATAGTATTGAAGTGCGTCCTTTTCGCTTTTTGAAGAAAAATATGACGGAGGCGGAGTTGGATGAGAATTTATCAAAGATTTTGGATCAAATGGCAGAGGCGGCGGACATTCCTGTATTGGAAGTGAAGGCAGGAGCAAGAAGCCTTATCCTGCGGGCGGATGAGATCGTATATATAGAGAAAGCAAATAAGTCAGTCAGAGTATATATCACGGAAGCGGCCGCAAAGAAGCACAAAATCGAATGGAATCAAAAGAAGAGGTCGGAGATCCGGGCACAGGGCAGATTAATAGATATCTATCAGCGTTTTCAATCCTGCGGCTTTGGGTATCCCCATGACAGTTATATTGTGAACCTGAAATATGTAATATCCTTTGCGCAGGAAGAACTGCGTATGGAAGGATATGAGGATATGATACTTAGAATATCCCGCGGGAAAATGGCGGAATTCAACAGGATAAAGCGAGAGTTTTACGGGGCAAAATACGGGAGATAATATGATAAAATTGTTGTATGCGGCAGAGGCCGTATTTGATATTTATTTGTTCATGCACTGCCTGTTTCGATGTAAGATTGATAAAGCTCATTTAGTTATTTATGGTTTACCGGCAGCCTTTGGTGTGTGGGTAGTTAATCATTTGGGAGATCCATGGATAAACTTTTTCCTTGTTCCGCTGGTGCTTTTCTTTTTTACGCGGGCATCTTTTCAAATATCAACATACAGGGCAATTGTCTTTACTTTTATTCATCATATCAGTCTGGCATGTGGACGGGAATTAACATTTGTATTGTTTAGTGAATTCCTAATAGGGGTCTGCCCGGAAATGTGCGAGAGGTTTTTTATGGTTGGAAGTTTTTCTTATACAATTATGGAATACGTGCTTGCTATTGGTATTCTTATCGTTCTTGGGAGATATACAAGGCAATTGGAACTGCCGGAGAACAGTCGTGGAGATTGGTGCTTTCTGATCATGCCGATTGCTTCTATTGTGGTTTTAGTTTGTTTTTTCTTTCTTGATTTTCCAGATACAATTTTTTCACAATTGCTGATGTGCGGAGGCGCCTTTTTGCTTTATTTTGCAAATGTGGTAATTTTTATAATACTGGCACATTTTACAATGGCAATGAACCAGACAAAAATGGCGGAATTATCTCTGTTGAAGCAGGATCTGGATAAAGTGAATTTTGATAACATGGAAAAATTAAATACAGCTTACCGAAAGTATATGCATGATATCCACCATTATTTTTATCAGATCAGAAACCTGGCAATGGAGGGGGAAAATCAGGCAATTATGGAAATGATCAATCAGGTGGAAGGACAGATCAAGGCAGAGGCGGAGAAAAGAATCTATGTGGGAAACCGGATTTTGAATTCCATTTTTGTGGTATGCAGTCAAAAAGCAGAAGAATATGGTGTGACGTTATCGATTGAGGCAGAAGAAAATATCAATATGACCTTTATTCAGGAGGTTGACATGATATCCCTGTTTGGCAATGTGCTGGATAATGCCATAGAAGCGGCAGCAAAGTGCGAGGAAGAGAAACGGAAGGTACAAGTCAGGCTGTTTATGGGAAGCAAATATATCCTGTATTTTGAAGTCAAAAACACATGGGACGGGGTGCTGAAAAGAGAGGATCAAAGACTGCTGAGCACGAAAAAGGATGCAGGAAACCATGGACTTGGAGTTGAGATCATTAAGGAGCTTGCCGGTAAGTATGGCGGGGACTTTGAAATGATGGAAAAGGATGAATGGTTTGTGACAATCCTGTATTTGTCCGGATGCAGGGAGTAATCTGCCAATTTTGGCAATTTTTATGTACAATATTGGTTTTCATATTGTAGTTTTGAGAGTGAGAGGTAAAATAAATAAAAATTCTAAGAGTCATGATTTTTCTGGAAATTCAGGAAAGGTCATGATTCTTTTAATATTTTAATAATTAATTGATGGGGGGATTAATAGTATGAGACACAAAAAGATCATTCAGGAAATATTAGGAAAAGAGTTGGAAAAGAAGGGATTTACTTATGTTCCGGGTGAATCTTCAGCATGGAGTTATGAACGGTTAAAGGATGAGGTATGGCAGGTCATTTCCGTTGTTCGTGAGAGATATTGCAAGGGATATATTAAAATTATTTTTAACACAAATGCTTATGGGCAAAAAGCCAGAGAATTAGATGATTTCGTACCAGAAAAATTGCCGGAATATTGGCATTATGAGACGGAAGAAGAACTGCGTCAAATCATTACACAGTTTAAAGAATGGATTTTTAAATATGGCTTAGAAGGACTGGAAAAAATGAGCCAGCCAACCACGGAAGCTCGTCCCAAGCCGGAAACAAACCGGTATTTGTATGAGCATCATAAGGAGCTGTATGAGGAATACAGAGAAAAAATGGGGATACAGGATGAAGAATGGGTAGATGTAATTAGGAAAATACAGAAGCGGATCGAGGAAACATGGGATCTTCCGTTTAGTCAAATGGAAGAG
>JAAVAA010000015.1 GCA_014804285.1 Lachnospiraceae bacterium | reverse complement strand
TATCAGAAAAGAAATTCGACAGCATAAAAGTGATGCTATTCGACAGCAAATTTCTACATATCTGATTCATATCAGAAAAGATTATTTCCCCATAGACACAAGATTTTTTACAGCCTCAATCTGTTCGCACTGCTTTTTTATGTCAGAGCAGAAGCACGAAAGATAAATCTTATGAGCACAGATTTTTATGAATATTACGAAAAATTTTGATGAACGGCATAAAATAATTACTTAATGAGAAGGGACTTGATATGTACAAAAAAGTGAGAATGCTATTTGGTTTGACGCTTGCAATAATACTGACAGCATGCAATGCCAAAGGAAATAATTCAACTGATAATGCGCTTTCTACGGAAATTCAGACTGCTGAGTCAGCGGAGGTCCCTACAGAATTGCCAACAGTCGAGCCGACAGAAGAACCAACAGAGGTTTCTTTAGAAAGTTCTATAGAAAAGCCAACGGAGGAACCGGTAGTGGAGTCTGTTGAAGAAGAATATAAAGCATGGATTGAAAGTTTTGAAGAACAAAATGCAGGAAAGTACAAAATCAACAGCGAAATAGAGGTATCTATTGTACGCACTTCAAAGCCGGTTATTAGTGAGACTGGAGAAGTTTTGGGAAATGCATATTACGACAGACCGGTGGTGTCAGGAGATTCGGAGGCAGCAAAAAAGATTAATCAATTTTTTGAGCAGGAGGAAAGGGACTGGTTGGAAGGAGAAGCCGGAAGGCTCACAGGGTATTATGAAGATTACTATTTAAGCTTTTGCGACAGGGTTGCATCTATGTGTGAAACGTATGGAGAAGAAGTTATTTCAGTGCAGCCTCTGAGATATGCAATAGATTCAAGAATTATGTTTTTGTCAGATGAATTATTAAGTGTTTTACAAATAGAAAATTATTTTGGCGGACATTGTAATTGGCATTACTACGGAAGCACTTTTGATCTAAAAACAGGTGAACTGATACCCATTGATGCATTGGTGGATATTACGCCAAGCAAAATGAAGGAAATTGTGGGAGATGCAGGAGAAATGTATGATGTGTTAGAAGGTGATAATTATGAAATAGATTATGAAACGGATAACCATGGATATACAATANCAATGAANTATGAATATTATTATGACGGAGATCATTATTTTATTATNGTAAATCAGGGAGATCGCCCTGGGATTATTCAGGCANATGGAGAAATCAGNGAGTGGAATGGTGANTGGGGAGATCAGTATAAAGTAGCAACATTTGAATATACAGTTGATATGCAAAATGAAAGNTGGAAGAAGGANTATTATTAGAATAAGTGATAGAGGCATCTTGTATACTTTGCTCAATACTTGGGGCTGTATAGTTTTTTAGTAAGAGGGGGATTGGATATGTACAAAAAAGGTAAGAATGCTATTTGGTTTGACNNTNGNAATAATNCTGACNGCATGNAATGCNAAAGGAAATGATTCAACNGATAATGCGCTTNCNACNGAAATTCAGACNNCTGAGCNAGCGGAGNTNCNTNCNGAATTGCCNACAGTNGAGCCGACAAAAGAACCAANAGAGGTNCCCACGGAATTGCCCACAGAAAAGCCAACAGCAACTCCAACAGCAACGCCTGTGNNNNCACCGACAGAAGTGCCTACCCCCAGACCCAAAGGGGATATACCGGAACGGAGTTATGACAGTCACAGAGATTTTCCTTATGAAAATATGGATTTTGTAGATGATGCAACTTATNCATTTTTGAAGAAAACCTATGATGAAATCGACTTTTATAGTGAGTTTCAGATGGGTGATCTGTCAGTGTATGCTGAATATATAGAAGCATACAGGAAACTTTTAAACAACGAAATTNCCTTTACTATACAGGATTCTTATTATCGTCCAAGGATTGGGGAAAGCCTTTACATGAAGGAATATTCTGAAGTAAGAAGAGGGGAGGAGTATGATCCAAATGAGTTTTCTTATTACTTGTTTGATATGGATGGTGATGGGAATCCGGAATTGTGTATATGGAATTATGCCACATTTGTTTTTAAGTATGATATGCAGTCGAAAGAAATGATTTTGTGGCTGGAAATTAATTCAACAAATGAACGTATTCACGGAACCAAAACATTACGNTGGGAGTGGGATGGATCCCGCTACAGCTTGAGCAGGTTAAATGAAAANGGTGAGCTTGTGTTTGGTGTATATTTCACGTTCGAAGGCTTCTGGAGCAATGGAAAAGTAGCTTTTATGGTGACATTGCCTTTTTATGAGGATAAGGAAATAGAAATTACTATGGAAATGAAGAAACAAGCATATTTTAATGAAGAGGATGGATTATATTATTTTAATGTGACAGAAGAACAATATGACGAATTGACCAAGGATTACTTCCAGGCACGGGAAAAGTCAGAAGAGGAGCTTGAAAAAGTTACTTATACATACGAGGAACTGTTCTCTGATACAATTGATGCTCAGATTAATCCATTTCCGGTAAAAAGAGTTGTNGGTGAAGACACTTCGGAAGTAGGCGGGCATGAAACGGAAAANACAAATTATGCTTTGTATCCTTCTACGATTGTGGAAACNNATCCNAAGGATAAACCATCNCNNTTTGNNATNTGGGAGAANNCGATNGANATNACNTTNCCNCAGATCTANTATTCNAATGAATATGGGGATTATCATGGNAGTGANATAGAAACGGCAATCAATCATGATTTGTTTNTGNANAGTATNGGNAANNNTGACAGNTTTNTNNTNGGNAGNGATGNNCGTCTTNTNNGAGNATNTACNGNGGATTANGAAATTACNAANGCAGATGANGNNNTNATTAGTNTAAAATACTATGGAAGANTGNTNNAANGTNTTTCNNGNTNANNNNTTNTGCNGGGGAATTACAATAGATACCAGAACAGGAGAAAAGGTAGCCTTGNCAGAATTTATAACCTTGGAAGATAATCTGGTAGAACAGGTTGAAAACGGNGAGATACANTATATCTCATCATGGTTTGAGTGGGAGGATGTGATTGATTCTGTAGAATTNTTNTGNGAATCTTATAAAAAAGGATTTAAAGATACTTATTCCTGCTATTATCTAGAGGAGGATGCAATTAATTTAGTNATATATCTTATGCAAGGAAATTCAGCTTATATTATTCTCAGAATTCCATTAGACTAAAAAGAATACCTGTTAGTCCACGTGGCTGGACTTCTCTTAGAAACTCTGATAAAATAACAAGGATATGACCTATGTTTTATGAAAATAAATCCGGGAGAAATGACAGCTGATGGACAAGATNGCAGTATTAATTCCATGTTACAACGAAGAAAANACNATAGCCAAGGTGGTAAAGGATGCCNGAGNGGCNNTNCCGGAGGCGGTAATCTATGTNTATGACAATAANTCTACGGANCGAACTGCCGAAATTGCGAAGGAGCAGGGGGCAGTTGTACGGCATGAATATATGCAGGGCAAAGGNAATGTGATCCGGNGNATGTTCCGGGAGATAGAAGCCCAGTGNTATATTATGGTGGATGGGGANGANACGTATCCNATGGANTTTGCACCNGAAATGGTGGAAAAGGTGCTTTGTCATAATGCGGATATGGTAGTGGGGGACAGGCTTTCTTCCACGTATTTTGAAGAGAATAAGCGTCCTTTCCACAATATGGGAAACAGTCTGGTACGAGCCAGCATCAATCAGTTGTTTAGCAGTGAAATAAAAGATATTATGACGGGTTTCCGGGCGTTCAGTTATGGGTTCGTGAAGACATTTCCGGTTCTTTCCAGAGGATTTGAAATTGAAACAGAGATGACTATCCATGCAGTATATAATCATATGCAGATCGACAATGTGGTGGTGGAATACCGGGACAGACCGGAGGGGAGTGTTTCAAAGCTGAACACTTACTCCGATGGTTTCCGTGTGCTTGGAACAATCTTCCGTCTTTATCGTGATTATAAGCCTCTTGGATTTTTCAGCATGCTTGCTCTTTTTCTTACAGTGCTAGCAGGGATTTTCTTCATTCCTGTCCTTGTTGAATTTCTGAGAACGGGTCTGGTGCTTAAATTCCCTACGCTGATCGTGTGCGGATTTGTGATGCTGGCGGCTATTCAGTCCTTGTTTGCAGGATTGATCCTGTCCAATATGGCAATGAAGAGCAGGAGAGACTTTGAATATCGGTTTACGCTGGTCTGTGAAAAGGAGAGACGTCAGATAAGGGAAGAAGAAACAAGGTGACAAAAACGTTAGGAAGGATGATAAAATGAAAAAGCTGATTTCCAAGTGGTATATGGTTGTTGTGTTCGGATTTCTCGTTTTTGCGGGGCTGGTATTTGTTCTTTGCGGGGAAAACAGTATCATAGCGGTTCATGATAATCTGGATTTATTTATTCCGCAGTTTCAGATGATGAAGGATACCGGGAGCTTCTGGGCTCATGATGTGAATGTGCCGTTTCTGGGCGGTATCAGCAGAGACGTGCTTCCTTCCGAGTTTTCTCTTTACACATTACTATATATGATTTTGCCGGCGTATCCTGCTTATGTTGCGGGATATCTTCTTAAGATTCTGATCGCAGTATTTTCCTGTATTCTTCTGGCAAAAGATTTCTTTGGGGATACCTATGATAAATATAAACCGCTTGCATGGCTCTTGGGATTGGCATACGGTGTGCTGAATGTATTTCCGGCTTTCGGTATTCCTTTCGCCTCCATTCCGCTGGCGGTATATCTGCTTCGCAAAATATATAAAGCGCCTTCGGTGAAATGGTATATTGCCCTTTTCTTTTATCCTTTTTTATCGTATTTTTCTTATTTTGGGTTATTTATTCTTGCCTATATGGCGGTGGCATGGATCTGGCTCTGGATTCGGGATAAGAAATTTCCCCTTAGAATCTTTCTTGCCATTTTGGTGCTGGCAGCAGGATGTATTGCTTGTGAGTACCGGTTGTTTGGGACAATGCTTTTTGGTGATGAGGTAACCATCCGTTCCACAATGGAGGCAGGAAACTATTCTGCAGGAGAAATTGTCAGAACGATCCTGGAGGGATTTTCCAAAGGGATGTTTCATGCGGAAAGCCTGCATACTTACCTGGTGCTGCCGGTATGTATGATCTACCTCATTTATTTGAATGTTTCTTACATCCGTAATAAAAATATTAAAGAAATTTTTCATGATGTATTTAACCTACTCATGCTGATTTTGATATTTAACAGCGTGATTTATGGGATTTATTACTTTGAGCCTTTTCGAAAGGTAATAGAAACAATCTGTCCGCCCCTTACCGGATGGCAGTTTAACCGTACAATCTTCTTTAATCCTTTTGTCTGGTACGCAGCATTTTTCTTGGTGCTTGTACGTCTTTATGATATGGAAAAAAAGAAGATTAAATGGCTTGCTGACGGCCTGGCAGTAGCGGCAGTGCTTTTGATTATTCTTACCGGAAGCCGTTATAATGATCTGTATCATACCTGCTATAATCAGGCTTATAAGCTGGCTAAGGGACAGCCGGGCGATTCCTTGAGTTTTGGAGAGTTCTATTCTCGGGAACTGTTTGAAGAGGCAAAAGAGGATATCGGATACTGCGGGCAGTGGTCTGCAGCATATGGTTTTTATCCGGCAACTCTGGAGTATAATGGAATATCCACGGTGGACGGTTATCTTGGATTCTATTCACAGCTTTATAAAGATGAGTTTCGAAAGGTGATTGCGCCGGCGCTTGATCGTGTGGAGGAAAGCCGTGACTATTTTGATGGCTGGGGGGCGAGAGCATATCTTTATTCCGGAACGGATTTGTCTGTTGTCAGCACTACCAGAAGCTATCAGGTGTCGGATCGGGATCTTTACATTGATATTGATGCGTTTAAGGCATTGGGAGGACGCTATATCTTTTCACGGGTGGAATTGTCGAATGCGCAGGAAGCAGGGCTTNTCCTTGCCGGGGTCTATANCCATGAAAGCTCTCCCTATACACTGTATGTATATCAAACCATATCCAGGTATCAATCGAAGGAGCATTCCGGGCTTACTTTTGAGGAAATGCAGGGACTTACATACGATAGAGAAAAACTGGAAAAAGAAATTGATGAGCTTTCCGAATTGGCCAGGGAAGCACAGGAGGCAGACGAGGCAGTAAATGAAGAGCGGGTTCTGGAACTATATGAAAGTGTTTTGGATGAGTTTACAAAGCTTAGCACCTGTCAGAGTATCACGCAGATTGTCTACTATCAAAATGTGCTGGATGAAGAGAACGGTCAAAGGCAGGAGGAGATTACGGAAGACGCAGTGGATTTATGGGATGATCTTTGCGGCACATTAAAGGAGGTGTGCTGTTCTCCTTACAGGGAAACCATGGAAACCGTGATCGAGCCGGTTTTGGTGGAAGCATTTATGGAATATGAGGAGATGACAGATGAGGAAAGGGAACTTTATTTAAGGGAAAACAGCCTGGAGCAGGAGTATGATACGGCGGCACAGGAGGACTATTTCTTTGAATATGANGGTGAAGAGTGGAATTTTGACAGGNTGATGCTGGAGGGGGATGATCTTTCCGAGGANGCATATATTGATATTTATCAGGGAATTTANAATGCNAAAAACAGNGTGCTTGGNGANATTTATCTGGANCTGGTNGGAATCCGNAATCAGAGAGCGAAGCTGGAGGGCTATGACAATTACGGAGAATATGCTTATGAGGAACAATATGTAAGAGACTATTCCGTAAAGGAAGCAAAGGAGCTGTTTAAGGAGATCCGTAACAAAGTAGTACCGGCTGTTTATAGTTTGCAGAAGGAGTATCAGTCCAAAGATATTTGGGCGTTGTATGACCTGCCGGAAACAACAGGGCAGGAGAGGTTTGCATTGATTCGCCCTTATCTGGAAGAAATCGATCCGGAGATAGCGGAAACTTTTGATTATATGGAAGAGCATCAGCTGTATGATATGGAGCCTTCCGTGGGAAAAGCGGATACGGGATTTACCACATGGCTTGATTATTTTAAAGATGCTTTTATATTTGATTGTCCTGCCGGAAATTATTATGATTATACAACAACAATCCATGAGTTCGGACATTATCATTATATGTTCCGGAATACGGAAGACATTATGCTCCAGAGCAATAATATTGATCTGTGTGAGATTCATTCTCAAGGGCTTGAAATGCTGTTTTATGAGTATCAGGATGAACTGCTGGAGGGCGAAGCCGGGGAACTGTTCCAGTTCATAGAGGTATATCAGATGATCGATAATATTGTGAATGCCTCCCTGCTTTCCGAGTTTGAACTGAAGGTATATGAAAATCCGGATATGTCATTGGAGGAATTGAATAAGTTGTATTTGAGTTTATCCGAGAGTTATGGAATATACTATAACAGGAATATAAAGGAGCTTTATACATGGGTGGATGTGCCGCATATTTTCAACTCACCCTGTTATTACATCGGTTATGCTACTTCGGCTTTTACGGCATTGGATATTTTAACGCTTGCGCAGGAGGACAGGCAGGAAGCAATTGAAAAATATATGATGCTCACCACACTTCCCACGTATGCAGCTTACTGCGAGGCAGTAGAATACGTGGAACTGCGGGATATTTTTGAAAAAGGCGTACCGGCTGAGATTGTTAAGGAGGCCGCCGGAGTGTTGTTGGAGCAGTAAAGGAGATTCTATAGTATTCTATAATGGTGAAAGAACGCCCGCAGATCAAGCGGGCGTTTTTATGGGAATAAGAAATTATTCATGTNATGAGAGNCTGAGCGTCGCTGCCCGGTGATGTTTTATAAACGTCAGTCGATTAACTCGCCGTTCTTATATTTGGAAACAGCGCTTTGGATACGCTCGTTTGGATTCAGCAGATCGCTGATGGACGCATCATGGTTTAAGGTATCGATCAGATAAGCAATATACTTACTCATATCGCAGTCAATATACCATTCTCTTTGAAGTAGTTCAGGAGTCTGATAGATCAGGTTAGTGGTGAGAACTCTGTCGATCATGCCGTTCTCGTAAGCTTTGTCAAAGCGCTCCAGTCCGTTCGTGAAAAGACCGAAGGTGGAACAGATAAAAATCTTGCGTGCTTTACGTTCTTTTAAAGCAGTTGCAACCTCAAGAACACTTTCGCCGGAAGAAATCATGTCATCGATAATGACCATATCTTTTCCTTCTACGGAAGACCCAAGAAACTCATGTGCAACAATAGGGTTGCGTCCGTTGACAATTCGTGTATAATCTCTTCTCTTATAGAACATGCCCATATCCAGACCGAGAACATTGGCCATATAAATTGCGCGGCTCATGCCGCCCTCGTCGGGGCTGATGACCATCATGTGATCAGAATCCAGAGACAAATTAGGAACATGTTTTAACAAGCCTTTAATGAATTGATAAGTGGGCTGTACGGTCTCAAATCCGTGAAGCGGAATTGCGTTCTGGACTCTGGGATCGTGGGCGTCAAAGGTGATGATATTGTCAACCCCCATGCGCACCATTTCCTGCAGGGCAAGGGCACAATCAAGAGATTCCCTTGCGGTTCTTTTGTGCTGACGGCTTTCGTAGAGGAATGGCATGATAACGGTAATACGTCTTGCTTTTCCGCCGACGGCGGCAATGACTCTTTTCAGATCCTGATAGTGATCATCCGGAGACATGTGATTTTCGTGTCCGCATAAAGAGTAAGTCAGGCTGTAGTTTGCCACATCCACAAGGAGATAAAGATCCGTTCCGCGGACAGATTCCAGAATCATGCCTTTAGCTTCTCCGGTACCGAACCGCGGTACCTTTGCCTGCAAAATATAAGAATCGCGCTGATAACCGGCAAAAGCAAGGCTCTCTTTGTGTTCGCTTTCGCGAACGGTACGCCATTTTACCAGATAGTCATCAACTTTTTTACCCAGGGACCGGCAGCCTTCTAAGGGAATAATGCCGAGAGATCCTACGGGTATAGTTTCCAGATTTCTTTTTTCTTCACGCTGAGCCATGAAGGTACCTCGCTTTCCTTTTCAAGTCTTTGCTTTGCAACGGGTTATTACAGGAATTATAGATGGATATCAAGGCACCGCAGCCAAACGGCGTTTGTGGCGGATATCGGATCCTGTAAATTTGCAAATGGTATAATTACTCATAATCCGGGAGAATATCCGTTCCGAATAACGGTTTTGAATATCTTCCAGAAAAAGGTTCGTAGAAATGATTGTAGCCTTTTTATTTAAATGACGTTCATTTAACAGAGAAAAAAACAAAGAAGCAGTTGCATTATTCATATATTCGGTACCCAGGTCATCAATGATAAGCAAATCGCAGCCATGCAGATCTTCGTGAAGATTACGAAATTCTTCTTTGCTTTTGTAGTCATACATATTTCTGGATAATGTTTCGAAGAGTCCGGCAGCGCTGAAGTAAATGACAGAATAACCAGCTTCAATCAATTCTCTGGCCACACATCCGGACAGAAAAGATTTGCCCGTACCCACTGTACCATAAAAGAACAAATTATGGTAGTCTGTGGAGAAGGATTTAATAAAATTTTTGCAGGTAGCAACATTTTTGCGAAAGAGAGTAAGATCCTCACCCTGATAATAATCATAAGACAGTGTGCTAAAGTTTTCCTGTTCAAGCATATCCCGAATGCCGGACTGCTCATAAAGAAGATCAATGACAGCCTGCTTAAAGCAGTGGCACTTCTGACCGTTTTGATAACCAGTGTCTTTACAGTCGGGACAGTCATAGATTGGCTGAAGATAATCCTCAGGAAGGCCTGCACTTGTGAGAAGATCCTTTTTCATGGAGGAAAGTTTCTCCAGTGTNNTCTTTANATCCGNCANGGCNTTTTCNTCTCCNTCCAGAAGCNTTTTACCCTGAGANACNGAAATGCNGGCAATGGATTCACAAANCTCNCGNTANCCGTCTANCTGNTGATAGACGTATGCNGTGCGNTCTTCNAGAAGNTGCCGGTTTTTGGTCTGNCGTTCTTCGTAGTCGTGGATGATTCTGTCATATTGTAAATTACTCAGTGCCAAAGTGTTATCTCCTTATTGTTCCTGTCAGGTATAACAGGAAAGAATAATGCCGTCAGCAGACTGNCAGAAGACNGACGGTGTTAATTGCTGAGGATCTCTTTTTCCAGTGCNTCAAAATCATAACTGCGCTGGGGAAATTGATTAAATCCCCGGGGNGCAGATGAGGAATTTGAGCGTGATACAGAACTTCTGGATTTTGCATAGGCTTCATCCAGACTTTGAATATCGGCTTTTTGGTGCACCTGCTTTTTCTTCCAGCTGTTTAAAATGCTGTCNGCATATTCNAAGCGGTGCTTGTCGGTTGCCATTACGGTGCGGCGNCAGGCNTCCAAAATAATATCCTGAGAAAAGCCATATTCATTGATCCACTTNAAGGCATATCCTGCTTCNGCTTTGGTTGGAACACCGGATTTGCCCAGCGCTTTCATAACATCATAAACAATCTTGTCATACTTGGCTGCGGCTTTGGAAGCCTGTTCCGGGGTGGAAATTCCTTCTTCGGCCCAACCGATGGCAACCTTTTCTATGTANCGGAAATCCTTTTTGCCNTTTCCNACNCAGTACTGAATCAGATANTCAATCANATCNTCCGANAAATTTANCTTATCCGTNAAGAAAAGNATNGTTTTAATCTCNGAAGGNCTCAAAGGCTTACCCAGATATTGCTCTGCNACAAATATGATCTGCGCAGTATCTTCATTNTTTTTAAAGTCTTTTAACTGATCCAAGGTATAAACNGGTTTGGAATAGTCATTTTTGATAGAAGGTGTTTTNAATTTCTGGGGAATGGACACAAAGGGAGCCAGCGTAGCTGTATCATTCCCGGGTTTATGTGCGGCATCTAAAAGNTGAATGCCCATAATGGCGCCNGATTCATCATATTCCAACGCTATCAGGCGGTTATTCTCCCAGTATTGAAGCGCACGGAGTACATCCTTTTCTGTGTGATTGAACTTGTCTGCAATNTCAGATACGCTGGTGGAAAGTCCGGCGCTCATCATGCGGACAAGATAAAGATATATTTTGAGCTGGGCATCGTTAGCTTCTTTCATATATTCATCAATAAACAAATTTGATATAACGGTTACGTCAGCGCTGCACTGCTGATAAATCTTAAAACGCCCCATGAAAATTCACCTGACCTTATTTTTAATACGAATGAAAGCAAAATGAATTATAACACAGGCTTTTTAAAATTGAAATAGGAAAAATTGCAAAATTCCCAGTGTTTTCAAGGGTTGCGGGAATTTGTGGACAATGTGGATTATGTGGATATTTTCCGNATTTTTGAAGACGCATGGAAAAGAAAACAGGAAAAATCAAAGNCCGGCGGANTTCNAAAAANCGAAAAAAATATCCACATATTTTTAAAGAAAAAATTNATAAAAAATATGTGGANAATGTGGACAATCATTGCTTTAAAAGATCTTCGCCAATGTTTACCACGTCTCCCGCNCCCATAGTTATCAACAAATCATTGGGGAGACAATTTTCCAAAATAAATTTTTCAATTTGTTTAAAGTCGGAAANNTACCAACACTCTTTGCCCAGNGAGANAATTTCTTTTTGGAGCGTTTCGGAGCTGATTCCCAGATTATCCGTTTCNCTTGCNGGATAGATNTCNGCAAGGATGATCCGGTCAGCCAGAGACAGCGCTTTTGCAAAGTCCTTCANAAAAGCCTTAGTGCGGGTGAANGTNTGGGGCTGAAATACACACCAGAGTGTCTGGTGAGGATAATTTGCGGCAGCCTGTAAGGTTGCTGTAATTTCNGTNGGGTGGTGCGCATAATCATCTATGATGACAGTTCCNTTTACCGTNCCNTTATATTCAAAGCGGCGGTCTGTTCCNTGAAAGGCAGCCAGCGCTTTACGTACAATNTCGTGATCGATGGAAAGAACATCGNAAAGCGCTATTGCNGCAAGAGCATTGTATACGTTGTGTTCGCCGGGNGTNCTNAAAGAAAAGGNTTCCGGGTCAGCGTCNTTCNTNAGAAGGACAAAGTCGGCNCAGCCGTTNTCNCGATAGGTGATATCTGNCGGTCTGTAATCACAGCCGGAGCCGCTNCCGTAAGTNATGATCCGGCAGGACANTCCGTCGGTGAGGACGGAAAGCTCNGGGATNTCACCATTAATGATCAGAGTGCCGTCTTCNGGAANCAGTGCNGCAAANCGNTGGAAAGAGTGNCGNATATCATCAATATCTTTGAAAAAGTCAAGGTGATCTTCTTCCACATTTAAAATAATTCCGATTTTGGGNAAAAAGCTTAAAAAGCTGTTGGTATATTCACAGGCCTCCGTGACNAAGTAGTCCGAATGTCCGATTCGGATATTGCCGCCGATGNTTTTTAANATTCCNCCGATGGAAAGTGTCGGATCNGTGNCTGCAGCAAGAAGAATTTCCGAAATCATGGAGGTNGTGGTAGTTTTGCCGTGGGTTCCGCTGACTGCAANAGGNACTCCATAGTTTCGCATNATCTGTCCNAGGAGNTGGGCTCTGGTCAGAGAGGGGATGTTTAANGCCTGCATGGCANCGTATTCCGGATTATCNGGATGAATGGCACTGGTATAAACNACAAGGTCAATGTCTTCAGTTATATTATCTGCTTTTTGNCCATAATGNATGTTGNCNCCNCGNCTGCTTAAAAGCTGTGTNAGTGAAGATTCCCTGGAATCAGAACCGGATACGGTAAANCCNTTNTCCAGNANGANCTCGGCAAGNCCGCTCATNCTGATGCCGCCGATCCCGATAAAATAAANATGAACAGGATTTTGAAAATTGATTTGATACATGAAGAACCTCCGCNGAAAAATCNTATTAATTTNATTTTAACCTAATTATATATAAATACACAATAAAAACCAATGNTAATTTAGTTAAAANAGGGTGAATAANGAAGAAAANTGTAAAAATAACAGTAAAATTGAAAACGANTCTGTAAATCCTTGTAAAAAATTTACATAAAAACTATATTTTTAAAGATTTTTTTTGTAAAAAACATTCACTTTCGAGGTAATATATGGTATACTATTCATGCGTTTTATGATTGGTACCTNTATCAAAAATATAGCAACAAAATTTACTTGTAAGAGGTGATGACATGGTTAAGAAAGAAATGATTGCAATGTTGTTGGCAGGCGGTCAGGGAAGCAGACTGGGGGTGCTGACNTCCAAGGTGGCCAAGCCGGCGGTATCCTTTGGCGGAAAGTACCGGATTATTGACTTCCCGCTAAGCAACTGTATCAATTCAGGGGTTGATACAGTGGGCGTATTGACACAATATCAGCCCCTTCGCTTAAATACCCACATTGGTATTGGTATTCCCTGGGATCTGGACAGAAATATTGGCGGGGTGACTGTTCTGCCTCCTTATGAAAAGAGTGCAAACAGTGAATGGTATACAGGTACAGCCAATGCGATTTATCAGAATCTGGATTATATGGAAAGCTTTAATCCGGAATATGTNCTGATTCTTTCCGGAGACCATATCTACAAGATGGATTATGAGGTAATGCTGGACTTCCATAAGGAAAAGGGAGCGGATGTNACCATAGCGGTTATGCCGGTTCCTATTGAGGAAGCAAAACGGTTCGGTATNATGATCACNGATGATNACCGTCAGATTACGGACTTTGAAGAGAAGCCTGCAAATCCGAGAAGNAATCTNGCTTCTATGGGTATTTACATTTTCAANTGGAAGGCATTGAAGGAAGCCCTGCTTGCCAATGCAGAGCAGCCCGGACTTGACTTCGGAAAGCATATTATTCCTTATTGNCANGNCAAGGGAGANCCTTTATATGCATATGAATTTAATGGTTATTGGAAGGATGTTGGAACCTTAAATTCTTACTGGCAGGCAAATATGGAATTGATCGATATNGTTCCGGAATTCAATCTGTACGAGGAATATTGGAAGATNTATACCAGNAGCGAGATTCTGCCNCCTCAGTATATTGCGGATAATACAGTGGTGGAACGNAGCATCATAGGAGAAGGAACNGANGTTTANGGNGAGGTATATAANTCNGTGATCGGNTGTGGNGTGACNATTGGAAAAGGCACGGTGGTGNGNGANTCCATNATNATGAANAANACNGTGATCGGCGAGGNNTGTGAACTGAATAAGGTGATCAGCGCNGANAATGTTGAAATAGGNAANAATGTTANGATGGGTATNGGNGANGAAGNAGAGAACGANACAGATCCNCATATTTACAANAGCGGCATTGTTACAATTGGAGAAAAGAGCGTTATACCGGAAGGAATCACGGTAGGCAAGAACTCNTGTATATTCGGAATNACAACAGCGGAGGATTTTCAGGATAAAACNCTTGCAAGCGGAAAAACATTGATTAAGGCAGGTGATGAAAAGTGAGAGCNATCGGTATAGTTTTAGCAGGTGGAAACAGTTTCAGAATGAAAGAACTCTCCAANAAGAGAGCCGTATGTGCAATGCCTATTGCAGGCAGCTATCGAAGCATTGATTTTGCACTGAGNAATATGTCTAATTCACGNATCCAGAAGGTTGCNGTATTTACTCAATATAATGCAAGGAGTTTGAATGAGCATTTGAGTTCTTCNAAATGGTGGGATTTCGGACGTAAGCAGGGCGGTCTGTACGTGTTTACACCGGCAGTTACCGCAGAGAGTAATTTCTGGTATAGAGGAACGGCAGATGCCATNGCNCAGAATTTATCTTTCCTTAAGGACAGCCATGAGCCGTATGTNGTGATTACTTCCGGNGACTGCGTATATAAGATGGACTACAATAAGGTNCTGGAATATCATATNGCAAAGAAAGCGGATATTACAGTGGTATGTAAGGATATGGGACCNGAAGTAAATGTAGATCGTTTCGGAACCATTAAGATGAACGAGGAAAGCCGTATTGAGGANTTTGAAGAAAAACCGGTTGTGGCAAAATCCAATACNATTTCCTGNGGTATTTATGTTGTCAGAAGACGTCAGCTTATTGAAATGATCGAGAAATGCGCGGAAGAAGAGCGTTATGATTTTGTNAAGGACATATTGATCCGCTATAAGAACATGAAGGGGATTTANGGCTACAAGCTNCAGGATTACTGGCGNAACATTGCTACAGTAGAAGATTATTTCAATACCAATATGGACTTTTTGAATGCATCGACAAGAAATTACTTCTTTAAGGAGTACCCGGATATTTATTCCAAGGTAGATGATCTTCCGCCTGCTAAATATAACGTGGGTGCCAGAATCAAGAACAGCCTTATTTCCAGCGGCTGTATTGTAAACGGTGTTGTTGAAGATTCTGTTATCTTCAAAAAGACCTATATTGGAAATAACTGTTACATCAAAAATTCCATCATTTTGAATGATGTATATATTGGGGATAACACGCACATTGAGAACTGCATTGTTGAGAGCCGCGATACGATCAGGGCTAACTCTTATCATGCCGGTACGGATGGCATTAAGATCGTGATCGAGAGAAACGACCGATATGTAATTTAATGTATTGACTACAGCAACAAGGGGGTAGATGTATGCAAATTACGGATGTGAGGGTGAGGAAGATGGCTAAGGAAGGAAAAATGAGAGCCGTCGTTTCCATCACAATCGATGATGAGTTTGTCATTCATGACATTAAAGTGATTGAGGGGGATAAGGGACTTTTCATTGCGATGCCCAGTAAAAAAGCAACAGACGGGGAATACAGGGATATTGCACATCCTATTAATTCATCCACAAGGGAACGGATTCAATCGATGATTTTGGACAGATATCAGAGCGCGCTATTGGAACCGGATGAAGAATAAGTAAATGAGAGGGACTGCCTTATGGGCAGTCTCTTTTTTGCGCGTTAGTTCAGAGACAGCTTGCGAAGAGGACTTTTGTCTGGTATGATAATTAATACTTTCGACTGTGATATACAGGGGAGATTTTGAAAGAAGGGTTGAAAGAAAATGTTCATTATAGCAGGACTTGGAAATCCGAAAAGAGAATATGATAATACAAGACATAATATTGGTTTTGCGCTCATCGATGCATTGGCAGAGAAATATCGCATATCTGTTTTGAGCAGCCAGTGCAANGCANTGGTCGGAAAGGGGATTATCGAAGGACATAAGGTGATTCTTGNAAANCCGTTGACCTATATGAATCTCAGCGGGGAGAGTATCCGTCCTCTGNCTGANTATTATAAANTNGATCCCACAACAGAGNTGATNGTGGTATCGGANGATGTGAGTCTNCCGCCGGGACAGATCAGNATTCGCAAAAAAGGAAGTGCGGGNGGNCANAACGGGTTAAAAAGTGTCATNGGACAGNTNNNNAGTGAGGAATTTTACCGTATCCGGATAGGTGTGGGAGAAAAGCCAAAGGGATATGATCTGGCAGATTATGTTTTGGGNCATTTTTCNAAAGAGGAGCAGCNGNTGATGANGGAAGGNGTNGAAAAGGCAGTTGGTGCAGCAAAATTGATTCTGGACGGAGAGATTGACCGCGCTATGAATGAGTTTAATCGTAANATTACTGCTGAAAATGTGAAAGGAAACAGTGATACATGAGAGCTTTAACGGCACCCCTTGANGAGCTTGGGGAGTACGAACAAATAAAAAAGCAGCTTGTGAAGGATAGANCCTGCGTGGCGCTTACCGGCTGTGTGGAATCACAAAAGCTTCATATGNTTTNTGGAATTGGCGATGGGTTTCAAAATAAGCTCATCGTTACTTTTAGTGATTTGAGAGTGAAGGAATTAGCNGANGATTATCGGCTNTATGACAAAGATGTGGTGATCTATCCTTCCAGGGATNTGATNTTTTATCAATCGGATATTCGGNGCAATCANCTGGTTTTGGAGAGAATCAGNTGCCTGCGCCGGATNTTGGAGGGAAAACCGGTAACNGTGATNACAACCTTTTCCAGNCTTTTGACACCCCAGGTTCCNNTGGAAATATGGAAGGAGCATCTNCTTACGATTGANGAAGGCGGGACAATANATGAAAAANACCTGGCAGCNATGCTGGTNGAGATGGGATATGANAAGAATTANCAGGTNGAANCTCCGGGNCAATTCAGTATTCGCGGAGGGATNGTAGANATTTATGATCTGACGGAAGAAAACCCNTATCGNATTGAATTN
Source organism: Lachnospiraceae bacterium (assembly GCA_014804285.1). Taxonomy (GTDB): domain Bacteria; phylum Bacillota; class Clostridia; order Lachnospirales; family Lachnospiraceae; genus Suilimivivens. Next base: position 46,437 of record JAAVAA010000015.1, on the reverse strand, counting down.
TGGGGAGATGAGGTGGAATCTATNCGAAGCTTTGATGTGCTCAGTCAGCGTTCCATTGAAAAGCTTGCCGGAATTACTGTTTATCCGGCCGGCGAGATGCTTTTGTCTGAGGAACAGATAAGGCAGGGAATTGAAGAAATTGAAAAGGAAGGAAAAANCTTTTCGGAAAAGCTGCGAAGTGAGTTTCATACGGAGGAAGCACATCGCATAAAGACTCAGATCANAGAACTTAAGGAGCAGGCAGTCGAATTCAGGAATNTGATNAATCTGGANGCCTANATTCANTATTTTTATAANGANACTANNTCNTTTCTCGGATTGTTTGACAGGAAANAGACCTGCATATTTGTAGACGAGCCGGCACGCGTGAAAGAACATGCGGATGCCGTGGAACTGGAGTTTCGGGAAAGTATGATGCACAGAGTGGAAAAGGGATATATTCTTCCGGGACAGATGAAACTTTTGTATTCTGTCGGTGAAGTAGCGGCGAATATGGAACTTGGACGTATCGTTACGTTGGCGGCGCTGGATCTGAAGAATTCCCTTTTTAAACCCCAAAAGAAAGCGGATATGACGGTAAAGAGTATCTCATCATACCACAACAGTTTTGAGGCGTTGGTACAAGATATGAAACGGTACCGCAAAAACGGATACAGGGTGATCCTTTTATCCGGTTCAAGAACCCGGGCGGCGCGGCTGGCAGAAGATCTGCGGGATTATGAACTGACCGCTTTTTACTCAGAGGATCCGGACAGGGAGGTACAGCCGGGAGAGATCATGACCTTTTACGGCAGAGTGCTTAAGGGCTTTGAGTATCCGATGCTGAAGTTTGCGGTTATCTCTGAAAGTGATATATTCGGAACGGACAAAAAGAAGAAAAAAAAGAAGAAAACCTATGAAGGAAGAAAGATCAACGATTTTAATGAACTGAAAATCGGTGATTATGTGGTACATGAAAACCATGGACTTGGAATTTACCGCGGTATTGAAAAAGTCGAAGTAGAGAAGGTCGTAAAGGATTATATCAAGATCGAATACAGGGATGGGGGAAATTTATATGTTCTTGCAACCGGTCTTAATGTGATCCAGAAGTATGCTTCCGCAGATGCGAAGCGCCCCAAATTAAACAAGCTGGGAACCCAGGAATGGAGTAAGACGAAGAGTAAAGTGCGTGAGGCCACAGGGGAAGTCGCAAAGGATCTGGTGGAGCTTTATGCAGTGCGTCAGGAGAAATCCGGGTTCCCGTATGGGAAGGATACGGTCTGGCAGAGGGAATTTGAAGAGCTGTTTCCTTTTGAAGAGACGGAGGATCAGCTTGCAGCAATCGAAGCTACGAAAAAGGACATGGAAAGTACCAAAATCATGGACCGCCTGATCTGCGGGGATGTAGGTTACGGCAAGACAGAGATTGCCATAAGAGCGGCCTTTAAGGCCGTTCAGGAAGGAAAACAGGTGGTGTATCTGGTTCCCACTACCATTTTGGCGCAGCAGCACTACAATACATTTATTCAGAGAATGAAGGACTTCCCGGTACGGGTGGATCTATTGTCCAGATTCCGAACAAGCGCAGAGCAGAAAAGGACAGTGGAGGATCTTAAGAAAGGGTTCGTGGATATTGTGATCGGAACCCACAGAGTGCTTTCGGCGGATGTGATGTATAAAGATCTGGGATTATTGATCATTGATGAGGAACAGCGGTTTGGCGTATCCCACAAGGAAAAGATCAAGAAGATGAAGGAAAATGTGGATGTGCTTACATTGACTGCAACTCCTATCCCCAGAACCCTTCATATGAGTCTGGTAGGAATACGGGACATGAGTGTTTTGGAGGAAGCGCCAAATGACAGAATGCCAATTCAGACTTATGTGATGGAATATAATGAGGAGATGGTCAGAGAAGCCATCGTCAGGGAACTGGCCAGAAACGGTCAGGTATACTATGTTTATAACAGGGTGAATAATATTGCAGATGTGACTGCGTCTGTTCAAGCGCTGGTGCCTGAAGCAGTGGTTGCTTTCGCCCACGGGCAGATGCAGGAGAGAGAGCTGGAACGAATCATGTATGATTTTATTGATGGTGAAATTGATGTGTTGGTATCCACCACGATTATTGAAACCGGATTGGACATTTCCAATGTGAATACTATGATCATTCATGATGCGGATACTATGGGACTTTCCCAATTATACCAGCTAAGAGGGCGCGTGGGGAGAAGCAATCGCACGGCATACGCCTTTTTAATGTATAAAAGAGATAAGATGCTGCGTGAGGTTGCGGAGAAACGTCTGGCAGCGATAAAGGAATTTACGGATCTGGGAAGCGGATTTAAGATCGCTATGCGGGATCTGGAGATCCGGGGAGCCGGAAACCTTCTGGGGGCGAAGCAGCATGGGCATATGCAGGCAGTAGGGTATGATCTGTATTGTAAAATGCTGAATGAGGCAGTTAAGAACTTAAAAGGAATTTCAACAGAACAGGATTTTGAGACTACCGTAGATTTGGATGTAGATGCTTTTATTCCTCCGGCCTATATCGTAAATGAAGTACAGAAGCTGGATATTTACAAAAGAATTGCCGGAATCGAAAATCAGAATGAGTGTGATGATATGAGAGAAGAATTGTTGGATCGATTTGGAGAAACTCCGGCAGCAGTGCAGAATCTTCTGCGAATAGCTATGATAAGAGTAAATGCACATAAGCTGTTTATCACAGAGATCCGGGGACGGAATGGGGAGATTCGCTTTACAATGAAACCGGATGCCCCGATCAGAGCGGAGAAAATTCCGGATTTTCTGAGGAAATCCAGTAAATTGTCTTTTTATCATAAGGGGACGCCCTTCTTTTTGTACCGCTATAAAAAATGCGGTATGGTGGAGCGGGATGCGCAGATGCTGCTTTCGTTTACGGAGAGAGTGTTGAAGGCGATGGAACCGTTATGTTTATTAAGTTAACGTTTAGCTAAGTTTCAAATAGAAATACGAAAACCCGGATAGAATCAAATTCTACGTCACCGCGCTCTCGCTCTACAACAATGTCATTAAGTTAAGAAATGTACCTTAAAAATTCTATTTTTATTTTTGAAACATTTTATCTTTTATATATTTAAAATATTTTTAACCATTATAACAAGACAGATTGTAATCTGTCTGAATATCAGCTATATTATAAGCGTCATCAATATACCCGGTAATTGAACTTCCGGGGTTTTATGATCGGTTGTTTTCGAGGGCTGTTTCGTTCCGCACGAACAGGGGACAGTTCTTCTGAAATCAACCGTTCAATATTTGGCGGAGTTTCAACCGTAAGCGTTTTTAAAAATCTGCGGCAGACATGAATGGCATTCGCTATATTGGGTTTATACAGATACCGGGTAGTTTTTTTCTCCTTTCCGATATCTGCCGTTACAGCCATACAAAAATTGTAAAGTATGAGCCTTGCCCAGATTTCCTGTTCAATGGATTCTATTTTTTTTGAGTGAAAATATAAAAGACCAACGGAATGTTTCAGGTAGCGAAAAGAGGTTTCAATCCCCCAGCGCATTCTGTAGATTTTCTTTAATTCTGTTAAGCCGAATTCCTTTTCCGGAAGATTCGTCAATAGACATTCATAAGTACCATTGTCCAGGCGGAATCGTACAACTCTGAAAGCCAGCGGATATTCTCTGACGGAAGCATTTAGAAAATATGGCGTACTGCTGTAATGAACCCGGTGGTACAGCTCTGGAGCGGCGTTGTATTTTACCCGCCAGCTGTCCACACATATCTTGTTAAAGAAAAAATCATATTCGGCTTCTTCTGGAAGAGATATACCTTTTAATATACCGCCTGTATGGTTATCTTTGGCACGTATGACAAAGAATTGTTTTCGGCTTGAAATGTGGGCCATTAACGAATAGCCTTCATATCCGCGGTCAAAGATAAAAAGCGACTTATCCGGAAAGGCTTGTTCTTCTAAGAGTTTATGAAAAGCGGCGCTTTCATTATGCCCTTTACGCGGTTCCATATGGGCGGCAGAATAGTGTTCTCCAAGTAAATCGTAAACAGCGTTCAGGTGAAGCTGAAAATAATCACGCTGCTGCTTATTACGAAAATAGCTGTATTCTTCACAGGAACCTTCCAAAGGTATCTGGACATCAGAGCCGTCTACCGCAAAAAAATGAAATCCTTTATAAGTTGGAGACGACAGCTGTGCAGAAAAAGACAGGAAAAGGGATTTGAATGCAGCTGGTTTTATTTTTTCCCGCTGTTGGACAAAAGCGGATGAACTGGCAGTATCCAAGGAATACGAGAAATATTTTAATAATTCGCTGCGGATAGATCCGCATTCCATGGATATAATCAACATAATTGTATCAACAAAAGAGAGCTTTCTTGTTCTGGTAAAATCCCGTTCCGGATCCTTGACGAAGCTCTTTTTGTTTTGATCGATGGTTCGAACATGTTTCAGTAAATTTTCTTTGACAGATGAAAAAACACCCATTGCGCACCTCCAAAAAGTATATATTTAAGAGGCGCGCAACATTTTTGGGTGCATCTGTCAAGTCTTTTTTAACATTTTTTATTAGATTTTCAAGGCACATTTCTTAACTTAATGACATTGTTGTAGAGCGAGAGCGTGGTGACGTAGAATTTGATTCTATCCGGGTTTTCATATTTCTATTTGAAACTCAGCTAAACGTTAATTTAAGCTGATAGTCATAGCCTTGAAAGCCTCTGATGCCTCTTTTTCTCCGATCAAAGATGCCATAGCAATTGCTGTATTAGAATCTTTAATCAATATAAAATAATCGTATTCGGTTCCGGCATTGCCCTCAAAGGAATAACAAAAGTAATCATTGCCGTCTTTACTTCCTTCATCAAGAAGTACCGCATCTGAACCCTCTTCCACAACCTGACGGTAAACATCATAATACTCTGCATAGATAAAGGAGCCCGTAAAAATATCTGTATCCCCTTTGCTAACTGTAAACGGCACATCCATAGTAATATCAAAGCCGCTTTTCGTATCAATGGTAATTTTAACACTGTCCCCGGTATCTACACTATAAGTGACTGACTTCTCAGCATTCGTGGTGCAGGCTGTGAGCATCGTAACACTTACAATAACTATTGTAATAAATAATGAAATTCGTTTTTTCATAAAACATGTCCTCCTGTAATCATTTATTCTTGTCCTTCCAGACGGATCACTCCCATCCAGTAAAACCCGTTAATATTTTTCTGTGCCTGGGTTGCTGCCTGCCGTGCAATTTCGTAGAAGGTCTCGTCATCAATGTCATAATTTGTGCGAAGTACTGCTTTTCCGTCCGATAACAATAATTGTGCAAGTTCATCAGCAATCTCATCGCTCTCGAAAAAACGGTCGGTAGTATGATAATATTCCTGCTCCTCATCTCTTGCCGTATAATTTACAAGACTGCCATCCATAGCAAAATTTTCATTTTCAACCAGCGTCCCGTAAGCAGCACGGTCTGATAAATTTAATAAGGCATTTTCAATGGTGTCATTGTCATTGTTGGTTGCATCCACAATATACCAGTTATCCTCTAATTTAACTTTATTCCATGCATGGGGAACGCTTCCCTCCAGATAACCGGTAACTACAATGCTCTCTAAGTCAGCTGCGTCTGCAAGCAATTTAAAAGAGGCCGAATAACTGGCACATACCCCTACGCCCTCAGTCAATATTCCGTATGCCGTAAAGGAATCATAAAAATCTTCATCTACCTGCATAAAAGAGTACTTTTCTGCATTTTCCAGTGCTCCGTCATCATAAACCGCATTCTCGCAAAGCCATGTATTGATCGCAATCTCTTTCTCCACATCCGTCATACCATCGGATATGATCTCACTGGTAATCTCTTCTACCCTTTCCTGTATTTCCTGCTGTTTTGCAGCAGTAACCTGCCGGGGGAAATCGTACTCCACATACAAAATTCTTTTTTCCGTGTCAATGCTTCCTCCCTGAACCCCGAGTATCAGCGGGTTTTGATACTGTGCCTCAAAAAAAGCATCCACTACCTGCTCCACATCCGCAGATTCCGGGAAATCCGAAAGACGGATTTCCCCTTTGGTTTCTAACATATTCAGTGCAATATACTCACTCATTGCGGAGTTAGCTGTGATCTTAACCTCTTTACGTCCGCTTTGTGAGGGCTTCGCATCCTCCGGTTCTGCTTTTGCTTCCGGCTCCGGCTCGTTTGCCTCCGTTTTTGCATCTTCGCTCTTAGACGGTGCACCCTCATCAATCGTCAGTGACGGTGCTACATTACCGCCTTTATTGATCAATTCCTCCTGACGTTTTTTCACCGCTGCCAGATCAGCCTCTAATGTATCCCAATTAACTTCATAAACGGCAAGCTCTTCTATAAAGGGCGTCTGAAGAGCCTTTGCATTAACACGGATCACATTATACTCTTCATCCTTTTCCATATTATCAAAATCATACAAAAGAACCTTCTGCGCCCTGCTTCCGTCACACATCGTCACATTCATGATTGCAGGAAGATCCAGCACTCCGTTAATATCAAAGAAACCTTCATTGCTGTTGCTGGATTTTTCTTCCGGAAGCATATGTGAAACATCCATAGCGCTTATCAGATTGCTGATAGGTGAACAGCCATTTGAATTATAGGCGATCACCCCATAATACTCATCCCAAAATTCATTGTATGCCATACCATCAAGCATGAATTCTTCCAGGAATCCTCCGTCCCCTTCTTCGATCCACTCTTTCGTGTCCTCAGAGATAAAAAACTGGACGAAGTCATAATTTAAAGATAATATTTTTCCCTCAAACTCGTTTGCATCACCTTCGCTTGTCCATTCCGTCCCCTTCACATCAGCAAAAGCCTTGCAGTAACTCCACAAGCCTTCGTCATCCTTGTTGATACGGAACAAAAGATAACCCTCTGCTCCGGGCACTGCTTTCCACGAAAAACGTGCGTAGCCGTCTTCTAGTTGGTCAAAAACAAGCTGCGGTGCCTGTGGAATTTCTGCTTCCACTTTGATCACCGTGATCACCGGTGCAGGCAGAGCTTCTCCTGTCTCTAAATTCACGGAAGACTTTAAATAATACTGTGAGAGAGTTCCCCAGCCGCTTTCATAATCACCTGACAAATAGTTTCCACTTAAATGACTTAAATCAACACCATCTGAATCCATGATCTCCGCTACTCCGGAAAAAGGCGGTTTGATAATGAGCGTCCCAGTAGCAGAATCGAAATCCATACTGCTTACCTCTATGGGGAATTTCAATTCTGCGTCCTGGTAGATTACAAAGCTGTCATAAGGGCTGGTGTCACTGCCCCACAGATCATATCCAAGCTTGATCTCCACTGCCTGATCTCTCTTCACCTTGATTACATTTCCGTCATACTCATTTTTATCCGCTGCTGAATACTTTTTCTTCAATTCATCTACCAGCGCAGTATCTGCTCCTGAAGAACTGTCTGCTTCCGGTTCCGATTGATCGGTATCCTTATCCGTATCATCTGTTTCAGCCTGCTGAGTTATTTGCTCATCCTCTGTTTCACTTTCAGACGGCTGCTTTGCATTGCCGCCACAGCCTGAAAGTGCTAAAACAGCTGCAAGCAATAAAGCAGTCTTTCTGAAAAAATTTCCTTTGTGTCTCACTTTAATCCTCCATTTCTACATTCTGCTTTGCAGAATATGTCCTGCGAGTCAGGATGTATACTGATATTTTCAATACATTTCCCAAACGTGAAATGTCTTATACAGTATATACTTTGAAATGAAGTAAAAAGTTTCATTAAAAAAATATTTTCCATCTGCCTTTTTATTTCTTTACAATTCGATACAAATAATCAATAAATTCTTTCTGCCAAACCCCGATTCCCGTCACTTCATAAGCCTGCCCGTCTTTTTCGAAGACCGCTTGATAACGAGAATCCACGGTGTTAAGCACTGTAATATAAATTTTTTGTTCTCCAATATAAGACCAGTTCTTTTCTCCGATATCCGGGAACTTTATGGCTGCTGTTTTTTTATAGATTAACAGACCGCCGCCATCATTCTCCTTTTGTTCCAGAACCTGATCTCCATCCTCCGGTACCAGTAATTCACCATCCTGCATCTGTCCGATCGTAACACCGCCTGCATTTGGTGTAATGGATATAACAACCCAGTCTGCCACAAAATGAAGCTCTCCATCCCCAAGTTTTACTTCCTCACAAAAAACGCCATTCTCCAGCTGGGTTATATAAGAGGGAGCCGGCGTTCCCTTTAACACCATCAAAACCAGAGCTGCACAAATCAGTGCTGCAGCCGGAACGGAAATAATCCATATCTTCTTTACAGGCGATAGTCTTCCTTTGGTTTCTTTGCTCCGGATTTCCTCATCATCGAGCATTGCAGTAAGGGTACGGGCTTTCAAATCCTCTGACGCATGAATGCCGGAAAACGTATCCTTAAACTCTTTTCTTAATTCATCGTCCTCATCGTACAATTTATGCATTGCCTTCCCCTCCTTCCTGAAGACCCTTCTTCAAAAGATTCCTTCCTCTTTTCAGGAGCGTTTTGATGCTGTTTTCATTNTTTTCAAGCANNCCTGCTATCTCNTTAACNGAATANCCNTCATAATAAAATAAATACANAACAANGGANTACTTTTNNGGNAGTGTCATGCAGTTCCANNAGCAGTCTGNNCTNNTTNCTCANNNACTCCCNGCANNNCTTTGNTATCTTCNCNCAAAANNCCNTGTGTNNTNTGATTCCANGGACTCATCACCATNGTTTTNGCACAATTTCCGGCAACCTTTATCAGCCAGGCTTTTAAGTGTTCTTCATTCTGGATTTTGCTCTGATTCTTTACAAGACGTAAAAATGTTTCCTGAAACACATCATCTGCATCCGCTTTATTTCCCGTAATCGNCACTGCAATCCGGTAGATCATATCNGCATATTGTGAAATNGCCTTTTCAAGATCCACATGAAAATTCTCTTTTGGTTGTTCCATAATAAACCTCGCATGTGAGCTTTTTTCATAAAAAATCAAGGACCTCACTTTAAATGAAGTCCTTGACAAAAATTCATTTTAATTAATCCTGNGCAATGATTTCTTTCTTATTGTAAGAACCACATGCCTTGCATACTCTATGAGGCATCATCAGCGCGCCGCATTTGCTGCACTTTACNAATGTGGGAGCACTCATTTTCCAGTTTGCTCTTCTCTTATCTCTTCTGGCTTTTGAAGATTTATTCTTAGGACAAATAGACATCGTTACACCTCCTTATTCGCATTAAAGATATCTTTAATAGCCGCCATTCTCGGGTCAGGAACGAATGTATCGCATCCACAGTCCCCTTCATTCAGGTCATGTCCACACTGTTTGCAAATCCCCTTACAATCAGGCTTACAAAGTACCTTGACCGGCATATTGACCAAGATTTCACTATTTACAAGAGCTTCTATGTCAAGCTCATATCCCTGCAGAAAACTCTGCTTATCCTCATCTCCTGCCTGCTCTGCCACTTCCGGAGAACTAACCTCCTGTGAAAATTCAAATGAAAGAGGAAATTTTACTTCCTTTAAACATCTGTCACAAGGAATCAGAAGNACAATGGATACCTTTCCGCTTATTAATGCTTTTCCTGTACCAATGTTTGAGCATTTAACACATATAGGCGATTTCTCTGTAATGGGATAAGCATTACCCATATAGGATACCTCATCCGNTTCTAATACAAGATTTTCCTCTATGTCTTTTCCCTCAATTGAAANAACATCAGTCAGATTCATCAACATATCATGCTCCTATNAAACATATGTGNAGATAATCCACCACACACTCAAACNATTATAACGGTGCTTACCCTGTTTGTCAATACCTGACAGGAATTATTTTACCAGATCAAAAGTTTCCCTTGCGATGGCCAATTCCTCGTTGGTCGGTATAACTAAGACCTTCGTCCTGCTCTCTGGTGTTGAGATTACAGTCTCNTCCCCTCGCTTTGCATTCTCTTCATCATTGANNGCAATNCCCAGATATCCCAGGTAAGCGCAGATCATCTCTCTGATAAANGGGTTATTCTCACCGATTCCTGCCGTAAAGCAGATTGCATCCACACCGTTCATTGCTGCCGCATAAGCGCCGATATATTTCACNACCCTGTAAGCAAAGGTATTCATTGCNCGTATTGACGGAGCCTCACCTGCCCTATNTCCCTTTTCCAGATCCCTGAAGTCGGAAGAATATCCTTCTGACAATCCCAGAACACCGGACTCTTTATTTAATATATTTAAGATCTCATGCACAGACTTATCTTCTTTGTTACACAAAAACTCAATAATTGCCGGATCCATGTCGCCGGATCTGGTTCCCATGATCAATCCTTCCAACGGAGTAAGCCCCATAGAAGTATCTACACATTTCCCGTTTTTGACTGCCGATACACTGGCTCCGTTTCCAAGATGGCACACAATGATCTTAAGCTCCTCATAAGGCTTTCCAAGCATCTTTGCCGCCTGATGAGACACATAAGAATGACTGGTCCCATGAAAACCGTATCGTCTCACCTTATAATCCTCATAGTAATGATAAGGAATTCCGTAAAGATATGCCTCCTCCGGCATGGTCTGATGAAATGCCGTGTCAAAAACAGCAACCATAGGTGTTTCCGGCATCAGCTCGCGGCAGGAGTTAATACCGATCAGATTTGCCGGATTATGAAGCGGTGCCAAATCATTACAGGCTTCAATTGCTGCCAACACTTCGTCAGTGATCAGTGTTGATGCCGCAAAGTTCTCACCTCCATGAACAATTCTGTGTCCTACAGCACCAATCTCATCAAGACTTTTAACTACGCCTGATTTCTCATCGGTAAGCGCATTAAGCACCAGTCTGATGGCTGCTGTATGATCTGCCATAGGCTCGGTTACCTGAAGCTTATCACCATCCTTTGGTGCATAAGTCATCTGGCTTCCTTCGATCCCGATTCTCTCACAAAGTCCTTTGGCAATCAGCCCCTCTGTCTGCGCATTGATCAACTGAAATTTCAGTGAAGAGCTTCCACAGTTTATAACTAAAATATTCATCTTACTAATATCCTCCTTTTATACTAGCTGTGCCTGAACGGCAGTCAGTGCCACAACACCTACAATATCCTGCCAGGAACATCCTCTTGACAGATCATTCACCGGTTTGGAAATTCCTTGCAGCATGGGTCCGTAAGCTTCTGCATTTCCCAGTCTCTGAACCAACTTATATCCTATATTTCCACAGTCAAGATTGGGGAAAATCAGCACATTTGCCTTGCCAGCCACTTCGCTTCCCGGAGCCTTTGATTTTGCAACCTGGGGAACCAGAGCCGCATCTGTCTGCAACTCGCCATCCAGCGTAAGATGAGGATATTGCTCATGGGCGATCCTTGTGGCTTCCACCACCTTGTCAACCAGCGGATGCTTTGCACTTCCTTTGGTAGAATGAGAAAGCATAGCAATAATAGGCTTTGCCCCAACAAGACTTTTAAAGCTCTTCGCTGAAGTGTCCGCTATCGCGGCCAGTTCTTCGGCTGTAGGATCCTGATTCAGACCGCAGTCCGCAAACAAAAAGGTCCCATCCTCTCCATAGGGACATCCCGGAATACACATCAGGAAAAATCCGGATACCAGCTTTACACCGGGAGCTGTTTTCAGTATCTGAAGAGCCGGACGCAGCGTATCGGCTGTCGCATGACAAGCACCGGCAACCATACCGTCCGCATCATTCGCCTTAACCATAATTACACCAAAGGTAAGATTATCTGTCAGCAGGATCTCCCTTGCCTTCTCCGGTGTCATTCCTTTATTTTTACGAGTTTGATATAAAAGATCCACATAAGCATCCAGCTTTTCGCTGGTCTGCGGATTAATAATGGTAACCCCATCTAACTCAATTTCCAGCCAAGTTGCACCATCCATGATTTTTTCTTCATTACCGATCATGATGATGTCCGCAATCCCCTCTTTGACAATATGAGAAGCCGCAATCAGAGTTCTCTTATCAGTCGTTTCCGGAAGCACAATCGTCTTCCTGTCCATTCTCGCCTTGTCCTTAATCACATCAATATATGACATAACTGATCTCCTTTCGATTTCATATTTTATATAAAAACCATAAATATCCAAATAAAATTATACCGTAATCCGACTTTTCCTACAAGTCTTCCTGTAAAAAATAAACGTTTAGTGAGGGAAGGGGACTGAAGTCGTTTCAGCTTTCGCATGGCTTATAGCGATCTTTCGTTAAATTTTGGAGAAACGGCTGTCATTAAAAATTTAATTCATATAAATAATCGCAGAATTCCACTTCTGTCCCACGCTTTTTGTAACATTTCTCACCAACAACTTCAAAGCCTACTTTTCTGACGACTGCATTTGAACCGGCATTATCCTTGTTAACCCTGACGGTTACCTTATCTCCACCATGATTCTTCGCATAGTCCACCATTCCTTTTGCCATTTCGGTTGCATATCCATTTCCCCAATATTTCTTATGCACACAATAAGCAATATCGTAAACTTTGCCGTCTGCGCTTGGAATAAAACTGCAAGTTCCGACTCTTTCATGTGTATCCTTAAATTCAGCTATCATATAACAGCATATTTCATCATCCGGCAGTTTTTCTATCTCTTTTAAATATGTCTCGTCGATTTCTTCCATTGCTTCATCTGGCAGGTATTCTCCCATCTCTGGATCACTCCAAATACTGATGGCAAACCTGGCATCCTCTTTTTGAAATCCACGTAAATATAAACGATTCGTTTCAATTGTTCCAACTTGCATTATAATTACCCCATATTATTAAATTTGCTATTGAAATTATAACCTGTTATTAACGGGTACACAATTGCTTCTTTAGAATTTCTATGTTACAGTATATTGAAAAATAAACGAAACGCCGAGGTACTCATTTATGAAAGTTGCCGCCGTAATTGCTGAATATAATCCTTTCCACACCGGTCATCAATATCACCTGTCAAAGACACGGGAGTTAACCGGTGCCGATTACATTCTGGTCATTATGAGCGGTAATTTTGTGCAACGCGGGGCTCCTGCTCTGCTTAATAAATATACGCGCACCCGGATGGCGCTTCTTGGCGGTGCCGATGTGGTTATTGAACTTCCCACTCTGTACGCCGTATCCAGTGCAGAATATTTTGCTCAGGGTGCCGTGGCGCTTGCCGGACGTCTGGGAATTGTCGATATTCTTTCCTTCGGNAGNGAATCCGGATCGGTAGAAGCTTTTNCCCGGGNCGCTTCGATGCTTTTGTCCTGTGAGAACGAATCTGCTTCTCTTCTGCGTCCCNTGCTAAGAGAAGGTCTTTCNTATCCNGCCGCAAAAGAAAAGCTNTTTAAAGAACNGCTNTCCNCCTGCAAAGATACCGAAAATCTTTTNACTCTGCCGAATAATATTCTGGGGGTGGAATATTGCAGGGCGCTGNTTTCCCAGAAAAGCANTATTGNNCCTTTTACNATTCCCCGTCAGGGAAATNATTTTCATGATACCGGGTTNCANGACTCTTCNGCCTCNTTTATTTCCGCNGCTGCNATCCGTAATTTTGNCAAAAGCTNCCCCTGCNGTTCTTCTGATNCGGAANNNTGNGCCAAAAACTTTGANAAAATATCCGNATACCTTCCGNCAGAAAGNCANGNTCTTTTTANNGATGCNATNAANNCAGGTTCNTTTCTNGTGGAANATGATCTGTCTGAAATGCTGNATTACAAGCTTCTGTGTGAAATGGANCAGGGCTTTTCCATGTATCTGGACTGTACGCCGGATNTTTCTGACAAAATCNTCAAGTATTTACCNGAATATACCGGCTATACGGATTTTTGCNGCCTNTTGAAATCNAAGGATNTNACCTANGCNCGCATAAGCCGGGTGCTGCTNCACATCCTTCTTGACATAAAAACACCTGANTTTTANAANGACAATTACGGAGAACGAAANTNTTTTCTTCCNTATGGACGTCTNTTAGGCTTTCGCAAAAGNGCCTCCCCGCTCCTTTCCTCTCTGAAAAAAAACAGCCNCATACCGCTTNTCACCAAGCTGGCNGATGCNAAAAANAGTTTTACCGGCNNTGCCCTCGANTTTTTNANAAAGGAGCTTTTNTNTGCNTCNNTNTNCGAGNCNGTATCNGCCTCNAAAGNAAATAACAAAATGCTNCATGNGTCATCTCAGACGCAAAANAAGACTGCCTTGAATGAATTCAGACAGTCTCCTGTTATTGTTCCTTAAAACCTTCCTCATGTTATTAAAACAGCATTTTTTCTGCATATCTATTTATTTACCTGACTAAAATACAATTCNATCACGTCCGCCGCTTTTTCCCTCATAAAGCTTTGTATCCGCATCACGTATAATAAGCTCTATCCGCTCCTCGCTTCCCTCTGCAATACCAAAGGTCATCGTGATTCCGATATGCGTTTCNCCATACGGGATGCGCATATTTCTAAGCGCATCCATCAGTTCCTGCAAATGCGGTAAAGCCTTATCCATATTCATGTCTTTATACACCAGCAGAAATTCTTCTCCGCCCCATCTTATAGCAAATCCCTTTCCTTGCATATGCTCTTTAAGTAGGAGAGAACTTCCCGCAAGAACTACATCTCCACACTCGTGTCCATAAGTGTCGTTGACATATTTAAAATGGTCAATATCTCCAATGGCCAGGCAATAAGGAANCCCTTCTTTCTCAAAGCNATCATGAACCTGCTTTAAAAGCTTTTCGCCGCTTCGNCTNTTNTTTAAACCNGTGAGNATGTCCTGCTCCACCAGTTCACGAAGTGCTTTCTGCATTTTGACCACATGCCGTCCCATATCTCCCAGTTCATCTTTACGNGAAAGCACTCCCGAATCCAATTTTGCATGAAGATTTCCGCTGGAAGCCGACTCCANAAATACCTCTATTCTATGTATCGAATTGACAAGCTGCTTTGAAAAACGGATGCTGATAAAGCANACCAAAAGCATTGTGATCAGTCCAAAAATAATAGCGGGGCTTACAGACCTTCGCACCAATTCATCTACTTCTGCAGCCGGTTTTCCCAGAAATATCATTCCGATACAGGTTCCGTCTTCCGCATGGAGCGGTGCATAATAAGAAAAATACCTCTCTCCCTCTATCACCGTGCTGGAATAAAATGCTTCCCTGTCACCCTCCAGAACCTCCTTAGCTACCGCCGGATTTGCTCTGGTNCCAATTACACGGTTTCCGTCCTCATCCCGGATTGTAGTGATCACACGGGTATCCTGATAAAAAATAGTAACATCTACATTTGTCTTTTCCTTTATGGAATCGATAAAGGTAAAATCACCATTTAACTGGTGCTCCCCCTTCAACATATAAATGGCTCCATCCTGTTCTGCCGCCCGGTACGCTCCCTCATAAATGGCATCATACACAGTTATAACGGTATTACACAGATTAACCAGTCCATTTTTCGCTTCTTTATTCATGGAATTTGCAAAACTAATTGCACTAAATGTTGTAATCACTAAAGTCAATAGAATGATCGGAAGTATATTCATTCTAAGCAAGATCCATGAAAGTCCATCCCCTCTTAACTCTTTTTCCATTGAATCTCCTAAAATTATTGTTTTAGCACAAAAGTACTAATAAATTTCAAGTCTCTTTTATTCTATCATACTCAGCTCTGATTAATCAAATCTTTTATCACCTCTCCGGCGATCATCAATCCTGCAGCCGCCGGAACAAAAGAAATGCTCCCCGGAACAGATCTTCTCGTTCCCTCCCGGATTAGTATCCTTGGAGTAAGTGGTTCTTCCTCAGAATAAACTACCTTAAGCCTGTCAATTTCCCTTGCACGCAGTTCTTTTCTCATAACCTTTGCAAGGGGGCATACTCTGGTCTCATAAATATCCGCCACACGAAAGCAGGATGGATCCAGTTTATTTCCTGTTCCCATGCTGCTGATCAGTCGAAAACCTTCCTGCTGCGCTAAATGGGCAAGCTCAATCTTGGCAGATACCGTATCAATAGCATCCACTACATAAGAATACTTTGAAAGAGGGAGAAACTCCGCCNGCTCTCCCGGCAGAAAAAANCAANNAAANGTNNNNACCTCNGCCTTNGGGTTAATNGANAAAATNCGCTCCTTCATCACATCNNNTTTAAATTCNCCGATATGCTCTCTGGTCGCTATAATCTGTCTGTTTANATTNCTTACGGAAATGGTNTCATGATCGATNAGNGTNAGATGACCGATTCCGCTTCTTGCCAGNGCTTCCNCCACNTANCCNCCNACNCCNCCGATTCCNAANACTGCAATATGNGCNGNTTCNANCCTCTCTGCCTGCTCNTCCGATAAGAGCAGTTTCGTCCTTGCCTGCCAGTCATCCATCTCATTTCATCCCTTCTGACATTTTATCTGGTCTCATTGACATAAATCTGTGCCCTGCTCTGAATAATNNNNGCCACNTCCTNNGCACTCTTCTGTCCGGCAAANTANGCNGCNGCTTCTTCGCTGATGATCTGATTNANNGNNTCNTCNTACNNNGATATTCTNATGGAAGGNNNNAAGCTGATNCAAGAAAATCATCNGCTTCCTNCTNNGTCATNGGATCAATGANNATTTCCACNCCNTCAANATANACANTNTCATCATATTCCACCTTATTNCCATTCTCATCTTCATAATANGGCNTCTNNNTTGCNTNCNNTGCCANCTCTTNNAGCTGCTTAATGCTCAGTGTAAAGCCATAAATCTCCGACTGGTATTCATCCGTAATAAATGTCCTTAAGAATTTCCATGCCCCTTCCTTGTCCGCTGACTTGGAAGACATGGCGAACTCATTACCAGGAACAATGACTGAACCNTCTCCATCGGAAGAAGGAAATCCAATCATCGTAATATCTTCTCCAAAGTTCATCTTTTCNATCACATTNTAGTTTCTGAAATCCCCAATATANCNNNAGCTNGTCAANACNCTTCCCGTACGCCANTGNGAATCATANTTCTCCCAGTANTCATCCGANTAATAGTCATCNCCTATTTCCTTCGGAAAACGATTGATGAACTCCAGCATNTGAATAAATTCCTCNCTGTNAAAGCTGCATTTACCACTTTCCGGGTTAATAAACTGACTGCTTGCCATACTCATACAATTATTCAGCATCTCTGCCTGGGTTGAGCCATTTACAAATTCTGTTCCCTCCGGCTTAGAATCCCAAAGCGACATTGCCTCCTGTACCGTCCAGCCNCTCTCCGNTCCTACCTCTGAGGTCTTGGCAACCAGCGTCCGNATAGAAAAGNTNGGAACCAGAATATAAAGCTTTCCATTTTGNGAAAATGCCTCCATNATGTTCGGCATAAAATTATTGATATCCAGTTCACTATCCTTCTCAATGAAAGGCTTCAGATTCTCAAACAGCCCTTTATTCATATAACTTTCCACCGGCATACTCTCATCCANAAGAAGAATATCCGGCACCTTTCCNGAAACAATATCTGCATTNAATCTGGTAATGCCTGCATTGTAATCATCNTCTGTGGCATACANGGAAGAATANTCTTGAATANTAATNCGATATTCTTCATCTGCCTTATTAAACTTNATAACNTGTGAACGCACGCCCCAATCAGTGTATGCCATGGCAAGGGTAATGACCTTCTTGTCTTTAACATCAGCCGGATCCACCTTTATAAATTTTGCAAGGTGAGATTCTCCGGTATCCATGTCATCATAAGAAGCAAAAAACTCCTTCTCATTAATCGCCAGTACATTGCCAAGTCCCCAGAAAGTCATATCTGAATCCACAAAATTTAAAAGAAGCGATGGCGCTTCATCACCGATATTATAGCCATACACGCCATAGGTATCCGTTATAAAAAGATCATACCCGATTCCCGGAAAAAAGCTGTAGCTAAATGCACCGGGGAGCGTATGCTTTTCGCCTATACTTCCATTTTCCATATCTGCAAGAGCAATGGAGGCACCGTTTTCTTCATAGAGAAGCGCTGCTACCCTTCCATCTGCAAGGGGAATGAAGTTGGAATTATTAAAATCACTTTCTTCACCAGTTTTTCCCATTACCTTTTGAAAATTACCCTCTTTGTCAAAACGGGTATACAGCCCGCAACAGGAAATATAGACACTGTCATCCGTCAAAAACATTCCGTAAGCGTTAAACCATCCCTGCTCTTCTTCCATCTTATTTAGTTCTGGAATTTCGTTTAATAAAATACTGAATATCTCCTCGCCGCTCATACTCATCTTGACCAGATAATATTCGTCCCGATAATCCCCTTCTTCAATTACATCCCCGGTTTCCTCATCTATCTGTCCGGTATAGATATACTTATTTCTGATTAGGTAAACATTGTTTCCATCAGAATTTATGTTATTGTAACCGCCTTCTTCTTCCCCATCAAGCTTAAATAATTCTTCTTTTTCTCCATCCTTTGTCAGTCTGTTAAAATGGATCTTATAGATTCCCCCATCTTCCGGCCAGACGTACTCAAAGGCCAGGAACTCATCCCCTGACTGAATCAGACTTACACTACTGTATGGATTTTCCCCAATCTCCAGATCTTCCATCCGATATACATGTTCTTTACTTCTTGCGGTTTCCTGCTCAGAAGAATTATTCTCTTTCCGTCCGCATCCGGCTGTTGCCAGAATAATCAATGTCAATAATAATAACGTAATTTCCCTTTTCAAAAACTATCCCCCCTTTAAAAGTCTTTCCACTTATCCTTTTTCGCTATAGCATGCTGCCGCAGCTTTTCCTTCGTATCTATCAGATAATTTCCAACATCTCTCCATGAGAAGTTTCTGTTTTTCCATTTTATGAATAGAAATACCACAAGAATGACTGTTGGTATCAGCAGAAAGATTCCCTGCCACAAAAGTACTAACGCTTTTACATCCTCTGCTCCCCTGCCGATATTTTCCCAGTAAGGGAATTTCACGCCGGAATCCTGCATGGATCTGGTTCCAAAATCCAGAATCACCGGTATCAGTGATTCTATGGTATAACGGGATGAGTTTTCCACTACGATCATACTGTTTTCATCCACACCCAGTTTTTCTTTCACTGCCGTATAAACAAAATGTTTTACCGGATTTGGCGCCAGTACTTCATAAGTACTGATCCCTCCACTTTCTCCATATGCCAAAAGACTCTCATTGGACAGATAGACAACCGTCTTATCAAGTCCTGCTTTCTCGGCAAATCTTCCGGTCTGTCTTTTAATCACACCGCCTACATAGTGTGGAATTCCGCCAATCATCACACTCTGTCCTGCAATATCAGAAGATCCAAACAACTGCCAGGCAGCTTCCTCATCTAATATTATATGATCCTTCATCAGATCATCACCGGAAAAGTATCCTCCTGATACCAACGTAAGCGGGTGAAACAAAAAGAAATCACCTCCAACACCCACTGCCGCCGCTTCCAGCGTACTTTTCTCGCTGATTACCGTTATCCGCCCCTGAGAGCTGTATGCGTCTGCCACCAGCCGCTTCCCGTTATCCTCAGAATACTCTTCAGCGGAAAGAATCTCCTTAAGCTGTTGTTCCAACTGTTTTTCAAAATTGATGATCATCATTTCATCAAGTTCTACCCGCTCCGACAAATAACAACTGACCTGAGCGCTCTTTCCCTCTGTATCCCACCGGACTGCGGCCTGCTGGTCAATCAGACCATCCACCATCTGATTTGACCATAGTGTAAGTATCAGAAACAGAATAAGAGACAGTACAAAAACGGAAGATAAAATAATCTGCTTCAACGTAAGCCCGCTCAAAAAAGATTTTATCTTATTGCTCACAGCTGTCTCCTTTCTTTCTGCACCAAATTGCAGAATCTGATCTGTCTATTTCTTTTTTACTCGTTCAACCTTACCTGTTTACCTGCTTCAACAGGCTTCGTTGAGGTGGTTATTACATATTCATATCCGTAAAGCGGTGCCGAAATTGCTGTATTGTTATCATCCGATGCTAATACCTCAACATCCACTCTTGTAGCAATGTACCGATTGCCCAAAGGACTGCTCTTGGATTCCACTGTCAAAATAAACTTCCCGTTATTGTCCTCTCTGACAGCACTATTAGGAACCACCAGCTCATATTCAGCGTTTCTTTGTCCCACGGAAATATTTAACGCCTGTCCCGGTGTAAGGCTGTCACCTGATACATCAAATGTTAGAAGCTTTTTCTGTCCCGGTGCATCCGGATCAGGTTTAATGGATGCAAGAAGAATCTTAACATCATCATAGTACCATGAGTTTTGAAGTTCTGCCTCATCTCCTACTTTAACCTTATTTGCCTGGTCATTGGTCACGGAAATGCTGAGAGTATAACCTTTACCCTCCACCTGAATAACCGCTGCTGCATCTTCCGGTTTCGTGGTTTCTCCTGCCACATAAGCAAGTGAAGTGACTGTTCCCGCTACCGGCGCCTTAATTTCCGCTCCCATGGACTTTTCACGCAGCTTCTCAATTTCCTCCTGTTTCTTAGCGATATCCTTGCTGGCCTTGGCAAGATCAAGCTCCGCATTAATATCCGCATTCATATTAGTCTGCTCCTCTTTCAGAAGATCATAAACAGACTGAGCGGTTTTTAAGGCAGCTTCCGCATTGGCGATTTGATTCTGGTATGCAACAGAGGTCTGCTTGTCTGCGTAAGTCAGTTCTGTAATATTTCTCGTTGCCTGATTCAGGCGGTTTAATGCATCTAAATAACCGTTCTCAGACGTAACAGTAATGGCTTCTACTTCCGCCTTTTTATTTTGTAAAGAAGTTAACTGATCTTCCAACTTTTCCAATCTGCTCAATTGATCTGTTGAATTTCCGCTATATTCTTTCAGTGTACTTGCCGCCTCATTCAGCAAATCCATAGCAACCCGGTATTCTCCATAATCTGCCTGACAAGCTTTCTGTCTATCCGGATCATCATTCATCGCACCCCATTCTATGTTATCATACCACGTTTTAATATTCTTCTCTGTTGGATCATCTGGGAATGAAATTTTTGATGGATATTGTTTACTCTTGAGTTCTGCAATTTTATCATCTACATCCTTTTTTCTTTGGTCGAATACCTCCGCTGCTACACTCGAACTGCCATCTGCTCCTGTACTACTGCCTCCTGCGTATGATTGTGCTTTATCTATCAGTTCTTTCAAATCATCTATCTGATTTGTCTTTTCCTGAATTTCACTACTTAGTTCTGCAAGTCTTTCTGCTTTACTGTTATCAAATGCAGTTTTTATCTTTTCCATATCCGCAGTTGCAAGATCTTTCTCCAACTCATCCGATATGGTACTTACCGAGGAATTGTTGCTGCTTATAGTACTCTGCAAACTAATCTTATCCAGATTCTCCTGGCATTCCTTCACCCTTGCCTCCGCATTATCCAAGCGGTTCTGCATATCCGTTACCTTTGCCTGTAGGACTGAAAATCCGTCAACATTTCCGTTCGCCACCTTGCTGATGACTTCCGGAGAAACATTACTGCCAAAAAGTCCCTTCATATAATTTAACTTAAGGTCTTCCAGTTCCTCCTCAGCCTTGGCAAGTTCTTCACTTTCCGCATCCTCAAGATAATAAAGGATCTGATCCTTTTCCACCTGATCTCCCTGCTTTACCGCAACGCTGGCAATCACTCTGGATTCTTTCACCATCACATTGTAAGGGTCCGTTGCTTCCACGTTTCCGGTTCCCCGAACCTTTGCCGTAATGCTGCCCCTCTGGACATATTGGGTTGCCACCTCCGGCAGTGAGTAATTCATAATGGTATTCGAGAAAAATGTTAAGATCAGCAAGATCACCAAAAAGATGATCGCTACATTTTTAACCCATTCTCTTCTTTTTCCTGCATTCTGCTCGTTCATGATATACTTACCGCCTTTCCTCATCCATATCGTAATATATCCTCATGTTTCTACCCAATGTTACATCTGATGTTATATCTGATGCATCATCCGATATCTAAATCTATCCTTTAATACCGCCCTGATAAGTGATTCCTTCCACCAGGTAATCTTCCCCGTAGAGAAAAACCAAAATAGGCGGCACCATATAGATTGTTGCAACCGCAAATGCTAATCCAATCTCTCCGGCATTGATCTTTGACAAGAACACAGAAAGTGGATGTTTTTCCGGATCTGCCAGAAGAATCAACGGCTGTTCCACCATATTCCAGTAATCTATAAAAATAAGTATTGCTACGGAACACATAGCTCCTTTGCAAAGAGGCATACAGATTTTTTGAAAAATCTGTAATTCCCCGGCACCGTCAATCTGCGCCGCTTCCATCACAGAAACCGGAATTCTTCTCATATACTTTGTCAGAAGAAAAACCGCAAAAGGTGAAAAAATTCCCGGCAGCCAGATCGCCCAGTTTGTGTCTAATATGTTTAACCAGTCCGAAACCAGATAGTTGGGGACAAGCGTAACTTGATAAGGCATCAGCATCAGTATGATATAAAGAAAGAAAATCATTTCTTTTATTCTTCCTCTGTATCTTGTAAATCCGAAAGAGGCTCCCATGGCAACCAAAAGCTGAAATGCCACAATGGGCACAACAAGGATCACCGAATTCCAAAATTTAAGCAGGTACTCCGGACTTTTAAACAGTACGGTAATATACTGACTGAACGATACCATATCCGGTATAAACTTTAAATTCACTCTTTCCGAAATATAGACCTTTCCGCCGGTTTCCGATGTGGCAAAAACCTGTCCGTAATTGGCAGAAATCTCAGAAGCCGCCATAAAGGAATTGGTGATTGTAAGTACAATCGGCATCAGAAACAACACTGCAAAGCAACCGGCAAATAATGTTCCAAAACATATCCTTACCATCTGTCTGGTATTCCGGATCTTTTTTTTCGCTTTTACCTGTTTATCCCACCGTTCTATAGATAACTCATCCTTTGAACGTCCCGTCTTTTTACGCATCATCCTTCCACATCCTTTCCGAAATAGCTTTCGGTCACAAAAAGGATGCCGATAAGCACTACCATTACCACTGCCATCATGATAGCGGCCGCGGACATTTTCTGATAATCCAGTTTCCCGAAGGTATTATTCATAAAATGCTGCAGCATATACATGGTATCAAAAGGATAATCTCCTTTTAGCAGATAGATTTCCCGAAACACCTTAAAAGAATTTATTAAAGACATAATTGTCACAAAAAGGATGGTTGAGGATAAATAGCGCAGCTTAATATGCCAGAATATCTGTAACGGCGAAGCGCTCTCTAATACTGCCACCTCAAGTATATCCTTAGGAATACTGCTCAGTGCCGACATAAACAGGATCATATTATAACCCAAATTTTTCCAAAGGAACAAAACAACAATAACCACCTGCGCATAAGCAGAATTCAGCCAGTCAAC
Source organism: Lachnospiraceae bacterium (assembly GCA_014804285.1). Classification (GTDB taxonomy): domain Bacteria; phylum Bacillota; class Clostridia; order Lachnospirales; family Lachnospiraceae; genus Suilimivivens. Next base: position 23,060 of record JAAVAA010000015.1, on the reverse strand, counting down.
CCGATCGCGTCCAAACCAGCCCAGAATCTCATTCATCATTCCGTTATAATGAAATAAAACCTGCCAGATCAACACTACCGATGCAATCGGCACCATCATCGGACTTAAGAAAAAGGTTCGAAACTGACTTTTAAAAGGGATCTTACTCTCTAACATCATGGCCAAAAGCATCGACAATACAACGGCAAGCGGTACCGCTGTTGCCGAAAACATCAACGTATTCTTAGCAGCCTGCTGAAAAGCCGCATTTTGAAACACCATAACAAAATTATCAAAAAACACGAACTCTCCGCTAATAGGATTGTCAATCACAGAATAATAAAAAACGATCATAAACGGCAACACGAAAAACAGCAGTACCCCGATTATGCTGGGGAGCAGATACAAAACAGATATCTGCCTCCCCCTGCGGTCTCTCCGGTTACTGCCAGTTTTCCTGCCTTTTCTCGCAGCTTTATTTTGTTCTGTCGCCTCATTTTGTAACTCATAAAGGCTTTCCTTGGGCTTTCTGCCCTTCAAAAATCGCATTATAACCACCACACAAACTATCGGTTCTCATTCACATAAATCTGAATTCTGTTTTGAATGATATTTGCCACATCAGCTGCAGACTTTTGACCTTTGAAAAACGGATCCGCCTCCTCTGTTATAATTGAGGTGAGCTGTTCATCTACACTACCAACTATCTTATCTGCTGACTCAAGAAGATTCCTTACGGTATCAATATCTTCCTGCTTTGCGGCATAAATATCTATATTGAAATCATCATATCCCCAACTGGTCTTTGTATTCTCAACCTGCTCGCCATTTTCATCTTCATAATATTCCGGAGTCATATCCTCCTCAAACTTCTTCTCAAGAGCAGATTTCATGATTGGGAATCCCCAGTCATTTGTTCTGTTTTCCTGATATTCTTTGCTGATCATATTTTGAATAAATTCCCATGCGCCTTCCTTATGCTTTGACTTGGAAGAAATCCCTATGCAGCCGCCCGAAGGCATAATCAGATTCCCCTGCCTTTCATGGTTAGGATACCCAACAAATGCAATCTCCTCGCCAAACATTCCCTGAAACATCTGGTATTGCTGAACAGAACTGATGCCGGAATCCATCAAAAGAATTTTGTTAGCCTTCAGCCTAGCGTAAGTCCCCTCATCTTCTTCATTATAATTTACTTCCTCAGGATCCGGATATTTTGCTGCAAACTCCAGGGTTCTGATAAATTCCTCACCGTCAAAAGAACATTTTCCGGTTTCCCAATCAATAAACTCATCAATATTATTATAAATGCAGCTATAAAATATACTATACCGGCTTCCGTAGCTGAAAAGGTTTTCCGGATTATTTGCTTCCGCAAAATCAAGCATTTCCGAAAGTGTCCAGCCGTCAACATCTCCCACTACGGACTTCTTCGCTAAAATCGTAGACACATAAAATTCCGGAATCATTGCATATAGCTTTCCGTCCACCTCATAGGCTGTGAGGACATTTTCAACATAATCCGATTTCTTAAGTCCGCTCTTTTCCATGTAAGGATACAGATTTTCCAAAATTCCCTTATTGGCATACAGAGTATAATTAAGATTTGAGAGATTAATAATATCAGGACAGTTTGCAGTTGTCATATCTGCATTAAGCTGTGTGATTCCTGTTTGATAATCCTCTGTGCCGTACTCTTTAACCACAATTCGATACTTCTCGTTCGACTTATTGAAGTTAATGATCAAACGTTTCATATCCCAGTCCAGACTGACTGTGCCATAAGTAACCTCTTCCTTATGAGTTGCCTTGGCTGCTTCCACTTTCTTGATAACCAAAATTTCCGGCTTGCTGTTTTCCTCTTCATAATCCTGATAGATGGACCAGATACGTCCATCAGACAACTCACCCACATTATCAATATAGTTATTGTTCACATCCACATCCAGCCAGCTAAAAAGTACCTCTTCTGTTGCTGATGCAATATCATAGATTCCAATTTTTTCTCCCGAGACTAAAATGCTTCCTGTTGTTGAAGAAAAATAATTCCAATTTCCATATCCTGATGATATTCCTTCCAACTTTTCGCCTAGGGACTTGGAATTTAAATCAACCTTCTTAAGTTCCAATCCGGTTTCCCCATAAGAACCAACATACACATCACCTTCTCGGGATACAACCATATCATTGATCCAGTCACCAGTGTTGATGTCACCTGTTTTCTGTAAATTGGAATCCGCGATAGTAATATTCTGATCACTATTGTAAAAATAGTAGTTTCCCTTTCCGTCAACTACAAACTGTTGAATATAAGGATTTTCTTCACTGATAAGCGATGTGATATCCTGACTGTTAATTACGGATCCATCCTCTGTGGATATTACCCGAAGTTCCAATATGGAAGAATAATNAGTTATCTCTCCGTTTTCATCCATATCATAGGTATTATTGTTGATGATAGCTGCAAGATTTCCATCCGGCATTGCTGTCATTCTTGACACATAATCATTCTCCCCCATATCCAAAGGAAGTCGTTCCGTCTTTCCGTCTGTAAAATTATATTTATACAGTCCATACTCTGATCCGGTCTCTTCTCCCCAAGAGGATACGATCAGATACAAGGAATCTGCAACCGCTGTCGTATCGCTTACATACATATTTTCACTATTCAGGCCAAAATCAATCTGTATATATTCCGGAACATAAACAAATCCATCCTTTGTTCCGTCCGCCGCATCGCCACCGGATCTCCTGCATCCTGCAAGCGTTAATGTAATCATCACAAAGGCAAGGATTAATACCACANATTTATTGCTCTTATTTTTTCTACTTTCCATGCTACACCTCATAATCTTGTGTCTTCTATCAACATCACATACAAACTATAGCATACTATGCTCTAAGAAACAACCTTCATAATCTTAATTTTTTCCTAATAGCGGTTTTGTATTTTGTTAAATTTTACAACTAATTTTTGAAGCTGTGGATTGGTGCNGGGATTCTGCCGCCCCGGTTCACAAATGCATCGCAGGAAAACCCGTTTACCGGCATGATAGGCGCATATCCCAAAAGGCCTCCAAACTCTACGGTTTCTCCCACTCCCTTTCCGATCACCGGAATAATACGCACTGCCGTGGTCTTTTGGTTTACCATGCCGATAGCCATCTCATCTGCAATGATACCTGAAATAGTAGTGTCTTTGGTATCCCCTGGAATGGCAATCATATCAAGCCCCACGGAACAGACACAGGTCATTGCTTCCAACTTTTCCAAAGTGAGCGCTCCTGCTTCCACCGCGTCGATCATTCCCTGATCCTCACTGACCGGAATAAATGCACCGCTTAAACCTCCCACATAAGACGAAGCCATAACGCCGCCTTTTTTTACCTGATCATTTAAAAGCGCAAGTGCCGCCGTGGTTCCCGGTGCACCGGCATGTTCTAATCCGATCTCACAGAGGATATCCGCCACACTGTCTCCAATCGCTGGTGTTGGCGCTAACGACAGATCCACGATTCCAAAAGGAACACCAAGCCGGGCGGAGGCTTCCTGTGCAACCAACTGTCCTACCCTGGTCACTTTGAATGCCGTTTTTTTGATCGTCTCACATAAAACCTCAAAGTTTTCTCCCCTCACTTTGCTAAGTGCCGTTTTTACAACACCGGGACCGCTTACCCCCACATTAATGATCTTATCAGCCTCCGTCACGCCATGGAAAGCTCCCGCCATAAAAGGATTGTCATCCGGAGCATTGCAAAAGACAACCAGCTTGGCGCATCCAAGAGAATCCTGCTCTTTTGTATATTCTGCTGTCTGCTTTACAATCTGTCCCATAAGCTTGACCGCATCCATATTGATTCCTGTTTTGGTGGAACCTAAATTCACGGAGCTGCATACCCTTTCTGTTGTAGACAGAGCAAGCGGAATGGAACGGATAAGTAATACATCTGCAGGCGTCATCCCTTTGGATACCAGTGCCGAATACCCTCCGATAAAGTTCACTCCCACCTGATGCGCTACTTTATCCAAAGTCTGTGCAATGGAGGCAAAGTCTTCAATGCTTTTACAAGCCGCCCCTCCGATCAGTGCAATGGGAGTCACCGATATCCTTTTATTCACAATAGGAATGCCAAATTCTCTGGATATTTCCTCCCCGGTTTTCACCAGATCCTTTGCTGCTTTATAAATTTTATCATATATTTTTTTATTTAAAGAGGTTAAATCTGAATCGATACAGTCAAGCAGACTAATGCCCATAGTAATAGTACGCACATCCAGATTTTCCTTTGTGATCATTTCATTGGTTTCAACTACTTCAAATAAATTAATCATGTTCTTATCCTTTTATTCTCTTTCTCTATATCCGGTGCATCTTATCAAAGATCTCTTCCTTCTGGCATTTGATATCCACCCCGATGCTTTCTCCAAGNTTCTTAAGTTCATCTGCCATCTCCCCAAAATGTTTACTCATTTCATTTGTATCCACAATCATCATCATATTAAAAAATCCCTGTACAATGGTCTGCGAAATATCAAGAATATTGATCTGATTGTCTGCCAGATAAGTACATACCTTTGCAATTATACCTACTGTATCCTTTCCCACAACCGTAATAATTGTCTTGTTCATTTGCTTCTCCCTTCTTTTCTATGCAATATGTATGATCGGTGAATTCTGACTTCTTGGTGCCACATACATAGGAAAATCCGTCATCTTTACATTTCCGGCCACTTCACCTGTTTCATCTTTCTGCTCATTCATCCGTGCCATAGTCACTTCCACCCTGACTGCCTCATATGCCAGTTCCGGAAGATTGTTCTCTTTGCTTAAATGTCCCAATATCACNGTCTGCAGCTTATCATGAAGTAAATGGTACAAAAGTTGTCCCGCACGTTCATTGGAGAGATGTCCCCTATCCCCTAAAATCCGCTGTTTCAAATGATAGGGATAAGGTCCTACCTGAAGCATATGTATATCATGATTAGCTTCCAAAAGAAGGGCATCCATTCCCCGCAGACACTCTACCGTATAGTCGTTATAATTACCAAGATCTGTTATGATACCCACGCGCTTCCTGCCGTGCTGTATCCGATACGCCACCGGTTCCGCCGCATCATGGGATATTCTCATAGGATTACAAACCAAGTCCTTCACAATAACCTTTTCCTCTGCGTAAACAGGGCAGAACAGCTCTTCCGGTATTTCCCCCACGGAAGCCGTTTGCTTAATTGCTTCAATCGTCCCTGCCGTTGCATAAATGGGAATTTCGTATTTTCTGCTGAGCACACCCAGTCCTGCAATGTGATCTGTATGCTCATGGGTAATAAATATCCCGTCAATATCCCGCATAGACAAATCCAGTTCCTTTAGTCCCTCTTCCGTCCTCTTTCCGCTTATTCCCACATCCACCAAAAGATGCGTGGTGTCAGAACCAACATATATACAGTTTCCGCTGCTCCCACTGGCTATACTGCAAAGTCTCATCTTAATGTCATATTCCTTCCTGTTTCTCTTTTTCTCTGATTGGTGTATTATATTTCCATCAGGATCGCCAGTAAATTTCCAGCACATCGCCGTCATGTATGGGCTCCATATACTGCGCCGGCCTGCCATTCAGTGTGGTTACAATGCCCATTCCTTTCGGTCTGCTCCGATCAAAATCAATTCTTTCGAACACATCCACATATATATATTCCGATTTCCCTTCCAGCACTACAAGCTGATTATTCACAATCACAGAAATGGATATTGCCTCTTCCTCTGCTTCGGCTTCTTTCTCATCCGCTTCCGGCTCATCCCTGCTCTCTTCCTCTTCCTGTATTACTGTTTCCTTACTCTTTTCAAATTCTCTGCTTTCCACCTGAGGTTCAGGCAGAATTTCTCTGGTCCAAAGAACGGAAAAGTTTTCATAAACCGGTGTATCCCTATCCGCAAGACGATTATTGACATATAAATTCATCCATGGCTCTATGAGCACATCCATAAATTCCAAAATCTGTCCCACCGTATAATAGTTCAGAATTTCTATCTCATCGTTTTCCTGTATCTCATAATATCCGGACTGCAATACCCCGTTAACACTGGCAAACCGGGGAACCTCCACCTTCTTGTCATTTACGATCACTTGAAGGCTCTCTGTGCTCTCCGGCAGCTCTCCTATTGTCAGCCGCCCTTTCTCCCCTGCCGTTGAGGGAATCACCCTGATCAGATCATTGGCATGAATCGGTGTATTAATATCTGCCGTCTCTCCATTTACCGTAATCACTGCCGTTTCGCCAAACTGCCCTCTTGCCATACGCTGCTTTCCATTTACCGTAAAATCAAGGCTGTCTCCTCTCTTGGGGAAAAGGCCATCATTAGGGAACTGTGCCTGAATGGCTGCATCTGCTACCGTCAGTCGGTTGTTATCATAAATCTTAATACGCTCATCGTTAAAGCTTACAAAAATAAAGTTGTTACTTTGCTCATAAAAGTTTAAACAGATTCCGATGGGTGTAACGAGAAGACTGTCTTTTTTTACATCCTCCTCAAACACAATCTGCTGCATAACCTCTTCTCCCCTGAGTGCAACACGCTCTTTGGCAATCCCAAGTTTATCGGCAACAGCTTCTGTATATCCCGGCATTTTTCCTCCGCCTCCCACAACAAAAACAGCACTGACTGCCTTATCACCGTTTAACTCTTTAATCTTATCCGCCGCCTTCTGTGCCATATCTTCGATTACCGGCGACGTAATCTGTTTTATTTCTTCACTGCTGATAGTCTGCGGCAGCAGCATAACATCCATGAAAGATATGGTTTCTTTCTCCCCTGCCTGCTTCTTGATCTGCTCCGCCGTTGCAAAATCAACCAGACAATGTNTTGCAATNTCTTCCGTCANCAAATCTCCCGCCATGGGAATCATACCNTATGCCAGAATACATCCGTCATTAGTTATGGAAATATCCGAAGTTCCCGCCCCCACATCNAATAATGCGATATTCAACATCCGAAAGCGCTCCGGAATAGCAAGCTGAATCGCCGCAATTGGCTCCAATGTCAGACTGTTCACATTAAGTCCTGCCANTTCAACNGCTTTGTAAAGACCGCCTACTACCTCGTCCGGAAGAAAGGTTGCAATCAAATCCACACCAATAGTCCGCGCCTTATGCCCCTCTAAATTTCCCATAGGATAACCATTCAGATAAAATCGTACTACGGAGTGTCCCACGCAGTAAAATTTCATATCGTCATCCTGGTCGCTTAAAAATTCCTGATATGCTTTCTCGATTCCGGCGGCGATGAGGGCATAAATATCCTCCTGTCCGATTTCTTTATCACCGGAAAATGGATACTCCACATGAGTGGTAACCGTNCGCAGNACACGTCCTGCCGCTGCAATACAGACCTCTGATAATTTTCTGCCGATAGCTTCCTCGAGTCCNCTTTTCACCTCTTGGATTGTCTCTCCAACCTTATGAATATCATGGATCTGCCCNTCNAACATNGCTCTGGTNTCGTGTTCTCTGCTTCTTTGAGCAATCACAATGAATCGATTACCNGCCTTATANCCNACGGTTCCGACAATGCTTCTGGTNCCGATATCCAANCCGAATACCAANTGTCCGGTATATTTTCTTCCNTCCATCACAGATATTCCCCCATTTTAGAATCAATTTGCCTGCAGGCCTCCTCAAAGCTGCCNCTNTTATCAATGACCAACCCGCAGTTTTGTCTGAATTCCTCTTCCGTAAGCTGAGAATCCATAATTGCCTGAATCTTCTCCNTAGTATATCCCCGGGAGTNTNANAGNCGCTGNCTNCGTACATCNTCCNGTGCATAAACATACCACATNTCATCTACGATATTTAAATANCCGTCTTCGATNAAAAGCGCCGCCTCAATNAAAAAGAACTGAATATCATTTNTCTCACGTTCCAANGCAATCTCATTTTGGATATACACTTTCACCGCCGGATGAATAATCNTGTTTACCTGCTCAAGCANTTCTCNNGATCCGAATATCTCAGCCGCCATACGNCNNTTNTTNATACTGCCATCTTCATTAAGCACNTNTTCCGNCAGCAGNTCCACTAATTTGNCATAACAGGGCTGTCCCGGTTCCTTTACNTTGTGNGCCGCTTCATCCGCCANGAGTANTCTACAGTTATAATTTNCCTTTATGTAAGACAGCAGTGCAGACTTGCCGCTGCCTACACCGCCTGTAATTCCGATNACTATCATATCTATTTTGCCTCATACCAATCGCTGCCAGTATGCANATCCACTTCCAGNTTCACCGAAAGNTCCGNCGCATNAACCATCTCTTCCTCCAGGATTGCCNTTACCTGNTCTTTTTCCTCCTCACAGGTCTCNATCAGAAGCTCATCATGAACCTGAAGTATCAGCCTNGATTTCAGTTTNTCCCTGCGAAGCCGCTCATGTACCNTGATCATTGCAATNTTAATGATATCNGCCGCTGTTCCCTGAATNGGNGAATTCATNGCTACCCGTTCTCCGAAAGAACGNTGCATGAAATTTCCGGANGAAAGCTCCGGCACCGGTCTTCTACGNCCAAACATGGTGGTAATATAACCATTTTTCTTTGCATCCAAAACCGCCTTATCCAAGAAATTCTTCACACCGGGATAGGTAGCAAAATACTGTTCAATATATTCAGACGCTTCCTTTCNGGTAATNCTCAAATCCTGACTCAGGCCAAAGGAACTGATTCCATATACGATTCCGAAGTTGACCGCTTTGGCATTACGACGCTGCAAATCCGTCACCTCGTCAAAAGGAATATGAAATACCTGCGATGCNGTGATCCGGTGTATATCCGCATGCATCCGATAGGCATCAATCAGCTGTTCATCTCCGGACATATGCGCCAGGATTCTCAGCTCAATCTGTGAATAATCCGCATCCGTAAAGCAATACCCTTCTTTGGGCACAAACACCTTGCGGATCTTTCTGCCAAGTTCCATACGCATGGGAATATTCTGCAAATTCGGATCTGTGGAGCTTAGACGCCCGGTAGCCGTNATCGTTTGATTAAAGGTTGTATGGATCCGATCATCTTTATCAATAAATGCCGCAAGTCCATCCGCATAAGTGGACTTCAGCTTTGCAAGCTGTCTGTATTCTAATACATCCGCTACCATCGGGCAGTCCGCCGACAGCTTTTCCAATACATCCGCTGCCGTGGAATAGCCTGTTTTGGTTTTCTTTCCGCCGGGAAGCTTTAACCGGTCAAACAAGATCTCACCAAGCTGCTTGGGAGAATTAATATTGAATTCTGTTCCCGCCTGCTCATAAATCTTNTGTTCCAGTTCCNCAATTCTACCGGTAAGAGCCTCCCCATATNCTTTCAGTTCTGCCGGGCGAACCANGATTCCTTCCCGCTCCATATCATACAGCACAAAGGTAAGCGGCATTTCAATCTCTTTCATCAGCTTATCCATACCGGTATCTGCAAGTTTTTCTTTGAGCACCGGTGCCGCNTTTACACTGACATAAGCAAGAAAGCATGCATATTCCGTAAGCTCCGCTTCCTTTTCCTTTAAGGCCTCCCTAAGGGTCATCTTCCCAAATCTCTGGCTTTGCTCCGGGATCAAAAGACCTAGCTGCTCATTAGCAACATCCGCAACGGTATAATCATTTTTCAGCGGGTTTAGTAAATATGCCGCCAATATGATATCAAAAAATCGCTCCGTTTCATCACTTCTTATATAGTCGTAAGCTCCTTTTATATCCGGGCANGCAATTCGGCACCGTTCTCCCAATGTCGCCATTTTTTCCAAAAGATATTCTTCCGGTAATTCTTCCGTCCGTGGGATAAAATAGCTCTTTCCATCTGCAAATGCCAGAGAAATGCTAACAAGTTCGTCCTTATTCCCTTCATTTCTTAAAATAGCAAGTCCAATCTCTTCGCTGCCGGTAAACGCCCGATCAAAAATTCCATCTGCCTCTTTCTTGCCGGAAATCTTACAAAAACCGGCTGTAACAGACTCATTGGAAACACCCTTTTCAAAACGTCCTAAAAGATTCTTGAATTCCAGCTTTTTAAACAGGACATACGCCTCCTGAGTAAAGAAATCACCGACAGTCGCTTCCTCAAAAGAAAACGGAACCGGGCTGTCCGTATTGATGGTTGCAAGAACCTTGCTTAAATCCGCCAGTTCCCGGTTGGCAAGCAGGGATTCCCGAATAGACTTTTTGGATATTTCATCCGCATGTGTATATATATTTTCAATGGATCCGTACCGGACCATCAATTCCGTAGCTGTCTTTTCTCCAACTTTCGGTACGCCGGGAATATTATCCGCCGTATCACCCATAAGCGCTTTCAGATCAATAAACTGAAGCGGTGTCACCTGATATTTCGCCTGTACATCCGCAGCATAATAATCCTCAATCTCGGTTTTTCCGCCCTTCGTTTTCGGGATACGGATCTTAATATGATCTGATGCGATCTGNAAAAGGTCTCTGTCACCGGATACCAGCGAAACCGCCATTCCNTCCTTTTCTCCGCGTCTGGCAAGGGTTCCTAAAATGTCATCCGCCTCAAGCCCCGGCTGTTCCACTCTTTTGATCCCCATCGCATCAAGTACTTCCTTCATCACCGGNACCTGCTCCCTAAGCTCCTCCGGCATGGGCTTTCTGGTTCCCTTATATTCCTTGTATATTTCATGGCGGAAAGTCGGTGCATGAACATCAAATGCTACCGTCAGATAATCCGGCTTCTCCTCCTCCAGAATTTTAAACATAATATTTAAAAATCCATAAACGGCATTGGTGTGAAGTCCCGCACTGTTGCTCAAATCCGGAACTCCGTAAAAGGCTCTGTTTAAGATGCTGTGCCCGTCGATCAATACTAATTTCTTCATGAATTAATTTGTCTTCCTTTCCGCAGCTTTCACATTCTTTCAAAGCTGTCTGTGCCCTGTCGAAATTTTATAAGAAAATAAGTAACGTAATTAAAATGATTATCGCAAAAACCACAAGCCCTTCCAGACCATACAAAAGCCACTGCATATTTTCTCTGCGCTTTAACGAATGCCCTGACTCATCAATACGATATCGCAGCTCATTTTGAAGGTCAAAGACATTTCCTTCTTCCAGTCTTGACATACCTTCCGTGACAAGAAACTGGATCGTCAGCTCTTCCCTGCAATCATCACATTCCTCTATATGTTCCATAAATTCCCGTAACTCTTCCGTCTCCAAATCATCCTGCAAAAAGAAGGGAATCATCTTCTCCGTTTCCTTACAAGTCATGTTTATACCTCGCAAAAGCGCATACTCCGCCCACCTTAATAAATATACACTAAAACAGGGGTAAAGTAAACAATAGATGTGATGCGAAATTAACGATTAACCTGAATATGCATATGTCACACGTCCACTCAGATAAAAAAAGAAGGTATCTCANGATACCTCCACTTTCAATGCCGGCGATGGGACTTGAACCCATACGATGTTGCCACCAACAGATTTTGAGTCTGCCGCGTCTGCCATTCCGCCACGCCGGCATGTGCTGTAACAGCCGAATAATATAATAGCATATTCGGCTGTCATTGGCAAGTTTAAAAATGAATTTTATTATAAATATCTAATCCTTCAAATGTTGAGAAATAATCTTTCGGGGTTTCCGCCTTTCTGATCAACTCCACACTTCCATCTTCCCTAAGAAGCAGTTCCGCGGATTTTAGCTTTCCGTTATAATTATAGCCCATCGCATAACCATGCGCTCCGGTGTCATGAATCACCAGATAATCCCCCTTCTCAATTTCAGGAAGNATCCGGTCAACGGCAAATTTATCATTGTTTTCACAAAGGGATCCTGTCACATCATATTTATGATCACAGGCAGCTTCCTCCTTGCCAAGCACCGTAATATGATGATATGCCCCGTACATAGCAGGCCGCATCAGGTTTACCGCACAGGCATCCACGCCAATATATTCTTTATGAGTATGCTTTTCATGGATAGCCGTGGTCACAAGCTGTCCATAAGGNCCCATCATAAAGCGTCCCATTTCCGTGTAAATCGCCACATCGCCCATACCGGCAGGGACAAGCACCTCCTCATACACTTTGCGGACTCCCTCCCCGATCACCCNGATATCATTAGGCTCCTGATCCGGNGTATACGGAATTCCAACGCCGCCNGAAAGATTAATAAATTTAATATCTGCTCCGGTCTCTTTCTCCAGCTTCACTGCCAGTTCAAACAGCTCTTTTGCCAGAACCGGATAATATTCATTGGATACGGTGTTGCTGGCAAGAAAAGCATGAATGCCAAAATTCTTAACGCCTTTTTCCATCAGAATGCGGTATCCTTCAAACATCTGCTCTGTNGTAAAACCGTACTTGGAATCTCCCGGGTTGTCCATGATTCCATTGCTCATCCGAAATACNCCGCCGGGATTATACCGACAGCTCATGGTCTCCGGAAGCTTTCCTAAAATATTTTCCACAAACTCGATGTGAGTAATGTCATCCAGATTGATAATAGCTCCCAGCTTTGCCGCATACTCATATTCCTCAGCAGGTGTGTCATTGGAAGAAAACATGATATCGCTTCCGGTTATCCCCATTGCCTCACNGATCATCAGCTCTGTCAACGAAGAACAGTCACAGCCACATCCATATTCCTGCAAAATGGCGATCAGGTAGGGATTNGGCGTTGCCTTAACAGCAAAATATTCTTTAAACCCCGGGTTCCATGCAAAAGCCTCCTTCACTGCCCTGGCATTTTCCCTGATTCCCTTCTCATCATAAAGATAAAAAGGTGTGGGATATGTTTTCACAATCTCCTGTACTTTTTCCTTATTCACAAATGGTATCTTTTTCATTTTCTCCTCCTTGAAGCTCAATCAGCTTTATTTCATTTCTCAATGCGTCCTTAAATACCTTGATAAAATTTTCCTGTCCGGTGTAAAGACAGGTATCATCCTTTTTCCCTGTCACTTCTCCGGTCAGCGCATATGCAGAATCAATGATCAGCCTGATGCTGTTCCCTCTTGCCCCTGNNAGATANCAAATACTNTTTTCNTTTATCTCTGAATTTTCAGGCATTCNGTCNGTGATCAGTACCAGCTTGATTTCTTTTTCGAGAGCTTTCATAATCTCCTTTTCAACTTCTCTGATCATGGAAAAAGATGCCGAAAGATAGATTCTTTTCTCGGCTCCCAAAATCATTTCAATCACTTTATCCAGAATATTTCCATTCCCGGTAATAGTGATATATCCAATTTCCTGCTCCTTCATTGCCGGAATATTTTCAATCAGATATTCCTTTTCCCGATTTAAGCTTCTAATCTTGTTTTCACAAAATTTTTCAATAGGCACAGCAATATACTTGCTTGCGCTTCCCTGTTCCAAATATGCCGCTCCTTTGTCCGCCAGNCCGGAAAGTCCGCTGTAAACATTAGACCNTGATATCCCGGTATANTTGGCCGCCTCATAGCCCGTAATCCCTCCGTAACGGTACATGCACAGATAAAGGGTCGCTTCCTGTCTTGTAAGCCCAAACAATCCCAATTTATTCAGTACTTCNCTTTCTTCCATATACGCTTCCTNTGTTAGTGTTTCTTTACAGGAACACTATAGTAAAGTTCTGCTGTTTTGTCAACTACTTTTTATAATTTNCTTCAGCTCTTAACCATTGCTAATTTGCAATTAATACCTGTCACTATATAGTGGGCGATTCTAAGAACCGAATGGTTTTCTCATTGCAATTTAACTCTGTCTCTATCCCATAAGGAAGAATGGCAATGGGTTTTGCATGTCCTATATTAACATTATAAAAAATGGGTAATTCCATTAAATGTTCTTCTTCAACAACAACTTGTCTGATCACCTCTTTGTACTCTTCATAATACGTTTCATCCTTAGGTTTTCCGACAATCATCCCGTTTATTACATTTAAGATCCCCTGTGCTGCCAGATTTCGCAAAGTCCACAACACAAAATCAGGAGATGGTTTATCTTCACTGGTTTCAAAAAACAAAATTGAATTTGACCATTCATCTAATGTGGGCCAAATCGTTGTTCCATTTACCATCATAAAAACTTCGATGCAGCCGCCCAGCAAGTGACCTTTCGCAATTCCCTTTCCGTTTATTATTTCATATCCATGTGCGTCCTTTTTCATTGAATGTGGAGTGTTTCTGTTACTTTCCTGCCAGGTAATATGATCATCTGTCCATTCGGGACTTGGAAGCAGTTCATATTCTTTCCACGTTCCAAACAGAACATCCTCCACCGCCTTTTTGGTGTAATCAAACATTTTAACATATTCCCCAAACTCACACATAATAGTCGGTCCATAAAAAGAAACTAATCCGGCTTTGTACATCATAAAATGATTTGTTGTTGAGTCAGAATATCCCATGAATATTTTCGGATTATTCCTTATAATATCCAAGTTTATGTAAGGAAGTGTCCGAATCGTGTCGTCTCCTCCAATGGCACAAAAAATAGCCGAAACAGAAGAATCCTTAAAAGCATCCATCAAATCCTGAGCACGCAATTGGGGATTTTGGGCAATAAATTCACTGCCCTTTAAAGCATGAGGCATACACATTACTTCTAATCCAAAATCGTTCTCCAATCTTTCTTTGGCAATATAATATTTATGAATTAGGGCATCATCTCCTAAACCACCCCAAGACAAACTAACAATGGCTATTTTATCCCCTTTTTTCAGTTTTTTCGGTTTGATCATATTTATATCCTTCTTTCATTTATTTCGTATCAGTTTGCTGCGAATATCGGTCTGCTTATGATTCCTCCCGCACGGTTGCCTCCTGCTTAAACTTAAAATCCACCTGTAAAACCTTTTCAATCTGCTCCGGTGAGATGTAATACCCACATACATAAAAGTCAAAAAGCCCGTCCTCATATAAAATATAGGTGATTTTCCCAAACTCCGTCTCATCCACCCACATAAGAGTTTCCGTTCCATAACCTGCTATACCATCTTCATTATCTATAAATTCTTCCACCCTCTCCTGTAAGATGTCCTCTCCCNCAAAATTAAATGCCAGCCTTTTTCTCATCCCATAATTTGACGGATACCAGATATATTTGATATAGCTTTCCGCTTCCCCATCATTATTGATATCACTCTGCCATGGATAATCCTCACTGTCCGAATAAGTCTCTCCGCTGCCTACAGGCTGCTTTTCCTCTTCATAATACCCGCCTTCTGCGGTTGTTTCCTGAGTGATCAGTCTCTCAAAACTTGTAAGATTTTCCGCAAGCTCTCTGTATTTTTCGTCTGCGATCCAGGAAACCTCTGCATAATCAGCTCTGGTCTTATCCTTTATTGTAAGATTGATCCACTTTTCATCTGCCAATTCTCCACCGTCAAAGCTCTGTACATAAACTCCATCATCGACTTTCTGATCAAAATTGAAGGTGGTACGAATAAGATANTTTTTTTCTTCCCATCGTATAAACCTGAATTTCTGATGAATTCCATCATCCTCGTAGGTCTTCTCATAGCTGCCATTCTCACAACCTCTAAAGAGCATACGATCAACCAAATAAAGCGTTCCTCCCGTATATTCTTCCAAAAATATATCTTCTATGCCATCGTTATCCGCATCTACTTTGAGGAAATTCCCTTCCCCATAATATGCGCCGATTTTAAGGCATTCTACTTTGATCTCATCGGTTTCCTCTGCTATCTCCTTAACCTCTTCCTCCGAAAGCATTTCTCCGCATTCGAAAGGAAGCATCGCTTCAGAGAGATTTTCTGTACCTTCTTGCAGGTTCTCTGAAATAAACGCAATGAGACTTTCCGGAATCAAAGCTTCTTCATCGACCTCATCANGTGGTTCCTCTAAATAAAATTCTCCATACATTGACAGTAATTCTTCTTTTGAATAACACTCGAATTCCTGTTTATCTTGATTCCAAATGTAACCCTCATAATCTGAAGTAAATGCCATTCCTGTGAGGAAATCCTCCATGCCATCTTTGTCAATATCCATCAGTACTATANCCCCCGGATAATAATCTCTGTAAAACTCAGAAATTTTGTCCAGAGTACTTGCTTCAAATACTGATACAATTGCAGTATCCACTATCCCCTCATCATCTCTCACCGCATGTGTTCCCACTAANAGTTCATTTTCAGAATCCCTGTTAAAAATTCGGAACTCATCTTTATCTCCGGACGAAATTAGGGGCAATCCAGTCTGATCATCTCCAAGTGTTATCAATGAATCNAACAGATAATCCCGGAAGGACTCCACGATTCCTTCCTGCGGTGATACNGAGCTGCTTTCCTTGATCTCAAAAATCTCTCCGCACCCGCTTCCTGTTCTTGAAAAAACAAAATACTCTCTAATACATTTTTCATAATCTTCTGTTTCAAAAAGCCATATACTATTTCGCGGCTGAATATCCNGCNTCATAAGATTCTCTACAGACCTGAATCCAAAATAATGCATCAGATCAGAAAGAAACTCTAATTGAGTTTCCGGAAATCGTAACACCTCATAAGGTATAATCTCAATTTCATGCTCGTAATAGATATGATGCCCACGTAAATCTGAATTTTCACTTTCTGAATGAGCATCAATCAATACACATCGATTAAAACCCTCCTCATCGATTCTCTCCTCCGCCTTCCAACCTTCCGGCAGTGTGATTTTCATGCTTCCGAAACAAATTTTCTTCTGATTTTCATTGCTGTATACCACTTCAACATTTTTTACTATTTCTTTATTGGATGACTCTTTTGTCTGTTCAAACGCTATTCCAAAAAGAACAGCCACAGATATAATCACTCCTGTGGCTGCTAAAATACGAGGTATNATTGTNTTCGTCATNAAAAACCTCCTACAAATTNTCAATCTGCCAATCNATAGGNNCNATCCCATTNTTCTGNAANAANGCNTTNGTNTGNCTGAAATGCCTGCACCCGAAAAAGCCTCTGTATGCAGAAAGCGGACTNGGATGCGGTGCTTTCANGATCAAGTGCTTTGGATTNGTNAGCATAGGAATCTTACTTTGCGCNGGTTTTCCCCAAAGCAGATAAACTATGGGACGATCCTGGGCATTNACTGCTTGAATNATGGCATCCGTAAACTGCTCCCAGCCCNTNCCCTGATGNGAACCTGCCTGATGNGCCCGGACTGTCAATACNGTATTTAACATAAGAACTCCCTGATCCGCCCATTTTTTCAGATAACCGTTATTAGGAATATNGCATCCCAGATCATCCTGNANTTCCTTATAAATATTCTGCAAAGACGGNGGNAGNTCCGGCTGATCCGGCAGCACNGAAAAACANAGACCATGNGCCTGATGCTCTCCNTGATAAGGATCCTGNCCTAAAATCATTACCTTTACCTGACTTAAAGGTGTGAAATGAAACGCATTAAAAATATCGTCTGCCGGCGGATAGATCACATGAGTATTATATTCCTTCCTTACAAACTGATATAGCTCTTTGTAATAGGGTTTTCTGAACTCATCCTGNATNCAATCCAGCCAGTCNTTGTCAATCATTGCCATAGCTTCTATCCTCTTTCGTTACCTGATCATAATCTGACGGATATNCCCTGATCTCTTAAATATTGTTTCACTTCCCGAATTTCTAATTCCTTATAGTGAAATAAAGAAGCTGCTAAAACTGCTTCTGCTTTTCCTTCTATAAGTGCTTCCCGGAAATGTTCTTTTGTTCCGGCACCGCCGGAGGCAATCACCGGAATCGACACATTTTCAGCTACCGTTCTAGTCAGTTCAATATCATAACCTGCCTTGGTTCCGTCACAATCCATACTGGTAAGAAGGATTTCCCCTGCGCCAAGCTCTGCAGCCTTCATCGCCCATTCAATGGCATCTATTCCCATGTCCACACGTCCGCCATTTTTAAATATATTCCAGCCGCTACCATCTGCCCTTCTTTTNGCATCAATTGCCACTACCACACACTGGCTCCCAAATTTATCGGCAGCTTCACTGATCAGAGCCGGATTCATGATTGCTGCGGAATTGACCGCCACCTTATCAGCGCCCTCCCGCAAAATCATCTTAAAGTCATCCACTGTTCTGATTCCGCCGCCAACGGTAAAAGGGATAAAAATCGTTTCCGCCACTCTGCGCACCAACTCTGCCTTGATTTCCCTGGCATCAGAGGAAGCTGTAATATCCAAAAAAACCAGCTCATCTGCTCCGGCTTTGTCGTATTCCTTGCCTACCTCAATGGGATCGCCTGCATCTCTCAGATTAATAAAGTTTGTTCCTTTAACCACTCTTCCGTTATTTACATCCAGGCAGGGGATGATTCTTTTNGTATGCATACCATANTCCTCCATTCCCTATACTGCAATAAAATTCTTTAAAATCTGAAGTCCCACCTCAGAACTCTTTTCCGGATGGAACTGACAGGCAAAAAGATTATCCTTTTCTACGGAAGCATGAACAATAGTTCCATACTCGGTAGTTGCCTTCACCACACTCTCATCTGCCGCTTTCAGATAATAGGAATGTACAAAATATACATAGGCCTCTTCTTCAATACCTTTAAATAGTCTTCCATCATGAGGAAATTTCAGTGAATTCCAGCCAATATGAGGGATTTTGAGTCCGCTGTCATCCGGAAGTCTCAAAATTTTTCCCGGTAATAGTCCAAGCCCCTCGACACCCGGACTTTCCTCACTCCTGTCAAACAATAGCTGTAGTCCCAGACAAATTCCCAAAAAAGGTATTCCCTTTTCAACAATTTGATGAATAATCTCTACCAGCCCATATGTGTGAAGCTTATCCATGGCATCCCCAAAAGCCCCTACTCCAGGCAAGATTACCCTGTCTGCATGCAATAAGATATCCTTATCTCTGGTAATCACAGCGTTCTCACCAAGCGCCTGAAGCGCCTTCTCCACACTCTTTATATTTCCTGCATCATAATCAATGATTGCCGTCATATATCTTTACCTTTCTAGTAGTTGATTATCTCTTCTTCATCATCAAGAACATCCTGAGGCTGTAACGGTTCAGCAGGTTCTTCCGGCGCAGATTCTTCACCCGGTTTCAGAAATGAAGTTCCATAGATTGCAGAATAAAGCCTTTTGGTGTAAGTTTCTCTGTCATAAGTATTTATCTCTATTGCTTCCTCTGCCGTAATACCGTAATTTCCATCCAAAATACCGCAAATTTGCTGATAGATAGCATCTAACTCCTGCCGGACCCCAAAATCCTCCGCCTCAGTAAGGGTCTGATAGCACTCTACTCCCTTTAGAAGTGAATCTAAAGCCTCCAGCTCTCTGCCTAACGTGAGATTATTCTCATAAGACTCTACTCTTCGTTCCATCATACGGATTGTTGCTGCTCTATTAAAAATCAGTAAATCACTGGAATTTAAATTCTGATCATACAGCAAGGTATAAACTGACTCATAATCACCTGCATTATAAGCATTTCTTGCTGACTTTTTATCTGCATATTCGGGCAGGAAAAAGCTAAGTAATATAATACTTCCAATAATCGTTGCACAAAAAGCAATCAGAACAAGCAGCTTTCTCTTACTTAGAACTTTTACAGTCTTCTCTTTGGGTCTCTCTTCTTTCGGCTTCTTTTCTTTTTTGGGCTTCTTTTTCTTTCCGTCAGCTTCGGCATTCTCCGCTGCCTCGCCTTTTTCACCCTCTGCTTTTTTACCTTTTTTCTTCTTATCGCCCTTTTTGCCTTTCTTTTCTTTCTTTTTGCTGTTCTTCTTATCCTCTTCTTCCAATTCATTCAGAATTTCTTTGTTTTCTTCTGATATATTTTCTACTTCTTCCTCTTCCTGAGTAAGCGCATTAAAAAGACGCGCAAAAAATCCCTGTTTCTTTTCTTTGGATTTCTGCTCTTCATCCCCATTCTCCGCAGCTTCTGTTTCTGAAACAGCTCCTTCCGACTCTATGCCGCTCTCGCTCTCCGGACTTACGTCTTCCATCAGCCCTTCTCCGATGTTATCCTGTATATCTTCCTCTCCAAATGGCGCCGCATCCGATTCGCCTTTTTCCTGCTCTATAACTGCCTCTGCCACCTCAAAAGGTACTACAAGCTCAGCGGGAGCCTCTCCTTCACCGGCTGCCTCTTTGGCGCGCTTTTTCTTTCCGAAAAACCAGCGCTTCTTTTCGGACTTATTTTTCTTTGCACGTTTTTTCTTAGCTTTTGGAGAAAGATCTTCTTCCTCCGTCTGCTCGCCTTGATTTTCCTCATTTCCTGTTTCTTCAAAAGCACTGTCATCTAACAAATTGGCAAACAGATCAGTCGATTCTTCACTTTCACCGCTGCCGCTAATGCCCTCCAACAACGCAAGGACATCCATATCAACAGACTCATCACCATCTGCATGTTTCAAAAGACCGCCTATCTCTTCCAGCTCCTCATCTATATCTCCCATTCCACTAAGCAAGTCCGCAATATCCACATCACTCATATCATTAATTGATGCAGCTAAATCTGAATCATCTTCCGGTATCGTATTATTGTCCATCAAATTTTTCAGATCCTCCATCCATTCCTCATCATCTGAAGAGGAAGCCGCCTTCATGGGGGGCATCTCACCTTCAAAAGATATGTTTTTTTCTGACAACATATCATCTCCCGAAGGCAGATCATCTCCAAATGACAGTTCTCCTTCTGAAAGCATACTGTTTACAGAAAGCAAATCTTCTTCCGGCAGCACAACCGCCTCCGAAAGTAAATCTTCCTCCGGTAGTACAACCGCCTCTGGAACGCGATCTTCCTCCGACTGCATAACATTATTTGCAGTTTGGGACTGTGTTTCATTTTCGGTTATTGATTTTAATAAATTATCAAGATATTCTTCATCAGTAGCCATATCATTAACCTCAGCTTTCCTATTCCATTATTTATTTAGTTTACCATACTAAAAACCATTCGACAATTCCTTTAAAAAATCTTCTGGACTTTGGCATATTCCATATCCTCTGTCTCTAATTTCCTCGGCCATCTGGTATAAACGACTATGTACACGGAACATTTCCGACTTTTGATTAAAAAAAGCTATCTTCTCGAAAGGCCATCGGATAACAGTCGGATATTTCATTCCAACCCCAAGCTCCAAAATACAGACGTTTTTGTTAACTGTTCCCTGCAGCCACTTCTTATAAAGCATCCATTGTGCCATATATCCCTCTTCTACATAGTTTTCTGCCTCTACATTATTAAAAACCAAAGGCTTCTTACAATGAGGACAAATTGGCAGCGTGTTGTTTTTATCCTCTTCCTGTACTTTATCTTTTAACCGATCTAAAAACTCCTGCGGTAATTCATACAAATCACTAGTGCATTTTTCACTACATTGCATTCTTTCATAATTACCGCAAGGTTCTACAATACGTTCCTTATTCAGTGATGAATTTTGGATTGTCCCATCCATGCACACAGAAACAATAAAATAGTTTTTATCTTTCAGGCATTTTGCAAGATTATCGTATACCTCTCCATTTTGATGCTGTATCTTATCAAGCATATTCTTTTTAAAAAAGGGAGCCAAACTCCTATCTGCATCAGACAATGCACATGCATCCTCCCTAATCTGTCTGGTTAAATCCAATTCCTCTCCTAATCCGACTAATACGAGCTCCGCTTCATTTATTTTTGAAATAATATGCTCAAGATCCTTTTTCGACACTTTCTTTATTCTCCTGCTTCTCTATTTTAATAAGAGCCGGAAATACTTCCGGCTCTTACCGTTAACTAAATATTTTTATTCCTTATGACCTACCAGATCATCAATGATTCTTACGAGATTCGCAATCTCTGGTTTTGAAAGCTGTGCATTTGCCCCCAGAGCTTCACCCTTTCTTTTCATCTCATCATTTACTAATGATGAGAAGATGATAACCGGAATATCCTTTGTTTCTTCGTCATCTTTGATTAGTTTAGTCAGCCTGTGTCCATCCATGATGGGCATTTCAATATCTGTGATAACGCATTGCACATGCTCCTTCAGGGTTCCATTTGCTTTGCATTCACGGATTACATTATATGCCTCCTGCCCGTCACAGGTATGGATCAGATTTACATATCCAGCCTGCTTCAAGGATTCAACAATCAACCTGTTCAGCAACACAGAATCCTCCGCGATCAAAATCGGAACACTGCTTCTTCCTCTGCTTCCCATCTCTTCGATTTCACTGACCTTCAATCCTGTCTCCGGATTAATGTCCGTTACAATCTTTTCAAAATCCAAAATGATAACTAATCTGTCTTCTATTTTAACAATTCCTGTAGAAATACTCTCTTCTGCACTTGATACAGTCGCTCCGGGCTTAATAATATTCTTCCAGGATACTCTATGTATACCTCTTACCTGATCTACATGAAAAGCAATATCAAGCTGATTAAAATTTGTAATTATAAATAATCCACCCGGCTCTGATATACCGCGCTGCAGACAATTCTTCAGATCAATTGCCGTAATCATGGTATCTCTCGGCATAAAAATACCTTCAATACTGGGATGCGAATTGGGCACAGGCGTTACCGTATGATATGGTATTATCTCTTTAATCTTTGCAACATTAATACCATATGCATTCCCATCCAATGTAAATTCCAAAACCTCAAGCTCATTCGTTCCGTTTTCAAGAAGAATTTTAGTTTCCATCCCTATACCATGCCTTTCTATATTATTTAAAATGATTTTAATACCTTTGCAAATGATTATATCATATATCTTATTTTCAAACAATACAATTTTGCTTCAAACAAATAATCACAGGTATCAAAAAAGCTGACTAAAAAGTCAGCTAAAACTTTCTTAATCATACCTTCAAAACCGAACACCAAGCTTTGTATCATACATCTTAAAGACTTTCTTCAGACCATCTCTGGCCTGCTCTGGTCAAGCTTCCGGTCTATTAGTACCTGTCAGCTGAACATATCTCTATGCTTACACCCCAGGCCTATCTACCTCGTACTCTTCAAGGGACCTTCATCTTACGATTCGGATATCTCATCTTGAGGGGGGCTTCACGCTTAGATGCCTTCAGCGTTTATCCCGTCCGGACTTGGCTACTCTGCCATGGGACTGGTTCCCAACAGATACACCAGCGGTCCGTCC
>JAAVAA010000014.1 GCA_014804285.1 Lachnospiraceae bacterium | reverse complement strand
AGTTTCCCGGAGAAGTCTAGCCACGCGGATTAACATACTCTCCATTTCTCATTTTGCCAACACCACTGGAATTATGTACCTCGAACCATATCCATTTTCCTCCCATTTTTTTGATTAATTGATCTCCATATACTGCTGCCAATCCTATCAGCATTTCTTCTACTTCTGCAAATTCCTGATCTGTCGTTTCTAATATGATGTCACTGATTCCCTTCATACACTTTAATGAAGATTCCGTATCCTCCAGATTGTACTTCTTCCGATATTCCCTGTTAAGTTCGTCATGTTCCGTATATAGCTTCCAATAGGTTTCCTTCTTCGGTCTTACTTCTGTAGCAGGCTTACTTTTCTCTTCCAAAACGGCCAGTGCCGTATGTCCACCGGGCATATCAGGTTCCTCCGTTTCCACTCCAAAGATATCCACGAAAACATACCAGATAGTCATCTAATCCGTCCGCATTAAAATCATATTACTATCTGTTTCTGTTAAATCCGATATTTTTTCGGTCTCCAAAAGCTCAAGCAATTTATCCTTTTGTATCCACACACATTTCCCATCTAACAGCGGCTCCCTAACGTCTGCCATGCTTTTCGCCGGAATATAGGTAGTTAACCCACTATCCAGCTCCTTGATATACCAACCACTGGGCACCTTCTCCCATCGTTCCAACATTTGGGCAAATTTATCCCAATTATCCAAATAAAGCACTTCCCATGTACTGTATAACAAGTCACTCCCCGTATAATAAGCACAGTATTTTCCATCCGGCGAAATATTTATATTAAACATGAACTCACCAAGTTGAACCATCTCATTGGAAGGATAAAAAAACTGAAATGCCTTATCTCCATTGGAAAAGGTAAACCACCCTTCCTGAGCATTCCCCTGAATTTGAGACACCTCAAAAGGCCAGTCCGCGTCCATCTGTTCAAATCCAAATTCAAACAGTTCTGTACAGCCTTCTGTCTCATAAATGCCAATATGTCTGTTATCCGGCTTTACCAGTGCCATAAGCATCCCGTCTTCGCTTAAACAGAATCTGCTTTGACCATAATAAATTTTATGATCTCTTCCCTCCCAATCCCATATTGTGTTGATCAGATTCTCTATACGCTGTCGTTTATCCGTATCCATGATTAGAAAACGGTCTGTTTCCGGATTCTTACAAAGAATATCTTTGCCAACTATGGTATTATAATATGATTTTTCTTCATTTTCCGATATGAGAATTCCATCCCTGTATATTCTTTCCATCCGATCATAAGTACTGGTTTCAAAATATCCCTGATATGTTATGCACCATTCCAGATCCGGAGAAAAATCCACTATATGTTCATCCAGATGATAATGCAGCCAATTAGTATAATCCGCCTGATCCTCCGGTTCTATCTCATTGCCAAACCATTTCTTATTCAAAGACAGGCAAAGCTCCTCTCCCTCTCTGGGTGTTTTAGTCATATTCCCATAAATTCCATAGCTGTAATAATCTAATGATACCCCTAACCCTACATGACTTTGCAACAACATGTAATAATCCATCTCCTGAAAACCGTCAAATAATACCGGATCTTCACTTTCCGCTTCGCTTAAAACGGTTTCCTGCATAGACTCCAATTCATCTCCTCCTGCAAATACTGCAATAGAAGAAAAGCCAAAAAACACTAATGCGCCTGTTAAATATAAAATTTTTCTCATCTCTATCCTCACTCCAACCTTACTATTTGATCTCCGAAATCCGGTGCGCCAGAAGAATTTTCCCCCATAATCCTATAAGCATAGTTCCTTCATTTAAAATAGCACATTGTGTCCCAACCGGTATAAAATCAAACTCTCCATAGCTTACCTCTTTATCGAACTCCACTTCAACCTGAAGTAATGATACTTCTGCCAGATTGTCATATTTTTCCGCATTAGACATTTCTATTTCTTCATCCATAATGAATTCATATATATCCGGATCATAAAATTTTCCGCTATCATTAATATCTTTTACTGCTCTATCGGTTAAAACATATTTGGGGTTATTATATCTTTCACTGCCTAGCTGAAAGTACTCCGGAGNGTATTCTATTTCCATACCGATATAATCTGTCGGATCATATAGATTCTCTTCAAAATCTCCATCTTNGGTNGTNCCTGTATACATATCAGATTGCAAGACTGCTTNATCAATATGCCAGACTCCGTAAAAATCGATTGCATTGTCCGCATTTGTTTCTTCCACATTACAGTCTTTTTTTCTAACATATTTAAGGTCGCTTTTCCCCTCTTCCAGTTCTACATCTATTATATCCCAATCAAGAGATCCCAAATTCAAATATTCATTTTGACTATTATCATCGCACCAGACACTATTGACATTATTCCAAGGCACATTTTGTTCAGGTATATTAACGATAATTATATTTTCAATATTTCCTTCCTCTGTATAAAAAATTTCCTTATGTTGAATTTGTACTGTTTCTTCAGTTTTCTCTATTATTTCCCCAGGAAGGAGTTCTCCCCGCAATACCCATTCCCCATTTTCAAAGGAAACCATTTTCATACGAATGTCATCATGGGATTCATCTATAAAAATAACGCAGGATAATCTTTCGTTCCATACCGGTCTCCAGAGATCCCACGACAATGGTTTTTCTTCATATTCTTTTTTATCCATATTCCATATATAAAAACGTAGATCCGTGTAACGCGTGTAACCTTCATAAAAAGGGCACAGTACAACATCTGAAAAACCGTCACCCGAAACATCAACCATCCAATGAGCTTCCTCATACCAGACCGGGAAATTTGCAATTATCTGCTTTGAAATATCTTTTCTGTCCGAATCCCGAACAATCAACCGGTAATCTGCACAGTACCGATATGATTCTGATTTTGCATCATATAAAGCGCTTATTCTCTCAAATGATACCTTATATGTCTCTCCATTATTACTAATAATCTCTTCCCAAACTACTTTAGATGCTTTGTCACTACTCAAGCAATTCTTTTCATTATCCAATACATTAAGCATTTCATCACTTAGAATTTCTGAAAGTTCAATACTCCATTCTATGCTTCTTTGATTCGCATATTTATCATCTTCTTTCGCTTCATGAAATTCTGCATTTACATCTTGAATTGTACTTTCTTTCGTTTTGCTATACATGAGCAAAGCCAACATTCCTACTACCAAAATGCATAAATTTGAAAATCGTTTTTTCATATTTATTTACCTTTTTTGCTCACAGTATATTGTCCATTCTACTTCATCAAGGATATCCGCATGCCCATGAGCGCTTCTCTCATCATTTATATAAATATACTCCTTGGTTTTATTTATCCACTCTGTTTCCGTACACTCTTCTTTATTAAAAAAATACTGATCATCCTTGTCATAAATCGCATTCAAATTCAAATCCTTCCAGTAAAATTCTGATTCAATATGTTCATTCCCATCCTTGTCTACCTGAAAAACACGATAATAATCTTCTCTAATTCCTGGACCGGGAGTATCCCAATATAAAAAAGTCCCGTCATTTCGTAATGTATTTTGAGTCGGTCGAGAAAAAGAAGCATAAATATGCACTATTTCTCCTTCTTTATATGAAAACACACGAAACTCACGTGCATTCCGAATATGCAGTTCAGGAAGCCCATCCCCATTTGAATCCACAATGGCATAATCCGTATGATATCGCTTTTCCGGTTCTCCAGTCGGTGTCGACATCTCCTCGATATTATATCCTTTAAAATTTATTTCACCGCTTATAAAATCATTATACAATTTTATTATTCTTTCACTTTCGCTTTCTCTCTGCCTTTCATTTTGAATATCCTCCTGCAAGCTTTCCGCCTTTTCCAGCAGAAAATATTCCCCCATAGAATACATGATGATCCGTCCATCCTCCACCAAAAATAACTGTGGTAAGACTCTTGTTGGACCCGGTGCATAATAACCGGGAAATACATCAATTTCTATATACTCTTTTTGTAATAAATTATCTGGAAGCATATCGTCACGCAAACCGTATATGTCTTCTCGCAATTTACTCTCCACACGGTATTCCGGACTTTCTATTTCTACTTTTTCTATCCAAAAGTCATCGACTGCTCTCTCACTAAAAACAGAATTTGGCTGACGACCATTATCATAAGTGCAAAACATCTCTTCCCTTATTACAATTTTCTGTCCCAGCATCATGTCTGCTTCCTGTTGGGGCAATATTTCACATCCACTTGAATCCAACGCCGGATAAAATTTTGTTGGTAAAAACTCAATTATCTCGTAGTCTCCATAGGCTTTTTCCAACAACATATTTTTCTGTATATCTGAGAGCTGTTTGGGTAATACCTTTTCTTCCTCCTCGCTTATTTTTTCCAGTAAAAAATACTGTCCGCTTACAGTTGGGTACATAATTATTATATCTTCATCTGCCAGAGTATAATAATATTGTGTTCCATATGGACAGCATAGCTCTGGAATCAGGATAACACTCTCTATTTGGTCAAAAAGCTCATTATCTATTGCCCATTCCATTTCAAAATCCGGTTTTACCGCATAATCCAATTTATTTGATAAAATTGAAATACACTCATATTGAGGATTTTCCATTATATGCTCTTCTATCATATAATTCCCATCAAACGCATTTCTTCCCTCTCTTGTTCCTAATCTTCTTTCTGAATCATATGTAATCAGTAAATCAGGCTCTATGATAACAATACGTCCAAGCAACATATCAGCTTCCTGATCAGGTAATCGATCATACTTAAGATTGCGATAATACTGGGTAGGGCAAAATCGGGTAATTCTATAATGACCATAATGCTTTTCCATTTCATTTTCTTCATCTGTATTTTCCGCTAAGTCTGCTTCAACGTTTTGTATAGTTTCCCTAACGTATTGGGGACTGTTTTGCTCCTCTTCCGACTCTACGTCTATCACTTCCTCGTCAAGAAAATGCAAATCCAAAGATTCACTTTTATAATCCGTTGACTGCCCCATATGAAGAATAAGAAGTAATATGCCAAAAACAAATAATATATTAATACTTCGACTTAAAAGCTTCATTGTAACGACCTCTTTCTCCGCTTAGATAATGCACATCTCCCTCTGACCAATATCATTCCATTTCTTTATTGCAAGTCTTCTAATATTCTTTTGTGTTATTTTTCCTTCTTTTAGTTTTCTTTCTTTTGACTTTCTATCCATTAACATCAAAAAAGCAGTGCCAAACAGATTATAAAAATCTCATTCTACACTGCTATTTTACATGCCCCATGCATCATAATTGCATCATTTTTGCATCAAAGTTGCATCATTTTTACTTTTTTATCTTTTTTCCTAATTAAGAAGCTCCCCCACTTGCTCCTCACTAATCT
The DNA here is from genome assembly GCA_014804285.1 of Lachnospiraceae bacterium. Classification (GTDB taxonomy): domain Bacteria; phylum Bacillota; class Clostridia; order Lachnospirales; family Lachnospiraceae; genus Suilimivivens. Next base: position 4,040 of record JAAVAA010000014.1, on the reverse strand, counting down.
GATACTGCTCACAAATTCGAACCCTAATTTCCTGCTCCGGCACCTTCAAATCCCGCAAAATCTTCACAGCATTTCTGATTCCCTGCTTTTGCATCTCGTCCATTTCCTGTTTCTGCTTATCTATCATGGATTGTTGCTCTCCCAGTTTATCCTTTTGCTTATCCACCGTCTCCTGCATCTCGTCAATCCTCTGCTTCTGCTCGTCAATCCTCTGCTTCTGCTCGTCAATCCTCTGCTTCTGCTCGTTAATCCTCTGCTTCTGCTCGTTAATCTTCTGTTCCTGCTCATCAATCATATACTGCACGGTATTTTTATCCAGTTCGTAGAGTTCCTTCGAAAACATATCCATCACCCTCTCCACATTCAGACAGATCTCATAGGCTTCCTCATATATTTGTCGAAATTCCGGATATTCTTCAATAAGTTCTATAATTATATCCGGATCATCGCTGGAAAACAGAGTCAGCCATGCATCTCTTTTTTCCCTTATATCTACATTGTGCTTATTTTCACGGAAGATGTCAAGGGGGATAAACAAATATTTCCGCAATAATTCTATTACTAACCCCGTATTGGATTTTTGTTCGAAAAAATGATAATACTCTTCAGAATAATCATAGAATTCCTTGGGGCTTTTTTCAAATAAAACAATGGTATAGACATTCTTGATGTCACGATAACTGAACTTTTTCTTTTGTTTCACCTCTTACTCTTTTATACTGTCTCAACAACAAATCCGCTGAATAACAGGCACTTCTCTGTCCCGGAAACAAATACCCGATTTTCTGCACTTCAAGGTTTGCAATGCTTCCATCCTCCATTTCCACCACAATGTCCATAATCAGAAGAGAACTCTCATCTGCAATCCTGACAGAATCAGCCGGTAAAACCTTTAAAACCCTAACCTTTTGACATAGTATCTGAGAAAGAAAACCATTTAATCTCTCCGGTACATACTCCGGATTCATAATCTCCTTAAAGAAACCATCATACAAAAGCTTTAGCCCCGTCACCCCGGTACATGAATTTAAGAATTCTTGAGTTCTGGAATTCTTGAATAATAAGAATATGATAAACTGTAGCATATAAAATGCTGTTTGTCTCAAAGAAATTTTATGAACCAAAATACATGGAAAAATATGCACAACACAACATATTGTCTTAAAATACTATTTTTCAATAATCAAACACATGATTCTGTATGTATACCGAAATGTTATGTCATTGAAAGCAAATAATTTCTACTCTTCCTATTCTATTCTTTAATATTTCCTATATAATACAACTCTGTCTCTTATGGCTTCCCAGCCCTCTACTTCATATGAAGTATTACCATCAAATCCTCAGGAAGACCTTATTCTTCTATCAATAATCTATCCCTTAAAAAATTTGGGATGTCGCTGTTATTGCCGTATGGCCTTATCCTCTTCCGGATTCCCAACCCCCTCCAATACCTTCCACTCAAGTTCTATAGGAGTTGTTTCATACTGATCCATAATCCTGTTATATTCTTCTTCCGTAATCTCTTTTTCCTCATCCGAATCAGCTGTTTCTCGATATTGATAATACAACAGCCCCTCTTCATCTCCGCCTCCCCAGTTCTTAGGGATGTCTGAAACTGTTTCCAAATATACTTTTAACCCCGAATTCTTCTGCATTTGCCAATATTCATAATATGTTTGACCAGCCGCCCTATGTGTGTTTTCAATAATTCCCCCCTCATATAAACTAAGATCGCTTTCCATATTTCCCCACACCCAGATAATAATTCCTTCATCATAAGCATAAATAGATGTCGTCCAATATTCTCCGTCATAAAGAAAACCAAGAATCAATTCTTCTATCCCGTCATTTGCAAGATCCGCCAGGCTATAACATAATGTAAAATTTTTACTATGATTACGGAGTGCAAATGTGATATCAACCTTCTTCCACCGCTCTTCCGTATAATTTTCGTCTTTCTGTGCTCTATCGTATTCTTCTAAAATAGACTGATATGTCTTTAATCCATCATAGGCAATATACGGAGTCTGCACAATTTCGCATGGGACAAAGTTATATGTATACATGACTCCATCCTGCTCCATATGCTTTTCTTCATCTTCAATCTCTCTCCCGCATGCCCATAAGCTCCCATCCGCCTTTTTTATGACAAGATTATCATTATATCCATTGTCATAACCATAATAAAGCATTTTCTCCCAATCCTTGCACATATCATTTATCTGAAGCGTACCCATCCATATCATTACAGCATCAGAAGCAACACACACCGGTTCCTCAATAACTCCCTGCCCTGCAACGCCACACTTATCATAGGTATTATTTTCCCATGTCCATACGGTTCCATCCCTTTTTAAAGCTACAACATCCGCATACCCACATAAAGCATAACTTACATCCTCCATGAGCAATACCGGAGTTTCAATATAATCATTGTCTTCCACCAGCAAAGCTCCGTTTCCAGAATACCCCATGCCATAAAGATTTCCATCTTCCACTAGGAATACAAAAAAACTGTTCCCACAATCCACATGAACTACATTTTCTGCGATCAATTGTGTTTGAGTCTTATCACTGTTTATCTTCTTTTGATACCTATATAACTGTTTTTCAGAATTAATATAATATATAGTGTCCGGATGATTTCCCGTATTTGTAATGTAGAAATCTTCCGCGCTTTCCCCGGTTAATCTTGCTTCATCAAGGTCTCTTACAAAGAATGTAAATAAATCTTCCTCTGTGTCCTCACTTACTTCTACTTCAATCATATTTTCTACAGGGGATGCAGACGGTTCGGTCTCAGCTTCATATGTCTCAGCTTCATATACCTCTGTTTCACTGGGCTCTGCTTTGCAGCCGCTGATAAATAAAATTATGATTGATAAAATTATGATAGTTTTACGAAATCTTCTCAATTGTATATCCTCCAGTCTGCAACTTTCCTCTAACTCATTTGTTCATTTAATAATAAATTTGTGAATTTCACATCCCCATTATCATTTAAATAAATAATTAAAATTTCATTATCAGTATATATCATAGTCTCCAATTTATATCCTTCTTTGCTATACTCTTCACAGTCCAGATAGTATTTTTCTATTATTTCCCCATCAAAATTATATAAAAATATGCTGTCAAATTCTCCTGAAATTAGATCATTAACATCTTCCATTACACTTTCATCCTCAGAATTGCCACACAGGAAATATCCTGTGTCTGTCATGATCAATCCGTATAAGGATAATATATTTATTTTCTGTACATCTCCATTATCCTTTAAGCATATAGTCTCTGTTTTTTCTCCATTTTCTACAGTTGGATACTCTCCTAAAAGGAAAAAACCATATTTATTATATTGTAAAACATATGAATATAAATATTTATCCGTTACCCATAACTTCTTTTCGCTGATTTTCCCGTCTTTTTCAATACTGATTCTTGTATATTCCATTTCTTTTGTGTCTCTATTATAAACTTCTGCCATAATGGTTCCATCGTCACGCATTGCAAAATCTGCCAAAAGCAAATGCGTAGGAAAATATATTTCCTCATTATTCCCTGTTGCCATATCCATACGTACCAATCGCCTATCAAGGATATCTATATCCGATTCAACCATATAATAAATTTCCCCATTGTATACATACCATGTGTACATTGCCTTATTTCCCTCACCATATATGTCATACACATGTACCGTCTGGGAAATTAAATCATATATCAAAAATTTGTCCATATTCTCCGCCACAGCAGCTACTAAATTGCTATATTGTTTTATATCCTCATAAATCGGCATTCCGTCCACATGAAACAGGTCGTATATACTATCTCCTGTTTTTTTATATATTCCATTATCTAATTTGTAAACGGAATCACCAAAAAACAATGTTTCCTGCCAACATATGTAATTATTCTTTACTGTCATCACTCTATTACTAAACCCAACTTCTGGGACATAGTTGGGCTTATATCCATCAAAATAAGTACAGCCTGATAAAAAAAGAACAACAATACCAATGACGAAAGTATGTTTTTTT
>JAAVAA010000013.1 GCA_014804285.1 Lachnospiraceae bacterium | reverse complement strand
GAAAAATGGGAGATTTTTAGTGATAGCAGGAATCTAATACATAAGAAAAAAATCGAGAAAGGAGACGTTTGGGAGGTTAGTTAAAAATCGAAATATCAAACAGAGAATTGCTGAATCTGATAAAATGTGGTATAATAGATATAGATTTAGAGGACGTGGCGGATGTCCTTCTTTGTAAGACACAAGAGGAGATTGCCATGAGCGAGATAACGATTCCGAAAATCAATTCCCGGCAGAAGGGATTACAGATACAATATTATACCACGATTCCTACTAAATATTCAGAAACCGGAAAACGCCACCAGATCACAGGGGCTTCAGAGGACGAAGTAAAGAAGAAATTTTGCAAGGAAGCAAAAAGGACAATGACAGGTCAGGTGGATTTGGAGAAGCATAAAAACGATACGGTAGCGCAGGTGGTAGAAATGTTTCTGGAATTTGCCAAAGGGGATATCAAGAAGCAGACTCACAGCAGATATTACAGGGCTTATGTAAATTATGTGAAGGATAGCAGCTTTGGGAAAATCCCCGCCCGGAAGATTAAGAAGTATCACTGTGATGATTTTATCCGTACCTTGACAAATGGAACTATAGTTTATTCTTATGTATGCCAGATAAAATGCATTGTCAGTCAGGCATTTGATTATGCCTGTGACAGGGAAATCATGAGCTGGAATTTTATGCGGAAGGTAAAAATCAATGAAGACAGGTGCAAAGAGCAGGAAGACAAGGAGCTTGGCGTATGGGAAGATGATGAGATCAATACCCTGCAGTCAGGCTCTATGGCTTGTTGGAATAAATGCAGAAAATACCGCAATTCTCCGGCGCTCTTTATCCTTTGCGGAACTGGTTTGAGATTGGGAGAGTTACTTGCACTAAAATGGAGCAAGGTCGATCTGGAACACAGAACTATTAAGATTGAGCGGACGCAGACGGAATATACAGATTATGATACCAATTCCAAAATCTATGAGGAAAGCACTCCGAAGAACAAAACTTCCCGCAGGACCGTAGTCATCAATGATTTTACTTATAGATGGCTGATGGAACAGAAGCGCAGGACAGAGCAGGCAGGGATTGAAAGCGAATATGTCATCCCGGCAAACAGTGGAAGGATGGTAAAGGAGAGCAGTGTAACCGGTACATTTAAGGCTTTCTGCAACTATGTCGGAGTGGAATACAAGCCCTCTCATACATGCAGAAGGAGTTATGTAACAAACTGTCTGGATAAAGGCATGAAGCTGGCATTGGTTTCAAAAAACGTAGGACATAAGAATAAAAGCACAACCTTGAACACCTATTATAAGTGCAAAAACGATTACGAAGACAATCTGGCTATACAGAATGAAATCTTTAAAATATATGATTTCGACTTTGGCGGTGAACAAGTGGAAGCTATGTTTGCATAATGTTATCAAAAGAGTTGATGACAACAGAAAAAGTGTTGCCATACCATAAAAAGAACGTAAGTTCGATAAAAACGCATGAAGAAAAATTCATGCAGAAAGTGCCTGAAATACTGGCATTGCAGACCATGAAGCAAACATTATGTAAAATCAGAAAAAGCTGGAAACCCTGATAAACACTGGCTTCCAGCTTGGCAACACTTGGCAACACCCCAAATTACCCTAAAATGAAGCCATAAACATAGCGGAAGCCCCTAAAAATGCGGCTTCCGCATTCCTAGAGGCTTCCTTAGGGGAGGATAAGTATTCATTTATCTTCAGGTATTTGTGGTCCGGTGGGGCAGCCTGCTGAGCATGCCGTACCAGGATTGCCACACAATCAAAGGAGGGGGTTCCAATGATTATTAGTATTATTGACCGGTTCAGGAATCTTATTCATATTGAATAAAAAATTTTACTTTTTCTCTAAAGTAATATATAATGACAAAAGGTGCNTGTCACCGCAGANCACAGTATATCTGTTTANAACAGGTAAGGAGGAATCGTTTTATGGCATTGCTTNANACATGGCGCGATATGGCGTACTCAGAAACAGCAAATAAAGGGGATTTGCAGAGACTCTGGNCAGATTATTTCCAGAAGGAAAAGGATATATACGCAGAACTTTTAAAAAATCCTGATGAAGTAGTATCCGGTACNGTNGCAGAACTTGCTGAGAAATACGGAATTGACATTATGACTATGACCGGATTTTTGGATGGAATCAATGACAGTCTGAAAGAAGCAAATCCGATTGANGAGATGGAAGAGGACACNNAGGTTAANCTTGCATTTGATAAAGANCTTCTCTACAAAAATATGGTNGCNGCAGGAGCCGACTGGNTATATGAACTTCCTGAATGGGAAGAGATTTTTGATGAGGACAAGAGGAAAGAGCTTTACAGGGAGCAGAAATTATCTATGACGGTTGTTAAGCCGGACAAGGTATATCCCAATGATCCCTGTCCTTGCGGAAGCGGCAAAAAATATAAGAAGTGCTGTGGAAAGAAAGGCTGATGAAGAACCAAAACGGATTAATTTTCAGAAGAATACTGACCTTTTTATTGGCAGCTATGGCGCTGTTTGTTACATCATGTGCTGATGCAGGAACAGAGGCAGAAGCAGAAGAATTGTATAGTGTGAAGATAGAATCACAGCCGACTGCAGAACCGGTTAAAACGCCGGATTTGCGGTCGGCTGTGACGCCGATTCAGACACCGGATACCCCATCTGATAGAGATCAGAAGGTGGAAACATACCAGATGAAGGACTGGGAAAAGGCATATTCGGAGTATTTGGAATCATTTGAAGATAAGGATAGTTGTACTTACTGTTTCATTTATGTGGATGATGATAGTATTCCTGAATTGGAGATATGGAGAGGGGCGCTTGATTCCTTGCTTTTGACATATCATGATGGAATATTGGATGAGGTAGATATTTACCGTTCCGGATTATACTACATTGAAAAAGGCAACCTGATATGTAATAGTTCAGGAAACATGGGTGCTTACTATGATTATGTCTATACGATCCAGGACGGACGTTGGAAGCAGATTGGATGTGGTGAGTTTCGGGAGGATTACGAAAACCGCACGGAAGATTATATCGGTTTCCTATATGAATGGGATGGCAAATCCGTAACTGAAGAAGAATATGAGCAAAGACTTCAGGATATTTATCCAAAAGAATTATCTATGGAGCCGGAGGAGCATTATTATATTTACAAGGATATNTCTTCCCTGCTAAAAACCGGCGCAGTTGCTTCTGCTAACCATCACTATGAACTCTTAGAAGCCGACATGACGTGGACAGAAGCGGAGGCAGCTTGTAGAGAAAGGGGAGGATATCTGGCAACCATTACTTCGTGGGAAGAGTTTGAACAGATCCAAGAACAGATTATACAGGAGGAAAAAACAGATATTGCCTTTTGGATTGGCGCNATGNNCAGCCGAGAGAAGGGGAACTATGGATTTCATTGTTTAGAGCCGGGAATGGATTTGGGCTATGATATGCTTTTACTTTNTAATGCGTTATGGGATGGGTTCTGGTGGGAAAAACCGCCGGCTGGCGAGCCAAGCNNCAAGGGACTTACTGAGGCTGGAGAAAAAGTAGAAGAAGGCTTTGTGATGATGCGTTACAGCAGCGANGACGATAGGTATTATTATTGGGACATGCCGGATGATATTCTGGCTGCCAGACCGTCCTTTACCGGCAAAATCGGATATATCCGTGAGTATGACGGATGGCGGGAATTGCCGGGAATGGATCATGTGAAAGAGTGGGGAAAGGCATATCTGGAATATTTGGATTCTTATGATGACAGGGATAGAGCTGAGTATGCATTTATTTACGTAGATGATGATGATATCCCTGAATTAGCCGTAGATTCAGGCTGGGCGAGTAATAGTAGGGTATTAACTTTTCATGATAATAAGGTAAATGCTTTAGAAACCTATCGATTTACGATTCGCTATGTGGAAAAGGAAGGTTTGCTGGTTAACTCAGGTTCTCACTTGTGGGAAGGTTTTGAAGATTTCTATGCTCTTCGTGACGGACAGTGGGAACAAATCGGTAGTGGAATGTTTCATGAATTAGATGAATTAGGAAATGAAGGGCTTTTCTTTGAATGGGAAGAGGAAAAAGTTACAGAGGAGGAATATGACCAAAGGGTGAATAGCATTTTCCCGGTAGAAAAGGAAAAATTACCTGCATATCTTTACACATTTGATGAGTTATATTCCATCTTAAGCGGGGAATAAGAATATGAAATTCCCCTCTTTACAGATTNGNAAAAGTATCATATGATAAGGAATAGAAATAAGCAAAACGATGATGAGACGAGTAATCTGTGGAAAGCAGCAGAGAGAGACATCGGTGAGAANTGNACCGTGCTGAAAATGTCTTTGTGGAAAGCAGACGAAAACTAACTCGGAGTGGCCCCAATCCGGCACGTAGAACCTGCGTTAAAGGTAATGAGCGGTCTTGTTTAAGCAGAAAGCTTTACAGGGCAAGCAGGGTGGAACCGCGTANTTTACGTCCCATGCATTACATGTGTAGTGCATGGGNTTTCTTATNCACGAAGCAATCAGCTTTCATNAATNANGACNTATATNANNNNAGAAAGGAAGGAAACNNAATGAAAGAAAAATGGGAATTATTTAAGGAATCACTGGCAGAAACCACTTCCATGAGCAAAAGAGAATTTCTGCTCACCATAATGGTCTGTATTTTGGGTGGAATTGTGTTTGGACTTATGTTTTCTCCCAGAAAGAATACCATGATTGCCAGCAATAATGGAAATAATAACGGAAATAATAACGGAAATGATAATGAAAACGGCAGCAGAAACAGCGTAAACCAAGAAGATGAGGAAGAACAAATTGCTGATAGCAGTGAAGCGGAGCAGCAGTAGAAAGGAAGGAATGAAATGAAGATTACATTAAAGGACGGTTCCGTAAAGGAATATGACAGCGCGCTTAGCGTGTATGAGGTCGCAAAAGATTTAAGTGAGGGTCTTGCCAGAGTGGCATGTGCCGGAGAGATGGATGGGGAAGTGGTGGATCTGCGAACCATCATTGATAAGGATTGTACATTAAATATTTTGACGGCAAATGATGCGGAAGGACTGCGTGTGGTAAGACACACCTGCTCCCATGTGATGGCGGAAGCAGTGAAGCGTCNTTTTCCGGAGGCAAAGCTTGCCATTGGACCAAGCATCGACACAGGATATTATTATGATTTTGAGCATGAGCCTTTTTCCAGAGAGGATTTGGATAAGATTGAGGCGGAGATGAAGAAGATCATCAAGGAGGGACATGAACTGAAACGCTTTACCCTTCCCAGGGATGAAGCAATTAAGTTTATGGAAGAAAAAGGTGAGCCTTACAAGGTAGAATTGATTCAGGATCTGCCGGAGGAGGCAGAGATTTCTTTTTATGATCAGGGAGANTTTGTGGATNTGTGTGCAGGACCTCACTTAATGAATACNAAGGGAATCAAGGCATTTAAGCTGACNTCATCCTCAGGCGCATACTGGAGAGGGGATTCAGACCGGACTATGCTNCAGAGAATTTATGGTACTGCTTTTAATAAAAAGGAAGAGCTTGCAGAGTACTTGGAATATTTGGAAAATATCAAGCTTCGCGATCATAACAAGCTGGGACGCGAGATGGAACTGTTTACCACAGTNGATGTGATCGGACAGGGGCTTCCGCTCTTGATGCCCAAGGGNGCAAAGATGATNCAGACNATGCAGCGCTGGATNGAGGATNTGGAAGACAATGAGTGGGGATANATCAGAACCAAGACNCCCCTTATGGCAAAGAGTGACCTGTACAAGCTTTCNGGTCANTGGGATCATTATAAAGAGGGAATGTTTGTGTTGGGAGANGAGGAAGTGGATAAAGAGGTATTTGCCCTCCGNCCTATGACCTGNCCNTTCCANTANTATGTATANAANGCAACCCAGCATTCNTACCGNGATCTGCCNCTTCGCTACGGCGAGACCTCTACCCTNTTCAGGAATGAGGATTCGGGNGAGATGCACGGNCTNACCAGAGTGCGTCAGTTTACCATTTCCGAAGGTCATCTGATTGTCAGACCGGATCAGATGGTAGAGGAATTTAAGAAATGTATTGCCCTTGCACAGTATTGTTTAAAGACATTGGGTGTAGAAGAAGATGTGACTTATCATCTTTCTAAATGGGATCCGGAGAACCGCGAAAAGTATATTGGAGAGCCGGAGGTTTGGGAAGAGACTCAGGATCATATGCGTAATATTATGAATGAACTGCAGATCCCCTTTGTTGAGGATGTTGGGGAAGCGGCATTCTACGGACCGAAGATTGATATCAATACCAAGAATGTGTACGGTAAGGAAGACACCATGATCACTATTCAATGGGATGCGCTTCTGGCAGCACAGTTTGATATGTACTATATTGATCAGAACGGTGATAAGGTGCGTCCTTATATTATTCACAGGACATCCATGGGATGCTATGAGAGGACGTTGGCATGGCTGATTGAAAAGTATGAGGGCAAATTCCCTACATGGCTTTGCCCGGTGCAGGTAAGAGTTTTACCCATTTCCGATAAGTATGAGGAATATGCACAGAAGGTCCGCAGTGAATTGAAGGATAACGGTGTGCTGGCAGAGGTTGACAGCCGTTCCGAAAAGATTGGATTTAAGATCAGGGAAGCAAGAATGGCAAGACTTCCTTATATGCTGGTAGTAGGGCAGCAGGAGGAAGCGGACGGAACGGTATCTGTGAGAAGCCGCTTCGCAGGAGATGAAGGCGTTAAGCCTCTTTCAGAGTTTATCGATCAGATCTGTAAGGAGATCCGTACCAAAGAGATTCGGAAAGAAGAAGCAAAAGAAGAATCCAAATAAGGAGTAGCATATGAAAACGAAGGCATCATGGAAGGATATAGTTGGAGCAGCCCTGCTTTTGGCAGGTATTGTGATGCTGGGCGTTTCGGTTTTTTTGTGCTTTAGCGGCGATATTTGGTATGATGAACTGTNCACTATGGGNTTGGCTGGNCAATCCCTTAGTGAACTGACTGCTATCACGGCAGCAGATGTACATCCGCCGCTTTACTATATGATCGTGAAGGNGTTCCTTNGNNNTTTTGGAGCAGGGAGAAGTGGCGTGGAACAGGTTATGCTTGCAAAGCTTATATCCGTGCTGCCCTTTTTGCTGTGTATGCTTTATGCAGTGACGAAAATAAGAAAACATTTTGGCATGTTAAGTGCAGGACTGTACTTCTTTTTACTTTTATCCATGCCCCAGATGGCGGATTATACGGTGGAAATAAGGATGTATGGTTATGCGCTTTTCTTTATTACGGCAGGGATGCTTCATGCTTATGAACTTACGGAACTTACCGCAGATAAAAGAAAAAGGGTGTTTGACTGGGGAATGCTGACAGTCTATTCTCTTGNTGCCTGCTATACACATTATTTTGCATGTGTGGCTGCCTGTATGATCTATGTTTATTTGCTTGGGGATGCTTGTATTAATCATCGCATGAAACAGAGAATCAGACCGCTTTTGCTAAGCGGAGCGGTGTGTGCGGCAGGTTATTTGCCGTGGTTGGCCACGGCAGTGGTCTCACAGGTGAGAAATGTAAAAGAAAATTATTGGATACAGCCGCTCTCTATAAGAACACTGGGCGGATGCGTTAAATTTTTGTTTCGTCCGGCAATGGGATATGGAGCAGTGAGTAATGTGGCAGCAGTAATGCTNTGCATTCTTTATGGCATGGGTTTTGCAATATGGATATATCGAAGTGCCAAAAGAAAGAGTGAGTATCAGGAACAAAGAAAGCTGTGTTTTTGTGTAGGATGTGCAGGTATACTCATAGGAATTATCGTATTCGGATTTTTGGCATCAGCGCTGGTGCGTCCGATTTTTGTCTACCGCTATATGCTTCCGGCAGCAGGTGTTTTTTGGCTGGCATTTTCTATTATGATTTCGNAACTGAGACCGGGCAAAGCGGCAGGGACGATCTTATTTTTATTATTGTTTATAATCGGGGTNAGAAATTATCGCTCCTTTTACGGAGAAGAGATGTGGAAAAGGGTTCAGATGAGAGAAGCTAAAGAAGCTCTGACTCAGATCGGCAGCGAAGATATATTGATTTTTAATTTTGATCAGATGCAGGCGGTTGCATCATATTACCTTGATAATGATTCATGGCTTTGGTATGGAAATCCGGAAACTCTGATTTGCAGAATGTATCCTCATAATCACAGNCTTGTAGAGGGAGAATTTGAAGATCAGGAGGGGATAAAGAAGATTAGAGAACTACTTGGGACAGGAAAAAATGTCTGGTTTTTGGGAAGTGGAGCAGCAAGAGATGAGATCATACAGAAGTGGGAAGCGGAAGGTATAGGCGCGTATGAACACTCAAGTGTGCTGTTGGAACGGTATTGGTTTAATATTTATTCTGTAAAGAATATTTAATAACATTGACGGGAGAAGTAAAAAACGATAAAATAGGTAATATAGTAGATTCTNACAGAAAAAGACGGGGGAGAATATGGAGAAGCGGATTATACATAAAAAGGACAATCATGTAATAGGGCAAAATCAGGGTTTTACTCTCGTAGAGATGATCGTGGTCATGGTCATTCTGACAGTACTTGCGGCCATATTGATACCGGGTCTTATGGGCTGGATTGATGAAGCGAAGGGGAAACAGTATGTACTTAGCGCAAGAAGCGTCTACATGGCAACCCAGGCAATCGAATCGGAGAAGTACGCGGCTTGGGATGGAACTGTAGCGCATGCCAATCATGATCTGTCCGAGAATGATAAAGAAAGAATTTTGCGAATGGCAGATGCAGACGGGGCAGAGATAGAAAGCGTTGAATTTGAGAGTGAAACGCTGGGAGGAAGCGGAGTATCATCGAATCACGGATATTTTACAGTTGTAGGCATTACCGTTAAGTATGAAGGCGCTACGGTGACATTGGCAGATGGTATATGGACAGTAATTCAGTAGCAGAAGAATTCAAGGGTGAGATTAGCGGTGTTTTCAGACACCGCTAATCTGGCATATAAACCAAAGTAATAGAAAAGAAAGGCATGGTTAAAAATGGCGAAATTCAGATATCTGGCCAGAGATAAACAAGGGGATACGATCAGCGGAATCATGCACGCTGTCGATGAGGATGACTTATATCGCAAGTTAAAAGAGCAGGATAAATTTCTGATTGATACGGAAAGCGGGATGGAAGATTCGGCCACCAGGCAGCTTCCTCTGCTTATGCTTTCGGAGTTTAATAGAGAATTAGGGGATATGTTGGGAGCAGGAGTAACGCTGGTTCGCGCATTTACGATTTTGTCTCAGGAGGAGACCAGGAAGCCGAAAGAGAGAGCGGTGCTGATGTCAGTGCTTAAGCTGATCAGGCAGGGGGAGGCTGTTTCCGATGCCATGGAACAGCAAAACGGAGCATTTCCGCTATTGATGGTGAATATGTACCGTGCGGCGGAGACCAGCGGAAAGCTTGCCGATACAGCCAAAAGGCTTGCAGTTCATTACGAGAAGGAGCATCAGCTGAATATTAAGATCCGTGGTGCAACCATATATCCTAAGATATTAACGGGACTGGTGGCTGTGGTGCTTATATTTATCATGAGCTTTATTTTGCCTCAGCTTACAGATATGTTTGACAGTCTTGAGACGCTGCCGACGGCTACCAGAATTCTATTTGCCATCAGCGGTTTTGTAGGACAGAACTGGAAAGGGCTTATACCGGCTGTAGTTGTGGCAGTGGTTATTTTGATCATGCTGGGGAGAATGCCGGCAGTGCGGTTGTGGCGTGACCAGATGAAACTGAAATTTCCCGTGATCGGACGGCTTTTAATGGTGATTTATACAGCGAGATTTGCAAGAAACTTAAGTTCACTCTACAGCTCGGGCATTCCTATTATCACAGCCATGCAGATATCAAAGAAGACAATAGGAAACAGTTACATAGAGAGGCAATTTGACACGGCGATCGGATGTCTTCGCGCAGGAGGATCCTTGAGTGAAGCACTGGAAAAAATAAAGGGCTTCCGCAAAAAGCTTCCTTCTGTTGTCAGAGTCGGGGANGAGAGCGGCGATCTGGTNCAGATGNTGGATGCNATGGCNGATTCCTTTGACTATGAATCNGAGATGGCNGTNAANCGGCTGATCAGTTATCTGGAACCGGTATTGATCACATTAATGGCAGTATTGATCGGTTTTATCATGATAGCGGTTATGATGCCGATCTATGAGTCTTATTCAACAATCGGTTCCTCTGCATACTATTAAAGGGAGAAGAAGTCTATGATATTATATTTATCAAATCGTTTGGTTCAGGCGGTGGAAATAAGAGATAAAAATACAGTTCTTGTTTGTCAGGATATGGCTCCGGAGGGTAGCATCATTAACGGGATTGTGACAGATGAGGAGATGTTCCTTTCATGGATCAGGCAGTTCATGACGGATAATCGATTGCCCCACAAGGAATGCAGACTTGTCATAAACAGCACGCAGCTGAACAGCCGGGTTCTTGAACTTCCTAAAATAGGAAATAAAGAATTGAAAAAGATGATCGCCAGAGAATTTGCGGACAGTAGAACCGAAAATACGGTGTTTTCTTATCAGATTTTGGAAACGTTACCAGGTGGGAAAATGCAGCGCATTTTTGCTGTCGCAGCAGAAAGGGAATTTCTGGAGGGCTATATTCGGTTATTTGCCCAGGCCGGCGTGGAGATTATTTCCATAGAAGCGGCAATTGCCAACTTTGTAAGACGTTTTATGGAAGCCCCTGAAATTCGCAAAAATAACTGTATTGTTCAGATTTTGGATGGACAGGAGATTGTCAGTATTCTTTTTGTCAAGGGAGTATATCTCTATTCTCAGAGAAACCGGATTTTTTCAGAGGATGATCAAAATGCCCTTGCAGCGGAAGCGGGAGCGGTAGTAGAGAGACTTCTTCAGTTTGCAACGTCTCAGCATGTGGAGGATCCTGTTAGCGTACTGTATCTGTGCGGACAGAACCAGACAGAGCTTAAGAATGTGATCGAGGAGAACAGAGAATTTACACAGCAGATCGCTCCTCGTATATATCGGGATGAAAGACGTAAAATAAAGAAGCGGACGGGGAATGAAGGAACAGTAGAGTTTGTTTATCCTATGGGAAGTTCCCAGAAGGTAGATAAATCTGCGGACTTTGTCAGACAGCTGAAACAGGAGAGTGCGAAAAATGTTAAGCGAAGAGAAATTATGGAGATCATTCTTCCGGTAATATTATCGCTTTTGGCCTGTCTTCTTATAACTGCAGTAATGGGCGGTATGTACCTGAGCCGTGATTCCAGGCTTCGAAAGATGGAGAGAGGTATGCAGGATTCCTCCGTTGCGGATAATCGTGCTTCTTATGAACTTGCACAGGCAAGTATCTCAAACATGGAAAAGAAAATGGAGGAGGCCGGTAAGCTCTGGGAGCAGGTGATGAGTTACCCTACGTTTCATTCATCCCTTGATGATGTCCTTCAGTCCTGTGCAGGAAGTGAAGTAACAGTGGAGGTAAGGAGCTTTAACAGAGACAGCGGTATCCTTACTGTCAGCGCTTCGGCAGGAAATGTGCAGGAGGTCAGTGATTTTGTAGAAAGGCTTCAGCAGCAGGAGATATTTGAATCGGTGGAATATAGTGGATATACGCTTGTGAGCGGGCAAGATACTTATAATATTCATGTGGTGTGTGCCCTTTCAGCGGGAGCAGGCAGAGGGGAGGCAGAATAATGAATATGGTCATTACAGAGAGGGATAAAAAGCTTCTCGGCATTATGGCGGCATTTTTAATTGTCCTTATGTTTTTTTTACTGGTATTTAAGCCGTTGGCAGCCAAAAATAAACAGATTAAAAGTGAACTGAGAGCGGCAACGGAGCAGGAGATTGAGGTTGACAATAAGGCAGCCGGTGCTCAGGATATGGCGGCAAAGGAAGAACAGACCAAGGAGCAGCTTGGTAATGTACTTGCGCGTTATTATCCGATGCAGCAGAGCGAGGGAGCGGAAAGAATGGTAACAACTCTGATGCTGAATCATAACATGTCCATTCAGAGCCTTTCCGTTACTATGCCGGAAACAGCAAGCGTTATCAAATGGTATCAATATACTGATGAAGGCAGAGAAGAGGCGATAACCCCGCCTAAGAGTGCGGATGAGACAGGAAATATTCTTTCTCTTTATACGGCGAGAGTCACTTGTGTGATTGAGGGTTCTGATCAGGATCTCTGGCAGCTGGTAGATGATATTTCCGAGCATTATCCGGCGATCAGCATTTCAAATGCAGAGTGGGTGACTACGGAACAGCCGGTGGCAGAGCCGCCACGTCCTGTGCCGACTCCAACTCCGGAACCGGTGGATGAAAGCGATGATGAGGACATCGGGGATGAAGAATTTGACTTTGCAGAGGAAGAAGAATTTGAAGAACCGGAACAGCAGGTAATCATACCGGTAACGCAGACGGTTAAATCAGACAGGCTGACAATCAGTTTTGAAATATATATGTGCAATCAGTGATGGAGGTTCAGAGTATGGAAGCGATGACCGGCAAAAATTTAAAAATCGGTGATATGTTAAAGGAGCAGGGATACCTGTCCGATGAAGATCTGCAGAAGGCTCTGGAAGTTCAGAAAAAGGAAAAGGGCAAACGTCTGGGGGAAGTTCTGATCGAGCAGGGATATATTACGGAAAGTCAGATGCTGGAGGCTATGGCAGTTAAAATGGACTGCCAGGTGATTAATGTCAGCAGTCTTACCGTTGAGATCGAGGCGGTGGAAAAGATTCCAAGACAGGTAGCGGAAAAATACTGTGTGCTGCCGGTTGGAATGTTGGGGAACAGCCTTCAAGTGATCGTCAATGATCCTTTGAATTTTTATGGTCTTGAAGATGTCCGTCAGATTACAGGTATGGAGCTGACTATCTTCCTCAGTGAAAAGGCGCCGCTCCTTAAGGCTATTCATTTTTATTATGCTGAGGTTTCCGCAAAGGAAGCTGCAAATAAAGCAAACGAGGCAACGGAAGCGCAGAACGTGGAAGAGATGGAGGTGGAGGAAGGCGATGATGATACTCCGATCATCAATTTGCTGAATTCCCTTATCCAGCGTGCTTACAGCACGAATGCGAGCGACATTCATATAGAACCTTTTGAGGACAAAACCAGCGTTCGAATGAGAATAGATGGAACGATTGTGGATTATGTCACGTTGAAGACAAATGTACATAATTCACTGATTGCCAGAATTAAGATTCTGGCGGAACTGGACATTGCGGAGAGAAGATCGCCTCAGGATGGACATTTTAAAGTTCGTCAGCCGGAAGGATATTTGAATATTCGTGTTTCTGTTATTCCTACCGTGTTCGGAGAAAAGGCGGTTTTACGTCTTCTGGCGGGGAATGCAAGAATTGATAACAGTAATCAGTTTGGAATGCTGGATGAGGATTATCAGAAGCTTTTGCGTATGCTGCGGTCTCCCAACGGAATTATTTATCTGACGGGGCCTACAGGTTCTGGTAAGACTACAACGCTTTATATGATTTTGGAAGAACTGGCGAAAAGAAATGTGAATATTTCAACAATAGAGGATCCGGTGGAAAAGAATCTGCCAAGGGTAAATCAGATGCAGGTTAATCCGCTGGCGGGTCTGACGTTTGATACCGGTCTGCGGGCGCTGCTGCGGCAGGATCCCGACATCATCATGGTGGGAGAGACCAGAGATTCAGAAACAGCATCGATTTCCGTACGTTCGGCTCTCACGGGACATCTTGTTTTTTCAACTCTTCATACCAATGATGCCGCATCCTCTGCAATCCGTTTGAAGGATATGGGGCTTGAGCCGTATTTGATTGCCAATTCACTTGTGGGCGTGGTGGCGCAGAGATTGATGCGCAAGGTGTGTCAGGAATGCTGCGAAGAAAGAGAGCTGACTGAAGAAGATGCAAATCTGATTGGTGCCAGTCTGGCAGATGAAACGCTTCCGCGTATGGTTAAAAAGGCATGTGGCTGCCCGGTCTGCAATAACACCGGTTATCGGGGGCGTATTGCCGTCCATGAGATTATGACGATTGACAAAGAAGTGCGACGTATGATCACGGAAAATGTCCAGGTGGAAGAGCTTAAGGATTATCTGCTTAAAAAGCAGGAAATGAAGACTTTGAAGCAGAGTGCATTATACTATTTGAGAAATGGTGTTACGACGGTAGAAGAAGTTGTGAAGGTGGCATATTATGAGGAATAGGAAGCGGCAGGCTTCGGACGGGGGATTTACTCTCGTAGAATTGGTAGTCAGCTTTGTGATTATGCTGATACTGGTGACCCTTAGTGTGGCAGGTGTGCTCGCTTATCAGGATTATGCCGATTATAAGAGGCAGAATAGTTATGCCCAGACGCTCTTTTCGGCGGCTCAGACGAAGCTTATTGATTATAGTGTCAGAGGGCAGATGGAGCAATTGGAGGAGTCGGCATCCAATACCGTAGATTTATCTCTGATTGTTACACCGGACGGAATACCTGCATCTGAAAGTGAGCGGGCGGGAGCGGTCAAAAACGGAAATATTTATTGCCTTGTAGGTGACCGGGACAGCTACGAGAAATATCGTGCCGGGGAATATGATGGAAGGAACGACCGTGAGAGCAGGGCTTACCGGGCTTTGTATGGGATTTTTGATGAATTTTTGTTTGACAAAAGTATTTTGGATGCCTGTATTGCCATAGAGTTTAATCCGGACTGCGGTCAGGTATATAGTGTACTGTATAGCGATAAGTGTAGTAAATTTACCTACATGGAAACAAGCCGGAATGGAAGAGTGAATATTAATGACAGGCAGGAAGATTATCGGAATGAATATATGATAGGCTATTACGGTCTTGATTAGAAAGGAGCCCTCTGTGAAAAAGGAGTGTAATATCAGCCGGGACAATACCGGAGCAACAACCATTGTAGTGATTTGTGTAATGGCTGTTATTATGGCGCTTTCACTGGGGCTGTTTCTCACGGCTTCTGTGCTTTTAAGTACTTCGGGAAGAACGCTGGCTTCTGAACAAAGCAGGATTCTGGCAGTATCTTTCAGTGAAGAGATTGAAGAAATGCTGACTTCGGATCGGTATGCCTTTGGCAGTTTATCTGCAGAGGAGGCAGGACGTGCGGAAAATACCACGGGAAGTTCCATCTGGTATTATATAAAACAAAGCATTACTGACGGATCGTGGCCTTATTATGATGAGGATGATACAGTGGTACACAGTCGTGAAAATGCAGTACGCACTTTTCAGATCAGTCGGGATGGAACAGTGGGGGAAGTAGTAGATATTCGTCTTTCCATGTATTGGACAAGAGAAGGAAACGGTAACAGACCGGGGAGACTCGTAGTGGAGACAACGGCAGTGAACAAGGAACAAAGCTGTAGTATTACCGATGTATATGAATTGGATCTGACGATGCTTGGGGACTATGAGAGATGGAGCTGGAAGCATGTTGAAAAGAAGTAAAACAGAGAAAAATCAGGGAACGACAATGATTACGGTGGTGATTTCATTTGCACTGCTTCTTTTGTTCGTGACCAGTTATTTCCGTATACAGAAGCTTTCTACGGAAATGATGATGGATTCGAAGGATATGATTTTGAATAACAGTCATTTGATCGAAGCGTTTTATATGGGAGAGACAGACAACCAGGTAGTTGCGGATCAGACAAATATCATTTTTTCCGGAGAATGGGGTTCTTTTTATGTTACTGGAACACTGAAAAGAGCAGATAAAGAGGAATTAAGCGGAACCATTTACTATTTTGATACCATCAAAATCAACCAGTAGCAGCCAAAAGGAATAAAAATGAACAAGAAATTTTTTATAAAAAGTAAAAAGTTTTCGGAAGATAATCGAGGCACCACTTTGACGGAAATGGTCGTAACATTTGCCTTGATCGGTATATTTATGGCAGCGGCTGTTTCAGTTATTTCTTCTGCCGTGATCACCCATAGTGAATTGACGGCATCCATGTATGCGCAAAGCGTAGGAGAGATGCTTTTAGATAAAGTCACTGGTGAGTTGGCAGCGGCAAGAGCCGATGAAGGGAGAACTATTGCGCTTGGTATGGTTCTGGAGGAAGCGGCGGAAGATATACATAGTGACGGTGCGGCTTTTTTTGACAGGGAAGGAAATCCGGTGGTCTGTATGGTAGAGGATGGATTGCTTTATTTCCGCTACGATGATTTTGACTGGGCGCTTGATCCTAAGGCTTACATGGGATTTCGGATCACACAAATGGAGATAAAGAAAAGGAATGACCAAAACGTTCTGGAAGTGAGCTTTAAAATCAAAAATTTAAAGACAGGATTTGAATATTCAACTTCCCGTTGCACTATGTGCTATAATTTTAAGACAGACGAGGAATGTCGGCGAATCACAGAAGGAAATGAAATATCCGCATAAAAAAATGTATATGGAAACACAGAAACGGTCATACTATTACTGTCATTGGTAAAGGAGGAAAGAAAATGGCCGAATTAAGATGTTCCGTAGACAATTGTGTTCATAACAAAAGCGAATACTGCTGTAAAGGTGATATTCTTGTGGGTGGTAAGCATGCCTGTTGTGATGACGATACCTGCTGTGAGAGTTTCTCGGAGACCAAAAACGATCGTTTTACCAGTTCAATTGGTCATCCCAGTTCCGTGATCAGTATTGACTGTGAGGCGGTTAAGTGCATTTATAACAGTAATTATAAGTGTACATCAGATCATGTCGATATCAAAGGATGCGGAGCATGCAGCTGTGGAGAGACAGCCTGCTCCACCTTTCAGGAAAAGTAAGCAAAGACAGATACCTGTTTTTCATGAAAGTGAAGGACAGGTATTTTTATCCAGAGAGACAGGCTTGAATATTTTTGTTATTTATGATTAAATAATCAATAGCGGTGTCTGATGTACATAGATTTAAGGATTGAGAAATATGAAAAAGAAAATAATACTTGGAGTATTACTTATGCTCATGCATATGCTTACGGGCTGTGAGCAAAAAGTGATCACGGTTGCAGATATTCAAAGCGAAGACGGTCAGGAGACCGAGTACATAGAAATGAAGGAATTTGAATTAAAGAGTGCCAAAGCAGAAGATGCAGAGGATTCGGTACAATATTGCGCATTGCTGATACCGGTCGGTTATAAGCCATCGGAGGAGATAGAAGGGATGTATGTCCATGAGAGAAGTCCGCTTGATTCCTCCAATATTTATTATACGGTTTCTCAGGGGAATGAGGACGGAAAGATATCAGAGAAGCTGACCAGAGAAGTTTACGAGGAAACCATTGAAAAGGCGTTTTCGGAAGAGGGCTGGGAAATAGATCTGCAGATAGAATCCTTTGAAGAGATCGATATGGAGGGTGTGCCGGGATATAAGATCAGAAGTACCTATGCAGTAGAAGATGGTCAGATCGAGCAATTGACTTATCTGATCATGGCTCATGATACTTATACGATTACCTACAGCCAAATGGCGGATGATCAGCTTATGACAGATTTTGATATATCCGGCGATGAGATCCGGCTGATCCGGAATGAAGAGAGCAGTCTGGCAAAGTTAAAATAAAATGCAATCAGGTATTGACTTTTGAAAAATCAGATGCTATAATAATTAAGCATGCGGTTGACGCATGAACAACCAAGCAGAGTATCCACTCTCACCCTGTGGCAATTGGGCTTACAGGTGTTTATACTTAAAAGAATCTTTTTGGTTTTAAGATTTTTGGATTTCAGAAGTCTCACCACGCAATGTTAGGACGGTCTGGAAGAGTATGTATGTGGATAGCTGTGCTGTCCATTTTTTTATGCAGGGAGGATACAGTCATTAGCGAATTATTCATTAACGAACAGATCAGAGACAAAGAAGTACGAGTGATTGGAGAAGACGGAGAACAGTTGGGGATTATGTCTTCAAGAGAAGCGTTACAGATGGCAGAAGATGCAGGTGTTGATCTGGTTAAAATTGCACCGACAGCAAAACCGCCGGTATGTAAGTTGGTAGATTACGGAAAGTATAAATACGAGCTTACCCGAAAGGAAAAGGAAGCCCGTAAAAAACAGCGGGTCATTGAAATAAAGGAAATCCGCTTATCTCCCAATATAGACACAAATGATCTGAATACCAAGGTGAATGCTGCAAGAAAGTTTCTGTCAAAAGGGGATCGTGTGAAAGTTACACTCAGGTTCCGTGGACGTGAGATGGCGCATATGGCAAACAGTAAGCATATTCTGGATGACTTTGCGCAGGCACTTTCTGATGTTAGCGTGGTGGAGAAAGCACCTAAGGTAGAAGGAAGAAGTATGACAATGTTTTTAACTGAAAAGCGTTAGCCTGCCAGTTAAAATAGATGACAGGGACATGCCTGTCGGCAGAAATTATTATAGTATACAGGAGGAAATAGTTATGCCCAAAATGAAAACAAGCAAATCTGCTGCAAAGCGTTTCAAAGCTACAGGAACAGGTAAATTAAAGAGAAGCAAAGCTTATAAGAGCCATATCTTAACCAAGAAGTCTACCAAGAGAAAGAGAAATCTCAGGCAGCCTGCGATTACAGATAAGACAAATGTTAAGAATATGAAGAAGATTTTACCGTATTTATAATAGGTCGTAAGGAGGATATAAGACATGGCAAGAATTAAAGGCGGCATGAATGCCAAAAAGAAACATAATCGGGTATTAAAGCTTGCAAAAGGCTACAGAGGAGCCAGAAGCAAACAGTATAGAGTAGCAAAGCAGTCAGTTATGAGAGCGCTTGCTTCTTCTTATGCAGGACGTAAACAGAAGAAACGTCAGTTCAGACAGCTTTGGATCGCACGTATTAATGCGGCAGCAAGAATGAACGGACTGTCCTACAGCAAATTTATGTATGGTCTTAAGCTTGCAGAGGTTGAGATCAACAGAAAGATGCTGGCTGATATGGCAGTAAACGATGCAGAGGGATTTAAAACACTGGCAGAGCTTGCAAAGACCAAACTTGCTTAATACCAGATTAAGCAGGTATTGCGGCTTACAGATTAAGATAAGAGACCAAAGACCTTATAATTGGGCGATTTTTAACGTTCAAAGTAATAAGGTCTTTTTTATGTTTCAGACATATGGTATGATGCAAAGTAAGCAGGAAAAGATATAGCAGAATAAAGAGGTGGAAAATGAGAGCATTAGAAAATTTAGAACCTAAAGAAGTTTTTTATTTTTTTGAAGAGATATGTAAAATACCCCACGGATCTGGAAACACAGATCAGATCAGCAGGTATCTTGAAGAGTTTGCGAGGCAGAGAGATTTGGAGCATTACCGGGATGAGCTGGGAAATATTATTATAATTAAAGAAGCATCATCGGGATATGAGAATCATGAGCCGGTCATGCTACAGGGACATATGGATATGGTGGCGGTAAAAGAGCCTGACTGTCTTTTGGATATGACCAAATACGGACTCCGGCTTTTTGTGGATGGAGACAGACTTTCAGCAGTGGATACCAGTTTAGGAGGCGATGATGGGATAGCGCTTGCCTATGGACTGGCGCTTCTTGACGGACAGACTTACAGGCATCCCAGAATTGAAGTTGTGTTTACCGTGGATGAGGAAGTAGGAATGGACGGGGCAAGGGCGCTTGATGTGAGCCCTCTGAAGGCGAAACGTCTGATCAACCTGGATTCAGAGGAAGAGGGGATCTTTCTGGCGGGGTGTGCAGGTGGTGCGAGAGTCAATCTTTCACTTAACGGCAGTCTCGAAAAGAGGATGGGAATTCCCTGTGAGATTAAGATTGACGGATTAAAGGGCGGACATTCAGGAGAAGAGATTAGCAAGCAACGGGGAAATGCAATCTGCCTTTTGGGAAGAGCATTGAAGAAGCTTTCGGAAAAAGTTGATTTTGTGATTGAGGATTTAACAGGAGGAGTCGCAGACAATGCTATCCCAACCTGGGCAAAGGCGAGGATTTTAATTATTGGATATGAAAACCGGAGCGGAAAGCAGAAGGTGATGCAGGATGGATTTGCAGAACAGGAATATCTTGCTCGTCTTAAAGTCTCTTGTGATAAATTACAGAAGGAGTTTTCGGAGGAGCTTGCCGATCGTGATGAGAATGTAAGAATTGAGAGTACTTACGAAAAGATTGGGGAGTTTACTGCTTTATCGGAGGAGCAGAGTAAGAAGGCGATTAACTTACTGAATGCACTGCCATGGGGAGTTCAGACTATGAGCAGCGCTATGGAGGGTCTTGTGGAAACCTCTTTAAATCCAGGGTTGCTTTCCATGGAAGAGGCAAAGGTTCGAATTGGCATTTCTGTGCGAAGTTCAGTGGAAAGTGCAAAAGAGGCCTTGATCGACAGACTTATCAGCATTGCAGAGCTGGCAGGAGCGGATACGGAAGTAACGGGTGAATATCCGGGTTGGAATTATCGAAAAGATTCGCCTCTACGTGAAAAAATGGTAAATGTTTATGAACAAATGTATCATAAGCAGCCGCAGATCCGGGCAATTCATGCCGGGGTGGAGTGCGGACTTTTGGCCGCTAAGATTCCGGGGCTTGATTGTGTATCCATCGGTCCGGATATGAAGGACATTCATACCACCGGGGAGGAACTCAGCATTGCTTCTGCGGGCAGGGTATGGGATTATCTGGTGAGGCTGTTGGAGAGTATGTAAGCATTCAGGGAGAAAAGAGAAAATGAAATCGGGAAGCGGAAAGAAAGCCATTACATGGATTGGAGATAATAAAAAATGGTTATTTCGCGGTATTGAAATTGCAATGGTTTTACTGCTTTTTGTTACATTTACCGGATGTAAAGGAAGCACGGATGATGAGTCAAAGGATGTGAATAATGTAGAAGCCAGCAGTAATGTTGATGAAAATATACCTGAAAATACCAGTTTTGATAATTTAAGTGAAGTAAGCAGCAAAGAAGAAGCGGTTGTATCCGAGGAATCACTGCAGAAGGAAGAAGAGGCAGAAAAGAACCAGTCACCAGAAAGCAAATTGGTTGTTGAGGTGGATGGGGAGAGAATATATCCAACAGACAGTGAGATGGAGGATATGCTGGAAACCGGAGACTGGGACATTCCTCGATATGTCCCTTTGTATCCATCAAGTATGAAAGATGAACGAAAAGTCGGAGAATGGGTTTATTTTCGATATGAACTGAAAGAAACTTATAATAATTATGAATCTATATATCCGGTTTTGTTTCGGTATCGGGAAGAGGATTCTGTTGCTGAGCGTGTGAATGATATGGCATGTTACACCTTTGATGTGGTGGAAGATTATGTATATTATATGGATTCATCAACAGGTTTTCAGGATCACGGGATATTATATGTAATGAGATCGGATGGGCAGGAAAAAAGAAAGCTGGTTGATGAACTGCATGATTTTCAAATTGTAGATGATCAGTACATTTATTTTACATACAGACATGATACTCTGGGAGTGGGATTGGAAGGACATGCATTATATCGTATGAATTTAGACGGTTCCGATATCATGATAGCGGCTTATGAAGTGTCGGGGGCGGATTTTGGAATCAGTCATTTTGACTATAAGGTGGTAGATGGCTGGGTTGACTGTGGAACATTTAAAATGGAGCTGGGAGAGCCCGCAGATGGATACGAAAAAATAGTCTTTAATGATATTGGGGATAATGACTGGGTTTATTATGTGACCAACAGGTTAATGAAGGCAAGGAAAGACGGTTCGGAAAGAACAGAGTTAGATGGTGAGGATGATTACCATTATACAGTAGAAAAAATAGAAGATGACTGGATTTATTATATCAAAGGCGGAGAAAAGTATAAGATTCGTACAGATGGCTCAGGGAAAGAGGCAATAAAGCCGGAATAGTTTAACAAAATGCTGGACACATTAGATGAGCCATTGACACCAACCAGCGCTAGTCATCTGCGCATTTAGATTGATGTGCTAACAAAGACTCAATCATTTCTCCCAGGGTGCTTAGATCCGCAGAAAGCATTTCCAACTCTTCTTCACCAAGGCATTCTGCAAGCTGACAGGCTATGGTTGATAGAATATAGAGATTTTGACAGTTACTTTTCATGATTAGTTCCGTGGAAGTGATTTATATATTATATGTAAGAAAATATAGAAATGTGTGGGATTAGGTATGGAAAAATTAGATAAATTGAGTGTATTTATAAGTTTAGTTCTTCGTCATAAGCCAGAAGCTGCACATATTTCATTAGATGAACATGGATGGGCTAATGTAGAGGAACTGTTGAATGGTATTAATGATACTGGCAGAAAAATCGATATGGAAATATTAGAAGAGATTGTAATAACTGATAATAAGCAAAGATATAGTTTTAATCAGGACAAAACATTGATTCGTGCTAATCAGGGACATAGCGTTTCTGTGGATGTAGAATTGAAAGAGCAGGAACCTCCGGGTTTTTTATATCATGGAACGGCAACTAGATTTCTTGATAACATTATTAATGAAGGACTAAAGCCAATGAGCCGGTTATATGTTCATCTGTCAAAAGATATTGAAACCGCTTCAAAGATAGGAAGGAGGCATGGTGCTCCTGTTATTTTGAAGATACATAGTGAAGATATGTATAAGGAGGGATTTAAGTTTTATTTGTCTGAAAACGGTGTGTGGTTGACCAAGAAAGTGGATGTGAAATATTTTGAAGTAATGAATAATTGATTTTATCGAAGAAAAGGAGATTTTAATGACAGCACAAGTTGGAGACAGGTTTATATATAAAGAGGATAATTATTCAATAGTAGCAATTAGTAAACCTATACAGTTTGATCCTTTAGATTATGGGATAAAACCGGTTGCATGTTGCTCAGCATGTTGGAAGGGATATTGGTGCGATTA
>JAAVAA010000012.1 GCA_014804285.1 Lachnospiraceae bacterium | reverse complement strand
GATTTTCCGGTCTGGATATAAAGCTTTTCCTCGAACAAATCGATCGTACCGAAAGGACGGACTCTTGGTTGGTCGCCTTCTACCGTTGCCAGATAATAAGTACCACAGTTTTTTAAAAAATCGTAAACTTCCTGCATGGTAAACCCTCCTTCTTTTTATGATTTATCACAATTATACATCAAAATAAGCCTCTTCTCAATTGGCAACGTCTTTGTTAGATATTGCTATTTCTAGCTCATTATGAAAATATTTTAGTGTCGAGTACCTATATACACGTTCAAATTCTTTTTTATCATATTTTGTGGTTTTACCCATTAAATAATTCACATAATTATCAATATACCGTTGTGCATCATTTTTTATATACTCGATGTTATCTCGTGTTTCATTAAATTCATCTTTATCCACGATGGCTTCTGTCGATCCTATATATTCGCTCTTTTTGATTATCACTATTTTACTGTAATCCAATCCTGAATTTGTTCTTTTAGAACGGATGCTATCCTTGAATTTAAAAGCATATTTATGGTTAATATGGCTTCTATAAGGAATGCAAATAAAATAACCATAATGCGACTGCACTAACAAGCAGTTATATGGCCTACCGTTCTTTCTCACAATTTCTTTGTATGGTGGATCAGGAAAATCAGAATAAAATTTATTTGTTAAGTTCAATACCTGATAATCAAATGGGTCTCCTTTAGAATGCATAGCATCTCCTTAGTAAAAATGGGAGAGCTTTTGCTCTCCCACAATTTTCATCACTCGGTCACTTTTATTTTACCGTTGAGTCAGAACCGTCACTCAACTCATCGCTCTGTCACTTTTATTTTACCGTCCTGTCAGAACAGTCACAGGACTCATATTGTGATGAAGGAATTCCTAGGATTCCTTACTTATAATATATCCAAATTCTATCGAACGCGCAACGAACACAAAATGAACATTTTGTGAACAAAAGAAAAAACACAATATTTTTCTGACAAATTTAGTATATTATCTTCATTCGTTTATCAAAAAAGACCGCATGAACTATCTAAACATCTTCATATACTAAATAAAAGAAATACTTAATTATAACAAAGAAAAATCTGCTTTAAACTTATCATAATCAAATTTTCCTTTGGATTTTACCCGTTTTATCGCTGTTAAAATCATTTCCTTGATCTGTTCCACTTTCCCAAAACTATCTGCTTTATAATAGTTTTCAAAATTCATTCTTATCCCTATACTGACACAGTTCTTATTGCAAAAGAACCGTATATGCTCTTTCCATACTCCACTATCATATATTTCCTGCGGTGCGGGAAAAGGCATTATTCCAATAATTTGTAAAGTATTGCTGTATTCCTTATCTTTGAAAAATAAATGTGCCTTCTGACAAAATTTATATACTTCATCATCAACGCCATAGTGTTCACTAAAATAAGCAGGAGAATTTATATTAAGTTCCATAATATACCTTCCTATTTTATCCCTGTTTCAAACTGTAATATAACATTACTTCAGCCTTTTTCTCATCAATTCCATCATCATGAGGGATAGTATCAAAAAATGCAGATAATCTTCTACAAGTTCCGGTGTCAGTCTTTTAATTATAATACCNTNTTTNTNNTNNNNTCCCTTTCTATAGATTTTAAATGAAGNAGAAAACACACCNCTGTTAGATTTACNCCTTAAATGACATTTGCAGTACTAAGATAATTTAAAAATATCCAAAATTTTTTCTGCTACAGTTTCTGGCTGCATATGTGTTGTATCAATTAGAGGATATGNATATGNGTCATAAAAAGCATANGTATTTTTCATACCCNGTTCNATCCGCTCTNTTTCCCTTCCATCTTTTACCGCTCTCGNNATATTTTCTTCTTTGTCACACTTTAGAATAACANNACACAACTCAAATGNTATATTATCTTGTTTAAGNCTNCTTAATACTTGTTCAAATATCTGTTTACGTTCTCCATGNAATCCATATGGAAATATAATAAATTCAATATCTTNACATAANAGATAATTTTTGAATAAAGAATAAATATTGTCCGACACTGCTTTTTTAGTTGCATCTGTAAATGGAAATGGATTAATTGCCCGGCACCAAGCAGCATCTACAAGTGCACACTTAGATAGTTTCTGTAATAATATTTCTGAGGTTGTACTTTTACCAACCCCATTCGGGCCTAAAATTAGAACNATTTTTTTCATATTTGCTATACTCTCTATGCTCTTTTGATAGTACAATAATAACTTATTTTTTAACGTNACACAATTCCGAAAAGAGAGCAAAAAAATAGGCACTGTAATCCGTTTCTAAGAATTCTTTTATTCAGCTTTCCAGTTCATGGATATTTTACTGATACGCTCAGTACGATCAGCCTCTCTGATTTCGCCAACTATTAGTGAAGCCGGATAAAAGCTACTTCTTGTATTTTTTCTTTATGGTCAGGTATTTCTTTCTTGCGAGTCAAACAGTCATTCATATGTATACAGTTATCTTCAAATTGCTTCTTTCCCCCAAACCTTGAAACCATTACGCTTCCGCATATGGTATGCAGATNTCAACACTGCATTTGTCATTCTCGTTATCCCAAACCACATAAGCTTCCATAGTGGGGAGATTATCCTTTTTAATGCGCAANTCGNCCAANAATTTGTTATTGATATACCACCATGCATTGCCCAGCANNTCCTCNGAAATCTTTCCTGAAAGTACATATACCAGCCATCTGTGTGCCGGGTAAGAGAAGGATTCCANNCCNTCTACNTCACCATCATATTCTACGGCTACCATATTNTCATTGCTTCCATCNGNNCCAAACCCAAAGCATAAACCGCAAAAGGGCTTTCCTGTTTCCAATGCTTCCATTTTTTCTATCGTTCCGTCCGCTCTTGCAACACCCCACGCGCCGCCACCATCGGGTGTAACACATCTTCTGCCCACCATATGGAATGCATCTCTTTCCACAAACATATATTCTGTGCCTGCTTCCTCTAACATTTCTTTTACCTTCATGGAACAAATACTCTCTGTCATTTTGATGATTTCAGGCGCCTTGGGCTGATACCCCTTGACTTCTTCATTATAAGCTTTTGCTGTATTTTCCATTTTTTCTTCCTTTCTGCCCTTTACGGCAATAACATTTTTTCTATTTCTGATAATAACACCAGCATGCCTTCTATTTCTTATCATTTTGTCTCAATATTTACCGCGGCAAAAAGGCTTAATCGCGGGTTCCTGAAACCATAATCCGTGTAATAAATTCCAAAGATCTCTTCGTCATTAATCTTCAGACTGTTTTCCGTTGCAAAGGAGGTCAATAGTCTTTCTAAAATGTGATAATCACCCACGGATTCTCCCTCTAAGATCAGGTATATGCCCTGTGAAATCACCTTTCTTATAAGCGCTCTNTCCTCCGGATATTCCTCCATCTCCTCCGTAAAAATACCATATACAAAACAATCAGAGAACTGACGNACATAAAATTTATTAATATACTTTAAGTCCCTTGGATAATACCTCCCAAAATACTCAAGCACAGCATTTGCGGCTTTGCGCTCTGCATTGACTCCTTTTGCATTTGCTGTCATAACCGTCTGCTGCTCCAGATGTACCAGCCTTATGCGGGGATACTCCTTCTTTGGCATAACAGACAGGTAAAGTCTCAGCTTATGCGGCTTNCCCATATGAACAATATACTCTTCAANGTACNCCTCATCACCATATTGATACATNCTGTGAGTCAGCCATGNCTTGTCTATATACTCCCATGCCGCATTAATAACATCATCCTGATTTTTCACGGTTGTCATGGCAAATAATCCTGTGCGGACATCAATTTGTTTTCCCNCCTCAAATNCCTTNTCNANACACTTTNCCTGATCNGCTTCTACTGACAAATAAAGTTCATAGCAAAACTTATGATTCCTTTGTTTTCCGTTGTGTCCGAATATTTTNCCTGAATAATCTGGTAACACATCAAAAAGAGTCCTTATAGCNTTTCTCTCAAGACCTGCCAGCTTGGAGGAATAAAAGTAAAAGCATTGAAGCTTTGGAATGATAATATGCTCCACCGATACGTCAAATATATTGTCCCCCGAATAGCGCGGGAAATAATAGTACCTATCACTCTTCTTGTATTCCATAGGAGTCATATTAAGCTTGCGCTGCACCAAGCGGGAAAATTGCTGTTGCGAGGAATACCCCCACAGATAGGCGATATCAGCCAACGGAAGCTCTGACTTTTTAACCAGTGCAAGCGCATTTGAAAGCCGTCTCTTTCTAATATACTCCTTTATTGAATGCCCCACTATATTATAAAAATCCCGGTATAGCTTGGCTCTTGACACAAATCCGGCTTTTGCCAGAGTCTCTGCATTAATATCCTCAGCCAAATGTGCCTCTACATATTCAATTAAGGCTTCTGTGTAAATAAGATTTTCTTTGTTCATCGAAATTTTTCATTAAAACCAATGCAAATATTTGAGTTGTCTTTCCGGTAAGCTTTTCTATATTACAAAAAAGCACCGCATTTCTGCGATACTTTTGAGTAGCGAGAGGGGGATTTGAACCCTCGACACTACGGGTATGAACCGTATGCTCTAGCCAACTGAGCTATCTCGCCATATAAATTTGTGTCTTTGAAGAAAGAAACTTCCTTCGAATTAGCTTTCCGCTAAAGTGGGACCTATAGGGCTCGAACCTATGACCCTCTGCTTGTAAGGCAGATGCTCTCCCAGCTGAGCTAAGATCCCAATGTACAGGTCTTTTGCAACCCGCTTTGCTAGTATACTATTTTTGAACAAGACTTGTCAAGTTATTTTAATAAAATTTCTTAAAAGTAGACTTCCGTCTACTGCATCCGCCCTTTTATGCCCAAAACACAGCCTTTCCGGATGCCATTGCACCCCAAGCACCGGAAGATATTTATGTTCCAGCCCCTCCACAACACCATCCGCGGCATACTGTGTATAAACAATCCCACATCCCGGCAGATCCACTCCCTGGTGATGCGCACTGTTCACGGTAAAGCAGCTGCCATATAAATTACCAATCCTGCTTCCACGCTTTGTTTTTGTCTCATGTACTTGATCTGCTCCAATATATTCGTGGTTTGAAGCAGATGTAAGATCCTGAATCATATCTCCGCCAAAAAAAATATTGATGAGCTGCATTCCTTTACAAATGCCAAGAACAGGCTTCTTATCTTGTACAAAAGCTCTCAATATGGCAATCTGTATGCGATCCAGCACCGGATCAAAAGCATGGGTTCCTCCGGAAAGCTGTCCAAACAGCCTGGGGTCAATGTCGCCGCCTCCGGGTAGAATCAGTCCGTCATACCCTGATGTATTTGGCAGATGCAGTGCCGTCACCGGATATGCCCCCAATGCCCGCACCGCATTTTCATAGTTAAATGTTTTATCCGATTCACCGGCTATCAAAATTCTTTTCAAGCTTCTCATCTCCTGCCGCATTACATTACTATATGCAGGATTTTCTCAAATGGTGACAATTCTGCTACACAATTTTTGCTGGCAGAATTGCCGCTCATGTTCTTACATATGCCTCCTCATCCATGATCTCCCCAAGGGGTTTATCAAATCGAAAACAGATTTCTTTGGGCATAAGTCCATTTTGAGCAAAGTAAAGGCGCAAAACGGAATATTTATTCTTAAGCAACACCTTCNTTTCAATGGTTCGCCACGCTCCGCCGGTGCCGNTAAATGTAAAGACTGCATTGGGAATGCTCTGGTAAAACAAGGTAACCGGCATCTGCGCCAGTTCTCCCAAGTCTGATTTTGCCGTAAGTGATACATAATAGCCTCCCACTTCGGAAAGATCAAGCGCTACCACAAAATCGCTGCCCTTTTCTGCACTTATCTTCTCAAGATCAATGGTGAGTTCCCGATCTATCTGGTAATAAACCACTTCCTGATCCTGATCAATGGAAAACGCGCTCTCACCGACTACCTCTACCTCTGTCCCACTTCCATTCATTCGTTCAAAGGCCTGTGTATTCATCAAAAACCGGCAGATATTCATTGCATTTCTCTGCAATTCGCCAATGGTCAGGCTTCCATCTTTGAGAGATGCCAATGTATTATCCTCTGCTTCCGCGCTGTCTGACTGTGAACACACCATATAAATATCATTTTGTGCCCGGGCCATTGCTGCGAAATTCGTATGATCAGCAGGCTTACCCTCCTCATTGATCATCGCCCACCAGTCCGTCATTACTATTCCTTCAAAATTCCATTCACCGCGAAGGATCGTGGTATTCAGATCATAGCTTCCTGCTGTCCACAGTCCATTTACTGACCCGTAGGTCGTCATCACGCTGTCGGCACCGCCTTCCTTCACAGCAATCTCAAATCCCTTCAAATAGATTTCGCGAAGCGCTCTTTCCGATACTACAGAATCTACCTTATAACGTCCGGTTTCCTGATTGTTGGCACAAAAATGCTTGATGGTGCCTGTTACTCCCGCACTGTGAAGCGCCTTGCACTGTGCCGCCGCCATTTTACCGGTAAGTAGCGGATCCTCCGAAAAATATTCAAAGTTCCTGCCGTTGAGCGGATGTCTGTGGATATTGATGCCCGGTCCCAAAAGCACTTCCACTTTATTCTTAACCATCTCAATNCCTGTAAGCGCATATAGTTCACCTACCAGCTCCGTATTAAATGAACAGGCAAGCAATGTTCCATTTGGAAGGCTGAAAGCTTTCATTCCGCTGTCGAGACGCATACCGGAAGGACCATCATCGCAGCATCCGCAAGGAATTCCCAGTCTCTTCAATCTCTCGGATACCCCTCCAAACGCCGCTGCCGTGCCCGCAGTAACCTTAGGACTTCCCATCCCTTCGCCCCGAATGATACAAGCAAGATCCTCTTCCTCCAACTGAGCGATAAACTCTTCCATGGACACTTTTCCGTTCTTCACATCCTCAAGCTTATAATCTTTATATCCTGTTATTTCAAATTCTCGTGGCAAATTGAATTTTCTCTTTTGTGCCGGACTAATCTTTCTGGTAGGCGCTTCCTCCATAATCATGTGAAGTTTCCCACTTTCGTCCGCTTGCGGCTTCATCCTTTTAAACGCTTTGACCGGTGCAAGTGCCTGTGAGAATACTGCAAGAACCTGCGTTTCACTAAGGATGAAGCTTCCTGCCTTTTTCAGATCCCTCACACTACTGCCTGCCTGAATCACATACTCTCCTGCTTCCAATACATAAGAAGCTTCCTGCCCGGTTACACCTGTCTCATCATAAGAAGCAAAAACAGCAAAAGGAATCTCCATGTCAATCTGACATGCCTCCCCCGGAGCCAGTTCCTTTGTCTTTTGAAACCCGATAAGTACCTTTTCCGGTTTGCCAAGTTTTCCCTGGGGTGCGCAGGCATACACCTGAACCACTTCTTTTCCAACCCGGCTTCCAGTATTCCGAGCCATCACACTAATACTTATTGTTTGGTTGTTTATTTCAAATTTATTTGACTCTATGAAAAATGATGTGTATGATAATCCAAATCCGAAGGGATAACGCACCTTCTCTTTTGCAACGGTTTCAAAGTAGCGATAACCCACATAAATATCTTCCGCATAAATAGCGATGTCCGGATCGCCAAAATTTGTATGGGAGGGATAATCCTCCACTTGGTAAGCGATGGTATCTGCCAATTTACCTGATGGTGTGATCCTGCCGGTCAGTACATCTACAGTTCCCAGTCCTCCAACCATCCCCCCCTGCCATGCATAGAGAACTGCATCCGGAGAATGACGGTCAATAAATCCCATATCCATAATATTACCCACATTCAGCACCACAATCATCTTGGAAAATCCCGCCCGAACCTTTGCCAGCATATCTTCTTCCAATTCTGTCAAAAGATACGATCCGGCACTGCTACAGTTATCCCGGTCTTCCCCTGCGGTGCGGCCAATGATCACAAGCGCATACTCGGATTCTCTTGCTGCCAGCTGAACCGTCTCCTCTGAAAGCGGCATCTCCTTCTGGCACCAGGGTTCCTTTCCCCAGCCAAGTCCTTCATCAATGGGATTTTCCTTCTCCCACTCCTGATAAGTCTGAAGGAGCTTTTGATTTACGATAATATTCTCATCCTCCAAAAGCGCATCCAGTATTCCGGTCACCTTATCCACATTGACCATTCCGCCTGAACCGGTTCCACTCTTATAATAATTTGTCTGAATTCTTCCAAACACAGCAACCTTTGCTCCCGCTGGCAGCGGAAGAACACTATTATCATTTTTTAACAGTACCTGCCCCTCTGCTACCGTACGCCTTGCAGTTTCATAATACTTGTCAAAATCCAAAATTATCTTTTTCATAAATATGTACTTTCCTTTCCAGATCTTCTTCTTTGTTTTTATCCCGGTTGACAATCCTAAGACCGCTAATCTAATGACAGTAAATCAAAAAAATCGACTGCATCCATTTTTTCTGAATGATATCTCATTAAAAATCCCTTCATCTCAGGATATTGATCTCCCATCTCAGATAATATCGCATCATAATTTGCTTCTGTGACGCAACCGGCTTCGGTAAATACCTCATAATACTCCTGTTCACTTCCATGTTCCCCATATACTACTTCCCAGGCTGCCTCCGATTCACATCCCTTTGTATGCGCTCTTAAATACTGTATCAGTTCCTGTCGAAACTCTTCCCCCAATTCCACCGGATTGATCAATCGAAGAAAACACAGCCTTGATTTGGCACGTCTGCGCTCTGCAAGATACAGATCCATGTTCGCCATAATGTCCTCTTCTCCGCAATAAACCATTCTGGTATATCCATCCTCATCCGGCTGGTTTAGAAACTCCTGCAGCTTTGCATCATAACGCGCAATCCATGATCTGCTTCCCGCCTCTCCCGGTGTAAACAGATACTCAGCCTCAAGCTTCACCGGCACTGTTCCAAGCAATACGCCGCTTTGCTGTTCCGAAATACTATGTCCATCCAGATAAAAAACCCCTGACAGAGAATTGCATTCCTTAAAAACTCCCTTTCCNAATNNCAAGCTGCGCCGNGGAAGCCATACATTGGTCAGATTACTGCAATATGCAAATGCCCAATCTCCAATTTCCCGAAGCTGTTCNGGAAGGGAAATNTCCCGAAGCTGTCTNCAGCTTAAGAATGCTTTCCGCTCAATCCTCGTNATTGGAACCTCTCNNTCCGTATCCGAAACTGCTGCCATATCCGGAATCACCACTCTGCTCTGTGANANCCTGANGGAAAGAACNGTGGCTTCNCCNTCTTGTATGCTGATCCGGAGCTTTCCTCCTTCAATTTCCAAATCCGCTTCTCTNTTCATCTCAAACCTCTAAGTCAAGTGCCGCGATCTCATCAAATAANCTGTTTCTTCTCTCTGAAAGCATCAGGTCTTTGCTGTGTCTGTCATAAGCAGGACAGCCAAATTGACCGATAAATCTAGCACTGTCATTATTTACCGTAAGTTCCGTTACCAAAATAAGCATTTCATTCCCCTCGGCAAATGCCTCCTCCGCAAACCGGAACAGATTTTCCATTCGATTCCTTGTCAGAGTTGTCTTCTCTTTCAGCTTTCCTGTCAGTTCCGCAAAAGCGCCTTTTATCCGGGTAAATCCCTGCTCTCCATCCGATATTCCATCAAGCGCAAGCTCCTTCTTTTGAGTTTCCAAAAAGCGTATCATGCGCTTTCCCTTCCGCCTTTCTGCGTCCGACAGACTGCCTGCCATTCTTGCCGCCTCCAAAGATTTTGTGCGTCCGGCAATCTGGTTTGCCAGCATCTGGTCCAGAGAGATTCGCTTTTGCTCTCCTCCCTCCGCCATTTTCTTAAGGGCTGCACTGACTGCCTTTAAATTCCCGGACAATTCCATCAGATAATCGCTGATCTCCATATCTTCTCTGGCTTCACTAATCACCTTATCGATCAGCATTCCAAGGAGCGAAAGCCTTTCATCGAAAGCTGCCTTCTGCGCCCTTATTACCGTTTGTTCCGCCATGGTCCCCGCCAGGATCTCTTCCGTCTGATATTCCTTTTTATATTTATTGAAGAGATCATAATAGGCTGAAAACTCCTTAACAATACGCTCATTATGGAGGTACTGTCCCACTAGCGATTCGTCCACCTTCATGGACTCTTCCTCGTACAGACAAAGGATCTCCGAAAGATCCTCCCAGCCTCTGGCTGTTACATAGCTTCTTCCGTTCACTGTGGTTTCAATCTTATAGAAATAATCCTTCTTTAGTTCAAGAAATCCTAAAATTGCCGCATGGATTCCTTTATGCTGCGCATATTCCTTCCAAGCTTTATAATCTGCTTCGACCTCCAGAACCTTCAATCTGTCCATGGTCACCACATCAAATTCACGGACTGACTTATTGTACTCTGGCGGATTACCTGCCGTAACTATGATCCAGCCTTCCGGAACACGGTGCCGTCCAAACACCTTGTACTGTAAAAACTGAAGCATGGAAGGCGCCAGCGTCTCTGATACGCAATTGATCTCATCAAGAAACAGAATACCCTCCCGAAGACCGCTATGCTCCATCACTTCATATACCGAAGCTATAATCTCGCTCATGGTATACTCCGAGGTCTCATACTTCATACCCTGATATTCTTTCTGCGCAATAAACGGAAGTCCCAGCGCCGACTGTCTGGTGTGATGGGTCATGGAATAGGATACCAGCGCAATATTCAATTCCTGGGCAATCTGCTCCATAATAGCCGTTTTACCGATTCCCGGCGCTCCCAGCAGAAACACAGGTCTCTGACGTACCACCGGTATGCGGTATTCTCCGAATTCGTCTTTTTTCAGATACAGCCGGACTGTATTTTCAATGTATTCCTTTGCCTGCTTAATATTCATCTTCAAGCTCCTCATAATCTAAAAGTACTTTGACTGCCCATGTAGGCACCTCCGGTCCCTCATCCCCATTATCCAGAAACACGAACATCACATCATAGGATGGCATTTTCTGCGGATATACCCCATAACCGTCTGTAAAATAAATCAATCCCTTCAGGTTCTCAAATTCACCCTTTGCCAAAAGGTCCTCCACATATTCAAATACCGGTCGGAAATCCGTGGAACCAAACCCGGTAAGCTTTTCATTTGCCAAAAAATAATTCATATCTTCCAAGCCGGTGATCCTTGTATCCTTCTGCACTTCGTGATCACACTGGATAATATGCACATTCATCTTTTTAAAAAAGGTATCTTCTCCGCTCAAAATAGCATAGGTCTTTTGCAAAAAAGCTCTTACCAACGCTCCCCTGCAGGACGCTGAGGTGTCAATAGCAATCACAAAATCCCGGATCTTATTGCTGTCCTTATATTCTAACGGCTCCACCAATGGCATATTTCCGTATCTGCTTAGACCGTAAGTATAATAGATATAGTCGAATTCGTCATCATTGATCCGNATATCNTCATTCATTACCGTAAATTTCGCCAGCAGATCTTTATAGCTGTACCTGTCCTTTACCGCCTGTGTCAGATTCTGCTCGATACTGTCCGATCTGGTCTTTCCTTTGGAAAAGGATTTCAGATCCGCCCGAACCCGCTCGCTTAACTTCTTCCACTGCTCCGGAGAGATTGCAAGCTCCTCCCGGGGTTCCCAAAATTGATGTATATCCATAAAAAAAAGGAGAGATAATTCGCTGCGCTCCTTTGTGCTCATACCGAAATTCTTCACATACCGGTATACTTTTTCAGCGGTTAGAATACCTCCCTGTGAAGATTCCCCTCCGGAAAAACGGGCATTTCCGCCCGTCCGGTCTCCCANATCCTCCCGGATCACCCGAAGCTTTTTTTCTTTTATTTCATCCGCCATAAGCCTGCTGCCCGGCAGATCAAGCTCCATCACCGCCGCTTCCACCGCAATATCCGCCGCCAGATTCCACGCCTCTTTATCCAGCTTATCACACTGAAAGCTATGAAAAAAAATCAGGTGAAACAAAATATGCAGATATACCCGCAACACAAACGCCGGTTCTTCCTTATACTTTTTTAGCAGAAAAACCGGATCATAATATATTCTAACTCCATCTGTGGCAATTCCCGAAAGTCCCGGTNTCTGCTCCGGTACAAGGGCTGAAACCGCCACATCCAAAAACCGGAGATTGACCAGAATATTGTCTCTTGCATAGCTCATCAGCTTTGCTGCAAGAGGTTTCGCCTTTTCCAAAACATCTTCCATACCATTAATATCCTCTGGTGCCGTCTAAGGATTCGTCATGATCGATCCACTCTTGTACCTCGATTACGCGATATTCGTCCTTACTGTCCCGAATATAGACCCGACGGATCCCCGCATTGATAATCTGTCGTTTGCACATAGAACAGCTGTTGGAATTGGGAATATACTCTCCTGTTTCCGCATCCACACCCGCCAGATAAATATCACCGCCTATCATCTTATCTCTGGAAGCGCTGATGATTGCATTTGCCTCCGCATGAACACTCCGGCACAGCTCATACCTCTCTCCTCTGGGAATACTGAGTTTCTTCCGGATACAGGTTCCTATATCCGTACAATTCTTTCTTCCCCGTGGGGCTCCCACATAGCCGGTGGAAATGACCTCATCATTTTTCACGATAACGGCACCGTATCTTCTCCTAAGACAAGTACTCCTCATGGAAACAGTTTCTGCAAGATCAAGGTAATAATTTATTTTATCGCGTCTTTCTATCATTTGTGACCCTCCTCAATAAATCCTTTCCATCAACCGATAATTGCTCTATGACAAAATAAGTACGATCACCGCCATGGCAGCCAATATCTGAATAATCGCATACCGGAACACGGTCTGCGTATTTGACCACCCCATGTTCTTGCGCACGTGGTCATGCAGCGGTGTCCTCACCTTCGTCAATATATGAATATGAAACAGCCGGATCAGGGAAACCTTCACAAGTCCCAAACCTCCGTCCAAAATCAGCACAATAGCAATAGGAATATACAGAATCGGACTTTCGCTCTTTAAGGCCGCAATGCTGATAAAAATTCCCATAGCCCGGCTTCCCGCATCTCCCATAAGTACATGGCTGGGTGTGGCATTATACCACAAATACCCTAAAATGCAAAGGATAAACATAACGATCAGCAAATTAAATTCATCACCGGTTCCGATCAGATGATCAATGATATAAAAGGAAGACAGCGTTATGATTGCCAGCGTCCCCGAAAGACCATCCACTCCATCGGCACAGTTCGTTACATTGATTGCTCCCCATACCAAAATGATGATCAATATGCCAAACAACACAGGCGGAATCGTAACCGACAGCTTTAACGTTGCGATCCTAATCGTATTTGAGTTAAAGGACAGATAAGTCACTGCAAGAATGACCGCAACTACCAGATCCAGCAGCCCCTTCCGAAGTTCTCCCCAAGGGTGCTCCGCCGCGTCATCCAGATATCCCGTCATCATTTCCGCACACACCAACAGCAGGTATATGATCATCTCCCGGTTAAGCGGAGCAAAAATGAGTGCTGATATCACAAATACCAAAACAAAAATCAGTCCTGCCCCTCTTGGCTTGCCTGCGGAAAGCTTTCCGTCATGGGCAAATTCTCTCCCCGCATCTCTCGGCAGACGATCCCCAAATTTTGCCGTCAAAAAAACAGTCAGCCCAAATGATGCTATCAATCCAAGCACGGACACTTCCGGAACAATTTGTTTCATGAAATAGTGAATCACTCTTATCTCCTCCTGATCAAAGTCCAAAGTACAGACCTGCTCTTTTAGTATTCTCCCTGTCAGAGATTTCTAGTCTCTCATTTCCGTCATTTTCCAGCAGAATCATTTATTCCAAGCGCTTCCTTTGCAAGCTCGTCCGCCATATCATTATATTTGTCATTGGAATGTCCCGTAACTTTGACAAACCGGATCTTTACCTGCATGCATGCCTGCTCATAAAAATTCTTATACGCCCTGGTTCCTTCTTTATTGGTTTTCCATTCTCCCAGTGGCCATCTGGCAATTCCCTCATAATCATGATAAATGGCAATCTCCGTAAGACCGTGATCCAGAGCATACTGCATAGCCGCCTCGGCGCCTTTGATCTCCCCTGCCACATTGCGCATGGAGGCTAATTCTTTATCNTGGAACTTTTGCGAATACTTCTCTTCTTTTTNCCCGTCAAGAACTACCATGCCATAAGAAAACTCTTCTGTCTCTGCATGATAACTGCCATCCACATATATTTTCACNCCATTNTTATCTTCNGCNCTCTCATTTNCTTTCNNGNCAGCATTCCCATCCANAAAGTCAAGCGCCTCCTGTCGGGTTTTAAAGCTTTTNTAAACTGCACCGGAATAGCCTTTAACGGAAGCGCTGCATTCTTCCCACGTGCAAAAGATACCTGTCTTTAATCCTCTTTTCACTGCATAAAACTTTTCCGCCAATTCTTAAACCATGCCTTTCCACTGCCCTTTTGTTTACTATTACTTCTGCTCCGCCATTATACCACTTATTTCCTATAACCTCAATTAAAAAGGTTAAGAAATTCCAACTGTATGCCGATATACTTATANCTGAAAGTATAACTTATAGAAACAGGAAAAGGATTTCCTACTTATGTCAAGGACAGGACACTCTATAAGGATTATTCAACATTTATATTCATTCATGTTCTTTAATCTGTGTCACTGATTTTGTGTGTATGCTCAAAATTACCGCTCTGTCGTGATATCCCTTGCATANCTGTGCTTTCTATAAGTTTATTATTCAAAAGGTAGAGGGAGTAACTATGAGTATGAGAGTCGGCACATACCATTCTAATGTAAAACGATACACTATCCGCCGGGCGGATGGAAGCGTGGTGGCATCGATGTCTATCAGCAAACCGGGTTCCAAGAAAAAGAAACGNCTTCAATACAANTTTAAACAGCTTTCNAAACAGATCCTNCAGACNAAGACNCCTNTTANNGCNANACANGTNGTAACCAGNGCGCGTNCNCAGGTCGTNAANCTNCGNAAAAAANTANACTCNGATGANTATGACTATTCGGAAGTTCGTCATGCACTGATNCATGCNGAAAAAATAGCCAGAATNGCCAAAAANCGTATGAAACACCTTCAGGAGGAAGAAAACATCGCCAAAAAAGGCGGCATTTGTGAAGGTGATCAGGTGGATAATTCCGAAGATTTTGATAAACTTCTCGAGAGCGAAGACGCACAGGAAATCAGCGAAGAAAAGATGCAAGAGATTATGGAATATCTTGAGGAACAGCTCCGGGAGCTTGAAGAAGCAATTGCTGACGGAACCGGACTTGAAGAATTGGCAGAAGAAATGATGCCCCTTCAAAATCANGAAATGGATCCCGCGGATTTGGAATTGCTGAAGAAAAAACATCGTTCCGAGGAACTGCGCGAAATTATGGAAGCAGACATGAAATATCTGAAAGCCCTGTTTGATAAGCTTGAACGGGAAAAACAGGAAGGTGCAAGCGGATTGCGCTCCAATACGGATTTTAACACCAATAACAGCGGAGTATCTCTGGAGCTGGGCGGTGTGNATATTCCGGTGGAAGCTT
Source organism: Lachnospiraceae bacterium (assembly GCA_014804285.1). Taxonomy (GTDB): domain Bacteria; phylum Bacillota; class Clostridia; order Lachnospirales; family Lachnospiraceae; genus Suilimivivens. Next base: position 9,164 of record JAAVAA010000012.1, on the reverse strand, counting down.
CCGAAGGTTTGGTGCTTCCTGACGGGGGTACTGTTGATATTCTAGCATAATTTATAATCGCCAAACTTTAATCGACCGGCACAAAGCCTGAATATTGCTTTGTGCCGGTCGTTCATGTTTTTTAATCCATCATTTCGCTCCCCTCAGCGTTCTGCGATAACTTTATCTATCAGTCCGAAACTAAGCGCTTCCTCCGCTGATAAATAATGATCCCGTTCCGTAGCTGCCTCTATCTCATCTATGGATTTTCCGGTATTTTCAGCCAGTATCCTGTTCAGCCTCTTTTTACTCTGAAGGATATGATCAGATACGATTTTAATATCTGTTGCCTGTCCCTTAACTCCGTTTCCACTGATTGCTGGCTGATGTATCATGATCTCCGCATTCGGGAGTGCCATACGTTTTCCTTTTGTCCCGCCTGCCAGTAAAAATGCTCCAAAGCTGGCTGCCATACCGAGACATATCGTAGACACATCGCATTTCACAAACTGCATGGTATCATAAATTGCAAGACCCGCCGATATAGACCCTCCCGGACTGTTAATATAAAGCTGAATATCTTTTTCAGGATCCTGNGCCTCCAGAAAAAGCATCTGCGCAATGACTATACCCGCTGAATTATCACTNACTTCCTCGCCTAAAAAAATAATCCNGTCTGAAAGGAGCCTTGANTATATATCATAACTCCGTTCTCCTCTGCCTGTCTGTTCAATNACATAAGGAATAAAACTCATGCNGCCGCCCTCCTGNCTTCCATAAATTGAANCNATAACATTCCGCACTTTTNGCTTANACTCATATCAATTCTATCCTGCTTCGGAACAAATCGNCTGATATTCCTGTATTCCAGCGGNGAATACNCATACTCACAGCGAAAAGCCTGAGTAAAAGCCTGCTGNGAACCATANCCGGATTCTATTGCTATTTCGATAATNGGCTTTGTTGTCTGCNCCAGNTTTCTGGCNGCTTCATTTAATCGTCTGNTTCGAATATATTTATATANGGTAAGACCAGTATGGTTCTTAAAGACCCTTGCAATGTAAAATTTTGAATAATTCAGTTCTTTTGCGATTTTCTCCAATGACAAATCACTGTCTAAGTTTTTCTCGATATGCAAAAGTACTCTTTTGGTTATCTGCGTGCTATTCATAACGAATTGCCCCTTNCGGTTTTTGTTTATTATATCACTTCGTAAATCCGCATGTCTTAATGAAAATTGCCNTTTTTATTTATGTATNTCTCTATTGCAATACCCTCCAACAAGTAATATACTTACTTTTGGAAAGTATATTATTTTATGTCAGTAATACATNTNTTGCAAATCATGAAAGGAACCGGTAATTAGCAATGGAAAAAAGATGCATATCACAAGAATGTTTGAATGACACAGGATTCAGCTATACTTTATCCCTGATCAACGGAAAATATAAAATGACTATCCTTTACACCTTAATGGAGTTTGGGATAGTCCGTTTTAATGAAATGAAAAAATATATCGGTAATATATCCTACAAAACCTTAAGTTCTACCTTGAAGGAACTGGAAGCCGACAAACTGGTTCACCGGGAAGAATACCCGCAAATTCCGCCCAAGGTAGAATATAGTCTTACAGAACGCGGAAAGTCCCTGATGCCTATTTTGGACGGGATGTGTGAATGGGGTTACCAAAACAGGATCTGAAGTCTTTAGATTAAATTACAGGGGATAAAACAATTTAGAGTATCAATTGGAATGATTTCCTCACACATGCAGATAATACCGCCGCTGCCCCGTTCTGCTTTCACCTTATCAATCAACGCATATTTTTTGACTTCTCGTCGATCCGGATTTGCGCTTTTTTTGATTTCCAGTGGATGGATCACACCGTTTTGTTCTACAAAGACATCAATTTCTTTCGCATTGGAATCCCGGTAATAAGTCAGGTTTACCTTTGATGATGCATAGGAAAAATTTTTAAGGAGCTCAATGATGACATGATTTTCAAAATAGTGTCCACTGGCAGCTCCATTCATCAGTGTATCCCTGGTGAGCCACATGGAAAGATACGCACATAAACCAGTGTCACAGAAATACAGTTTAGGCGTTTTAACCAACCGCTTCAGTTCATTGTTTGCATAAGGCGGTAATAAATAGATAATACCTAAGCCCTGCAGCAACCGCATCCACTCTTTTGCTGTTGGCTGAGATATATCCGCCGCCTCTGCTAAAGTTTTATAATTGACTTGCTCTGCAACCAGAGCAGCACAGGCATTTAAAAACTTACGGAAACGAACTGTATCAGTAATACCACCCTCTTCTGCTACATCCCGCATAAGATAAGTTTCGATATAAGAATTAAAGTATTCCTGCCTCTGTTCAGTGTCTGCCCATAACGCCGCCGGCATTCCGCCACGCCAAATATGTTCAAACACTTCCACAATGTCATTTTTTTTATTAAAAGACTGTCTTGCCAGCAAACAGGACAGAGAAAAATCCAGCTCATTGGGGAAAGTCACACCTTCCACCTCATTCTTTGACAAGCTGTAAAGTTCCAGAATCCCAATTCTGCCTGCTAACGTTTCACGGACATTTTTCATCATTTTGTATTGCTGCGATCCGGTCAGCCAGAATAATCCCCGTTCTTCACTGTCATCGCACATAATCTTAATCTGCTCAAACAGTTCCGGCGCTTTTTGTATTTCATCAATAATAATCGGTGGTTTATANGTNTGAAAAAANAACACCGGATCAGACTTTGCAAGTGTCCNCGCCATNGTATTGTCCATNGTAACATAAGTNCGGCTTTGCCCNGCCGCTAAATGTTTCAACATNGTTGTCTTTCCAACCTGCCTTGCTCCTGTCACAAGAACTGCTTTAAAAAACGAACTCATGTGTAAAAATTTTCGCTCCAGTGCNCGTTCCATGTATTCCATNATTCANCCTCCNTTTTTAGGATAANATAAAGTNTACTTTATNTTATCCTAAAAAACAGTTCGAGTCAACTGACCAAAATGCTTCTGATTTAAATAAATCTTCTGTCAAACGTGCTTATATCCGATGCATAAAATTTCCTTATACTTTTTCAGTAATTCTTCTATTTGCAAATTCAAATTTTCGGGCATTCGACTTGTATTTGCCCTAAGTAATTTGACCCACAAATTCAGTTTTTGATATCCGGTCGTGTTCCGTCTTCTTTCTGACCCGGTCTCTGCTGCCTGTATCTTAACCTGAACTCGTTTTTGCTCAAACAGCGGGATGACTATATAATACAACCGGTCATCCAAAAAAGAAAGATAGCCCAGCTCCCGTCCGGCTTGATTTTTTAAATATAATTTATGATTTCTGATCCCGGATGGATAAATTGCTTCACCCGCCTTTACAGGCTCCGCCCCAGCCATTAATTCCAGCATAGAAGAAAAATGAAATACCTGATCTCCATCCGAAGTAATCTCCTCTTTCTTCACAAGTTCTGTAAGTATAGCCGGACCATCTATAAACTGCTGCGCAAGCAGATAGGTAAGCTCTGCCTGAATTTGCTGACGTTTTGGCAGAACTTCATCTCTTTGAAGCTTCTCATCTATTCCATCAAGCAGTTCCTTACTGCATTGGTACAGGCTGAGCAAAAACAACGGAAAATCTTCATCTGTTTTCCACAAATATTTTCCTTTCGCCACGCAATAATTTCCCAAAACAGTACCATCATAATCTTCCACATACTGCAGAACCTCGCGTTCCGCAAATGCATTCACATTGACGGGCGCATTCCATACAGCATTCTTTTTCTTTTTTGAAGCATGATGCTTTCCTTCATAAGAATTGCTTTCGACATCAGACAATTCCTCTTTCATCAAAACAGCATAAGCGATGTTGATTTCCTGCGCGCTATATCTGTAGTTTTCCTGGAACGATGTGGCAACATCCGGATGTACCTGCATCATTAATTTTCGATATTTCTTCTTAATCTCTTTCTTTTCTGTTCCTGACCGAATCCCAAGAATCCGATATGCTTCCTGCACCGTCACCATGATTTTGCATCCCTTCTAAACTCGTAAAACATGCTATTACGTCCATCAAATACCTCTCTGCAGGCAACAGGTATTAAGATATCCTCATTCCCGTAATAAAGATTTCTATGCCAATGGCAATCAAGATACTACCTCCTAGGATCTGCGCTTTGTCAGACAACTTCGTTCCGAATTTTTTTCCAATCACCAGCCCCGCCATACATATCGCAAAAGTAACGGCTGCAATAATAAGAGCGGAAACAAACGCCATAAGCCAACCATACTTGGCAATGGTAAAGCCGACAGACAAGGCGTCAATGGAAGTGGCTATCCCCTGAATCAGCAAGGCTCCAATTTTAATCTCCTGCTTTTTCTCATCTGAATCTTTGCTACGAATACCGCCAATCAGCATTTTCCCGCCTATAAAAGCAAGAAGAATTAACGCGATCCAGGGAATAAATCTCTCGAAGGCCTTAAAAAATTGAACAATTGTGTGAACACATATCCATCCGATCATCGGCATCGCAAACTGAAATCCGGCAAACACTCCGGCCATACCGCACATTCTGCCTTTTTTCATCTCTGGCTCATTTAAGCCGTTCGCCAACGATACCGAAAAAGCATCCATAGCAAGCCCCACTCCCAGCAGAGCACTGTTAAAAAAGAACATTACACTCCATTTCATCTTTTGATTCCTCCAGTTGTTCTATTGTAAATTTTCTGCTTTTAACCACAGCTCCACCACAGCTCCCGTACCATCACTGCAATTTTTATACTCCAAAAATCCTCCCTGGTCTTCTGCAAACCTTTTTGCAATAGCAAGTCCCAGACCCGAATGCCTTCTGTCATGGCGGCTTGCATCTCCACTATAAAATTCTTTGTCCGCGTATTGCAGATCTCTTGCCGAAAAGCCTGCACCCCAATCTCTGACAGCCGCCACAAAGTACAACCGGCTTTCTTTGTACTCTGTTCTGATTGAGATCATTATCCCCCTCTGACGATTCGTATATTCCACCGCATTGCTGACAATATTGCTCCATGCCCGCAATATTTCCTCTTCCTTACAGCAAATCCTTCCATCAATTGGCCTGACGCCAAAAGATACCGGAATCTTCTCCGCCGCTGATAATTGCTTTGCGGTCTCCCGAAATGTTTCCTTCAGGCTCTCACAATGTAAAACCACCTTATCTGTTTTCTGCCGGTCACCATATATTACCTGTCTCATGTTTTCCAAATACTTCTCTATCTCATCTACATTCTCAAGTATATACTCTACACATTCGCTCTCTTCTTCCGCCTGCTCTCTCTCCTTTAAGAGTTCTGTATTGCCTCTGATAATTGTAAGCGGTGTCTTAATATCATGTGCCAGAGCAGATAATTGTTCCTGCTTCTGCTTTTCCATATCCCACTGTGCTGTCAAAGAATTCTTCAGAGTATCTTTCATCCGCCCTAGTGATGCCATGATCTCATTTATCTCCTTCAGATCAGAAATTTTCGTTTCAAATTCCAAGTCATTTTGGGAAATTTTTTCTGTGATCACACTTAATTCCCGAAGCTGTGCCTTCACTTTCCCTGCAAATCTTCTGGAGAGCAGAACTGCATTCAAAATAAATAATATGATATCCAGAATCGGCATCAGTAATTCCGGAGCCGGAAGAAGCTCATTCAGCTTTTCATTGGAAAATCTCATAATTAAGTAATACTTAACGATGCAGACATTTCCATCATCCATAGGGATAAAACGGTAATAACCTTTATACTCTGCATACATAGTGTTTTTCTCATAGTGTTCCCAAGCGCTTTTTTGCTCCTGCGCCGGGAAATTTCCCCTCAGCCATGCGCCATCAGCATTATATACACTGTATGTACAGCCTTGGGGAATCCATTCTTCCAATGAGTCACCTGCCCCACGGATCTGCACCATATTTTCTGATAGCTTTACTTCTGCATAGTTTGCAGGAAGCAAAAGACCTGCCGCTGACAAACATATCATCAAAAGAAGAACAACTGCCGCCAGAAGAATGGTACTCACGCAAAAAAACGCGACATATTTCAGGAACAGGCCTGCCAATGTTTTTTCTTTTCTCTTCACTTCCATTGATATCCAATCCCCCACACAGTTTCAACCGGATTTACTCCAAATTTCTGGAATTTCGCACGAATATTCTTTATATGCTCTGTAATAGCTGACTCATTGCTCTCACTGTCAAATCCAAAAACATGTTCCAAAATCCGTTCTTTTGTAAATACCTGTCCCCGGTGTAAGGCCAGATATTCGCAAATGGCGTATTCACTTTTGGTAAGCATGATCTCATTTCCCTTGTAGTACAGCCTTTTTTCCTGCAGAGAAAACGCCGCTTCCCCTAACATTAGCATATGTTTTCTTTCCCTTTGTTCTCTCCGCAGATGCGCTGCGACTCTTGCCCGCAGTTCACCAATACCAAAGGGTTTCCGAATATAATCATCCCCTCCGATTCCAAGCCCTTCCATCAACGCATTTTCCTCTGTTTTGGCGGTGACAAACAGAATGGGACAATCTACCTTATCCCTGATCTTCCGGCACAGACCAAATCCATCTATTCCGGGCATCATCACGTCTAAAAGAATTAACTGATATCTGGCCAGTTTATCATAATCAATTTTCAACGGATCGTCCTGAAGGGTAACTGCATAGCCTTCCCGCTCCAAAGCTTTGCGGATCAGCTCCAAAATTCCTTTATCATCATCAATCACCAGAATTTCAATCATCGCATTGCCTTCCCTCATAAAAATGAAACCATATTCTAATTATTGCACAAATCATAAGCATGAGCAACAAACACACCACAAGTGCGTTTTTCATCACTGCCATAAAAATGCCTGCTGCCTCATTTTGAGTAACATACGCCAGAAATAAAGCGACACTCCTTGCACTCCATGTACATGGAAAAAACGGCCATCTACCGTCCCCCAATCCGGTGAGGAATAAAGCTGACAGCAAAAACTCTATAGCACCGGCACATAAAGAAATTGACTTTGCAAACATCAGGTTTAAAAACAAATGCTCCAAATATAATGGTACACTCCCCAGACACAAAATTGCAGCCATCTTTCCATAAGTGCCAAAACAAATGCCTTCTTTTCCAAGTATCCGGTGATATCCAGCCGCAAAGAGAAAGATTGCCGCCAGCACCGCCATAATTCCAATCCCCAAAAGCACAAGATATTTTGCCAAAAAAGAATTCCATCTATAAACAGAACCTCCCAAAAGGGTCTGGAATTGATTTTTTTCTTCCAGTCCTACATTCCCTGCGCACACGATACTGACCACAAACGGAAGGGAAATTCCAATAATCTCTGCATAACCGGAGATCTGTGCCGCTTCACTCCAACCAGCTACACGATAGTAAAGCAGGAATATCACACTTCCCATCACAGGAACCCCTATATGCAGGGGATACAAAAATGTGTGTCTCATTTTCAAAAATTCTGCTCTTATGCATCTGAACAATTCTCTCATCTAAATATTCACCTGCCTTTGAAAGATCTTTCTGCTTCCCCACCAGAAAATCAGAAACCAGAAAAGTGACGCAAAAATTCCAATCGGTAGATTTTGCGCTTCCATAAGCTCGGGAGCCCAAGTCATCTGACCCTCCACTGCCAAAAGCCCGTTGGGAAGAACTCCCAATACCGGACACATCAACCGGGAGGTAATAGCTCCCGGAAACAGCGCAAACCAGGGCTTTAAGGAAATTGTAGCAGAAATAACAGTATAACTTCCCATATGCACAAGAAACATTAAAAAGGTCCCCATCTTCTGTGACAGAAACAGACAAAACGGAATCTGCCATAGTGTACTCAGCCAGATTATTACCCCTGCTGCCAATTGCATTTTTATGGAGGGGTACACACTGAATGTTCTATGCATCATATTTTCTATCACCTTTCCCGTAATAATGGTAAGAATTATGGTGCAGGACATTGCAATACCAGACATCATTGCCCCTATAAGTACTTTTGCATCCCAAATTTTTTCCATCCTGCAAGGCAAAGACCATATCGTAAAGTTTTTCTTCTTTTTATCTTTTCCTCCAATGATTCCGCATAAGATCCCTATTAATCCGGGATATAATCCTATATACCACCAGTTATAACTGTCAACGGTAAAATAATCATGCGTCAGCCATGCTGAAAGGAAAACAGAAACCAAAGGCATCAGTATGACCAATCCTTTTAGAAAAGTATGGCGGTGCTTTAGTTTTTCTGCCAGAAAATATATTTTCATCTGTCTTCCCTCCCTTTTGCCGCGATTTCCATAAAAAGCTCTTCCAGGTTTTCGTGTTCCTCTGTCTTTCCCTCAAATTCCAGCTTTCCATTTGAAATAATTCCTATATAATCTGTCATCTGCTGAATCTCGCTTAAAATATGACTGGATATAATGACGGTTATCCCTTTCTCCGGAAAACTCCGGATTAAATGCCGCAGTTCCTGTATTCCCACGGGATCAAGTCCATTAATTGGTTCGTCCAGTACCAACAGTTCCGGCTCTCCAAGCAGTGCTAATGCAATCCCCAGGCGCTGTTTCATTCCTAATGAAAATGCTCCTGCTCTTTTCCTGCCTGTATCTGCAATGTCTGTAATCTTTAGAACCTCTCTGATCCGCTCATCCGCAGCTCCGATCAGCAACGCCCTCACTTTCATATTTTCCCATGCGGTCAGATTCTCATAAATCGGGGGATTTTCAATTAAAGCCCCAATATTTTCCAAATCTTTTCTTGACCACTTATGTCCCTTAAAATAGATTTCTCCGGAAGACGGTCGAAGAAGCCCTGTCATTGTTTTCAGCAGTGTGGATTTCCCTGCACCATTTACTCCTAAGAGTCCATATACACAATTATGCGGAATTGACATCGTGATATTTTTAAGTACCGGCCGTTTCCGAAATTCTTTTGAAAGATTTTTAACTTCTATCACATTCTGATTCATTGATTATCCTCCCTGAATTTATCTTATTGATGACAGGATAATCTTCAATTATAAGGAATTTGTAAGGATGTAAAATTAACGTTTAGCTTGGGTATGCATATGCGAGACATCCGCTCCGATGAAAAGAAAGCCTCTCGTCAACACGCTCGATAAAGCGTTCGCGAATTGTTTCCTCAAGGATTTCTTTTCATCGGAGCTGGGTTATCAAATGACGCA
>JAAVAA010000011.1 GCA_014804285.1 Lachnospiraceae bacterium | reverse complement strand
GATTCTTTTTTGTATGGGGAAAAGGTGAAAGCGTATTTGCGGGGAGGTGCAAAGATATTGCGGGGGGAGAGGGAAGTTCCAAATGATAAGGTGGGGTATGGGGCGTTGTGTTTAACCTCAAGTCTTCCGACTTGAGCTGAGAAAGTCTGCCGGGGTAGAATGGAGCAAGTTTGAGTTAATAAACACTTTATTCGACATATAGATGTTGAATAAAGTGTTTATTAAGTGTTGAATAAAATAGCAAAAAAGGATATACTGTATTATAGAAAGGGCGAGAATATGAATTTTGGAATGGAAACGGAACTGATTGAATTTAAAAAAACAACTAGTGAGTTGAAAGAAGGTATCATTTCTTTAGCTTCTATGTTGAATAAAAACGGAAAAGGAATATTGTATTTTGGAGTAAGAAACGATGGTGAAATCTTAGGTCAGCAGATTGGAGATCGTACATTACGTGAAATATCTCAAGGGATTGCCAATGCGATTAAACCACAGATTATCCCGACGATTATTGTGGAACTATGTGATGATAAAAATGTAATAAAAGTTACAGTTGAAGGGGATGAAAAACCTTATTCAGCATATGGAAAGTATTACATGAGATCAGCGGATGAGGATAGGGAAATATCACCACAGCAATTACGTAATCTTATGCTTAGTGTATCAGATTCTATTGTAAATATTGAGGCAAACAATCAGGAGCTAAACTTTGATCAATTAAAGATGTTGTATGCCGGAAATAATCTTACACTTCGTGAGAATACCTTTAAGCGGAACTTAAATCTTTTTACGCGTGATGGAACTTATAATTTAATGGCATCTATTCTGGCAGATATTAATAGTTACTCTATTAAAGTTGCAGTATTTCGCGGTACAGACAAAACGAATTTGGTTAAGCGGAATGAATATGGTTATAAATGTATGCTTGTAGCTGTGAAGCAGGTGTTGGACTATATGGAAGCGCTGAATGATACCATAGTGGATGTAGGGGGAAGTCTTAGAAAGGAAAGTAAACTGTTTGATTTTCCATGTTTCAGGGAGGCATGGTTAAACGCCTGCCTGCACAATCGCTGGTCAAGGCAGACACCACCGGCTGTGTATATGTTTGAAGACCGCATTGAGGTTATATCAGTGGGAGGCTTACCGGAGGGACTTACATTGGAGGAATTTTATGAGGGGAAAAGCAAACCTGTGAATCTTGAACTTCAGCAGATTATGGTTCAGTTGGATTATATAGAACAGACTGGACATGGAGTTCCTTTGATTGTATCTAAATATGGAAAAGAAGTGTTTGATATTACGGAGAATTTTATCACGGTAACAATTCCGCTGAATCATAAGAGAAATGTAGAAAGTAGTTTTTCAAAAACAGGAACAAGGGTGCTTGACCGCAATGATGACAAAATTCTAGAGTTGATGAAAGAGAATGCAAACATTAGTGTAAGTGAAATCAGTAGGCGGGTTGAATTGGGAACGACTACGCTTACAAAGCGAATTCGCCGCTTGAAAGAGGAGGGATTTGTTGAGAGAAAAGGTTCTAAGAAAAATGGACAGTGGATAGTAAATGTAGGGTATCAGAAAAGTGATGTGGATTAATGGGATTTTAAAATTAGATGCAATCCTAAGATAAAGTAAAGAACAAGTGTAATATGTTTACAAACAATTTAGAAAAGGATAACAAAGAGAAAATGAAAGCAATCAATTTATTTGCTGGTGTAGGGACTATGACGAGAGCGTTTTTGGCGCAGGGAGCAGAGGTTATATGGGCTCAGGAAGAAATTGAGACGGCGGCGGAAGTCTACCAATATAATTTCCCACAGATTTCTTTTTTTGAAGGTGCGTTAGAAAATGGCATAGAACAGATTCCTGAACATGACTTGTTGCTTGCCTCAATAAGATGTGTGCCGTTTTCGGTGTCTTCTTCAAGTGTTGCGAAATATAGCAGAGGAGAAAAAGAATTTGAAGAAAAAAGCAGGACGGGAAAACACCTTGAACTATTGCGGAAAGTTGTGAAAAAATATCGCCCTGTAGCTGCTTGTATCATGCTGCCGGTTGCGGCGCTGAGAGGAACGGAGCCGATCGTACGCGAAGTACAAAAAATATTTTCAGAAGGAACATATTATTCAAGATGGGGATTAATGAGTGGAACGGAGCATGGTCAGGTTCCTTTTTTAGGAAGAAAGTGCTATCTGATTGCATTTCGTGATGAAGGAATGTACTCAAAGTTTGTATTTCCCAAAGCTGATCAAATATATGCACCATTGAGAGCATTACCGCAGTGGCATGTAAAAAAGGATGAACGATATTATATTATACCCGACTGCTATAAAGAACTGCTGCGATGCGAGAAATTTGAGACAGGAAAGATTTATAGTGTGCTGTCCGGATACAGAGGACGTGAGAAAAATAAAATTCTGAAGGAGTATGACAGTTGCCCTATACTGACGCGAAGAAGTTGGTATAGGACTTTTGTAATGGACGAAAACGGAGTTCGAAAGATCACACCGGAAGAATATATGTCAATACAAGGGGACAAGAAAACGGAGTTCCCGCCTGAAATGAGTCATAGTAAAATTTGGGATGCAATGAGCTATGCGGGTATTTATGGAATTGAAGAGATAATAGCCTTTGGTATGAGACAGATATTAGAGGGAGATTCTTTACAGGAAAATATTGCTGGATATCTGCTTAGAGAATTTGATGATGAAAAGTTTTTTTATAGGAAAAAAGCAGGAATGGTGTGCATGCCGGTGGGAACTGGGTATACGAAAACTATAAAATTTTTGGTACAGGGAATCATAAAGAGGACAGATGGAAAGTGGAAAATAATTGTTCTGGAGACATCTCGGATGCTGTGCAGCCAAATGGAACAGACACTGCAAGATAGTGGATTTACAGTGCGGACATCGGTTTCATTAGAGGATACAAATAATTTTCTATCGGATAGAACAGAAATATTAATTGTGACTTATGCGAGATGGGAGAATTATATCCAGAATTTTAAGCCGAAGGGAGTTCACGTTAACTTGATTGTACTTGGTGCGCATGCGGAAAGTGGCTGGAGATATCTAATCGGCACGGAAAAATATCTTCCGCAGGTTATTTATGCAGGTGTGGCATCAATACCGAATTTGGAGGCGATCGAAGTTTTTGGGCGGATTCGATATCAATATACGCTACAGCAGGCTTATAAAGATAATTTGATGGATCCGGTCACTATAGATTATTGGGATGTTCCTTTGACTTCCGAGAATGATTCTGGCGGGTATTCCATATTAGTGGATAAGATTTGGGAGGATATGTTATTGCATGCGGAGAAGACTCTCATAATTGCAGAAACTATATCTCAGGCGCAATTTCTGAGGCAGAGCCTTCTGCAGCTTTTGACAGAAACTCAGGAAAACTGGAAGATTTGCCTGTGCGTTTCCGAACAGGAGGTACGAGATAGAGAAGAGCAGATCAATGCATTTAGGAATTCTTACAGAAGTGTTCTGATTACTGTTGCGATGTGGAGGAACTTGCAGATGCCGGATGTTTCCCAGATTTACGTGCTGAGGAGAGTGGGCAGGAATGAGTTGGTGGAAATACTAAGTCTGGCATCTACAAAATATCAGGGAAAAGAAACCGTAAGAGTCGTTATTCGGGATCAGGAGATGTTGGAAAAAGCGCAGGTGTTGACAAATACCGGCGAAGATAATAAAGAGTTGGCAAGTTTCTGTACTCATCTTTGGAAAGGGGAATATGCAGAAGCTGCAATGGATTATGAACAAATAAGCGTATCTTCGACAAAACTTGCGGAACAGTTGAAAAAGGAATTGGAAGTTTGTCGTGATCGGATTTTGGTATCGGAGATGGGACAGATTGATAAAAAACAGTGTCAGCGCATGATCAAACTATGGCTTTTCATGTCTAAACTGGCAGTGCGCTGGGAAAGGTCTCAGAATTGGAAAGGGAAAGTCTCTGTTTTGGAAGGAGAACAGACGGATCAAAGCCAGCAGGAAGAAGAGAAAGCAGAGAATGAGGAAGGAAAGTCACCAACCGGGGATGAAATGACTGTGTTCACAAATGCTGCCGAAAAGGGGGCAGTATTAGAAAATGTGCTTTTAAGGCTTTTAAGCTGTTTGTTTACATGGAATAGGGAAGACAATCCGGATCTTGAAGAAAAGGCAGATGCAGTACTGCACTTTCTTCAAAAAAGACCGAGTGGTGATCAGAACGGAAGGGATTTAGATTTAGTCTATCTGGATGAGACCGGACAGAAAAGACGTTGTTATTTTGAATGTAAGTTTATTCAGTCAAAAAAATTGACGGAGGAGATGGTATTAGCTAAGATTTTACAGGTTCAGCGGCATGAAAAGGAAGAAATAGAACATTGGATTCTCGTAGCACCAACAGCCGGATTGAGTAAACATGTAGTAGATTTGTTTGAAGATGCGGAGCGAATGCCGGGAAAATATTATCCAATAAAGAATATCCAAATATGGAGTGAGGCGAATTGTATTCGCGAGTTGTTAGGCATTGAGCCGGAATTATATGCAATATTCTATGACAAACAGTCCGATAAGGAATCAGACCCTGATAAATGGAGTATTGAAAAGAAAAATGAAATAGTCCGAAAATGGAAGAGGAAACTGATGCCGGTTATGATGCTTCCAGAGGGGCTTCACCTTTATCCGTTTCAGCCGGAGAAAATTATGTTTGAGCTTCAGAACGATGTATCTGCCAGAGCACAATATGAATCATTGTTTCAATACCGGGTTAAAATGTCTTTTTATAAGGATAATCAGGAAACACAGCAAATTAGCCTGGAAGAGGATATGGAACGTTGGCTCTTTTCGGAATCATGCCGGATAAGGCTGTTGTTAGGCGAGTTTGCGTCCGGAAAAACCTTTTTCTTGTATTGCCTATGCAGGAAGCTTTTAGCAGAATTTGCGAATAATCCGCAGAAAAATTACATTCCGATCTGTATTTCCTTGAAAAATCTAAGAGACGCAGATACGCCGTTTGAATTGATTGAACGGAGAATGAAAGAACTGGGCTGTAATTATGANGATTTTNACAATATGAAGGAGAAGTTCCATGTTCTTGTATGTCTGGATGGATTTGATGAAATTACGTCAGTAGTTGATGATAAGACGATACGGAAGAATATAAGACTTNTGGTAGCATGCTGTGAGCATCTGACTGGTGCAAAGATTCTGATCACTTCGCGACCTCAATGCTTTGAGAAAAATGATGTAAAAAAATGGCTTTCAGAGCGGCTGGGCGGGGTGGAGATCTTGCATATGGCTCCGGTAGGACAGGAAGCCGGAGAGCAGTTTGTTTTACATGGAATCGAAGATGGAGAGCGTATGGAGAGATGGGAACAGCTTTTAGGGAATAGAAATATCAGAGCATTGATGGAAAAACCATTTTTTCTGGATATGATAAGAATGCTTTTGAAATCCGGAGAGAAAATAGGAGAAAATGCAGTTTCTGTCTATGAGCATTACATCAGAGAATGCCTGAAAAGAAAATTTGACCACAGTTTTGATAGAGAGGACGTTGCGTTGTTAGACAAAGGCGAAACAATTGGCAGGATATATCATTCGCTTTGTTCTATGGCGTACAAACTCCAGAGTCAGGGAGAGGAGACCGTGCGCGTCAGTGAATTTGAATCTTATCTGGGTGAGTCGGCGGCAAAGGTTTTGTGGATGCAAGAGCGTGCCGGAGAAGAGGCTGGGCAGGATGCGGACAATCGTTTTTCTATGAGGACGCTATTAAAATATGCGGATGAAAGCGGTGACAAGGCTGAATTCTCGCATCGTTCCATTCGGGAGTACTTTGTAGCGGTATATCTATGGAATTTGCTAAAAGATGATAATCCGAATTTTAAAGAAGAGCTGTGGAAGAATTATTACAGTCATGAAACTTTGGGTTTTCTTGCAGAGTTAATTCAGGGAGAACCGTCAAAAAGAGAGAAAAGCCTGTATAAGCTTATTGAATTGATGGAGCAGGATACAGTGCAATCCAATCTTTCAGCAAAAATTATGCAGATTTTATATTTTGCGAATGAAGACAGGAAGATTCCGAAAGCAAATTGGTCAAAAAAGAATTTGTCGGATATCAGTATTCCTGGAGCAGATCTCTCAGACCAGAATCTCAGCGGAGCAATATTTACAAATGCAAATTTGAATAATGTGCATCTGGATGGCTGCGATTGCTCTTATTGCGATATGACTGGAGCACGATTAGGGGAATCCGGTAAAATTCTGTCACTTAGATATGCGAGCAGTGAATTAATGTGCTTGTATGAAGATGGTTGCATGCGCGGATGGGATATTCAATGTAACGAGGAAAGCTTCTGTATATCGGATATTCCTGTGATGGAACATGCAGTTTTGGGAGAAAACAGATTACTATGCCTTCAGAATGACGTGAAAATGAGAATGATTCAATTTCAGGGTAATTCATGGTATGTCAGTCAGGAATATGTTAAACGAAACAATCGGAGATTGTTATCGATGTCTGAAGAATTGCTGCTTTTAAGAGAAGGGGACGTGGAAGGTACTAAACTTATACTTATCCATATGCAGACTGGGTCTGTATTGAAAGAATGGATGGCGGATGAAAGCGGCTGCGGTACGATAGCGAATGGTAATCTCGTAGTTGTTTATGACGGAACAAATACAATAGAATTGTTCTACATAAACGACCATAAAAGATGTGAGACATTTGATGTGGAAAAATGCGGAAATGTGATAGCTTTAGATGCATATTTAAAAAATGAGGCGGTTTATGTTCTGTTAGGTTACAGCGATGGAGCGATATGGGTATATCAGTACAAAGATGGGATGCTCAGATCCAAGATGGAAAGTAAGCTGTATGGGTTAATGCATCTGGCTTTTTGTGGAACCGATATAGCAGCGATAGCGGATTCAGAAGGAGGGATTCATCAGGCATTACTCGATTATAATCAGAGACAGATTCATATGGATTGGAAGGCGACAATGAAGTTAAGTATATATTGCAAAAATATAAAAACTGACGGATTGATACCCGAAAGTATCAGATTGCGGTTGTTAGACCGTTCTTAATGATTTTTCAACTTATTTGAAAGAGCCAGAGAATTGTCTGTAGGGTAAAAATATTAAGGGGTATCTTCTTAATTTGAAGAGGATGAGGCTTGTGCATAAGAGTAATTTTTCTTGAAACAACTTAGCATTAATCCACCACGATTTTTTCACGAACTTGACACTAATTCACCACAATCCCAACGAAGTTATGCGACTTTCAGGGATTTTGACTCAAAAAAAGTGAAAAAAGTTCGTGACATTAACTTGACTCAATCGGGGTATGGGGCGCTTTGTGTCGAAAACAGTTTGCCTGTGTAAAATTTATAATGTTTTGTGGGATGAGTATTTTATTTGTCACGTAGGTGTTGAATGAAGTGCCTATTACGGTTTGAACAGTTTATTTTTGTTAAATGAGTGAAAAATAGTGATGATTAATTCACATAGAGAATGATACAATATATAAAAAGTAAGAGAATATATGTATTTTAGAAGGGAGAATGCCTATGTCAACGTTGGAGAANACGATAAATCTGTTAAATGTTTTGNCGGAAAGTCAGATAGAAATGATATATAGCTTTGCACAATTTCTAAGTTCGCAGCAGACAGCGAAAGCAAATATACAATGTTACTCCCCCATGTTATCAGCACTAAACTTGTAACCAATGCCTAACACTGTTTTCAGATAAGTCGGGTTTTTACTGTCCGGCTCAATCTTCTTCCGCAGGTTATATATTACATTTACAACGCTTGAATGACAGCTATCACTTTCCGTGCTCCAAACGGCTTCAAAGATTTGCGACTGCGTAAATACCCTGTTCGGACTGGAAGCAAGAAAGACAAGCGTGCCGTAAAGATGGAATTTCCAAAAAAGAAGAAATAGAAAAAAATGTTTTTATGCGGGGCATACGGAAAAATCTGTATGCCCTTAGCGAATGAGAACTTCAAAAGTGAACCGGGGAGAGATAGAAAGTTAATGGAAATTTGTATGTGATTGTGGTATTCTATTAGCTATACAATTTGAGTTTGTTGATTTGGCGTACTATCTTAGGATAGCCTTCGCTGTTGTACCTGCTGATTATCATGGTGCGATTTCTCCTTGCCGAGTGGACACTGGAAAAGGCGTCCGCCCTATAGAATTGGTTATGCATGGCTGAACTGTTACAAAAATTCCGAACAAATATGCAGATGCTATTGATATTCGTAAGAACTCACGATATAATTAGTAAGAACTTACGAAAAAGGAGAGCGTCATGTATTTAGACAGAGTGACAATTCTGGTGAAGAAAGCAGCGCTGGAGGCTGAAAAGACACAACTGCCAATTCTACAGACGTATGACCTCACAGTAGCACAGTATAAAATTTTGAAGTATCTGTTTGATGCGTCAAAGGATTCAGTGCGGATCATCGATCTTGAAACGGTTTTCTCCATAACACATCCGGCAGCAATTGACATCCTTAAGGTTCTCGAAAAGAAAGGGTATACCACAAGAATCGTCAATCCGGATGACGCGCGCAGTAAAATCGTCTCTCTGACAGAGAAAGCCTATGCTGAAGAAACATTACTCAGGGGACTTGGCGATGAAATGGAAGACGCTGTAACAAAGCGGCTTTCAGAAAAGGAAAAAGAACAGCTGATTCAGCTTCTGAAAAAGCTCGTCGGCATTTGAGACCATGCCACGAGCTTTTCTTTCAGACTAATAAGTAAGAACTTATGAAGGAGAACGATTATGAGAATTATAGCGATAGAAGAACATTTCATGTCACAGAAAGTCAATGATCGTTTTATGGAACTGAATCCGCCGAAAGACGAGGCTGAGACCAACCAGGCGGGTTTTGTCAGGCTGTTTATGCAGCAAGGCACGATCACTGACATCGGCGAACGCCGGATTGCTTTTATGGATGAAAACGGCATTGACGCGCAGATTATCGGCTATGGGAACAATCAGCCCATGCACATCCGCAAAGAAGATGGCGCAGCAGAGCTGTGCCGATTGGCAAACGATGAGCTGTATGCCGCTACACAGCTCTATCCGGGTCGTTTTTACGGCTATGCAACACTGCCGGTAGACGATGTAGAAGCATCTGTAACTGAGCTGGAAAGATGTGTAAAAGAGCTGGGATTTGTGGGCGTCATGATCAACGGCCCATTTGAAGGTCATTTTCTGGATGAAGAGCGGTTCTTCCCCATCTTTGAGAAAGCGGCAGAGTTCGATGTGCCCATCTATCTCCATCCGACAGAGGTTCCGGCAAAACTGCGCAAATACTACTACGAGGGAAGCTGGAACGACAGAACAACGAATACATTTGCGGGATTCGGCATCGGCTGGCATTACCATACGGCTATGCATCTGATGAGATTCATCCTCTCCGGAATATTTGATAAACTGCCCGCACTGAAGATGATCGTCGGTCATTGGGGTGAATTGCTGCCTTATTACTTTGACCGTATGAATGCTGCGATGCCGCCACAGATGACGGGGCTGAGGCACGAAATAAAATACTATTTTCGGAACAATGTTTATACCGATCCCAGCGGGATGTTCTTCAAGGACGATATGGATTTCTGCCTGAAGACCTTTGCACCGGACCATATCCTCTGGGCGCAGGACTATCCCTATGGGCTGAACGATGCAAATTACGATACCAAAGCAAGCCTTGTCAGGACATTCCTTGAAGAATTGCCCCTTGATGAAGATACCAAAGAAGATATTGCCCACCGCAATGCAGAAAAACTATTTAGAATATGAAAAGGAGCGTAATGAACATGAATGAACAGAGCTTAAAGGACATCAGCGTATTTATCAACGAGGCAAAGATCTTTTATCTTGCGGCCGTGGACTGCGATCAGCCGAAAAATAGGCCGTGCAGATGCAAGTAAATCTGAAAGTGGGTGTTTGAATGAGAAAAAGAGTATCAACTGGCGTTTGCCTGCTTATATGTGTGCTCATGGTTTTCCTTGCGGGTTGTGGGAATACTGCTGACAAGACGGATGGGATAAACCAGGATTCCCAGAGTGAGGATACAGGCTCATCCGAAAGCGCAAGTGAAAGTACAATAACCGGCAATGCACCTGATTCTGAAAGTGAGGTAGAGAATCTGATGACAGAAACAATTTTTTCGAAGGACGTTGCCTTTGGCAGCTACCCGCAGCAAAGCGACAGCGCGGAACCGATTGAATGGATCGTGCTGGATGACGATGGCGAAAGCGTTCTGCTTCTCAGCAGGTATTGTCTGGCATCCCTGCCTTGGCACAACGATCATGAAGCGGTCACATGGAATGAGTCTGATATCCGTGTCTGGCTGAACGGAGAGTTTCTGGAGGCGGCATTTTCGGAGGAAGAACGTACAGCCATCGTTCCTGCAGTTCTGGACAATGGGGATGATTTGAACTATGGAACCCCTGTCGGCGAAGATACGACTGACTTCATTTTCCTGCTCAGTGCAGGAGAAGCCATGACTTTTCTTGGCAGCGGCGAAAGAACTGCAGCGCCATCAGACTATGCGCTTCAGCAGGGAGCTTACACGAACGGAAGCGGTAACTGCGCATGGTGGCTGCGTTCCCCGGGTATGACGGATACCAGTCCGGCTTATTTTGCTTCAGCCGGGGAGATTGGGGATCGCGCTCATGAAGCTAACGAGCAGATCATCGGTGTCAGGCCGGCAGTTCGCGTGAAAAGATCATTTATTACAGGCTCCGGGACAGCTGCAGAAAGTATGCCGGAAGAAGCGGCTGCTCTGTACGATTGGTTTGCCTTTGATCAAAACGCGGGATCAGTTGCAGAAAACACAGAGATCACCGCCACTGGTATTGTGACATATGTTGGAACGGATATTCACGGATTGCCTTCCTTCAGGCTTTCTGATAGTGTGGATGGTAATTGCTATGTTCATGCATGCCTTGCTTCGCAGGACGAATATGGAGATATCAAAATCGGTGATGAGATCACCGTCAAAGGGCGTTTTCACATCTTCAGTGAAGAATGGGGCGTTGTGCTGAAAAGATCAGTGGTCATATAAGGAGATGCCATTGTGATTATCGGGAACTATCTCACTGTGCATGAAAAATATGGGGTAGTTCTGAAAAATTGTATTGTAGGAGGAATCAAAAATGACTGATATCAAAAGGCTTGGACTCGGCTGCATGGACATGAATATGTCCAATAAAGATCGGTCCATAGAAACCATTCGTTATGCACTGGATCACGGTATAACACTGTTAAACACCGGTGAATTCTACGGTGGTGGTGAAAGCGAGATGGTGCTTCGGGAAGCATTGAAAGGCGTGCCGAGAGATAGTTACTTCCTTTCTGTGAAATTTGGCGTTCTGCCGCAGCCGGGAGGGGGAATTTACGGACTGGATGTAAGGCCGTGGAATGTGAAGGCGCATTTGGCTTATTCTCTGCACAGGCTTGGACTGGACTACGTGGACTTATACGAGCCCGCCCGCATGGACGAGAGTATTCCCGTAGAGGAAATTATTGGCGCTATCAAGGAATGTGTGGACGCAGGCTATGTCCGCAACATTGGTCTAACACAGCTTACACCTGAAAACCTGGCAAAAGCGGCAAAGGTATATCCGATTCATACTGTGGAACTTGCTTATTCTCTTGCGAATCGCAGCATTGAGAAAAACGGGATTTTGGACGTTGCCCGGAGTAACCGCATGAATATCCTTGCTTTCAGCGTTCTGCAGCATGGCGTGTTGGCTGACACACCATCCGGCGGTGCGGTATCTGGGAGACCGGGAATACCTCAAGAGGTAAAGGATAGCATCCTCTCCGGCCTACGTAAGGTTGCATCCGACAAACACACTACGGTTGAGAACCTTTTGCAAGCCTACGTATACGAGAAAAACCCTGATATGAGTGTCCTGATCGGCACGACAAGAAAGGAACATCTTCAGGATTCCATTGATGCACTGTCGGTTGAATTGACTGTTGATGAAATCATGCAGATCGAGACAGTTTTCCCTGCCAAACTGCTTCAGGGTGTTGGCATGCGAAATCTTACATTCCGAGATGGCAGAATAGAAATGTAAAGCATAAGGTAAAGCTGGAATTTCCCAAAAAGAAGAAATAGAAGAAAATGTTTTTATATGCGGGGCATACGGAAAAATCTGTATGCCCTTAGCGAAAGGGAACTTTAGAACGAGAGCAGACAGCAAAGTAAGGCGAAGTGTAGGGAGGAAGAAATTTAACGGGAATTTGAAAGAAATAAGAGTATGATTGTGGTATTCTATTGATGACACAAATCGTAATTTGAAAAGAGGTTATTATGAAAAAAATATTAGTATTTATGTTGTTCACAATGATATTGTTGACTGGATGCGGGAGTAATACAAATGCCCCAAGCGGTGATCTGCCGCCTATGATTACCCTATATGGTAGGGACTATGTAGCCCCGTATATGCCAGTAAACGAATTACCGGACGGTTATAAATACATTGGGGAACTGACAGAAGAACAGGCGAACGACACTGGACTGGCAGGGTGCCGGATGTATGCAGTCATGGAACGTGACAGCATTTCTGATATTTATGTATATGAGGAATGCGGAACGCCAATTGATGAAAACACGTTAGATTCAACTAAATTGCAATGGGCTTATGTGCAGTGGATTGTATCTGGAGACTAAATTAAAGTTTGTAGTACTGAAAAAGTCGGAATTGCCGGAGGGAAAAATTATGGACAAAAAAGTATTAAAGAAAATTCTTTTTGTGCTGAGTATTCTTTTTACAATATTAACTTTTGCAGGAGCCGCATATGTATTGCTTAATAAAGGACAGGTAAGTGCTGGATATTCAGCGGTCCCTATGCTTTGGGCAGTATTGTTTACAACAACATATAACAAGGTAAAAAAGGATTTGGAAAGAGAGTAGCTATTTCCGATTTTGTCTAAATAACCATTACCACAATCATAACTGAATAAGTAACACAGCGTCAGAGCGTATAGAAACAGGTTTTTTTGATCTATGCGCTCTGTTTTTATTGGGCCGGCAGATACATGACAGGGAAGAAGAACTCTTAAAGCTGGAAGCGGAAAACGAAGGGATGGAAGAGGATATGAGGCAGGTGATCCGGTATTCCCATATGGAAAAGCTGACACAGGAACTGGTTGATGTTTTTATTAAGAAGATATATGTTTATAGAGACAAAAGGGTGGAGATTGAGTGGAATTTCAGGGAGAGATAACGTGGCATTCATATTTCCACTTATGTACTGTAAGACTGTACAGGGTTTAAAAGAGAGGAGAAAGAGCGTGATGGAATATATGAATGAAAAGAAGCCGAGAGTGGCAATTTACTGTCGGGTGGGAAATCCGGCTGACGCTGGGATTGCGGTGGAGCGCACTTCTGGTTATGATAATATCCGGGAGGGCATCACCCTTGCAGGACAGAAAGCAATGGAAGAGGTCTTGGCGGTGGGCTATTCATATCATAACAGGAGTATGCCGGATATGCCCTTTTTGAAGCGTAGATTTGCAGGAGATCATTGTTGAGAGATGTCCCGAAAGGCTAGAACAGAATAGGTTTTTAGGGGAGATAACTTAGCACTATTTCACCACGATTTTTTCACGAACTTGACACTAATTCACCACAATCCCAACGAAGTTATGCGGCTTTCGGGGATTTTGCCTCAAAAAAAGTGAAAAAAGTTCGTGACATTAACTTGACTCAATCGGGGTATGGGGCGCTTTGTGTCGAAAATAGTCTACCGAGGTTAGATTAAGGTGAATTTGGGGTTAATGAGTTCTTTTTAGTATATTAGCGTTAAACAAAACATATATTGCGCTTTGATTAGATATTTTTGCTTGGAGAGTATTATACTAACTATACAGAAATATTAAAAGGTGATATGATATGTATAAGAAAATGGGAAAAAGCAAATTAGTGGAGAAGGAGGAACAGACAATGAGCGTAATAGCAAATTTGGAAAGACCGTGTACAATTTCAGAATCTATTATGCAGTCATGTAAGGAAGTAAAGAACATGCGTGAAGGAAAAACGACGAAACGTTCCTTAAATGACTTATTTGCGAATATTGAAAAATGGAATCAATTCAGGAAGATACCGTTTGACAATAGTTTATTTTAAGTAAATATGTTAAGATAAGGACAATAAAGGTATTTGGCAGATGAGGAGGGCAAAATACAGAAATGAGAGTATATTTGGATAATTGCAGTTATAACCGCCCTTATGATGATCAGTCTCAGATACGCATCCATTTGGAAACGCAGGCCAAGCTTCATATTCAGGATATGATAAGGCAAAAAAAGATTGAACTTGTAACATCATATGTTCTTGATTTTGAAAATAGTAATAACAGGTCAATACAAAAGAAGATGGCTATTGAAAAGTTTATGAAAGAGTACGCCACATTGTATGTCAGTAATAAAAATGAGAAAGATATTGAGAAAATATCTGATGTCATCATGGAAACCGGTGTAAAGGAGAAAGATGCATATCACGTGGCTTGTGCTGTTATAGCTGAATGTGATTATTTTGTGACTACAGATGACAGATTACTAAAATATCAGTCTGAAAAGATTGAACTGGTAACGCCGGGAGAATTTATCAGAAGAATGGAGGCAAATAGATAATGGGAAATGCGATAGAAATATTAGATCAGGGTTTTGCGTGCCTTGTAGACAATATGGGAGTTATTGATGCAGAGTATTTCATTTCCCTTATTAAAAGGGATGATTTTGATTATACAGTGTGGCAACGGGAATATTTTGATAAATTGAAATCCGGAGAGTTTGCAGCAAAGGCATCCGCCTATGCCGACAGCCATCCATATACAGGAAAAGCTCAGATCTTATAGTATCTAGAAATAATCTGGCGAGTGTAGAAAGGAACTGTAGATATTATGATATAGTCTATGAATCAGGGAAATGGTTTGTTATTGTGCCGTTTTCCTGATTTTACTATTTATTTTAATGCGGTAGAAATAACTTAGCACTAATTTACCACGATTTTTTCACGAACTTGACATTAATTTATCACAAGCGGGGCGGAGTTATGCGGCTTCCGGGGATTTTGCGCGGGGAAAAGTGAAAAAAGTTCGTGACATTAACTTGACACAATCGGGGTATGGAGGGCTGTGTCTGGCGAATAGTCTGCCGGGGTAGAATAGAGAAGGTTTTGATTAGATGTTCCTTATTTGAAGAGTATTGAAAAATAATGATGGTTAATTCACATAGGGAATGGTACAATATATAAAAAGTAAGAACATATGTAGCTGCTAATTGATACCAACGTGATTCTGGATATGGTTCTTAATCGCAGTGGATGTAATATTTCCATGGAGCTGTTCAGAAAGGTGAAAGAGATTAGAGCTGGCGCATATATAACAGCTGCTTCTGTGACAGATATTTTTTTTATTATTCGTAAAGAAACGCATGATACAAGGCGGCTCTATGTTGTCATGGATAATATTTTTCGGGTAGTGTCTGTTCTTTCCGTAACGGAGCAGGATATCAAAGAGGCGTTTGGAAAGAAGTGGAAAGACTTTGAGGATTGTGTGCAATATACGACTGGGAAAAATAACAGGATAGATTATATTATTACAGTGAACCATAAAGATTATGAAGATGACCTGTTGCCGGTTATCACGCCAGCGGCGTGGATTGAGATGATTGACCATACGCAGAGGAATTAGTAAATGTCTTCAATAAATATAACAGAGAGCCTATTAAAGAATATCTAATAGGCTTTTTTGGTAGTCGAATATGGAATTTTTCATAAGGGTTTCCTGACGAATTATGTGAAATAGTGTAATATTAAATGGATTGGAACATGACAATTACATAACACGTACTATTTCAAACAGGAGGGTCTTTTGAAGAAATGATTTCTTTTCGGGCAGAAAATAAAGGCTTATTTACGCAACGGTGCGCAGGCAATACGGGGGAAAGAGAGCAGCCAGACGATAAAGCAGGGTATTGGACGCTTTGTTTTATCATATATAGTATCGAATAAAGTGCTTATAAAAGCATTCTTGTGGTTATGTCTAAGGCTGGAGTGAGTTTACTATTTATTCATTCAGGTGTATAATAATCCAAAATATGTGACAGGAGGCAGAGCGGGTGGATGTTTTATATCAGAAATATGTAGATAATGTGATTGCAGCGAATGGTCTGCTTAAGCCGCAGATTGAACCGGATATGACCGAAGAACAGGTTTTGCAGGCAATTCGTGATAATGCGGCACATCTGTATGGAATCCATCAGGATAATAACCAGATTTTAAAGGAAATCCTGTTTGCCAAGAGCGCGGATACGCTGACGGAGAACGAGGCGAAGCAGCTGGGTGAGCTCGCCTCGGAGCTGTTTCATTTTAACCGCAGTCTGGATACCGGAATTGCATATAAGATTCATCAGTTATTATACGCCTACGCACAGTATCATGAAGATATCAACATGATGATAAAGGAGTTGTATTATCAAGGTATTACGCTATTATATCTGAATGTTCGGGATGAAGGGCAGATTGTGGGAATTTTCCAAGATCAACTGGGGGAATATTTTAGGAAGGGAGCTTCTTATTTAGACCGCTATGAAGAACTGGAAGATCAGCAAACCCGAAATTATATTCTACGCTGTCTGGGTAATGTGAAATATGGTCTGCACGTTTTACAGGACGAAGGGAGAGCAGATTGGAAGCAATATCAGGAGTGCTTTGATCATGCCATGGAAGTCTTTGAGTCGGAACATTATAGAAAGATGAATCCCGAGATTCCATGGGATACATACGTCTATACGATGCATTATGACAGGACAAAATATCTTGCATCTCTGCGCACGAAGGCGGATTCCGATATGGTACAGGGGGTCTTGGAGTCAGCGGAATATGTTTATCATTATCAGGAGCACATTGCAATAGCCAACGATAGAGGCATTGGCGCCCGCACCATCTATGTATATACGGCCGCCAGATATCATGCGGGTTTGGCTACGCTGCAGGAATTATTGGATGTCCTGTTTAAACTCTGTGACGACGCAGACATCCATGATTTTGCCAGTGATAATATCTGGACGCTCCTGTTCACGCCCGAATATCTGCTGCATTATGCAGAGAATCTTTCTGAGGAGGAGCATCAGGCACTGCAGCCTCGGCTGGACCAAGAGATGGGCAAGCAGAGGGAATACTTGTTTCTGCTTCCGCAGAATGAATATGGTATGCAGGTTTCACGATCGGTTCAAAATATTGCGACGTTTTTGTCCAAGAAAGATGTGATGTTTTCCCATTGGCTGTTGGATTATATTTTGGCATGTCATCCACCCACATTTGTCCATTCTAAGATGATCGCGCTGCTGACGAGACGGTTCTGTGCCCGGCTGGCGAAGGTGAATCAGGAGCTGTTGGCAGGTACGTTTGGTATTGGAGAAGTTGGCGGGGATTCCTACGATCTGGAAGAACTGCTGGAGTTTGCTTATGAGAGTGGATTGTATCATGATCTGGGCAAATGTATGCTGCTCAATTATATAGGATGTTATAGTCGAAATCTGTTGGACGAGGAGTTCACCTGCATCAAAATGCATCCCTCTTTTGGCTGTAAGTTGTTGGAAGCACTTCAGATGGAAGATATGGCGCTGGTCGCATATCGCCACCACCGATCGTTTGACGGAAGAGGAGGATATCCGAGTGTAAATGAGGAGTGTTCGGTTCGAGTCCGCTGGATTGCGGATATTGTTACTGTAGTTGACGCGCTGGATGCCGGAACGGATAATGTGGGACGCTGCTATGCTGCCGCCAAAAATTATGAACGACTTGTTGGAGAATTGCGGGCAGGAAGCGGCACAAGATATGCGCCTGAAATCGTGAAATTGTTGGATGATCCTATTTTTTATGAAGAAACTGAACGGTTCATTGATGAAAACCGCCGACGTGTGTACTTGGAAGTTTATATGTTAGAATAAATGCCTAAACTAAAAAACGAATAGTCGGCATGATTAAACGGAGAAATGAAGATGAACATTACGGAGACAGAAGCCGCAAGCACAAAGAAAAACCGAATTTACAACATTATTTACGCAATTATGGTCGTCTTTTTTATTCTCATGTTGATATGGGCAGCAGTGGGTAACCGAGGGCAATCGCCGGCAGCATTGCTTTCCGAGGGAAATATCGCCTTTGACGAGGGGTGGTATCTGGAGGATGGCAGTGCGGCCGATGTTGGTCATTTAAGCAAGATTCCCTCCGTGGTACCCTATCAGGAACAGAGCGTTTATCACAGGTTGCCGGATGATTTGGAAGAGGGAATTTCCCTGTGTTTCCGCTCCAAAAACATTGATTATCAGGTATATGTGGACGGAGAGCTGCGTTATGAGCCAGTGCGCCGGGAGAGCAGAGTCTATAATAAATCCTATGGAAATAGGTGGAATTACGTTCCGCTTTACCGCAGCGATGCCGGAAAAGTTTTGGAAGTGCGTTTTCATACGGTGTATGAGGGCGGCCGGGCATGCGTAGACCATCTCTATCTGGGATCCGCAGCCGGGGAGATAGTCGGCACATTTTCCAGTAAGGCGGTGGCTTTTTCTACGTGTCTGCTCATATTATTTGTCGGGCTGCTGCTGATCGTGGCAGACATCCCAGCCAATATGCAGATGCATAAAAATCATGAGCTGCTTTATCTCGGTCTTTTTGCCATAAGCATTGTGGTCTGGTGTCTGGCGGAGACAAGTCTGCTGCAGTTTTTCACGGATGATAGCAGGCTTATTCAGCTTATGTCCTGTTGCGCTTTGAGTATGATCCCTATTCCACTGGTACTTTACTTGGATGCGGCTTTCGGCTTTAAGGGAAGGACGGTAGTCCCGATTGTTTGCGGGCTGTCTGCTGCGGAGTTTGTCGTTTGTACTGTCCTGCATTTCACAGGGGTGATGGATTACCACGAGACACTGATTCTTTCTCACATTATGCTGGCAATCTCGGTATTTTTACTGCTGTATTCTATCCTGAATAAAGTGTTTCGGGAGGGAATAGGCAGAATGAGGAATGTTTATAAAGTATTGCGTATCATCGGATTTGTGGGGCTTAGTTTTGCTGCATTGATAGATATTATAAGATATTATCGAGGCAGTACCAACGACAACGCTATGTTCGTGCGAATCGGTCTGCTGATTTTTATATTGTGTTATGGCAGCTCCAGCCTGGAGAGAGTGATTAATGCGGTAAAGCTTGGGGTACAGTCAGAGTTTGTCAGTCAGCTTGCCTACCGGGACGGCCTGACGGGCATCGGTAACCGGACGGCTTTTCAGGAGCGGCTGATGGAGCTCGAAAAAGAAAAGCAACAGCTTCCCGGAATTGCCATTATGATGTTCGATGTAAATGACTTGAAACTTGTAAACGATAATCTGGGGCATCAGAAGGGGGATGAGCTTCTGGTATGCAGTGCAGAAATTATCAAGACGGCAGTGGAATCTATGGAGGGAACCTGCTACAGGATTGGCGGAGATGAGTTCGTAGGTATCCTGTGCGGCGAGGATGTGGCCGGACGCTGTGAAAAGGTGGTTACTTGTTTTACTAAGGCTATGGCAGACTACAATGCTGTGAAGGGACAGCCTTTCCACATCAGCATTGCCAGCGGCTATGCGGTTTATGACAAGCTTCAGGAGAATGAAGTGTTGATGGATGTATATCAGCAGGCGGATGTTCGTATGTATGAAAATAAGAAAATAATCAAGGCAAAGAAAGGCAGCTATTCTTAAAGAATAAAAAGCGGAGGGTTATTATGAGACTTGGAATTTCATCAGCACTGGAACATGGTTCGGCAAAAGAGTGGGCTGAAAAACAAAAAGCATTAGGATGTAAGGCAGTTGTTTTTCCGATTGATAGTAAGGCGGACACTTCGGAAATTGACGCCTATGCAGATGCTGCCCATGCATGCGATCTTATGATTGCGGAAGTCGGAATATGGAAAAACCCGCTTTCTTCAGAGGCAAGTGAGAAAAAAGAGGCGATGGAATATAGCGTAGCGCAGCTTAAATTAGCGGATTATCTGAAAGCGAGATGCTGCGTGAATATTACAGGAACCACAGGATCAAGATGGGATGGCGCTTATCCGCAGAATTTTAGTGAAGATCTGTGGAAACAGTCTGTGCGTATGATACAGGAAGTGATTGACAGGGCTGATCCGAAAAACACAGCTTTCACGATCGAGCCTATGCCATGGATGATTCCAACGGGTCCAGATGAATATTTGCAGTTGATAAAAGAGGTAAATAGAGAATGTTTTGCAGTGCATATGGATTTCTTTAATATGATTAATTGTCCGCAGAGATATCTTTTCCACGAACAATTTATGGATGAATGCTTTCAGAAATTAGGCAGTTATATCAAAAGCTGTCATTTAAAGGATGTGAAGCTGTTACCGGAGTTTACTTTTCAGCTAAAAGAGTGTGCATGTGGAGAAGGAGAAATTAATTTAGAACATTATATCCGCCGCATTAACGAAATAGACCCGGAAATGCCTGTAATTATTGAACATTTGCAGGAGGATCGGGAATATATTGACAGCGTGCGGTATGTGAAAGAGCGGTTGAGCTTAGTGTGAATAAGTTTATCAAATAAAAAGAAAGGCGGGTTTGTTATGTTGAGAGAGAGAGGTTTTTACAGAGGTGTTAATTTGGGCGGATGGTTATCACAGTGCGATTACAGTGAGGACAGACTGAATCATTTTATTACCGAGCCGGATTTTCAAAAAATTGCTTCCTGGGGAATGGATCATGTGAGGATTCCGGTTGATTACAATGTTCTTGAAAATGAAGATGGTACATACAATGAGAGCGGTTTTACACGTATTGAGAACGCCATCGGATTTGCCAGGAAATACGGGCTGAATGCGGTTGTTGATCTGCACAAGGCGGCGGGATTTTCTTTTGACGCAAACGAAAGAGAAACAGGATTTTTTGAGGACGAAAAGTATCAGGAGCGCTTCTATAAACTGTGGGAAGAGCTGGCAAAGCATTTCGGGAAATATTCAAACAATGTGGCGTTTGAGCTTTTGAATGAAGTTACGGAGCAGCATTTTATTGATGCTTGGAATCAGATTTCCCGTGAGTGTATCAGGCGGATTCGTGTCTTTGCACCTGATACGTTGATTCTGCTCGGCAGCTATTGGAACAACAGTGCTGAGGCGGTGAAAGATTTGGAGAAGCCCTATGATGACAAAGTTATCTACAACTTCCACTGCTATTCACCTTTAGAATATACACACCAAGGTGCACCGTGGGTGGATTGCATTGATCAGGATGCGAGATTCCATTTTGAAGATATGGAAATCACACCGGAATATTTTGAAACATTGTTTGCAGAGGCAATGGAAAAAGCGAAAGAAAACGGGACAACCCTTTATTGCGGAGAGTATGGTGTGATTGACAGGGCTGACCCCGAAGATGCCTTAAAGTGGTTTAAGGTCATTAACAGCGTATTTGAAAAGTATCAGATTTCAAGAGCGGCATGGAGTTATAAGGAGATGGATTTTGGCCTGTCTGACAGCCGTATGGACGGTGTGCGGGAGGAATTAATTAAATATCTGTAGTTTATCATGAGAGCTTTCGAAGAGTTGAAATATTCGAAGGCTCTTTTCTTATTTAAGAATCAATGATGACGGGACAGTTTCTGACAATGATAATGGTAAATTGATCATAAGAAGTTAAAAAGGTTAAAAAGTCCGCAACATTAACCTGACCTGGCGGGGGATGAAACTTTGTGCGGCGAATAGGTTTACACGGTATTTTCTAATGAAAATTGCCTTTATATGGGGATTGCTGGAAAAAATTACGTTAAAATGTTGGTTTGGATTCTTAAAAGTGAAAAAACTTGACATTTTGTAAAGTGAAGTTTATAATTAATATCTGTACTATGTTAATTGCATGTAACACTGGACACTGTATTGTATACAAGTATTCATAAAGAAGCGAATGGATATGGGATTCATTCCTTTTTATCGTTCTGAATGCTTTGCAACAATGAAGTGTGAAAGTGTGTAAAATCTAAGAGAGGAGAAAAAATATGAAAAAGTGCAAAGTACAAAAACTGCTTGCAGCTTTGTTGACAGCATCTATGGTGCTTGGCTTGACTGCATGCGGTGGCGGCAGTAAGGAGCCGTCTGTTGAGACAACAACAAATGCCAATGAAGAAGTCAGCGAGACTAATGACGCTGAAGTCAGTGAACCTGTTGACGATTCTGCTGACGAAGGTGAAGAAACCGGTTATGTGGGACCTGATTGGGAGGCTCTTGATGCAATGAGCTATGATGAAAGGTCCGATGCCCTTTATGATTATAATCTGGGCGAATTCAATGAGTACTATCAGGTAGCAAAAGAAGAGATAACAGATCTGGATAAGCGTATGGCGCTGATGGGTGTCGCTGAAGCGAAACTGTTAGAGTCCGGTGTGTTCCAGCCTGTTCAGAGTAATGGCGGCGGCTATGCCATGACCCGTATTGTACCTCGTACCGGCACCACAACTCTCTGGGGTCTGGATGAGTACAAGTGGTATACCTATATGGTTACCAATGAATTGCTTCGTTCGGAAGACAGAGCTGAATTGGTTTCTATATGGGGAGAGTGCGAGACAGCAGATGATTGGAATGCTGCAGCAAAGGCTTTCCTTGAGGAGAAAGGCTACACGCTGAATGATACATACAACTATGAGATCAGCTATCAGCTGGTAACATGGGATGTTATCGCTACCAGCATGACTAGTGATTCCTACTTTATTTCATGTACTTATACAGGACTGTTGGAATATGATGTGATGAATCAGCAGCAGCCTGCTCTGGCTGAGAGCTATGAGGTTTCCGACGACGGTCTGACTTATACATTCCATATCCGTCCGGGTGTGAAATGGGTTGACCAGCAGGGTCGTGAAATCGCTGAAGTGACAGCGGACGACTGGGTTGCTTCCATGCAGCACGTGGCTGATAACGACGGCGAGCTGGGATATCTGATGACAAGCACTGACGGCTGCGGCATTAAGAATTATGATGCGTGGGTGAACGGTGAACTTTCAGATTTCTCTGAAGTAGGTGTTGAAGCTGTAGATGATTATACTCTGGTATACACACTGGAGGCTCCGTTCCCTGCATTCTTGTCCATGATGGGATATGGATGTTTCGCACCGCTGAACCGTTCCTTCTATAAGTCACAGGGCGGTACATTCTCAGCAGAAGGCGATGAATATACACCCGGTAATTACGGTACCGATCCCAGCCATATTGCATACTGCGGCGCTTATCTGGTTACCAACTATACTGAAGATAATGTTACCAGCTACACAGCAAACCCTGCATACTGGAATCCGGATGCAATCAATACTCCGAATATAAATATTTACTATAACGACGGATCTGATACACTTCGTATGTATAACGATACGAAGGATAATAATTGTTCCGCATGCGGATTTAACTCTTCCGCACTGGTACAGGCACAGCAGGATATCCCTGAAGGAGAGACAGAGACATACTTCGATCTGTATCATTATGTATCCGCGACTGACGGTACAACCTTCTGTGGTTGGGTAAATGTCAACCGTGCAACATGGACGAACTACGATGATACCAGCGTAGGTGTTTCCGCTCAGACAGATGAAGATAAGGCAAGAACGAGAGAAGCCCTGAGCAATCAGAATTTCCGTCTCGCTATGGCAATGGCATTTGACAGAGGCGCATTTAACGCAACCAGCGTAGGCGAGGATCTGAAGTATGCAAGCCTTAGAAATGCTTATGTACCTGGAACCTTCCAGACTCTGGAGAATGATACAACAATTGATATTAATGGCGAGAGTGTTACTTTCAAAGCAGGTACCTACTTTGGAGAGGTCGTACAGGCACAGTTAGATGCAGACGGAGTACCTCTTAAGGTATGGGATCCTTCAGCTGATGACGGCGTAGGCTCCGGCGATGGTTTCGACGGCTGGTACAGTGAAACCAATGCAGCAGCATATCTGGATGCTGCAATCGCTGAACTGGCACAGGTTGGCGTAGAGGTTTCCACAGAGAATCCAATCTATATTGATATACCTTGTGGTTCTTTCGCAGAATATTATGCTAACAGAGCTAATGCATACAAGCAGTCAGTTGAGAAATCACTTGGAGGAAAGGTAATTGTTAATCTGGTAGAATTTGATGATCAGACCGCTTATACCTATTCTTATTACCGTATCAGCACCGGAAATGAGGCAAACTTTGACGCTGCTCCCGGTACTTCCGGTTGGGGTCCTGACTATGGTGATGCGCAGACTTACCTTGATACGATCCAGCCTTATGGTTATATGTGCAAGAACATTGGTTTGTATTAAGATATAGCAGTGAAAATCTAAAGCACTGATGGAGGTGCGGGGGAGTCTTACTTCTCCGCGCTTCCTTATATAATGGAATGTTCTTCTTTCATGAAAAAGAGCATTTCATGGAAGAAGAGTATTTCATAGAAGAGTGCTTCATAGAAAAGGGCATTCCGGAAAGGAGTAGAAAGTGGCAAAATATATACTGCAACGAATTGTAAAGGGTATACTTTCTGCAATCTGCGTGGTAGTTCTTATCATGATACTTGTCTATTCTCTGATGGATAGGGGCAATATCTTTGGGGGCGACAGTAATTACACAAAGACGCAGAGTAATGCAAGAGTGACTTATGAACAAAGCCGCTACCAGGCGTTTGGGTATGTGGATTATGTGAACTATTCAGACTATATTACCAGACAGGTAAAAAGTGGAGAGCTTGATGAAGAAGACAGAGCAGCAGCAGCGTTTATAGGACAGACGCCGGAAAAGGATTCCGAGACTGCGGCTGAATATATTAAGAAATTTACAGAAGAATACGAAAGCCAGGGTTATACAGTTGTGCGCCTGGATGCAGATAAAAAAACCAACGGCCGGGTGAAGGACGGAGGACAGGCAGCCATCTTTGCAACCAGAGATAAACCCATGGCGAGTCGTGTTATCTCTTATTTTACAGGAATGTTTTTCATTGACAATATTCATTATGTGGATGAAGATACGGATATTGGAGAGCGCGGGCTTACCTTTACGCTTCATGATCCTCTTTACGGCGGAGAGAAATTTTCTCCGGCTATTATCGGAAATGGAACGAAACATAAATACTTGATATATTTTGACAGTAAGTTCCCTTATTTCCATCAGAATTTACTGACGCTTAATTTGGGAGAGTCTTATACTGTAAACCGCGGCGTGGATGTGTTTGAGACAATGACTGCGTCCCAAGGTACTTATGTGCTGAGTTCTGTGAGTTATCCCACAGGACATGTTGAGCAGAGCGCCGATGACCTGCACACCGCCACCTATGCGGAAGGGTCTCTGGAGCTGAGCGAAATGTATGCTGCGCGGTTTACGGATGATTACACGAATACAATCACCACCAAAGGAAGCTTGTCAAAACTGGGATATTCCTTTGTGATCGGTATTATATCGACTATAATTGCCTATATTCTGGGGCTTCCCATTGGGATTCTGATGGCCCGGTTCAAAGATGGCATTTTGGATAAAATTGGCACCGTATATATTATATTCATTATAGCTGTGCCCTCTCTGGCATATATTTTCCTGTTTAAGGCGATTGGCGGAAGCGTATTCAAACTGCCCACATTGTTTGATATGGATTCGTCCAGCAAGCTTATGTTTGTCCTGCCTATTATATCTCTGGCGCTGCCAAGCATCGCTAATCTGATGAAATGGATGCGTCGTTATATGATCGATCAGATGAACAGCGATTATGTTAAGTTTGCCAGATCCGGCGGTCTTAGCGAGACGGAAATTTTTACGAAGCATATCTGGAAGAATGCTGCGGTTCCTCTTGTTCATGGTATTCCGGCAAGCATCCTATTTGCTATGACGGGAGCGATTATCACGGAGCGTGTGTACGCAGTTCCCGGAGCAGGTAATCTGCTAACCCAAGCAATCAATAAGTATGATAATGGTGTAATTGTAGGTGTTGCTCTGTTCTATGCAATACTGACAGTAGTTTCCATTATTCTGGGAGATATTCTGATGGCCAGTGTAGATCCGCGGATCTCATTTACATCGAAAGGCAGGTGATAGGAATGTATGAGGAATTGAAAAGTAAGACCGGTTTAAAGACCGAGGAACTGTTTGCTCAGGTAACGCACAGCGATACGGAATCGGAAAAAATAGCGGCTCCCAGATATTCCTATTGGAAGTCGGTGTTTCGTGTTTTCTTCCGGAACAAAGTGAATATTGTAATATTGAGTCTTTTAATGTTTGTGATTGTGTTCTCATACATTTATCCTGCACTTACAGAGTATGATCCATATGCCAATCTGCTGGATGTTGCAGCCAAGCATCTGTCCCCCGGCGATGCTATGGAACATTTTGGTGTCGGACTGAAATGGATCCTTGGTTCCGGGGCAAGCGGGGAGCCGACTTTTGATGCGGTTTGGAATGGAGCGAAGATTTCAATCTCTCTGGCATTTATCTGCGCCGCCATCAATATGACCATTGGTGTACTTTTGGGAGCAGTGTGGGGATTTTCCAAAAAAGTAGATATCATTATGACGGAAGTTTACAACATTATCGGAAACGTACCTATGATTTTGATCATATCGGTGCTTTCCATGTTGTTTTCACCTACTTTCTGGACGATGGTGTTTGCGCTTACGATTGTCGGCTGGCTGAGTATTGCTTATTTTATCCGTACCCAGGTAGTGATCATCCGTGACCGGGAATATAATCTGGCATCCAGATGCCTGGGCACTTCCACGATAAAGATTGCTTTGAAAAATATTCTGCCCTTTATGACCTCTCTGATCGTAACTTTGCTTGCGACGGAGCTTCCGTCCTACATTTCCTATGAGGTGTTCTTGGCTTATATTGGAATGGGTATGAGTGATATGTCTCTCGGACGTTTGATTTATGCGGCTGAGGCAGCCATGGTGACGCCGGGCTGGGAATTGGAATTCTGGGGACCTGTAGCAGTTGTTTCTATCATCACGATTGTGCTGTATGTGGTGGGACAGAATCTGGGTGATGCATCCGATCCCCGGACGCATATGTAGGAGGTAGAGCATGGAAAATAATAAAGTATTGTTATCTATCCAGGATCTGGAGGTGAAATTCCGTGTCCGCGGACGAATCCTAAAAGCGATTCGAGGGATATCCCTCGATATTTATGAGAATGAATCTATTGCTATTGTAGGTGAATCGGGATCGGGCAAATCGGTTTTTACCAAAACCTTTGCCGGTATGTTGGATTCAAACGGATTTGTCAGTAACGGGCATATTATCTTTCATGATGAAGAATTATCGGATACGCGCGCACAGTTAAGTGATGGGGCGCGAAGCAAAATTGCATCCTTTAAAGGAAAGTTAGACGAATATTCACTGCTTGAACAGGGTGCTTCTGTTTATCGCGAATTGCTTGCCCTTCAGGCGGAGAAGAGAGACCGCGCTACGATTAGTGAAGAGGAAAAAGCCGCCCAGGAAAAAGAACTGAAGGATCTGCGGTTTGAGCGTACAGAGGTTTATAACCGTAAGACAGCATTGGATCGTTCGAAAGACAAGGCGGAGATTAAAGCCGCTCAGGAAAAGATTTCCAAGTTGGATGCACAGATCAAAGAGCTGGAAGCCCGCAATAAGGAGCAGATCCGCAAGTATGAAGAAGCTGCCAGCCATGATACGGAATATTTGGCGCAGTATACCAAAAGGGAAGCTGAGCTTCAGGCAAAATATAAAGAGCTGACACATGGAGTGATATCTAAGGAAGTTTCAGACAGAAACGAGATTTTGGCGAAAGAGATATATCTGTCTGTTGCCAGAGGCGACTTCAGACGCCGTAATAAGGTCACCAAAAAGCTGATGGAAT
This sequence comes from Lachnospiraceae bacterium, assembly GCA_014804285.1. Lineage (GTDB taxonomy): Bacteria > Bacillota > Clostridia > Lachnospirales > Lachnospiraceae > Suilimivivens. The sequence continues at coordinate 50,278 of JAAVAA010000011.1, read as the reverse complement.
CCTTTAAAGAGGCAATGAAGCTGGGAATTGACTGGAACGATGAGACGCAGCATAACAGCATTTACGACGGAATTACGCCGAGGGTAAAATATGTCAGCGAAACGAATACCGAATTGATCGGCCGTTGTATTTTGGATCTGGCTTACATGCAGTTTCCCAAGGACTGGGCGCAGGTCCGCGGTAAGAAGATTGCTACGGTATTTCAGGATCCTATGACATCCTTAAACCCGATTATTACAATTGGAAAACAGATTTCTTCAATTATTATAAAGCATCAGAACTGCACAGAGGCGCAGGCCAGAGCACAGGCGTTAGATCTGATGCATAAGGTAGGTATTCCTAATCCGGCTGACCGTTACGATGATTATCCTTTCCAATACTCCGGCGGTATGCGCCAGCGTATTGTTATCGCGATTGCGCTTTCCTGTCAGCCCAAGATTTTGATCTGCGATGAGCCGACTACGGCGTTAGATGTGACCATGCAGGCACAGATTTTACAGCTGATCAAAGATCTGCAGAAGGAATTTAATTATACAATTGTTTTCATCACCCATGACCTTGGAGTTGTGGCGAATATTGCCGACCGTGTGGCGGTGGTATATGGAGGACAGATTATAGAATTGGGTACGGTAGAGGATGTGTTCTATGATCCGCGCCACCCTTACACATGGGCGCTGTTGTCATCGCTGCCCCAGTTGGCAGAGCCTGATGCGGAATTATATTCCATTACCGGTACGCCGCCTTCCCTTTATAATGAAATTACGGGAGACGCGTTTGCTCCTAGAAATCCATACTGCATGAAAATAGATACCTTGTTGGAACCGCCCATGTTTCGGGTCAGTGATACACACTTCGCTAAAACATGGCTATTAGATCCCGATGCTCCGAAAATTGAGAAGCCGTCGGTAATCTGTAATCTTCATGAGCGGCTCATGCAGGCATACAATATTCAGGGGGTGTGATCGTGTCAAATATAAATTCAAAATCAAAAGAAAATTCCGCTGCTGTTTTTCCGGAGCATGGACCGCTTGACGAAAATGGGAGAGAAATCCTGCTGTCGGTCAAAAATGTTGATATTACTTTCGGAAAAAAGGATAATGCGGTCAAAGCCGTACAAAATGCTTCCTTTGATATCTATAAAGGAGAAACGTTTTCTCTGGTAGGAGAGTCCGGATCGGGAAAAACTACCGTAGGACGGGCTGTTATCCGTGTAAATCCGCTGGCAGGCGGTGAGATCCTGTATAAAGGTGTCCGTATTTCAGGCAAAATTCCTCACGCGCTGGACCGTAAGGTAATCCGGAATATCCAGATGGTGTTTCAGGATCCGGCAGCCTCTTTGAATGACAGAGCGACGGTAGATTATATTATTTCAGAGGGATTGTACAATTTCCACCTCTACAAAAGTAAGGAAGATCGTCAGAAAAAGGTGGAAAAAATGATTAATGAGGTAGGGCTTCTGCCGGAGCATCTGACCAGATATCCCCATGAGTTTTCCGGCGGACAGAGACAGCGTATTGGTATTGCCCGGGCTATGGTAATGGAACCGGAGCTGGTAGTGGCTGACGAGCCGATTTCAGCGTTAGATGTATCCATCCGTGCACAGGTGCTGAATCTGATGAAGAAATTCCAGCGTGAGAAGGAGATTACCTATCTCTTTATTGCCCATGATCTTTCGGTAGTGCGGTTTATTTCGGATCGTATCGGTGTTATTTATAAGGGGAGAATCGTAGAGATTGCAGAGGCGGAGGAACTTTTTAATTATCCGTTGCATCCGTACACTCATTCCCTGATTTCAGCAATTCCTATTCCGGATCCGAAGCTGGAAAAAAATAAAGTGCTCTATACTTATGATCCTTCCATCCATGATTACAGTGAGGAAGAGCCGGAGTTAGTCTGCATCGGTCATGACCACTATGTATATGGAAGCAAAAAGGAGATTGAAGAGTACAAAGCTGTCAGAGATAAAAACGAGCCTATTAAGTCCATTACCATTGATTTTTCCGGAAATGGAAATATGCACGAGACCAAGGAGACGACGGCTTCAGAGGATGAGATCAAGCTTCCGCCTGTTCATGATACGGGCTCTTTCCTCTATAAGCTTTTGTCCTTCTTCCTGCCGATACCCGGACTGATTGCTGCCTTTATCTTTAAGCGCATTAATTATATCCGTAACTACAAGGCATGTAAGAAAGGCGCGATTGCCGGTCTGATCACTTTGGGTGTGATCATTGCTATCTTCCTGTTGCTAATATGGCTGGCGACGGTATAGCATGTCGCAGGTAATCAAGCGTAAAGAGCGGCAGACGTGTAGAAGCTGAAGTTTCGAGTTCAAATAAAGTAAAATTATGTGGCGCACGGGGGTTTACGGACTTCCGTGCGCTCTGTCAGAAGAAAGTAAAATGAGTAACAGCTCCGGGCATTGTTTGTGCAAAGGCAGAACCGGAACAGGAGGTTTATTTTGAGGGAAACCAGAACCGGAGGGAGGGGAAGAGACCTTCCACATCCAAAACCAGTAAATAAGATTGATATCTCAGCAGAACACGGGCGGTTGAGATTGATTCTGGCTGTCATATTTTTGGTGGCAGGAGCCTTTTTTATTGCTTACGGTGTTGCCAATCTGTCGTCGAAGGATTCCGGCTGGAATGAAATTGAAGCAAATTCTTCAGAATTAAATTGTAGCGGCGATTTTGTGTTTTTGTATTGTCTGGGCAAGGAGGGCGCATCAGCTAAAACGGAGAATAAAGAGCTTACTGCGCTCTATTCCGATGCCACAGAATATGCTTTTCGGATGTTTACCAATGATGTAGGGTATGAGAATGTTCATAATATGTATTATATCAGCCGTCATCCAAACGAGGAGATGGAGATAGATGATGTCTTGTACCGGGCATTTTCGCTGATCCGGGAATCCGGGGATCGAAGCCTTTATCTGGCACCTGTCTATGAACAATATGACGGTTTATTTCACTGTACGGAGGAATATCAGACAGTGGAATATGACCCATATCGGAATCCGGATGTGGCGGATTATTATGCTTCCATAGCCCGCTTTGCCAATGATGCACAGATGATAGATATGGAGCTGCTTGGGGAGAACAGAATTTGTTTACGGGTGGCCGAAGAGTATCTTACTTTTGCTGCAGAGAATGGGATTGAAAGTTTTATTGACTTTTACTGGATGAAGAATGCCTTTATTGCAGATTATCTGGCGGAGGAGATACTTTCCGCAGGTTATTCCAGGGGCTGTATTTCCAGCGTTGACGGATTTACCAGAAATCTGGATCACAGTGGAGAATTCTATTCCTATACTTTTTATAACAGAGAGGATTCTATGATTTATCCTGCGGCAAATGTGCAATACAGCGGTCCTTCCGGCATCGTATATCTGAATGATTACGCATTGAACAGTGCACAGACTTTATTTTATGCATATCCTGACGGAGAGATACGCACGCCTTATCTTGATACCAGAGACGGCCTCTGTAAGAGCGCCTGCAGTGACTTGGTATGCTACAGCAGTGAATTAAGCTGTAGTGAAATTCTGTTGCGGATGCTGCCTGTCTATATCGCGGATACGCTTCAGAAAGACAGTCTGGACGAATTGGCTGGAGAGGGAATTTTCTCTATTTATAATGAGAATAACAAGGTTTGTTATAATGATGTGGATTTAAAGATGACTTACCTTTAAGATAGTATCTGTTTAATAAGTAAGTACTTGTATTTTATCTGCTGCTTGTTACAATTATATATGTAAACAAGTTAGTTCAGTCCTATAGAAGAAGCGAGGTAATCATTATGAGAAAGAAACTCAACTTAACAGAAGGGATATTCCCTATGCCGGTTTTGATGGTGGCAACTTACAATGAAGATGGCAGTGTTAATGTTATGAATGCGGCATGGGGTACTATGCAGGAAAGAGGTAATGTTGCCCTCAATTTGACAGAGACACACAAAACAGTAAAAAATATCAAGGCTAATGGTGCATTTACGGTAAGCATTGCTGATGCGGCCCATGTAGTTGAGGCAGACTATTTTGGTGTTGTATCAGGCAACAGTGTTTCAGATAAGTTTGAAAACAGCGGACTTACCGCAAGTAAGGCTGAAATGGTGAATGCGCCGGTTATCAACGAATTTCCGCTCTGCTTAGAATGTGAGTTTATCGAATATCAAAGCGGAGAATACGGTTGCGGTGTTATCGGTAAAGTAGTAAATGTTACAGCAGATGAAAGCGTTATGGTTGATGGCAAAATTGATATGTCTTTAGTAAACGCTATCGCATTTGACCCGTACACACATGGCTACTATAGGGTAACAGAAAGAGTAGGCGAAGCATTCAAAGACGGTTTGCAGCTCAAAAAATAGGATGAAACCGAAAGGCGGTAGATAAGTATGCAGATTTCAAGCCGGTTTACATTGGCAGTTCACATTTTTGCCTGTATAGACACATTCGGAAGTAAATATAAAGTAACCAGTGATTTCCTTGCAGGAAGCACCAATGTGAACCCTGTCATTATCCGAAAAATTTTAGGTCAGCTAAAAGGAGCGGGGCTGATTAAGGTGGCACGGGGGACTGGTGGTACTACCGTCACAAAACCATTAGATGAAATAACCTTTTTAGATATCTACAATGCTGTAGAATGTGTTGAAAATGGGGAATTATTTCATTTTCATGAAAATCCAAGTATGAATTGTCCTGTGGGAAGAAATATTCATCATATTTTAGATGATAAGCTGATTCAGGTACAAAATGCTTTAGAAAAAGAACTTGCATCGATCACACTGGCAGATGTAAAAAGGGATACAGAAAAATATATGTGTGAAGAGATCAACTAAAACTGCTGAAAATCAAGGTATTATGGAGGTTATCCAAATACCTTGATTTTTTTGAAATGTTAAGTTGCAACCATTGACATTACAACGAACGGGTGTTATAGTATACCTGCAAGATGTAATGATGATTATTACATTAAGAAGACATATAAAAAAATTCGAAAGGAAGTTGAAGAATCATGAAGCAGAGTCAAAAAAGGAAAATAGATTGGTCCCGTTTTTTAAGCGGCATTCCGGCTAGAGACTATATCTTTCAAAATATTCCTTATGAAGAACAAATTAAGCGGGCATCCACACGAATAAAAGAGGCTGATGTGATACTGATTGGTGCGGGAGCAGGGACTTCTACAGCCGCCGGACTTGCTTATGATGGAGAAAGGTTTACCGATAATTTCAGTGAGTTTATAGAAAAATATGGATCTATGTATATGACGGATATGTATGCGGCAGGTTTTTATCCATTTCCCACAGAGGAGGCAAAATGGGGATACTGGTCAAAACACAGTATGATAAACCGTTTTCTTCCGCCTGCCATGCCTCTATACAACCAGCTTTATGATATTGTAAAAGAAAAAGATTATTTTGTTTTGACAACGAATGTTGATCATCAGTTCCAGAAAGCAGGATTTTTGGAGGAGCGCATCTTTGCAACACAGGGAAATTATGGTAATATCCAGTGTGAGAAAGGATGTCATCAAAAAATTTACGATGCGGAGGATTTGTTCCGCCGGATGGATCAGGCAAGGCATGACTGTTTGATTCCTTCTGATATGGTGCCGAAATGTCCGGTTTGCGGCGGCAATATGGCAATGCATCTTCGCTGTGACCAGTATTTTGTGGAAGATGAAAACTGGCATGAGGCAGCCGGGCATTATTGCGATTTTCTGAAAGAGATGGAAAAGAAAAAGGGTGTATTGCTGGAGCTTGGCGTAGGATTCAACACACCGGGGATTATCCGTTTCCCATTTGAAAAAATGGTTCGGGAAAACAAAAATTTGTCTTTGATACGATTGAATATGAATGAAGCTGTTGTTCCGGAGAGCTTTGGGAGCAGGGCAATCGGTATTGGCGGTGATATGGCAAGAGTTATATCTGATTTGAATGATAAAAGAAGTATTTGAGGAAGGATGAGTGTTTGGGATGAACGGGACAAAGAAAGCAGATCTTTTTCTGAAAGAATTGAAAGCAGATTCAGCGGAATACAAAGGACTTGAAATCAGTGGGCTTAGCTTAGGGGAAAAGAAAAATGCGATCCGTTCCCTTATGAATATCCGTATGCCGGGTGAGCTGTCCGGTGTATTAGAAGATTTGCAGAATGAGTATTTGCAGGAGGAGCTGGAGGCAAAAGGTGTTGTAACCTTGGCGGATATCCCGACAATAAAGGAACAGTTTAGCAGTAAGGCTCCCTATGCAGAAAAAATATCGCTATGGCAGGGGGATATTACAAGGCTGGAAGTCGGTGCCATTGTCAATGCAGCCAATTCGCAGATGTTGGGCTGCTTTGTGCCCTGCCACAGGTGCATAGACAATGCCATCCATAGCGCGGCAGGAATGCAGCTCCGTGAAGAGTGTAACCGCATCATGAAACATAGACGGCTTAGATATGGCAAAAGCTATGAGGAACCCACGGGCACAGCTACCTTGACTCAAAGCTACAATCTTCCCTGTGATCATGTGATCCATACAGTGGGACCGATTGTATATGGCCAGTTAACCGATGCGCTTTGTCAGGATTTGCGAAATTGTTATGAAAATGTTATGAATTGCTGTTTAGAACATGATATTAAATCCGTTGCATTTTGTTGTATTTCAACAGGAGAATTTCATTTTCCAAATGACAGGGCAGCGGAAATTGCCGTGAAAACGACAATCAGCTTCTTAGAAAAGTATAGCGACTGCATGGAACGGATTATTTTTAATGTCTTTAAGGATAACGACAGGAATATTTATGAGAGAATTTTGAGTTGACCGTTTTTTACCCGGGCATAAGAAATTATGATATATCTGCCAGCGTTTGTTTATGCATTGGTCTTGTATATTTTCTCTTTTTATTGACAAGAAAATATTCATGAGTATAAACTACTTATAGTCAATATTAATACAAGCAGCAAATTTTTACAAAGAGAGGGTAAGTGCATGAGCAAAATACAGATTATGACGGATTCCGCCAGTGATATTTCATTTGAGGATGAGAAAAAGCATTCTATTTCTGTGATACCGTTTCCTGTTACACTGGGAGACAAAACCTATATCAGCAGAGTCGATTTTGATAACGAACAATTTTATGACCTGATGGCGCAGCACAGTGAGATACCGAAAACTGCTCAGATTACGCCGTTTCAGTTTCAGGAAATTTATTTACGGGAGGCCGGGGCTGGAGTGACCGACCTGATCATGGTACTGATCAACTCCAAGGGTTCTTCTACTTATGACAATTCCATACAGGCTATCGAGTTGTTTTATGAAGAACACCCGGAATACCGTGATGTCTTTCATATCCACAGCATTGACGGAATGGGCTATAATGCTCTTTATGGCAGTCCGGTGGTTCATGCGGCACAGATGCTGGAGCAGGGAGCTTCCGTGGAAGAAATATTGAAGTACCTGACGGAAATTCTCCCGAAGCGGCAGATATACTTTGGAATTTATGATTTGAAGTATGCGGCAAAATCAGGTCGTATCCCGACAGCAGCAGCGTTTGTAGGGACAAAGCTGAATCTTAAACCGGTCATGAAAATCTTTGACCGGTCCATTACGACTGCGGCAAAGTGCAGGGGCGAGCGGAAGCTGGTAGAAAAGGTAGCAGAAATGAGCATTGCAGATATGGAACCCGGAACAGCTTATGAGCTTATCTACGGTAATGATACTGCTTGTCTGGAAGAACTGCGTGAGCTTATGGTACAGAAGCTTGGGTATGAGCCTTCCTCCGCTTATCAAATCGGTGCCGCTGTTGCGGCTAATTCCGGTCCCAGAATTGCCGGGGTCGCATTCACCCGGAAAAAAGATGAATAGAGAAAGGAATATATTTAACATAGGTTTGCGGCTGCTGACATTGAGCAGCCGCAATTTTTAAAAATGATGTTAGCCGCAACTAACAATGGGTATGAGAATGAATAAGAAGGCGAGGAGGTCGGTTGTGATAAACTTACAGTCGAAATAGAAGTGCGTGATAAAAGCAAAATTTTGTGATTGTAAAAAGGGGATTTTCGGCGTATAATGATAAATAAATTATGGGATTTTCGGCATTTTGTCATGTTTAAAAAGTGAGATTTTTGGCAAACTGCTGTTTTGGGCATCGAAAGGGGAAATTCTTTGTTATGGTGTTTAAGCGGAAACTCTATGATAAAATGTTGGAATGGAAAAGGGAATTTGATGGAAAGACGGCTCTTTTAATTAAAGGAGCACGAAGAGTTGGAAAGTCAACCCTTGTAGAAGAGTTTGCCAAAAACGAATATGAAAGTTATATATTTATTGATTTTTCGATTGCATCAAAAGAAGTCAATACATTATTTTCTGATTTATCTGATCTGAACTATCTTTTTCTTCGTTTACAAATGATTTATCATGTTAATCTGGTTGAGAGAAGGTCTGTAATTATTTTCGATGAAGTCCAGATGCAGCCATTGGCAAGACAGGCAATCAAGCATTTGGTGAAGGATCAGCGATATGATTATATTGAGACAGGATCTTTGTTGTCAATTAAAAAAAATATAAAGGACATCGTGATTCCGAGTGAGGAAACAAGACTTCAACTGTATCCGTTAGATTATGAGGAATTTCGATGGGCGTTAGGCGACACAGTTACATTGCCATTACTTTTGAGTACTTATGAGAAAATGATGCCTCTCGGGGATGATATAAATAGGCGGCTGCTTCGGGATTTTCGTTTATATATGCTTGTCGGCGGCATGCCGCAGGCAGTGAATGCCTATATAGAGACGAACAATTTGAGCATTGTTGATCAGGTAAAAAGAAACATTTTGGAATTGTATGAAGATGATTTCAGAAAGATTGATTCTTCAGGGAGAGCAGGAATGCTATTTGACGCTATTCCAGCTGAATTAAACAAGAATGCATCCCGATATCAAGTATCCAGTGTGATAGCAGGAGAGAAAGAGGAACGTGTGAGAGAAATACTTGCGGATATGCAGGATTCAATGACAGTATATATTTCATATCATGCGGATGATCCGAATGCAGGAATGTCTCTTCATAAAGATCCCCGCAGATATAAATTATTTTTGTGCGATACAGGACTATTTGTAACTCTGGCATTTAAGGATAGAGATTTTACGGAAAATGAAATATATGAGAAGCTTTTAAATGATAAGTTGAGTGCAGATCTGGGTTATTTATACGAAAATATAGTTGCACAGATGCTGAAAACAGCGGGAAATGAATTGTTTTATTATACTTTTCCAAAGGAAACATCGAATCACAGTTATGAGATAGATTTTTTGCTGGCAAGGAAAAACAAAATTTGTCCATTGGAAGTGAAATCTTCTGGTTACAAAACACATGCTTCCTTAGATGCATTTCAGAATAAATTTTCTTCACGTATATTATACAGGTATTTGATTTATACAAAGGATATCAGAAAAGATAAAGATATATTTTGCTTACCATTTTATATGGTGTCATTTTTATAAAATGAGACTGGCTATAGAAGAACGCCCGCCTCTGCGGGCAGGGGGATTTCTATGGGAAAAATTATAAAAAATGTAATATTAACCCTATTGATTCTGACCTTAAGCACTTCCACGGCTTTTCTGGCGTATCTGCATTTTTTTGCATCAGACGATAGGGAGCTTTCGGGGGAGTGGACTGCAAATCTGGACATGACGCAGCAGGCTGCTGTTACAGCGTTTAGCTGGCTGCAAGACATAGAAGCCNTCGATATCTCTCTGGAGGATATGGAGGCTTATATGCAGGATTTGAATATACAGGTTGATTTAACTTTGGAGCAGTCCGACCGCTTCAAGGGAACTTTTCACTGCAATGTCTTGCCGGAAAGCTATGATGCCTGCAATCAGGCGGCTTATGAGGCATTTGCCATGGCATTTCAGGAGCTTTTAGCGGAGCGGCTTCAAATGGCAGGTTATTCGGCGGGCACAGACCAGGAATCCATAGAGGCTCTTGTAAACGAAACTTTTGGGATGTCCACGGTTTCTTATTTGATGTCTTATGGTCCCGAGCTGCTCCCTTCTTTAGAAGATTTGCAGGCACAATATGACGGCAGCGGCACCTATGAAGCAACAGAAGATATTTTGACCAGACAATTTGATATGGGCGGAGTNGTTANAACCAAGATAGAATATTATATCAGGAAGGATTCCAATCTGATCCTGTTCGATGAAATCGGTTCGGANTCCTCTGAATCTTTTTCAGATTATGATTCTGTGATATATACCTTAAAGCGGCTTCAAAATTGAGCAGGAAGGGAGATTCTATGAAGACAATCCTACAGAAAATAAGTTTCCTTATATTGTCCGTAAGCCTGTTGTGTTCCGGTCTGCCAATCAGGGCGGAGGCAAGCTTCGAAATTCCCNGAAGCTGTCAGGTACAGACAGATACCGACGCTGCAGGCACAGTAAAAACTTTGGATTATAGCTACGATGACAATACCTATCTCTCTTTGCGCGACATAGCCATGCTTCTTAAGGATACGGACAAATCTTTCTCCCTGGAAATTACAAACAATACCGTTTCTTTGAATACAGAAGATAGATATATGCCCGTGGGAGTGGAAAATATCCCTTGGGAGGATGAGGAAAACCCGGATATTTCCTTAAGGAGAAACGAATTCAAGGTAAATGAAGAAACCGTATATTATTATACACTGATTACGAAACTGCCCTCCGGAGATTATGATTGTTTCATGATGGCAGCAGATCTGGCTATGATTTTGGACGTAAATATTACTGTTCCCGGGGCAGGTTCTATGCAGATCCATACACAGGAGTCTTTTGATATTTCTCCTGTTTCTTTGGAACAATCCGGNTATTTTTACGGAGTCAACAGCGTGTTGGTAGGAGATGCNACTACCGGNGAAATTTACTATCAGTATCAATCCGATATATCCTATCCGATAGCCAGCACTTCNAAGCTNATGACNTGCCTTTTGACNATGGAGGCTGTCTCGGCAGGGCAGATTGCCCTTGATGAGNTGGTCACNATCTCAGANGCAGTTCAGNTGCTNGCNGNTTCAGACGATGGGGTGATNCCNTTAGAAGCCGGAGANCAGATTACNGTNGAGGAGCTTTTGGCGGGCGCACTTTTGCCNTCCAGNAATGANTGNGCATTATGTCTGGCTGAAGCGATTGCCGGTTCGGAGGAAGCTTTCGTTCAAAGGATGAACCAGAAAGCACAAGAGCTGGGGCTTTCCCAAACCATCTTTTTCAANAGCAATGGTCTGCCCTCCTACACGGAAGAGTTCATTCCATCCAAGCGTCAGAACAGCATGAGNGCNGAGGATATGTTCCGACTGGTATCTTACCTTTTGAAGGTCTATCCCCAGATCACGGATATCACTTCTCTGGAGAGAGCAACTTTAACCTCTCTTAATCTTGAAGTGCGCAATACCAATCCGCTTCTGCGCAATCTTCCGGAAGTCACCGGTTTGAAAACCGGAACGACCAACAAGGCCGGAGCCTGTCTGGTAACATCCCTGACTGCGGANGATGGAATTGTGGAGCATGATCTGGTGGTGATTGTCCTTGGCACTGAGGATTCCATAGAGAGGGGACGTGTNTCAGGATTGTTGGCNAGATANGCNCTGAATACCTTTTATACGGGNATAGNAGAATCGGAAACCGGGGNANCTGACCAGATTTNCGAGAACTTACCNATACANGCNGAGGCAGCAGTGGACTTGATNCTTCGGACTGCAAGAAAGCGTTAATATAAATGATTTGAAAGAAAATTAGAAAGGNAACAAAGATGGAAAATAATATCAAANGAAATAAAAGATTTTTCATGTTTCTTACTTTTGGAATATTGCTTTGCGCTGTATGTCTGGGAAGAGCGGGTATGCTGGTCAGAGCCGAGACCATTGCAGGTATGCANACAGATGTGCAGGAAGATGTGCAAGCGGATATGCAGACATTTATCATTGANGCACAGATGCTGTCCTCAGACCAGTCTGCTTATGAGATTCAACTGAAGGTTGAAAATCAGGGGGAGGACTGGGAAGGAACCGTGCGGTTGATGATGACCGGGTATTATGGGAGACCTAATGACTGTGCTTATGATACCGTGTTGTCCCTTCCAGCAGGCAGTACCAAGCAATTTGTGGTCAGAGTGCCCAAAGACAGTTTGGATCGTACAGACGGGGTGGTGCAGGTAACCCTTTTGGATAGAAATGAAGGTAAGACGGCACAGAAGGAGTTTGGACGGCTTCTACAGGCAGAAGCGGATGCCATAAACATAGGTATACTGAGCGATACATATATGTCATTGACCTATCTGGATATGGGTGGAAGTGAGTTTTACTATGATGGTAAGAATTATCCGATAAGGTTGGAGGAGATGGATCAGGGCAAGCTGGAAGATTCTTTGGATGCTTTAAACTATTTGGTAATCGACAACTATAATACCGGTGTTTTGTCGGATAAGGCATTAGAAAATATCATGCAGTGGATGATGGATGGAGGAATGTTGATCATCGGTACNGGAAGCAGAGCTCAGGAAGTACTGGCAGGCTTTGACAATCTGGAAATACAATGCGCCGAAATCGATGATCCGGGGGAAGGTACAGACGATTTCGATGATTATCTGGATGGATCGCAGCTTCATATGGCGGAGCTTTTGGATGCGAACGGTAACTATAAAACAGGATATGATATCTATGGCCCGATAAATTCATGGGGAAATGGTGCGGTTGGATTTCTGCCTTACTCGCTGACGGAGGTAGCGCAGACGAACGCTGCCGGTAATTATGAACAGCAGAAAAGCTTTGTGGAAGCTATGTTGCGCCGAATAGACAATTATTCAAATTCCTATTATGGATCGGGAAAAAATACTCATAATGGCAGGCATCTCTCGGAAAGTATCTGTAGCCGTTTGGGAAACGGCAGTCTACAGTTTGGAGTATTGAAATTGATCGTGATTCTTTATGTGATCTTTGTAGGTCCTATTCTGTACCTGATCCTGCGTTTTGCAAAGAAAAGGGATTTTTACTGGATCGCTGTGCCGGTAACGACACTGGTGGGAATCTTTTTGGTATATTGGGCCGGAAGAGGCTTTGAGGTGGTGAGCACCAAGGTGTATTCTGTGACGATAGAGAATCTTTCTGCTGGAGGAAACGCCCGGACTTATCTTCGCTGCTATGATGCAGGACACAAGGAATGGGAGCTGCGTCTGGCGGAAGGATATGAGTATGCAGGACCAGTGGAGGATGACTATTATAAAAGTGGTGATGACAGCTATTACTACCATATTCGCAAGGAAGGGGACAGACTTTTCTTTGGCATGAATCCAACCACCGGTTTTGAGGACGGCTTTTTTCAGGCAGGTGTTATCAGAGAGCCGGAGGAGGGAGGAATCTATAGTGATCTACAACTGGAGATGCAGGCAGATGGAGAGTGGGGCATCGTTGGAACAGTTACCAATAAAACCAAGTGGGATTTTAAGTATTTTGCAGTGTACGTAGGGGATGAGCTGACTCTTTATAAAAATCTTCCGGCAGGAGCGTCTGTGGAGCTGGAAGAGGCGGAAGTGGTATATGATGAGGATGATGTTGGCAGCTTTGGCTACGGTATTTTAAAGAAGGCGCAGGAAAGAGAATGGGAGAAAGATGCGGATATTCTGACGGCATTGATGATGGGGATGTCCTTTGCGTGGGAAGATTCTGATGTGGTAGTGATGACTATCGGGGTGACGGAAGACTGGGATAAGGTGGTAGACGATAATTGTAGTGAGGTGTCTTATGGATGTCTCTACACGGTTCAATAAAGCTTAGAGAAAGGCAAGGGTATTTATGCTGTATATTAATGATCTGACAAAAAACTACGGTTCTTTCACGGCAGTCAATCATTTGACGCTGCATATTCCGGAGGGAGATTTATTTGGCTTTGTGGGACCTAACGGTGCAGGGAAGACCACCACTATACGGATTGTCTGCGGGCTGCTTCGGGCCAGCGGCGGAACGGTAAGGATCGGTACCACTGCAGCTCCGGTGGGAAGCAAAGCAATGAAAAGGCTGATCGGTTATGTGCCCGATTTTTTTGGAGTATATGACAATCTGAAGGTACGGGAATATATGGATATGTATGGCTCCATGTATGGAATGTATTCCCGGGATATTACTAAACTGACCGATGATCTTCTGGAGCTGGTCAATCTTTCAGATAAAAAGGAGGTTTATGTGGACACGCTTTCCCGTGGGATGAAACAGCGCCTCTGTGTGGCAAGAGCACTGTTGCACAATCCTAAGCTTCTGATTTTGGACGAGCCAAGCTCCGGTCTGGATCCCCGGGCACGGTTGGAAATGAAGGAATTGCTGAAAAATCTTCACTCCATGGGAAAGACCATTGTAATCAGTTCTCATATTCTTTCAGAGCTTTCGGAGATGTGTAACAGTATCGGGATCATGAACCGGGGACAATTGATTATGGCCGGAAGGATTGAAGATATCATGCGGCAGATATCAGGCGGAAAACGGATACATATCCGGATTGCTTCCGGCAGGGAGAGCGCCGTGAGGATATTAAAAGAGCAGGCAGGCGCCCGGATAGAGTCTGTCAGAGAAAATGAGATCATTATTGTATATGATGGCACAGATGANGAAATCAGCGCTCTGATTGGGCTTATGATTCAAAATCAGGTTGTTCTTACGGGATTTTATAGAGAGGAAGGCAGTTTGGAATCCTTATTTATGCAGGTGACAGGAGGTGGCACACAGTGAGATTACGAGGNAACCCTATTGTAAAAAAGGATCTGCAGGTNACNGCCCGCAGTATGCGTTTAAGCTGGGGACTGTTTGCTTATGANGCGGTGCTGACAATGGTCTTTCTACTGGCNCTNTCTGTCATAAAGCAGGAAAGCAGCNGCTATTACAGNAGNGGTAATGTCTATGGTCATNTGATNTATTTGTTTCCGGTTCTTTCTATTGCGCAGGTGTGTATTGTTGCAATGATNGTACCTGTNATGACNGCNTCTGCAATTTCAGGTGAGAGGGAGCGGCAGACNNTTGATATTATGTTAACCACTTGTATGTCACCCTTTTCCATTGTNTTNGGCAAGGTGATGTCTGCNGTGCTNCGGGTTNTGTTTTTTGTGGCAGCCGGAATGCCGATTATGTCGCTGGCTTTTGTGGTGGGNGGTCTTAGCTGGAGNTATCTGNTTTACTTTGTGCTTACNATTNTNCTNNTATCGCTNCTTTCAGGCAGTATTGGAATTCTTTGNTCNGCCTTCTGCCGCCGGTCTATAGCGGCTGTTATATTATCNTATGTGTTTTATTTTNTTATTTATGTGTTGACATTCCTTCCTATNTTNCTNAAANCCCTTTTAACNCAGGGGGAAANTGCAGGCGAATCACCTCTGTTTCTGCTGATCAATCCGATCATATTCTTTGAGGAATTTTTTATGCAGCTTATGTCAGGTGAATCGCTTTTTGGNGGGAGTTCTNCCAATTTTTCAAAGGATGATGTGGGNTTTTTNACCTANNATTTATCACAGGGNAAGNTATGGNTGTTTTTNTCAGCNGCATGTATTTTCNTGTTATCGGTTCTGCTGTTACTGGTAGCTGCATGGAAGGTAAATCCCATGCATTCTTCATCAGGCAGAAGACGCAAAAAGTAAAATGCCGGTTGTGACAGTGAAGGCATTTGAACAATTACTGCCGCTTTGGCAGGGGAGATATGATGGAACAGAGAGAATTTTTGAAAACAATACGAGCCTGTCGGCGCAGGATGAATATTGCAGACTTTTTCAGTAAGTCGGTGTTTGCACTCAGTATTGGTGCATTGGCTGGGATTCTTTTTCTGGCTGCGGCGATTTTTGTGCCCCTTTACTATGCCNGTCTTTATATGATACTGGCACTTATTCTGGCTGAGCTGTCAGTGGCTGTGGTAATGTTTGTTAAGCAGACGACCATGGAACAGGCGGCTCTTCGAATAGACAGTTTTGGGTTTGAGGAACGGATTGTTACCGCTTATGAGCATCTTGATAAAGAGGGGACATTGATTGAACTCCAGAGGGAGGATGCCATGGAGCAGTTAAAGGAGCATAAGGACAGGATTAAAATTCCTCTTTGTCCTTCCGTTAAGCGGATTGCCCTGCTTTTTCTGCTTCTGATATTTGCAGTGGGTCTTTCTTTGATCCCTTCCGTGGCAAAAGACCGTGCCGGAGAGCTTCACAGTCTGAAGGAAGAGGTGAAGGAGAAAGAGGACGAAATAGAAAAGGTCATGGAAGCATTGGAGCAGCTTGGGCAGGAGGATTTGGCGAAGGAGCAGCAGGAGGCGCTGCAGGAAATGGCGGAGAGTCTGGAATCCTCCCTATCAGAGTTTCAGCAGGTGGTCTCGGAGGAGATGCTCATAGCGGCATCCCAGAAGCTGGATTATAAGTATGATATTATGAATGCCAAGTTGNCCGATATCATACAGGATTTGCAAGATGGTGCGGAGGTTTCGATTGCTTCTGCCGATGCTATGCAGGAAATGGAAGATCTGCTTAAGAAAATGAACGGAATGAAGCCTGGCCAGGGAGACGGCTCCCAAACAGGTCAGGGGGGAGCAGACGGTAATGGACAGCAAGGACAAGAGGGCGGTGACGGCGGCGGAAACGGTCAAGGCAGGNCAAAACGGNCANGNNGGTCAAAACGGNCAAGGNGGTCAGGACGGACAAGGCGGCCAGAACGGGCAAGACGGAGATGGTGGTTCGGGAAATGGCAGAGGAACTGGAAGCAGCAGTACCCCTCATGATTATGTCAGTGTCCCCAATGCGATTGCAGATAGCGGGAATCTTACGGGAAATGTTGGAAATCATGATACTTCAGAGTATTTCCGTGCTCAGAATGGTCTGAATTGGGAGGGAGAACATACCTCCTATGAGGCAGTTATCGGAAGCTATGAGCAGAATGCCTATGAGGGGATTGCCGCAGATAAGTATCCAAGCGGTATGGAGGATATTATCAAAGAGTATTTTGCAAGCTTTAATGATTAGTAATTATAAAATGGAGGCGACAGGGATATGGCTGAGTTAGACAGAAGCAGATTGAAAGATCCGGAATATATGGCACAGCGGATTGCTGCATGTGAAAAAGAGATACAAAAGGGAATCATCGGACAGAGAGAGATTATCAGGCAGGTTATGCTGGCGATGCTTACAGGAGGCAATGTGCTTTTGGAGGGTATGCCGGGATTAGGGAAGACCAGGCTGGTCAGTACCATTGGCAAGGTCTTTGATCTGACTTTTAAGAGAATTCAGTTTACTCCTGACCTGATGCCCAGCGATGTGACCGGTACGAACATCATTATTAAGAACGAACAGGGCAGTTCCTTCTCCTTTGAACGGGGACCGGTTTTTGCCAATCTGATTCTGGCAGATGAGATCAACCGTGCCACGCCTAAGACACAGTCGGCGCTGTTGGAAGCAATGCAGGAGCATACGGTGACAGTGGGCAATGTCAGTCATGTGCTGGAAGAGCCCTTCTTTGTACTGGCAACCCAGAATCCCATAGAAAGTGAGGGAACCTATCCATTACCGGAGGCTCAGTTGGACCGCTTTATGTTCAAGCTTCTGGTGCGCTTTCCGGGCAGGGAGGATCTAAAGGAGATTGTTGCGCTTACAGAAGGAGGTAAGGAGCCTGTCATTGAAAAACAGATGGATGGGGAAGGGCTTTTGGCGGCAAGAGATTTGGTAAGCCAGATCCCCATTGCGGATGCGGTAATGGATTATCTGCTTGAGATTGTCATGGAGACCCATGTTCCGAATCCTCACATCAGAGAAGGCGCAAGTCCCAGAGCGGCACAGGCACTGGTTCGCGCTGCCAGGGCGAAGGCATTTTTGGAAGGGCGTTTTAATGTTTCTTTTCAAGANGTGAAGGAAGCTGCATATCCTGTGCTCAGACATCGGATCATTCNGGGTTTTGATGCCATCAGTGAGGGAGTTACCGAGGATGACATTATTAAAAGGATTCTGGATGCAAAAACGGCTTTGGCAGGCAGATAGGAGTTATTGGTAATTATGATGTTGGACGCTGCATTTTTTGACAGGCTGTCGAGACTCCGGCTGGCTATGGGACATAGAACTTCCATGAATCTGACCGGAAACCGCAAATCTATACAAAAAGGTTCATCCATGGAGTTCTCGGATTTCCGGGAGTATATGCCGGGAGACGATTTACGNCGCATTGACTGGAATGCCTACGGGCGCCTGGACAGGCTTTATGTGAAGGAATATATGGAGGAAAAGGAGGCGGTGGTTTCGATTCTGATCGATACCAGTGCTTCTATGAACTATGGTGCCAGGAAGAAGAGTGAGCTTGCCTGTATGCTGGCAGCAGCTTTTTCTTATATGGGATTGAATAATATGGATCGTGTCATGCTCTATGATATGCGNANGATGCANCTGCCNTTTNCGGCNGANGGNGGNAAGAGANCCTTACCCCGGCTTACAGACTGGTTAGNGCAGTGTTCCTTTGAGGGAACGGCGGATGTGGAAAAAGCTGTCGAAAAGCTTCCTGCAAAAGGGCCGGGCGTGACCATTCTTATCAGCGATTTTCTGCAGGAGACCTTTCTGGATCTGAAACAGAAGTCTTTGGAGAGACTGCTGCGATTTTTGAATTACAGAAAGCAAAGAATTGTATTTTTGCATGTACTGGCGGGAGAGGAGCTTTCTGTAGAGCTGACAGGTACACGGAATCTGATTGACATGGAGGATCAAAGTACCCTGCGGCTTACATTAGATGCCGCAAGTATCCGGACGTATGAGAGAGCCTTACAGGAATTTTCCGACCGGATACGGCGGGAATGTGCAAAGGCGGGAGCATTTTACGCAGTGTGCAGTACCGGAACGGATATTTATCAACTGATTTTTCAGGATTTAAGGATGCTATATGATATTTGAGAGCTTATGGCCGCTGGTCTTTCTGGCTGCGGTTCCTGTTATTATAATTTTATATCTGCTAAAGCCAAAGGGAAAGGATCATCTGATATCTTCCAATCTTCTCTGGCAGAAGCTGTTGAAAAACGAACAGTCAAAAACATTTTTTGAGAAATTTGTGCACAATATTCTCATGTATCTGCAGATTTTGATTGTTATATTGCTGGTGGTTGCGCTGATGTCGCCCTATATCAGAACAGAGGGGCAAAGCGGCGGAAGAAAAATACTGCTTTTAGATACCAGCGGAAGTATGCAGCATATGACAGTTTCGGGAAAGACCCGTCTGGAGGAGGCTGTGGAGCAGGCCTGCGATTATGTGAGAATGGCAGAGGACACCCGTTTTTCCATTGTGACGGAGGATTCTCTGGGGACAAAGATCCTGGCAGTGGACATGGCGGACACAGACAGCCTGCTCCGGACATTGCAGGATATCAGATGCAGTGACAGCGGAGGAAATCTTAGTAAGGCACAGGGAACTTTAGATGCGCTTATGGGGGATGATGCGGAAAATGCGGCAGATCTGATTGTCTATACAGATGGTGCAGGCGCGTCGGGCTTTGAAGAGCTGCGTAGCAATGCGCAAAAAGAGCTTCGTGTGTTCGGTGAGGCTTCCTCTAACGTGGCAAATGAATATACGGTATTCACCCCGCGGGAGGATGGATCTTATGATGTAATGGTGAGCATGGTCAATTACAGTGACAGCAAAGCTGCCTTTGATGTCAGCCTGTATGACGAGGGAGAGAAGCTCATTGCGCTGAAGCAGATGCAGCTGGCGCCCTCGGAAAGCGCATTTTGTTTGTTTGAACAGGTAGACTGGCAGGGGCAGACCTTAAAGTCCTGTATTGACGGCATTATTTTTGAGGTGGGCGGCGCAGACAGCCTTAACGGGGATAATGTTTCGGAAGCGGTAAAGAGCCAGAAAACCCAGGTGAATGGACTGCTTGTGGGAGAGGGAAACATTTTTATTGAAAAGGCATACCTTGCCATTACCGGTGAGAGCATTGCCAGAGCCGGAACCGATGCCCTTGATAATTATAATGTGGTGATTTATGATGCGGGACAAATTCCAAGGACGAAAGGAAAGAACCGGCTGATTTTTGGCGCCGCAAACGGAGCCGTAGAGACACTGGAAAATGTGGTATTGAACATAAAGGACTGTGATCTGAGCGCCGGTTTGTCCGGATTCACCATAGGGGTGAATACGGCCTGTTGCTTTGCGCTTCCGGAAGGAGCGGAGAGCTTTTTAGAGTACAATGGGAAATGCGTGGGCTACTACCAAGAATTGGAGGACAGCAAGGAAATTGTGGTGGGATTTGATCCCAGGGAGTCGGATTTTCCCTTAAGAGCGGAATTTCCGGTTTTTCTGACCAATGCCATGGTCTATCTTACAGACACCTCCTGGCTTACGGAAAATGTCTATTATGCCGGGGAAGAGATCACTCTGAAGCCTTGGGCGGAGCCGGATGTGCGTTCCTTTGATCCACAGCCGGCAAAGGCTGGTCTGTATCAGGTGGGAAACGGGGAGTATCAGGAAACTTATGTGGTACGCTTTCAGACTGCCACAGAGTCGGACGGCAGAGAAACCGCTGATTCTGTTGGCAGCGTAGAAAACAGTAAGCTGCAAAAGGTGAAGCGGGCAGTGAGAAATCTTTTTATACTGCTTGCACTGGCGTTTTTGATCATAGAATGGATCGTCTACGTGCGTCAAATGCGTTATCGGGGAAAGTTTTACCTGATTGTAAGAGGGGCTGTGGCTGTGTGTGTAGTCTTGGCGCTTTTAGGGATACAGGTACAGCTGGGCAGCAGCCGGACAGCTACAGTTTTTGTAGTGGATCTCTCTGACAGTAATGAGGAGCATCTCGAGGAGGCAGATAAGTATCTGCAGTCTGTTATTGCGAAAATGCCCGCAGCCAATGCCTACGGTATTGTGACTTTTGGAAAGAATGCACTGGTGGATCAGTTTCTGACAGAAGAAGATTATTATGGGGGATTATTGACGCTGCCGGAGAAAACGGCAACAAATTTTGAGGATGCTATCTCCAAAGCGCTTACACTGATTCCGGGAGATTACAGTGGAAGGCTGGTAATGCTTACAGACGGGAAGGAGACCAGAGGAGATATCTGGCATATGGGGCAGGCGCTTTTGGCAAGCAATGCAGAGTTTCTAACCTTGCTTTATGAGGATGAGGAGATAACCGATGCCTATATTGACAGTGTGGGCCTTCCTTCTTATCTGCATCCCGGAGATAAATATGCAATCACAGTACTGGTGGAGAGCAATTATGAAACGGATGCGGTCATTGAGATTTACAATGGAAGTGTCCGGACGGCATCGAACAGTGTCCATTTAAACAGGGGGAGCAATCGCTTTGTGTTCAGTGCGCAGGTGGATGCGGATACAGACAGCGGCGCTATGGAAAATATCATGGTACAAGTACATGCAGACGCGGATGCCTGTCCGGAGAATGATTCATTCAGCGCTTATTCCGTGGTGGAGTCTGCCCCAAAAGTTCTGCTTATTGCAGGGCAGGGGGTGGAGATTTCAGAGTTTGATTCTGTACTGCGTGCAGCAGGATGTAACTACCATGTAGTTTCCACGCTGAATGCGCCGGATAGTATCAATGCCATGCTGGACTATAAGTCAATTATTTTGGCAGACACTTATATTGATGATCTGCCTGCCGGATTTCTGGAGAATCTGGAAACTTATGTAAAGGACTACGGATGCGGGTTTATCTGTTGCGGCGGTGAGGACAGCTTTGCGCTGGGAGGATATCGGAATACCGTGCTTGAAACGGTACTTCCGGTGGATATGCAGCCAAGGAGCGTGAATGAGATTCCTTCCATGGCTATGGTCATGGTCATTGACCATTCGGGAAGTATGATCAGTGAGGCAGCGGACTATACCAATGTCAGTGATCTGGATATTGCCATCAGGGCTGCCGCTGTGGCGGTGGATAACCTGCGGGATTCGGATTATGTAGGTATTCTGACCTTTGATGATCAGTATGAATGGCAGGTAGAGCTTAGAATGGCGGATGATAAAGAAACGATCAAGGATGAGCTCATGCAGATCAGCGAAGGCGGCGGAACCACCATTAAGCCTGCCCTTATGGAGGCGTGTGAGGTGATTTCAAAAAGTGATGCATCCATTAAGCATGTGGTTCTTCTGACAGATGGTATGGGAGAGACAGATAATTTCCAGGACGTGATAAGCGCTTATGCAGAAGATGGGATTACTCTTTCGACTGTGGCAGTGGGAAGTTCTTCCGATACGCAGCTTCTTGAACAGCTGGCCGATGGATGCGGCGGCAGATATTATTATTCGGATATATCCAGCGATATTCCCAAAATCTTTGCCAGAGAGGTCTTTCTGGGAAGTGAAAGTTACATTCAAAATGGCGTATTTCCACTGAAAGTGCAAAAGAATCATGAACTGACAAGCAATCTTTTTGCCGATGGATGGCCTGTGCTTTATGGATATATTGCGGCTACTCCCAAGACAGCTTCCAGTCCCGTTATCGTATCTGACGACAAAGAAAATCCGATTCTTACGGTATGGCAGTACGGACTGGGCAGAACCGCTGCATGGAACAGCGACGTTACCGGGGAGTGGAGCGGCGCCTTTGTGGGAAAAGATGACTATGTCCAGATGTGGAAGAGAATCGTGGATTATTCCACCGGAAATGCTGATATGGGAGGGGACAGAGTAGATGTTGCAACATCGGAAGAACAGACAGAAATAACTTATCAGACGGATGATTATAAGAGTGGCACGGAGATTCTGGTGACGGTTATTGATCCGGCTGGAAACTCTTCGGAAGAAAAGCTTTATGCCGTAGCGCCTGGAAAATATACATCGGAGCTTTCCACACCTCAGACAGGGTTATATCATTTCAATATACACCGCAGTGAGGAAGGAGAGATTCAAAGCTATCTGACAATGGCCGCTGCAGTGCAATTTTCGGACGAGTATAAATTTGATGTAAGTACGGAGTCTTACCTACAATTTGTGGAACAATACGGCCGGATGATCACAGAAGAGGACTCTGTCTTTACCCGGATATCCACAGGAGCAAGAGAGAGCTATATTCTGACAAACTGGCTGCTTCTCTTTGCTATCTGCCTGTTTGTTGCAGATGTGGCATTGCGGCGGTTCCAGCTTGCACCTAAAAAGCTTTATAGAAGGAGCGGGAAGCGGGAAAAGACGGCAGAAGATATGTCGCAGTATCCGAATACGTCAAAGGAAGATATAACGGAAAACGATACTTTAAGGAAAGATTCCCTAGGGAATGTGGAGAAAAAGAAAAGGGAAGTAAGGAAATCCAAAAAGGCGGAACGATCGGAACAGACATTGGATACTTCGGAGCTTTTAAAGAAAAAAGATGACAGGAAGATATAGTTCTTCCTGTTATTCTTTATGTGCGTTGAGGAAGTGATCAATCACCGAACCCGCAGCTGCCAGAAGGCCACAGCGCTGGCTGCCGCAACGTTTAGGGAATCCACTCCCCGGGCCATGGGGATACGCACGGTGTAGTCGCAGTCGGCGATGGTGGCGGCACAAAGACCGTCGCCTTCTGATCCCAGTACGATTGCCAGCTTTTCTTCTGACGCAAGGCGCGGGTCTTCGATGCTGAGGGAATCTTCCCGCAGCGCCATGGCGGCGCTTTTAAAGCCATGGCTGTGGAGAAATTCCATTCCCGATTCCGGCCATTTTACGGAATCGCCGTCAAGGAAGGTCCAGGGAATCTGGAAGACAGTACCCATGGAAACCCTTATGGCGCGGCGGTATAAGGGATCGCAGCAGGCTGGGGTCAGCAGCACGGCGTCTATGCAAAGAGCGGCGGCAGAGCGGAAGATGGCACCCACGTTTGTGGGATTTGTGATGTTTTCCAGCACGGCGATCCGCCTTGCACCGGAGCATATTTTGGCCGGGTCCGGCATCGGAGGGCGGTACATGGTGCACAACGCCCCTCTGGTCAGCGGAAAGCCGGTGAGCTTCGACAGGACGGCAAAGTCGGCGGTAAAAACGGGAAGTCCCTTTTCTGTTCTCTCGGAAACTTTTCGGAAAACGGCATCGCAGCGTCCGATAAGCTGGCGGGCTTGTCCCTCTACATGATTTTGTTCCAGCAAAAGGGAAACAGGCACACAGCCTGCGTCAAGAGCCCGCTCAATCACGCGGGGGCTCTCCGCAATAAAAAGTCCCGGCTTCGGTTCGTTATAATGGAGAAGCTGGGCTTCCCTAAGCCGCGCATAGATGTCCAGCCGGGGGTCGGAAAAGTCGGTTATTTCAATGATATCTGGCATGCGTGTGTCACTCCCTGTTATAAAAATGATTCTCTTGATGCTTCCTATGCGTCACTCCTTTTCAGTATATCCTTATCTTTTGCTCTTGTCATTCCTTTCGTGATAAAATATGCGAAAATAAATCAGCCAAAAGTCGTATAGGTGAAGGTTAAAAAACGGTTGACACTCTGTCGGAATACATTTATACTGGATAAAGATTCAAAAAAGAAGGAAGGAGGCAAAAACGATGTTAAATAAGAGATTACGCAAAGAGCGAATGAATGAATTGTTACAACAACATAGTTTTAAATCTGCCTCCCGGAATATTGCAAATTGAGTTTATGCACGGTTTTTTCTTGTATGTAAAGAAGAAAGATGTATGATAAGCCATGGCTACCTCTCGGAGCCATGGCTTTTTGTATGAAATTTATAGTGTTTCGGGGAATTGCAGTTAAGAGGAAGAGTGGAGGGTAAAATGAATTTACCAAATAGCTTTGTCAGCATCACCCACAAGTATGGGATTGAAAAAAGTGATATCATATTTGCGGCTACAGCGGATTTCGACGCAGATTACCGCTTTGCGGATTCCGTAGTGGCGCTTACCAAAGATAAGCTGGTTCTGGCAGCTTATCCTTATGTGGAGAAAGCGGAATACAACTTTGGAGGTTACGGTGGCTGGCAAATAAATGATATGGCACTGGCGGAAGAGCCGGCAGTGCAGATTTTTGAACTGAAAAGTATTGAGAACATGGAAGTGATCCGTCAGGTGGCAACAGGTCTCCTCGTGGCGAAGATTGACGGCCTGGAGCGGAATCTGTGTCATTTTTCCAACACAAGAATGGAATCCTTTATAAGGCTTTGCCGGATTAGGGAAAAGTTAAATAAAGGGGAAGAGATCAAAGCGGAGGATCTGGACATNAAAAAGGGNAAGGAATGCTGCCCNAAGTGCGGCATGATNTATCCGGATCAGGAACGGAAGGTCTGNCCCAAGTGCATGGATAAAAAGTCCATCCTTTTCAGGGTAATGTCTTACTTTGNACCNTANAAAAAAAGTCTTGCGGTGATGGTGCTGTGCTATCTGGGAACGGCTGCGCTTAATCTGGTCTGGCCNTACCTTAGCGGTACCATCCTTTATGANAATNTACTTGCCCAAAACGAGGANTTCCTTGCNCTGNTGCATATTCCGGCAGGACGTTTTCTGNNTGCGCTGACAGTATTAGTGTTTGNNATGATCATAACAAAGGTTGCNATCCAGNCATTGGGTATCCTTCAGGGAGNGCTGACTGCCAGGATTGCCCCGGAGGTGGTGGCAAANATAAAAAGNCAGGTATTTACCTCTATGGGAANGCTNTCNATCAGCTTTTATTCCAGNCGNCAGACNGGCGGTCTGATGACCCGTGTCTCCGATGANGCNGATGAAATATCCAGTTTTTTTATTGACGGTATCCCTTACTTTTTTATNAATGTGGGAACCATTATAGCCACATGTGTGATCATGTTTATTCTTAATCCCCTGCTGGCGTTAGTNTCTGTNTNATTGATGCCTGTNCTGGTAGTGATCAGCTATCGGATGATGCCCCANCTGTGGCATTATTNTGGCAAAAGACACCGNGCGGGNCGCCGCCTTAAAGGGCAGATGAATGAAAATTTCACNGGTGCCCGTGTGGTAAAGGCTTTNGGACAGCAGGAGCAGGANATCACACGTTTTTCCAAAAGCAANAGTAANGTAAAAACAGCNGAAATGGATGTGGCNCGTTATGATAATAAATTTTTTGCGCTGTATTGTACNGTNGAGGATACCATCAGTTTNCTGGTGTGGGCAGTGGGCGGCGCCATGATCATCGGCGGNNCCAATATTGAACTGGGNCTTCTGCTGACCTTTTCCGGTTATGTNGGGCAATTGAAGGGNCCCNTGGAATTTATGTCNAGNATTATCCGCTGGTACACCAACTGNATGAATTCAGCCCAGCGTATNTTTGAAATTATTGATGCNGTACCGGAGGTGAANGAGGTTCCCGAACCTGTGAGNCCNGNNNCCTTGCGNGGNGANATNGAACTNAAGAATGTGACNTTTGGCTATGAGGCGAACAAGCCAATTTTAAANGATATCAGCTTCCATGTGGAGGCAGGGGANGTATTNGGCATTGTNGGGCGNTCCGGNGCNGGNAAATCCACATTGGTGAACCTGATTTCCCGNCTGTATGATACCCAGGAGGGGGAAGTGCTGGTGGACGGCATTAATGTCAAACANTACGGNTTTCGNGAGCTGCGTAAAAACGTGGCGATGGTTTCTCAGGAAACGTATATTTTTATGGGAACAGTGGCNGANAACATTGCNTANGCAAGACCGGATGCTACCAGGGAAGAAATCATCAAAGCNGCAATCCAGGCCAATGCCCACGATTTTATCTGTAAGATGCCGGAGGGCTATGACACNATTNTNGGTTCTTCCAGCCGTGCNNTGTCAGGTGGNGAAAAGCAGCGGATATCCATNGCGAGAGCGATTCTGGCAGATCCGAAGATNNTGATTTTGGACGAAGCNACTTCAGCNGTGGATACGGAAACAGAGCTNGCTATCCAGAAATCTTTGGAGCGTCTGGAAAAAGGCAGGACAGTNCTGTCTATTGCCCACCGTCTTTCCACANTGNGAAATGCNNCNCANCTGATNGTGNTGGATGACGGAAGACTTACNGAATCAGGCACCCANGANGAGCTGNTGGCGAAGAAAGGGACATTTTATAAGCTNAGTGAGCTGCAGACCAANGCGCTTGCCATGCGNGGGATNGAATNAAAAGAAGTTNTTCCCAGAAAAAGAATGTAGAAAGGTATGAANATAGATATGAANGANAATGAAAAAAGTATGCCGGATTTATTGGATTTNCANGAGTTTGANGAGGAGGCTTTAAAAGCGGANTCGGNAGANCTTTTGGAAATGCGNCTGTTAAATGAGGAAAATGCCAAATTCAGCAGGACGGAAGGCGGATTTATTGCNNTNCGNANAAANGATAAGGAATACAAGAGNGTAGGCGTATATCTGACCTTCCCGNTGACAAATCCGGANGAATATATNTCTATCCGNGAAGCGGATGAAAAAGCNAAAGAAATCGGGCTGATAGAAAAGTTAAGTCAGTTTTCAAAGGATCAGCAGGAAATGCTGCGGGAGCAGATCAAACTGCGTTACTTTATGCCNGTGATCACCAAAGTGCTGGATATAAAAGATGAGTACGGTTATGCTTATTGGAATGTGNCAACTACCTTTGGGGCTTGCCGTTTTACTACCCAAATGAGNGGTGATGCGGTAATTCATCTGAGCGATTCCAGNCTGCTTGTGACGGATATTGACGGAAACCGGTATGAGATTCCGGATTTTTATCAGCTCGGGGTTATGGAACGTAAGAAACTAGATTTGTTTATTTAGTGCTTCTTAGTACAAAAAGAGAGGTTTTTTATGAAATTATTATATAATTTAAGCNAACCGCAGCANAAAGCGCTTGCCCTTTGCGATGGAGAGGAAATTTATTACTGTGTACCTGTAGATTTACAGTATGATAATCGTGGTAAGCTGGCCGGNGAAGCTTATGCGGAAATGGTCTATCTCGTAGTGACTACNACGCGCTTCCTTGTGTTGGAACAGGAAAAAGTGNCNGCCTCCTTNCTGCTTGCGGANTGCGAAAAGATTAAGTGTGAGCATCAGGTGAACAGCGGTATTGTCACCGTGATGATGAAAGGAGAGGGTGAAAGCCCNATCTGTNCNGCACGTTTTTCCATGCGGCATATCATTAGGGTAGCCTATGTGGTCCGGGGCGCCCAGGCGATCATCACCAGTCTGCAAAAGGGGCGTACTGCCGGGGAGGCTGAAAGGATAGTCAGCCACGAATACGAAAAGTATTGTGAGAAATGTGGCCGCGCTCTTCCCGGAACCAGCAAATGCCCCTATTGTGAGGGGAAAGCAGACCTGTTGAAAAAGTTTATGGCACTGTGCGGGGAGTATGTCGGAAAGCTTTTGCTGATTTCCTTGTTTATGACATTGATTGCCGCAGTGAACATGGTATCTCCCATGGTGCAAAAACAATTTATCGATGGGGCGTTATCTACAGGTAACGGGACCTGGAGCGATTTGTGGCTGTTTGTGGGAATTACCTTTTTCCTGCTGGTGGCACGAATTCTGCTGGAGGTTTACCGTTATTGGCAATGCGTGTCACTGGGTACTTCTTTAAGCATGAGCCTTAGAAGCAAGCTGTATTATAAAATACAGACGCTTTCCCTTTCCTTTATCAACAACCGGAAACCCGGCGAACTGATGAACCGTGTTGCCGGAGATACATACCAGATCCGTACCTTTATGGAAGAAGTGTTCGGGGATATGTTTTGTGCCTTGCTGACTATGATTGTTTCGCTGGTGATGATGTTTACCATAAGCTGGAAGATGACTTTGCTTTCCATGGTATTCATCGTCAGCGTTTTTGTGACTATCAAGTCATTCTGGCATCATATTCATACTATATACCACAAGCAATGGCTGAAATTTGATGAGCTTGCCAGCAGCCTGCAGGATATCATCTCCGGTATGAGGATCGTGAAATCCTTTGGGCAGGAGGAGAGGGAAGCGGTACGGTTCCAGGCGAAGACAGAAGAATTTGCTGCTATCAGCAAAAAGAATGAAACGTTCTGGGCTGTTTTTTTCCCAATTATGACTTTCCTATTGGGAGCAGGAACTTATATTGCCGTATACTTTGGCGGTATAGACGTACTAGATGGAAAAATGACGGTGGGGCAGTTGGTACAGTATATCACTTACTGCGGCTATCTGTTCGGACCGTTAAGCTGGATGACCCATCTGCCCAGGGCGGTAATGCAGATGATTACCAGCCTGAACAGGATTTATGATGTGCTTGATGAGGAGCCGGTCATTGCGGACACTGAGGAAAGCAAGGCTTTTCCTATTCAGGGCGCGTTTACCTTTGAGGATGTCTCTTTTGGCTACCACACTTATGAGCCGGTGCTGGAAAATATCAGTTTTCAGGTAAAGCCGGGAGAAATGATCGGTCTGGTAGGTGCTTCCGGCACAGGGAAATCGACCCTGATCAATCTGATCATGCGCCTGTATGATGTGGATCAGGGCAGGATCACCTTGGATGGCACGGATATCCGCAATATCAAATCCGAAAGCCTCCATTCCCAGATCGGGGTAGTACTTCAGGAGACCTTCCTGTTTTCTGGCAGTATCCTTGCCAATATCCGCTTTGCAAGGCAGGATGCTTCTCTTGCGGAGGTAATCCAGGCAGCGAAAGCGGCCAATGCCCATGATTTTATCTGCAAGACACCTGACGGATATAATACCTATGTAGGGGAGCACGGCTACAACCTGTCCGGTGGTGAGCGGCAGAGAATCGCCATTGCCAGGGCTATTTTAAACAATCCAAGATTGTTGATTCTGGATGAAGCAACCTCCGCACTGGATACGGAAAGCGAATTTTTGATCCAGCAGGCTCTTGACCGTCTGATAAAGGGCAGAACCACTTTTGCCATCGCCCACCGGCTTTCCACCCTGCGGGGAGCGGACCGGTTGGTGGTTATCGATAAGCATGGGATCGCGGAGATCGGTACACATAATGAATTGCTGGAAAAGAAGGGGATTTATTATGGATTGGTGACAGCACAGCTAGAGATGGCAAAGTCTTTATAAGGAAATTATTGATTGGATTTGCAATTTTTACAAATGCTGTTTGATTTATGATATAATTAGAGACACAAATTAAGATGTACTTTTTGAAACAGTTGATGATAATAGGGAAATTCGTTAATTTAATGAGGTGTTTGTAATTATGTCTATGATTGATTTGGATAATATTGAAAAAAGCGCATTTGTTAAAGAGTCTATTCGGATTTTGCATGAGGCATATGTATCAAAAAAACTTGTCCTTTTTATTGGAGCAGGTGTGGATGTCCCTTCTCATTTGCCACTTTGGTCGCAGGCAATAGAAAAGTTTTGTGAACATATGAATATTGACAGTCAAGATGCGGATAATTTAAGAATTCCTCAATATTACTATAATTCGCGTGGAAAAAAAGAATATGTTGAATTATGTCGTGATATTTTTTGTTATAACAAAGAACTTCATATTAATAGAATTCACGAGAAAATAGTTGATTTTAATGTAAATACAATTATAACAACAAATTATACAAATTTTATTGAAAGAGAAATGAATAATAGGGGGCATATATATAAGGTAATCTGCCAAGATAAGGATTTGCCATATACAAAAAATGAAAATTTAATTATAAAAATGCATGGTGATTTTGAACATGACAATTTTGTACTTAAAGAGGATGACTATTTAAGATATAGCGATAATTTTCGTCTGATTGAAACATACATTAAATCAATTATTGCAAAAAATGTAGTTTTATTTGTGGGGTATTCTTTTAGTGACCCGGATGTAAAACAGATATTTACATGGGTAAAAGATATATTAGGCGGCGATTTTCAACATGCCTATATGCTGGAAGGACATAAAGATTATGATGAAAATGTATTTGAATATTATAAAAATCTTGGCGTAAATGTAATTTATACCAATTCACTAAATGAGAATAAAGAGGAGGCTTTGCTGGAAGTATTGGAAATGATCATGAAGGGAAATCAAGCCAATATATCCAATGTGGATGTGGCAAGAAATTATTTTATGCCATATTTGAATATGAACTATATATTAGGAAGATATCTTTGCAAAGGATTATTTTTATGTAATTTGCATTTAGCACTTAATAGAGTAAGCAGTGCAGTAGAAGGAATAAAGGGAAAGGCTAAGGAAGCAAATGAATTATTGATTAAATTAAGTGAGAGGCTATCTACAAAAACATTATTGTCCGATGATGATTCATATGCAGAAATTGTGAATGCACTTCGTAAAGGAAGTATAGGAGAATTTGTTATTAGCAACCCAGAAGGCAATGGAATAAATAGGAAAACCGTCCCAGTTTCTTGTTTTGAAGATCAGCAATGGTTTTATTCAATCTTAGAATTTAATTATGAGGAATTAAGAAAGTTTGTAGTAGATAATGAAATTGTTGATAATGGAGATGACGAACAATTCTATTTACGTCAGGCATATATATATTATATTTTGAGAGAATATGCAAAGTCTTATAAGTGTCTGTGTGATGCGGCAAAAAAAGCATTTTACAATCAAAAGTATTATATGTATTATATTGCACAATTTAACAAATATAGAATAAAAGATTATATTGAGCATGATACAAAAGTGTCGGAAGAAGTGTATAAAAAAATAAGGGATGATTTAGAAAAAATTGATTTAGATGATATTCTCATAAGCATACCAGATTTGTCATCTAATAATAATCAAATGTTGAAAGATATAGGATCTTTCCAATTACATTATTCTTTATTTCAAGACGTATATAGAGTTTCAGAGAAAGTAAAAGAGCAACAAAACAGCGTATATACCTCTTATGCAGGGACACCTACCTATGTAACTATGCAGTGGATGATAGAGGACTACTATAGATATTTGGTATATAATTATTTAATGATCGATCAATATCGAGAATCAAGAGAAGTGCTGGTATTATATGCAAAAAGCATTTTAGAAAGCGTTTGCACACCGGATAGGAAGGGAAGTGAAAGAAATACACCCTTTGGTCAATCAGGCAATATACATGCTTCGGCTATCGGAAAATTCGAATTATTTTTAATGATTAAGTATATGTCGGAGAAAGACATATTAAATATGTTTACTCAATATCAAATAGATAGTGTGCCGACAGAAAATGATTGCAATGATTATCTTAGTGAGGTCTTAAATAATTTAAGATCAGAAAAGGATTTAGTGAGTAAGAGTCAGCTCTGGAATTGTTTGGCAATTATATCGTACATAAATCCAGATGTTGAATTAGTTGAGAGTGCAATAGATTGTTTTTCTGAGGAATTTAACTTTTTTATTTATAGAACACATCAAGAAGTAATTTACAGATTTTTAGATAATTGCTATAGAAATAAGAACTTTAAGCAAAAGCAGGATGGTAGATTTAAAATAGAAGATTATGCATTGGGGAGATTTTTAAAGAGTCTGTTGAAAAAAGCCAGTCATACAGGAGGAACAGAAAATTATAGCTATGGTGAGATGTTGGAGACTGTTTCAAACTTTTTTAATTATACATATCAAGAATATTATGATGAAAATATAAGCGAGTTAATTTGTGATAACAATAATTTGATTATTGCAAAAATATATCCGAATTGTGATGAAAACAATAAGGAAATGATTAAAAAGCATTTTGAAAATTGGATAGGAAGGGTTTCTTGGAAATCTTTTGAAATGTATTATTATATAGTTATGAATAATATAATAGAGCCGGATGCGAACTATGAGCAGTTGATTTTTGCTCAGATGAATGATATAGAAGTCAAGAGTCGTAATTGTTATCCAAATGATTACTACAATATACTAACTACAATGTGTAATTTGTATATGAATAATAAATTGACTCAAGCTGACAGATTTAAAGAAATAATTAAAGAATCTGATGAGGCTGAATTGGTATTTTTAAGCGATATGGATAATTTTGATTATAATAACTTTAACTTAGAATGGCTGACAATGTGCGCAGGAGGATTGCTACAAGAAATGGCTCATAATGAAAAAGCCAGATATAATATAAGTAAGATATATGCAAAAAAAATAGAGAATGGTGAAATTAGTGTTAAACTTCTGAGAATATTTTTTAAATATTTTGTAAATGATGCAGAAAATTTGATTCAATAAATATGAAACAATATATGTAATTGAAAGCACAAAAAGATAAGAGAGGTTAATCCCATGGCAATTAAGAAAAGTGAGATATACAGTCAGATATGGGCGGCATGTGACAAACTGCGCGGTGGTGTGGAGCCAGCTCGCTATAAGGATTATATCTTAACTTTGCTGTTTGTAAAATATGTATCAGACCGTTATAAAAGTAGTGATAATTGGGATATTGAAGTGCCGGCAGGCGGTAGCTTTGACGATATTGCGGAGCTGAAATATAAAAAAAACATCGGCGAAGGCATCAATATTGTAATCGGTAAGTTAGCGGAAGTAAACGAACTGAAGGGCATTATTGATATTGCCGATTTTAACAGTGAAGAGCTTGGAAGTGATAAAGAGGCTATAGATAAACTTTCAGGACTTGTTGAAATTTTTCAGAAACCGGAATTGGATTTTACAAATAATCGTGCCGGCGGTGATGATATTCTAGGCGATGCCTATGAATTTTTAATGAGAAAATTTGCACAGGATTCCGGTAAAAGCAAAGGCCAGTTTTATACTCCTGGTGAAGTGTCGCGTATTATGGCTAAAGTAATCGGTATTAGTAATGCGACCGATTCAAGCATGACAGTATATGATCCGGCTTGCGGTTCCGGATCTTTGTTGATTCGTGCGGCGGATGAGGCACCATGTGATATTACGATATTCGGACAGGAAAAAGATAATGCAACGGCAGGCTTGGCTCGTATGAATCTGGTTTTGCACAATAAAGGTGCTGGTGAAATTGCAAAAGGAAGTACCATTACTTCACCTAAATATAAAAATGAAAATAATCCAGAATTGTTAAAAACTTTTGATTATATTGTGGTGAATCCGCCATTTTCCGATAAATCATGGATGGATGGCATTGTAATTCCTGATGCTTATGGAAGGTATACAGCAACTGATTATGGCGTACCACCGGAGAAGAACGGGGATTACGCATGGCTGTTGCATGTGTTGAAATCTTTAAAATCAACTGGGAATGCAGCTATTATTCTGCCTCATGGAGTGTTATTCAGAGGGAATGCGGAAGCAGATATTCGTAAGAAAATTATTGACCATGGTTATATTAAGGGAATAATCGGTTTGCCGGCAAACTTATTCTATGGAACCGGCATTCCAGCGTGTATTATTGTGATTGATAAAGAAAATGCCATAAACCGTAAAGGTATTTTTATGATAGATGCCAGCAAAGAGTTTGTCAAAGATGGGAATAAAAACCGATTGAGGGAACAGGATATCCACAAAATCGTGACTACATTTCTTAATATGGATGAATCAAATCCAAAGTATGCCCGTTTTGTTTCAAATGAAGAAGTAAAAATAACAAATGAATATAACTTAAATATTCCGCGCTATATAGACAGTAGTGAGCCGGAAGATTTACAGGATATTAATGCACATTTAAACGGAGGTATTCCGGCTGTTGATATCGATAGTATGGATCATTATTGGAATGTGTATCCAAAACTAAAATCAGTATTATTCCAGCCATTGAGAGAAAACTATTATTCTTCGGTGGTGAACAAGGAAGATATTGTTAATATAATTACATCTCACGAAGAGTTCATCCATCATGCGGATTTGGTAGATGAAACGTATATGAAATGGAAAAATGAAGTGACACCTGTTTTGATGAATATAACAAGTAATCAGCACCCGAAGGTATTAATTGAACAAATATCTGAAAAATTATTAGAAGATTTTGCGTCTGTTCCTTTATTGGATAAATATGACGTTTATCAGGTACTTATGGAGTATTGGGCAGAAACGATGCAGGATGATGTGTATGCAGTATGCTATGATGGTTATGAGATAGGGCGGGAGATTTCTTATGATTATGTGGTAAGAAAGAAAAAAGAAAACGGACAGACGATTGAAGTGAAAACAGACAGGATCAAGGGATTTGAAGGAAAAATAATTCCTAAAGCATTGCTTGCCACACAATATTTTCAGCTAGAGGTAAAGGCACTGGATATCTTGAAGGAACAGTTGGAAGAAGTAACTGCTAAGTTGGCGGAGATAGTAGAGGAAAATAGCGGTGAAGATGGAGTGTTTTCTCAATTAGATGATTTGAAAAGGGCAACGGTTATTGCACAAATAAAAGCGCTTAAAAAGGATTTGACTGCACAAGAAGAGTTAAATCTATTACAAGAGTACATTAAGCTATTGGATGCGGAAGTAGATCATAGAAAAGCATTAAAACAAGCGGAAGCAGATTTGGATACAATGCTAGAAAAGAAATATCCACAATTAACGATTGGTGAAATTAAGCATTTGCTGATCGAAGAAAAGTGGTTTGCGACAATTTATCACAGTATTGATATGATCCATTCAGCAGTTTCACATCAGCTTTCAAGGCGGGTGACGGAGTTGGTGGAAAGGTATGAGTATACGTTGAAAGAATGTGAAGATGAAGTGACAGAATACGAAGAGAAGGTAAAATCTCATTTGGAAAGGATGGGGTTTGTATGGTAGATAAAAATGTGCTTCCAATGGATTGGGAAGTGGATATTCTTGGGCATTGTGTAAGAATAGAAACTGGAAATAGAAATACAGAAGATAAAAAAGATAATGGAAGATATCCTTTTTTTGTACGCTCGCAGCAAGTTGAGCATATTGATACTTATAATTATGACTGTGAGGCAGTATTAACTGCCGGAGATGGGGTTGGCACAGGAAAAGTATTTCATTATTATAATGGAAAATTTGATGTGCATCAAAGGGTATATGTATTATCAGAATTTGATAAAGTAATTGGCAGATTTTTATATTATTATTTTAAAATGAATTTCTTGAAGGAAGTTGAAAAATATACGGCAAAGTCTTCCGTTGATTCTGTAAGGCGTGATATGATAGCGAAAATGCAGATTCCTATCCCTAATATAGAGGAACAGGTTGCTATTGCTGAAACTCTTTCAGACACAGATAATTTGATAACTTCTTTGCAAAAATTAATTGATAAAAAGAAAGATATTAAGCAGGGCGTAATGCATGAGTTGCTTACTGGGAATGAGCGTTTGCCGGGATTTGAAGGAAAATGGACATATTTTAATTTAGCGGAAAATTCAAAATTAAAGGCAAGAATTGGCTGGCAAGGGCTGACAAAAGCAGAATATTTGTCTAATGGTTATGCGTATCTGATTACAGGTACAGATTTTTCTGATGGAAGGATTGATTGGAACACATGCTATTTTGTTAGCCGACATCGTTTTGAACAGGATACTAATATTCAAATACGGAATGGAGATATACTTATTACAAAAGACGGTACAATAGGGAAAGTTGCAATTATTAGTAATTTGACAAAAGCAGCGACGCTTAATAGCGGAGTGTTTGTTGTTCGTCCTCAAAAACAAGAAAATTATATTTCAGAATTTGTCTATCATGTTTTGAATTCATTCATTTTTGAAGAATTTCTTGAAAAGCTATCTGCTGGTTCGACAATAAATCATCTATATCAGAAAGATTTTGTGAGTTTTACATTCATGATGCCAATTTCTTTGGAAGAACAGAAGGCTATTGCCCAAATTCTTTCTGATATGGACAAAGAAATTGAGCGGTTAGAAAAGAAGCTTGCTAAGTACCAGCAAATCAAGCAGGGNATGATGCAAGAACTTTTAACAGGNCATATTCGGNTGATAGATNNNAAAGAANAGTNATGTTAGTAAATAGCTATTNNTAAATAGNNNGATTGGAGANAAACAGATGAGNGTAGGTCAAAGAGAAAAANTNACCCAGCAGCGGGTNATNAAGTTATTTNTTCAAGAGTTAGGATATACATATTTAGGTGACTATACTGAACGTGATAATTCTAATNTTGAAGAAGANTTNCTTACGAAATATTTAATNCNCAAAGGATATTCTTTGCCGNTTATTCATCGNGCATTGAANGAANTCAAAGATGCTGCCNGTAATCAATCNCTTAATTTNTATGATTTGAACGAACAGACNTATAAGAANTTGCGNTATGGAGTAAAAGTCAGTGAAAATGTGGGACAGCATAAATCTACAGTACAATTTGTAGATTGGGAACANCCATTAGAAAATGATTTTTATATAGCGGAAGAGGTAACANTACATGATGTNGAAACAAAGCGTCCNGANTTAGTGNTNTATATTAANGGTNTTGCTTTCGCTGTAATTGAATTAAAACGNAGNATNGTTTCNATGGNNGANGGNATACGTCAAAATTTNACNAACCAGCGCAANGATATGATTATGCGTTTCTTTGCTACTGTNGGATTAGTGNTNGCAGGGAATGANTCAGAAGGNTTNCGCTANGGNACAACNGGAACNCAGGAAAAATATTATCTTTCATGGAAAGAAGANANANCNGCAAAAGANATNGTTTCTGTNGAGGTNCGGAANCAAATTGAGAAATATCCTATACGNCTTGANAAAAACTNAATTTCNTTATTTCGNAAAGANCGNNTTNTTGAAATACTGCACAATTTTATNTTGTATGATGATGGGATTAAAAAGACTTGCCGCCCGAATCAGTTTTTTGGAAANATGGCAGCAAGGGATAATGTTTCTCAANCNTGAAGGGGGNATTATCTGGCATACGCAAGGCTCTGGGAAATCATTGACTATGGTTTGGCTGGGTAAATGGATTAAAGAAAATATATCAGATAGTCGTATTTTGATTATTACGGANAGNGANGAACTGGATATACAGATTGAGCAGGTATTTGCGGGAGTAAATGAAAAGATTACNCGTATCCGGCGTGGAAGCGAATTGGTTCAAAAAATCAATGATACATCACCGGTTATGATGTGNTCTTTGATTCAGAAATGTGGCAAGAAAAAGAAAAATCAGAGTGAAGAGATAGATTATGCCGGTTATATTCAAGAGATTCAGAAGTCTTTGCCGGAAAACTTTTCACCCAAAGGAGATTTTTACGTTTTTGTAGATGAATGCCATCGTACACAATCCGGTAAACTGCATCAAGCGATGAAATTAATTCTGCCTNATGCAACATTTATTGGNTTTACGGGTACACCATTAATGAANGCGGATAAAGAAAAAAGTATTGAAGTTTTTGGNCCCTATATNCANCGCTATAAATATGANGAAGCCGTACAAGATAAAGTTGTTTTGGATTTAATGTATGAGGCTAGNGAANTAGAACAAAATGTTGNAGGACAAGATAAAATAGATGCGTGGTTTGAGGCGAAGACAAGAGGATTGTCAGATGTTGCAAAAGCAAAATTGAAACAGCGATGGGGAACTTTACAGAAAATATTTAGTTCCAAATCGCGTTTGGAACAGATTGTTGCAGACATTATTTTTGATATGGAAACAAAACCACGATTGCATGATGGACGTGGAAATGCAATGTTAGTGGCGAGCAGTATCTATCAGGCATGTAAATTTTACGAGTTATTTCAACAGACCGAATTACGTGGAAAATGTGCAGTAGTGACATCATATGAACCTACTGCGGCTGATATTCGTACGGAAACTGTTGGAGACGAAGGTAATACGGAATTNTTGGAGCAGTATGAAATTTATAGGAAAATGCTGAATGGGAAAGAACCTAAAGTATTTGAAAAAGAAGTAAAAGAAAGGTTCGTTAAGCAGCCGGAGCAGATGAAATTACTGATTGTAGTAAATAAGTTACTAACAGGTTTTGATGCNCCGCCNGCNACCTATNTNTANATTGACAAAACGTTNAAAGACCATGGATTATTTCAAGCNATCTGTAGAGTGAACCGCTTAGATGGTGATGATAAAGAGTTTGGNTANATTATTGATTATAAAGANNTATTNCGNTCTTTNGAAAAGGCNGTCAATGATTATACATCAGAGGCTTTTGANTGCTATGATAAGGAAGATGTAACAGGNTTATTAACAAATAGGCTTGATAGGTCAAAGGAGCAGCTAGATGATTCATTAGAGGCATTGCGGGCTTTGTGTGAACCTGTTGCAATGCCACAGAATGATGTAGATTATATACATTATTTTTGCGGAGCAAATACAGAGGCATTTGATTTGGATGAACTTCAGGAGAATATGCC
Organism: Lachnospiraceae bacterium; assembly: GCA_014804285.1. GTDB lineage: Bacteria > Bacillota > Clostridia > Lachnospirales > Lachnospiraceae > Suilimivivens. The sequence continues at coordinate 11,222 of JAAVAA010000011.1, read as the reverse complement.
GAAAAGAGAGCAATTATATGATTTATCAGCAAAGGCACTGCGGGCATTTAGTGAAATATCTGGTGAATTGCAGGAAAGGTATAACTATTCATTAGAGGAAATAAAGAATATAGAAAAAGAAGTGACTGATTTTGTAAAAGTTCGGGACATTGTTCGTATAGCCAGTGGAGACTATGTCGATTTGAAAGCGTATGATCCTGACATGCGGCACTTGATTGATACGTATTTGTCTGCCGATCCCAGTCGAGTATTAACATCATTTGAAGGAAAATCATTAGTTGAATTATTGGTAGATATTGGGATAGATGCAATTAAAGAAATGCCGGCAAAAACAAAGGAAGAAAAAGAAGCTGTTGCAGAAATAATAGAAAATAATGTGGGAAAGGAAATTGTTGAGAAGAGCCAGAGCAATCCCAAATATTATGAGAAAATGTCTGCATTATTAAGAGAACTGATTGAGCAGCGGAAAAAAGAAGTATTGGATTATGAAGCGTATTTACAAAAAATTGTAGAATTGACTCGTAAAGTTCATAAGCCGGAAAATGATGTAGACTATCCGGATAATATTCGCAATAGTGCTGCAAAACGTGCGTTTTACGATTATTTAAATGGTGNTGCTGGTGTGGCAGAGAAAGTACATGAGGCAGTTCTTGCAACAAAGCAGGATAGTTTCCGGGGAAATAAGGTAAAAGAAAGAAAAATTTGGCGTGCAATTCTTGCAATTGTTAAAGATGAGAGACAAGCAGACGATCTACTTGTATTGGTAAAGGAGCAAAGCGAGTATTAAGTGGAAGAAATAATATTGAGCGGAATTACAATTTCCGTAACAAAGAAATCAATAAAAAATATGTATATTCGTGTTATGCCGCCAAATGGTAGAGTACAAATTACAGTTCCTTATACAGCTAGTGATGATTCCATACGTAGGTTTGCAATATCCAGAATATCATGGATAAAGAAGCAGAAAATGTGTTTTGAGGAGCAGCCCCGGCAAACAAAGAGACAATACATTACTGGTGAGAGTTACTATTTATGGGGTAGAAGATATCGCCTAGATGTACAGTATTCAAATACCAGAAATCAGATTTATATTGCTGGAGGAAAATTGGTGCTTCAAGTAAGAAAAGAAAGCACTGTTATGCAAAGAGAAAATGTATTGAATGAATGGTATCGGGAACAAATGAAGCAGGTGGTTCCCAATGTATTGCGAAAGTGTGAGAATATAGTAGGTGTACAGGCCGAAGAGTGGTATATTAAAAATATGCGTACAAAATGGGGAACCTGCAACATTGAAAAAAAGCGTATTTGGTTGAATTTACAGTTGGCAAAAAAGACACCGGAATGTTTGGAGTATGTCATTATTCATGAATTAGTACATTTGCTCGAAAGAAATCATAATGAAAGATTTTGCGAATATATGAACCATTTTTGCCCAAACTGGCGAGAGATAAAAGAAAGTCTGAATCAACAGATGCTGGACTATTATGAAGAAGAAAATCAAAACCTTGCTTTGTAAAGAATGGAGTAATCTCATATGGCAGAAAACCAAAACATAGAATGGAAACAATCTTGGCGGGACGAATACCTGAAATGGATCTGCGGATTTGCGAATGCACAAGGTGGAAAAATATATATTGGGACGAAGGATGATGGAACAGTTGTAGGGATAAAAGACAGCAAAAAACTGTTAGAAGATATTCCGAATAAAATTCAGAATAAGCTTGGCATTGTTGCAGATGTGAATCTGTTAATGGAAAATGGATTAGAATATATAGAGATTGTTGTNAATCCNTGGGCNTTTCCTGTAANTTANGATGGNGANTATCACTATCGAAGCGGAAGCACAAAGCAACAGTTAAGAGGCAATGCGCTTACTAATTTTTTGATGGCAAAAACCGGAATGAAATGGGATGCGGCAACAGTGTCGAATGTATCTGTAGCAGATTTGGATAAAGAAAGTTTTGATATTTTTAGAAGAGAAGCGCTTCGTAGCGGTCGCATGACCAAAGAGGATTTGGATATTCCTAATGAGGAACTTTTAGAGAAGCTGGATTTGNTGACNGATGGNAAANTNAANCGTGCNGGNGCATTGTGNTTTTATNGNANNCCGGAGNAANTNATTNGNGGNTGNTATGTNAAAATNGGNAAATTNGANGGNAGNGAANTATTNTATCANGATGAGGTACATGGNTCNTTNCTNATNATGGCAGACNGGGTNATNGANCTGATNTATCTGAANTATTTNAANGCNGCNATNTCTTATNATAAGGANACNAGNNTNGANACNTATCCNTTTGCNCGNGANGCNNTAAGGGANGCNGTTTTNAATGCNCTTATNCATTGTAANTGGGCNGANAANGTNCCGATNCANATNCGNATAGANNANNATGNNATGTNNATTAGTAATTGCAGTATGCTTCCGTTTGGNTGGACNGCGGAAACNCTNNTNGGNNCTCATACATCNAAGCCNTATAATCCNGATATNGCCAGAGTGTTNTATCGGGCAGGTTATATTGAAAGCTGGGGGCGCGGTATCCAGAAAATTTGTGATGTCTGTAAAAATTTAGGTGCTGAGGAACCAGAATATATTGTTCACGGTGAGGATATAATGGTGAAGTTCAAGGCACTTCCAAGTGCTAGAGTGACTGAAAAGGTGACTGAAAAGGTGACTGAAAAGGTGACTGAAACCTTATTAACGGAAAGTGAAAAAAAAGTTTTAGAAGTCTTGAAAGAGAATCAGACAGCTACCTATTTTGAGATGGCTGATAAATTGAAAGTTAGCCGGAAAACGGTATCTCAGAAAGTGAAATCATTGAAAGAAAAGGGGCTTATCATAAGGATAGGCTCTGCTAAGAAAGGATACTGGAAAATACTATAAAACCTTTATTTCCTTATTCAAGCCAGCAAAGCAACTACAATCATTTTTAATATATAATATTATCATTTGTATTGTGGAGAGAAATTATGTTGTCTGAATTTATAAAAGAAAATTATGAACCAGGGGAACCTATATTTTTGCAGGACATAAAAACAGATGGAATGTCAGATGCAAATATCAGGCAAAAGATAAAGAAACTGACTGATGAGGGCGAAGTGATCCGGTATGAACAGGGTATATATTATATTCCTAAAATGTCCAGATTGAAAGGAACATTAACTCTTGTACCGGATATTGTTGCCCGGTATAAATATATTTCCAGAATGGGACGCATTATGGGGGACTATGCAGGACGTACATTGGCAAATAAAATGGGAATCTCTATGCAGGTACCTCTGAAGGAAGAGATTACCACTAATAATATGGCGGCCATTGTTCGTGAAGTATATGTCGGAAACAGGGTGTATGTAGTTCGTAGGGCACCGGTGGAGGTGAATGAAGGGAATCATATTGTCTTACAATTATTTGAACTGCTGAAAGATATTGATGAATACAGTGATGATGAGCAGGATGCAAGGCAGCAGGTTATAGATTATATTAGGAGATTTCAGATTACAAGAGACGCTGTAGACCGGTATATCGGATATTTTCCATTGAAAGTATATAAATCTATTTATGAAATGAGGTTGGGAAGTGAGTTTGCAGCAAATGAATTTGCGGCAAATGTATTTGCATAGGGACAAGAGGAAATTATTATATGGCGAGTGAAAACGGAGAATGGATCATGCGCGGGATGGATTGGAACGATCCCTACAGGATTCGTACATGGAAAGAACTTGTAAAGTGGATAAAGGAAGTAGGATTTTTGCCGCTATTTGCCAATGAAGTGAAGGGATTTTCGGCGGAGGAGCATGTGTCCCCAAATTTCTGGTGGACGGGAGACCGTGAGCAGGATCCGTGGGAATGGCGAGAGATCATCGCAGCAAGCCATGAGGTTTCATACGGAAAGTTTTTTGGCAGGAAGGCCGGATTCATCAGCCTAGAGTGGCTGCCGTACTTCGCAAACAGCAGACGGAGCGGTTATGACTTTGATGCCCGTTGGGAGGACGGCAGGGCAAGCCGGCGTGAGAAAAAGATCATGGATTTCTTTATTGGCGAAGATGAAGACGGCGACAGCCTTTTTAAGGAAATACAGATTCTTTCAACTGACCTGAAAAAGCAGGCCGGTTTTGGCAAGGGCGGAGAGAAAAATTATCAGGGAATCATCACGCAGCTGCAGATGGAGACATACCTTGTGATTTCTGATTTCAGACGCAGGGAGAATAAGCGTGGTGAGGAATATGGGATGGCGGTATCCATCTTGCTTCCGCCGGAGAGCATTTGGGGTTATGATACCGTAACGGCAGCATATTCCGAAAGTCCGAAGAAATCCTGGGAACGACAGATAAGCCGTGTTAAGGAACTATACCCGGACGCGGATGATCAAAGTATCATTCATTTGCTTGGAAAAGAACCTGAGGAGTAAATTGACAAATTCATTATATATGTCTTTGTCAATTTCCAAAACTCAGTCCATCTTTTCCTCTTTTGCTTTCCCGGAGCAGAATGCAGCCACAAGCAACAATCCAAAGCTTCCGAACAGGCACACGAAATAAACTTTCGCAAGGGGCGTCGAGGTAGATACGCCCTCTATATTTGCAAACAGTCTGCCGTTGTTCGCTAAATACGCCGTGACTGTTGTCCCTTCTGGATATTGGTATGTATTGTGTGGATTTTCAAGCTTATATGTTTCGCCGTTGTACTCTACCATAACTTCATAGAAATTATAATGCGTACCTGTGGATCTGTTTCTAAGCTGCTTTGTTTCTGCGCTTACAACACTCACTTTAACTTCCTCGTATTCTATTTTCTGCGCGTCCACGACAAACCACATGACAACTGTGGCAATCAGACATACTACAAAAGCACACCATAAAAGAATGGCCTTCTTTTTCATACTCATATCAGATAAATACCTCCTAATCATTGCTGTTTTTGATTATAACACATTGGGAATAAAGTTTAAAATATTTCACGAATTTATACCTCTAACTCATACAATGCAATAGAGCGTCCATTGGGGTAATCTATAATATCTACAATTTTAAATCCCAGTTTTAAATAGATCTTTCTTATAATTTTTTCATCAAGTGCTGTATCTAACCGTATATACCTTATTCTCTTCTTTTTGCAAAGCTGCTTGATTGCTTCTATAATGAAACGGGTCATGTTTTTACCGGCAAATTCACGTCTTACACAAAGCTTGTGCAAATACACAGCATCATTGTCCGCATCAGCCCAGTACTCTGAGTCCCTCCATTGCAAAATAAACGCACAGACTGTAACACCATCCATTTTACCAATATAAAAATTCTCTGGCTGTGCATCTATTGTAATCAGTTCTTCTTTTGTCAGCCATTCATCTCGCCATACGCGAAAGCCCTTATTCCGCCCCCACATAGCAACTTCCTTCATAATCCTAATTGCTTCGTCAATCTGATTTGAATAAAGTTCCATATTATTCTCCGTAAGTCCTTATTTGTTGCCCTGAATATTATCATAAGCTGCCAGAGAATTCAATGTGAGTTGGTGAAATTGCTGTTTTTTTCCCTGTAGCTATTATCTTAAAAGAGACTTTGAAAGTGAAGTGTTGCGTAGGATGTGGTCCGAATGATAGAATAAGAACAGTATGGGAGGATAGAATTTCTATGAATAAGAGCAGACAGAAGACTAAAAGGTGGAAGATTACGCTGACGGTCTTGATTGATATTGTGGCAATACTCTCTGGGGTTTGTGTAATTTATTTAAATGATTACTATTGTGCTGATACAGCAGCCTCGGAGGCCCTTAAGTCTGATGATGAGGTAAAAGTAGAGTGGATCGATTATAACGGAATTGCTTTTTTGCCAAAGGAGCCTGAATCCGGACTGATATTTTATCCGGGAGGTAAGGTCGAATTTACAGCATATGCACCGTTGCTGCGCAGCCTGGCGGAAGAAGGAGTCCTTTGCGTATTGCTTAAGATGCCCTGCAATCTAGCAGTCCTTGATATAGATGCGGCAGAGGGAATACAGGAAAGATTTCCAGAAATCGGAGACTGGTACATAGGCGGGCATTCCCTAGGGGGGAGCTATGGCAGCCGGCTATGTAGCAGAGCATGTGGACGAATATAAAGGGCTTATCCTTTTGGCAGCTTATTCCACGAAGGATATAAGCGGATCAGGATTACAGGTGCTTTCTGTTTATGGTTCTGAGGACGGTGTGCTGGATATAGAGAAATATAATAGTAGCCGGACAAATCTTCCAGCGGATATGGAAGAACATATTATAGAGGGCGGATGCCATGCGCAGTTTGGAAGTTATGGAAAGCAGGAAGGGGATGGAGAGCCGGGAATCAGCAGTGAGGAGCAGAGGGAAGTTACCGCGCAATACATAGCGGAGCTGATGGCAGGTTCGGATTAATATGCGTTATTGCATAATGAGAGGCGATGAGAAAGTTATGGAAAAAATTAATCGTGAAGATATGCTGGAATTGACCAGGCGAATGACTTTGAAGCGTAACTGTTTTGACAGGATTACCGGGGCATATCTGGATGAAGAGGGATTTGTGGACGGAACCTTTAACAAGCATTTCCAGAAGCTGTCACCTAAAGATCAACAGGTAAACCTTGATATAGCAAAGACAATTCCTTTTTCCGATACGAATGTACAGTTAAAGGAGTATACATTTAATGAGGCAGACAGAAAACCCGGGAGTACATGGCAGCTTCTTATGGCACTAAAAGAATGCGGGTTGAAAAATGATGCAATGCTGGATGTATTTTATGAAGAATTTGGGCAGAAATATCGGACGGAGGGCAGTTATGCTGTGTACTTTTTCCATGGCAGTTATGATGTGCCGTTGAAAGCCAGTGACAAAGAAAGCTTGTGGGAATCGGAGGAGGTGTACCAGTTCTTGATCTGTGCGGTCTGTCCGGTAGATGGTGATTATGAGCCGGGTGAACCGGAGTGCGGATTTCTTTTTCCTGCATTTAAAGACAGGAGCAGTGATATACACAGGGTTGATATTTTTACAGCAGATGGAAAGTTCCGGCAGGCGGAAGATTTGAAGAAAATCCTGTTTACTAATTCTTGGACTTAAGGTAGAAAGTAACTGCCACACCAATAGCCGTTGTCACAAGTATGTAATATACGTATACACTATGAACAGCGGATATATTACTGCCCATAAGCGTAAAGATAAGAACCGAAATGGTTGACGCCAGAGAACTTGAAATCTGTCGCAGCGTGTTAAAAATTGCACTGCCGTCAACACGTTCCCGTCCCGCAAGCCCGCTCAGCGCCATTGCAGTTGTAGGTGAATTTAATGTTGACATTGCAACACTCTGGAATGCAAATATAATAGCAATGTAGATAATGGATGTGTTCTGTGAAAGAAATAATCCCATGATGGAAAAAGCCCCGAACAATCCGGTACCCGCGATAAACATAGGTTTGATTCCCATTTTATCATATAGTTTTCCGGCAGAGAGTGCTGAAAATACTGCTAAAACCGATCCGAAAATCGTTGCGAAACCATAAGCAGTGTCTGAAAATCCGCATAATGACTTTGTGAAAATTGGTAAAACCATTGCGTTTCCCATAGCAATAAGGTACATACAAAGACTTAATATCACTGCAATCCGGAAGGAAGGATACTTAAACACACGTAAATTTAACATAGGGCTTTCAGATTTTAACTGTAGGACGGCAAAAACAGTAAGAAGCATAATTCCGGCAAGTATTAATCCGCCGCTTTTTAGGGAGAGCAGTCCGCCGCTTATATTACTTATGCCAATCAGAAATGAAGCAAAGCCCGCAGAAGAAAGAGCAACATACGGAACATTCAGCTCTGCCGGTTCTTTATCCGTCACATTCTTCATAAAGATAATTCCGCCCGCAATAATCAGAATGCCTATTATAAACAGTGAAACAAATACTCCCTGCCAGCCAAATGCATCCATAATAAGGCCTGCATAGGTAGGACCGACGACAGAGGACACCATAGCAGCCATGGAGTATGCTGCCATAATGGTTCCATGCTTTTCCTTTGGATAGAGTTTCAGGAGAACGATCTGGGCAAATGATAATAACATTCCACAGCCGATAGCTTGAACCAGTCGGCTCACAAGCAACATGGGGAAATTGAATGCCAAAAACGCTGCAAGGGAACCTGTTGTAAACGCTGTCATTGCAGAAAAGAAATATATTTTGTTCGGCATCCGTTTGATTAAAAATGCCGTTATGGGTATGGTGATTCCGGAAATTAAAGTTGCACCGCTGGTAAGCCATTGGGCAAGGTTTGACGAAACTCCAAAAAATTCAGTGAAATTCGGTATCATATTTCCGGTTACAGTGGTTGACATTGAGGTGATAAATGCCGCTGCGAGCAATGTCACTAAGATCCCTGTTCTTTGTAAATCTGATATGCTTTTTTTATTGTTTACTATTTTGTTATCCATTGTATTGTTTTCCTTTCCAATTAAAATGATGTCTGATACTATTCGCTCATGACATCTTTTATTTGATGAGAAATCCGGATATAGGTTTCAAGGTCTTCTTTACTGACCTGAGTAAATAATAACTCAATTTTGCTAAGTACCTGCTCTCTCATTTCATCCACTAAAGCTATGCCGGCAGGCGTGATCTCTACGATAATTTGTCTGGCATCTTTTTGTGAGGTGTGTCGTGTTATTAATCCATTTTTTTCCATTTTTTTAAGCAAGGCAGCAATTCGCGCAGTACTGACATTCAACTTTTTTGATAAGTCCCCAGCAGTCACTTCTTTGTTTGCCCGTTCCAGATAGCTTAGGATAAAGCCAAAACCTCTTTGCGTAGATTCGATGTTGTTATAAAAAGTTCTTGATATGCAGGAATGAAGCTTTACCAGGAAGTCCCGGGCGTCTTCGCGTGTATTCATAATATTCTCCTCGAATTTGCTAACATGGTTAGGCATTATAGCATAACATTTTGTAATTATCAACGGGAAAATAATACCTATCATCCATTTCCTGTTGACGTGCCGGACTGCAGAGTTGTTGGCTCTAGAAATGGCTATGCTGATTTCGGTAATCTATCGGTGTGGAGTTATAATATTTTTTAAAGGTCCGGATAAAGTGTTCCTGATTCTGGTATCCGCATGCGATGGAAATATCTTTAATCTTAAGCGTTGTGTTGAGGAGATAATCGCTGGCAGCCTGCATTCTTTTTTCCAGAATATACCCGCTGAAATTAAAGCCGGTCAGTTCCTTTAGCAGTGAGGACATATGCTGAGGTGTATAATGGAACTTGTCTGCAAGTTCATGAAGAGAAATTTGCTGATAATTTTCTTCAATATACTGTAGAATCCCATAATTGATTCCGTCTTGTTTTCTATGTATTTGAGGCAGTTCACAGGTGCTTTCGTAGTTACGAATCAGAACACCTAAAAGGAGGAGAAGCTCTGTGTCCATCATATAGACATAGTAAGGCTTTTTCTCCAGCGCTTCCTTGCATATGCTGAAAACAATGTCCATAATGACCGGATTTCCATTCGTGTGAAAGATTACATAATCGTTCACGCTGTTATAGTATACATTTCCCATAAAAATCTGAGATAATACATTATCACCGCTAAGTTGTGAGAGGCAGATGCTTTTAAAATGTTTTTCGGGAATCAGCAGATTTAACAGTACGGTATAATTCTGTATGTCTACCATGTGTCTGACTCTGGGAGGAATTAGGCAGAAATCGCCGCTGTGCATTTGAAGACGTGTGGAATTGATCTGCTGCATAAATTCCCCTTCCACACATACTTGTAATTCGAAAAAGTTGTGTTGGTGCATAACACCGGGAGTATATCTGTCATGTTGGACAATCATGTAGTTCTGTCCCGGTGCGTGACGAAAATAGATATCGGAGGAGAAGGTATTATTATCCAGATCAGGAATCCGTGGCAAGTGGAGTCCGGTCATTTTTTCTTCGTCAGTTATCGGAGATTCCAGTGTCTGGTTGACAGGCTCCATATTCCCGATATCCAACCGCCGGTTACGGTGAAGGAGCTCCCAGGGAGTATAATCGTGCAAAGTTTTCATTAGCTCATCTCTTGTCATTATTTTGTGCCTTTCTATACGTATCTGAAAACATTTTGATATATCATTTCATGCAGTAGATCTTCAAGCACCAAAGATTACATCAATAATAAAGGGTATTATCTATGATAATACATCAAAATTATCCCTATATCAACGGATTTCAAAAGAAAATATCAATTAATATACTACCCTGAGTCAATTGTTAAGAAAATACAAAATATTTATAATACTTTTAAAAACATATGAGGAGGTATGCAGATTTTGGATGGAAGAAAGAACTGGATTACACTGAGGACTGTCACAAAAGACAGGCCGGTACGGATGCTTTTCCGCAGGACTTTTTTCTTTGACGGGATTCCGGAAAAGGCGCCGTTTCTGGTTTCTGCCGATTCCCGTTATAAATTGTATGTGAACGGGAAGCTGGTGGAGGTGGGTCCATGTAAAGGAGACCGTGAGATTTGGTATTATGATACGCTGGAACTTGCGTCTTATATGAAGACAGGTAAAAATGTGATTGCCGTGGAAGTGCTACATTATCCGGCAGAACATGGAAAGGGAAGCTTTAGTATATTCCGTACAGGACATCCGGGACTGTTTGTGATTGGAAAAGCAGAGAATCATCATGGGACAATTGATCTGTCGGCGGATGATGAGTGGAAAGGGTGCGTGGATGACGGTTTTTCCATTATCAGGGAATCGGATATTTTCGCACCGCTTCAGGTATTGGAAGAACGGAGGGCAATACCGGAGCTTATTCATTGGAATCGGGAAGATTATGATGATTCTGCATGGGAGAATGTAGTTTTTGATACATCTCTCAGCGCAGAGTTCAGCCCGGGGAATTTAAATGAACGTGTCATACCGTTTTTGTATCGGACGGACAAGAAGTTTATTGATACCAGAATCATTGAATCCGATGCAGGACAGAACGATTTTGATGCATTTCTTTCTGGAGAACAATCTATTATGGTTGCGAAAGGCCAGAAAATGATTGTTGAGATCAATGCCGGTGAAGAAGAGACGGGATATCTGCATCTTCTGATGGCAGGAGGAAAAGGAAGCAACATACGGATTCTGACCTCGGAAGGTTATGTACAGGAAGGTTTTCAGGGAGACCTGCATAATCCTTACAAGAAAGACAGGCTGGATACGGAGGGCGGATATCTTCATGGATTCACGGATACTTATTATCC
>JAAVAA010000010.1 GCA_014804285.1 Lachnospiraceae bacterium | reverse complement strand
TGCCGGACAGTATATAGGCCAAATCATTCTTCATAACCACATAAACCGCACTTTCGATCGTCACAATCTCAAGCTGTGAGGAATCCCGGTATTCCGTCCCGTTCAGCGCATTGTACAAATCCAGAAGCGCTTCCCTGTCTTTCTCGAACAGATAACGGAACAGCCTGTCCTTCACATTCCTCTGCATCTGTTTCCGGTTCCTGTGTTGATTCGGTTTCCTGTTTACGCCTTTTTTCTTTCCTCTTCGTCTTGGCATATATCATCCTCCCTTTCTGTGGCAGGACAATAATATGCCGGACAGTCTGTGCCCGTTCAATCCCTCCTGCCGTTTTCTGTTATGCTTCAAAGTGAAAATCCGACAGAAACTGTCTTGAACGTGCAGAACGCACACCTGCTAGAATTCCTTTGATGTCTTTATTCTAACGGGTCTACGGATAGATGTCAATATTAATTTTGATTTTCATTAACGTTTTACCGTTCTCCTAAGTACTTATAGCCAACGGCGCAGAGTTTTCATATTTCTATTTGAAACTCAGCAAAACGTTAAATTAATCAATTTTCAGAATAAGCTCCAAAATTCGAAAAGTAAATACCGGACAAATGTCCCATTTTGGGTATTGATATTTTCTTTTTGTGATCTATAATTTCCAATTAAATACAAATATTAAAAATGTTATTAATGGAAGGATTGATGGAAATGAATGAACATAAAGCAACCCCAATGGAGAAAATTGCAACCTTTATTGTAGATAAACGGAATCTATTTTTCCTCCTGTACATATTTGCCATTGTATTCTGCTTCTTTTCCACAAATTGGGTTAATGTTGAAAATGATATCACCACTTANCTGCCCGAAGAAACGGAAACCCGCCAGGGGCTCACATTGATGAACAGTGAATTCATCACCTATGGTTCTGCCAAGGTCATGGTATCCAATATCACCCATGAAACCGGATTAATGCTGAAAGAACAGATCGAGCAGATCGATGGTGTATCCGAGGCTGCTTACGATCACACAGAAGATCATTTTAAAAGTTCTTCCGCACTCTTTGACATCACCTTTGACGGAACGGCAGCCGATGAAATCAGCGTTAATGCCCTCATCGAAATCGAAGATCTTTTAGAAGATTATGATACATANATTAACACAGAGGTAGGTCAGGACAGCGCTGCCGACCTGAAAAGCGAAATGCAAGTCATCATTGTAGTCGCTGCCATNATTATTGTAGTTGTTTTAACCCTTACTTCCCGTTCCTACGCGGAGGTACCCGTGCTGATTGCTACTTTTGGCGTGGCCGCCATTTTAAATATGGGAACCAACTTTCTTTGCGGAACAATTTCTTTTATCTCCAATTCCGTGACTGTGGTTCTTCAGCTGGCACTTGCCATTGACTACGCAATTATATTATGCCACCGCTTCAGTGATGAACACGAAACACAGTCCTCAAGAGANGCCTGTATTGCGGCNTTAAGCAAAGCNATTCCCGAAATCTCATCTTCCTCCCTGACCACGATCTCCGGTCTGGCTGCTTTGGCGTTTATGCATTTCGGTATCGGATTAGACCTTGCCACCGTCCTGATCAAGGCCATTTTATTAAGNCTGCTCTCCGTCTTCACTCTGATGCCGGGGCTTCTTATGCTGTTCAGCAATCTGATCGATAAAAGCAAGCACCGTAAGCTCCTACCGCCCATCACTGCAATTGGCCGGTACGATGTGAAAACACGCTTTATCATCCCTCCGGTTTTTGTTGTGATTCTGGCAGGGGCTTTCTGGTTTGCCAACAACTGTCCCTATTGCTACAGCTANACCGATCTGACTACTGCCAAACAAAGCGAGTCTCAGATCTCCTANCAGAAAATCAAAAATACTTTTGGAACCAGCAATATGGTTGCTCTTATTATTCCATCCGGCAATTATAAATCGGAGGCCGCACTTTTAAAAACTCTGGAAAACCATCCGGAAGTAAAGTCTGCCATGGGGCTTGCCAATATAGAAGCAATGGACGGTTACACCTTAACCTCTGCGTTAAATCCCCGGGAATTTTCGGAGCTGGCCGGTATTGAGTATGAACTGTCCAGTCTCCTATACTCTGCGTACGCTGTAAATGACGATCAGTACGGACAGATCCTAAACGGCATGAACAATTATGAAGTTCCCCTGTTTGACATGTTCCTGTTTCTGAAGGATCAAATGGAACGGGGTAATATTACACTGGGAGGAGACATTCAGGATACTTTGGATGATCTTTTTGACCAGCTTGAAAAGGCCAGGCTCCAGCTTCAGAGCGACGAATACTCCCGCATGGTTCTGTACCTGAATCTTCCGGAAGAAAGTCAGGAAACCTTTGACTTTTTGAAAGTGATCCATCAGGATGCCGAGCGCTATTATGATGAAGTTTATGTCATTGGCAACTCCACCAGCGACTATGACCTTTNCTCATCCTTTGTGGATGATAATCTGTTAATCAGTATCCTTTCAGCACTGTTTGTTATCATTATCCTGCTGTTCACCTTTAAATCGGCGGGGCTTCCGGTACTGCTGATTCTGGTCATCCAGGGAAGTATCTGGATCAATTTTTCCTTCCCTGCTATATATAAGGAACCGCTGTATTTCCTCAGCTACCTTATTGTAAATTCTATCCAGATGGGCGCCAATATCGATTATGCCATCGTTATTTCCAGCCATTATAAGGATTTAAAAGAACATATGCATCCCAAACAGGCTATTGTGGAAGCGCTTAATGAAGCTTTTCCCACAATTTTTACTTCCGGAAGCATTCTGGCTGTTGCCGGCGCTCTGATCGGACAGATGACCACCAACCCAATCATCTCCGCCATCGGAGTCTGTCTAAGCCGCGGTACCATAATCTCCATTGTATTGGTTCTTGCCGTACTTCCTCAGATTCTTGTCCTCGGTGACAATATTATTGAGCACACCAGTTTTGAANTGGACCGCATCAATCTTTCCGGAAAATCCTACTCCGGAATGATACGGGTTCAGGGAAGACTCCATGGACATGTAAACGGTGTTCTCGACGGTTCCTTTTACGGCATGATCCACGGNGATCTGAANGCNATCGTAACATCAGGAAAAGCAGAGCTTCTTGAAGATACTGATATATCTTCAGCAGGNCAGCCGGAAAATNCAGAAATAANCCAGAAAGGAAGTGATCTTCATGCATAAGATAACATATAGAAAAAGAAAATTCCTTTTCACCNTANGNCTNGTNTTGTCTCTGTGCATTTNACAGTTNCANATCATTCTGCCTGCCAACGCNGCTCCCTCTGACGATTCCACAGNNGANACTCCGGCAGACACCGCNTCCTATACCGATGATNGATACGGCGGATGCCATACATATTTCNACCACGGAAGATCTTCTNTCTTTTGCCAAAAACTGCAGCGTGGATACCTGGTCNNNAGGAAAGNTTTTTCTTTTGGANAACGATATTCAATTANAGGACATTGATTTTTCTNCNATCCCTTCNTTCNGNGGAACNTTCCTNGGACAGGGGCANACGATCAGCGGNCTGTCTCTTTCAGGCGGAAGCAACNATATGGGATTATTCCGCTATATNCAGGANGAAGGNTCTGTTTATCANCTGTCNGTTTCCGGNTCTGCAAANNCNGANAGNTNNCATTCCGGNCTTTCTCTTCTTGCCGGCGTTAATAACGGCGTAATTGNNAATTGTCATGTATCAGGCAGCNTAAACGGCGGTGANAAATCCGGCNGCATTGCAGGAATCAACGGATCNACCGGCGTNATTCTGNACTGTTCCGCCAGNGGCAGNATTTGCGGAAAGCACCTGANCGGCGGNATTGCAGGNGAAAATCTNGGCAGCATCTCCGGATGCCAGAANCACTGTGANGTAAACATTGTTGCAGAGGATAATAACATTGATCTTTCTTCTATNNATNTTGATGNNGCGCTGACCGATATTCTGACTACGGAAAATGCCGCCTCCGTCACGGATATTGGCGGNATTGCGGGCAGTAATTCCGGNTCNATACGNGCNTGCGTTAATGACGGNTCNGTAGGCTACCCTCATGTAGGTTATAACATNGGCGGCATTGCNGGCAGCCAGTCCGGTTATATCGAGGGNTGNATNAATTATGGCCTTNTAAACGGNCGAAAGGATATNGGCGGCATTGCAGGGCAGATGGAGCCCAGCAGTAAGCTTCAATTTGATGAAGANACTCTNAAAAAGNTGAACGATGAGTTTCATACGCTTCATGACCTGCTCACCCAATTAGACCGTGATACCAGCGGCTCTTCTTCCTCCCTTACCGGGCAGNTTGATCAGCTCCTTAACTCNGTNGANGGNGCCCAAANCGCNNTAGACAGNATACTGGCTTCNGCAAGTGATGATTTTTCTTCCTTTGCAGANCCTACNGATCTTNCCATGCTGCCATCCCCAANACCAATTTCTCTTGATTTTTTGGATGCNCTCCCNACGATTTCCATATCNCCATCCGCCACACCCACGGGAAGTGCATCTCCTTCCGTCACGCCCNCATCGGAANCCGTGCCGACNCTTACCCCTGAGGTNNAGNNGACCCCAACCGCCNCNCCTGAGGGAAACTCCTCTGATGTATCNGACNGTCTTACAGATCCCTCTGTNGATGATGCAGCCAAGGACTCAGTNCCNGAATCGGATCCNNCAACCGATATCGNCCTCTCCCTNGAAACGCATACTTTTCTTCCCGAANCACTATANGCTNCCCGCAATNTTCAGGGTTTTATATTGTATGAACCGGATACGCCGGTTGAANCTCCTACACCCATCCCAGCGCCAGAGGAAACNCCTNCACCTTTCCCATGGCCGGAGGGCTNGCCTACTCCATCCGGAAATNTCAGCCTCGATGACTATNCTCATTTTTTNGATGATATTGATCGTGAAGAGGTAGAAAAAAGCATCAANGATGCACAGNCGAATATCTACGANGATGCCTCCCAGCTGTTAGAAGGTATCCAAAACCGNATACAAAATCATNCNTCCATCATNGGAAATCGNTTTGATGCNGCCAAGAATATGCTGGGCAGCAGTTTTTCGGNAATTATATCCGATACCAGAATCCTTAATTCNATGTTGGATNNTGAAAATCAGGTCATTCTTGANGACTTTCAGGCAATCATCGANGAACTGAATNTCATNACAGATCTGATNACNGCTCCCGAACCTNNAGATCCTGACGAAATTCTTGAGGACATNTCNGATAANGATCAGCNNACNGATACTACCGGAAAAGTTATGAATTCCGTAAACAAAGGNCTGATCAACGGTGATCTGAATGTAGGAGGNATTGCCGGATCACTTTCCCGNGAAAATAATTTTGACCCGGAAAATGATTTTGACCTGGACCANTATGATACCACCCTGAATTTCCGTTATCANGAACGGATCGTTATCCGNCAGTGNGAAAATCTGGGCAAAGTCGAGGGGAAGAANGACTGNATCGGCGGTATTGCCGGAGAAATGCTTCTTGGAAGTATTATGGAATGCACCAATACCGGCACCATAAAAAGCGACGGCAATCAGGTGGGCGGTATTGCCGGTCTCAGTTTATCCACCATCCGAAAAAGCAACTCGAAATGTGCTCTTTTCGGTAACAACAAAATCGGCGGCATTGCCGGAGAAGGAAATTCCATCTATGACTGCCGCAGCATGATCGAAATCCGTGAAGGACATGATTATCTGGGCTCTGTTGCGGGTATTACGGATTCTGACGGTGATGTAGAAAACTGTTTCTTTGTGGAAGGCGGACCTGCCGGAATCGACGGAATCAGTTACACCGGTCATGCACAACCTCTTTCTTACCAGGAATTTCTGGAGCTTCCGGATCTGCCGGATCTGTTCGGTAACATTTACCTGACCTTCGAGGCGGATGAGCGTACCGTAAGCACCATAACCATTGCTTATGGAGAGAGCTTTGATCCTTCCTCTTTGCCGGACGTTCCCAAAAAGGAGGGATTCGTGGGCATATGGTCTGACTTTAACCAGAAGGAAATCACCTTTGACCAGACTATTGAAGCTCTCTACACAGAATATATCACTACATTGGAAAGTGACTTAAAGGTCGGATCCCGTCCGGTTCTTTTGGCCGAAGGAAGCTTTTCACCGGATGACCTGCTCTCCGTATCCAGAATAGAAGCATATCCCGAGGATGCCCTGACAAATGCCGCATGCTACAACTTTCAAGTAAAAAGCAACGGTTTTCCGCCTTATACCTTCCGCCTGCTGATTCCTCCTGATATGGAAAACCCGCAGTTAGAGCAGCTCATAAATCAAAGCTGGATCTCTCTTCCTGCCGAAAAGGACGGAAGCTACCTGGTATTTACCTTAGATGCGCAAAATGCGGTCATCTGCTGCACAGAGCGTCCCGCCACCATACCAGTGACAATGATTGTTCTTATGATCATCCTGCTGACTGCACTCCTTGGCGTTTTGATCCTGTTTCTTCTGCACCGGAGAAAAATCCGGAAAAAACATTGACATTTCTCTTTTACAGGGCTACCATTTTCCATAAACTAAAGTTTACGGAGGAAATGGCAGCCCTTGTTTTCTGTCAAACAAATATTATGAAACATGCTGAGGCATCCTATAAAACAAAGTGCGCAATGACTGCTTCCCTGAAAAAAATCATGGAAACCAAACCGCTGTCAAAGATCACCATCAGCGAAATCTGCAATGACTGCGGCATCAATCGCAAAACTTTTTATTATCACTTTCAGGATGTTCTGGATCTTCTTCGGTGGATGCTGGATGAGGAAGCTCTTGATGTGATCAAAAAAGCCGATCTGCTTAACGACTACGAAGCTGTTCTTCATTTTATTATAGATTATGTTGATAAAAATAAACATCTTCTAATCTGTGCCTATGATGCACTGGGCCGGGAAGGCATGAAGCGCTTTCTGACATCTGATTTAAGATATGTTGCCGGACTTCTTATATCCGAAGTCGAAAATAAGCTTGGTAAATTTGTAGATTCCCATTTTCGGGACTTTCTCTGCGATTTTTATACCAATGCCCTGACCGGCATCCTTATTGACTGGTTTCATAACCGCCCGTCTCTGGATCGAAAAGAAATCATGGATTATTTGATTTTGACTATCAAAGCCTCCCTGCCAAGCGTAATTGAGGAACGAGCAAAATTCAGGCTCTGAAGCTTGAAAGTGGGATTCAAGAATGAAGCTTCAGTAAATTAACGTTTAGTGTGGGTATACGTATGTAAAACGTCCGCTCATATAAAAATAAATCCTCTCGTCAACACGCTCGATAAAGCGTTCGCGAATTGTTTCCTCAAGGATTTATTTTTATATGAGCTGGGCTATTGAATAATGCAAAGCCCAACTGGCAACTCCGCTAAGGTCGAATGTTTCACACCTCTGGCGGACAGCCGGAAAGTGGATTAGGCGATTATAGTGGAGTCATTAGCTGGTTTCACGCCAGCCAAAAACTAACTCGGCTAAGAAACAAAATTCTAAAGGAACCAATTCGCGAACGCTTTATCGAGCGTGGTGACGTAGAATTTTGTTTCTTAGCCGAGTGGTCGTTTA
>JAAVAA010000009.1 GCA_014804285.1 Lachnospiraceae bacterium | reverse complement strand
CCGATGAAAAGAAATCCTTGAGGAAACAATTCGCGAACGCTTTATCGAGCGTGTTGACGAAAGGATTTCTTTTCATCGGAGCGGACGCTTTACATACGCATACCCCATCTAAACGTTAAATTACCGATACAACGGCCCATACGCCTTACAAGCCGCATAATCCGCCGCTTCTTTATCCTTCGTCCCGAAGCTGTCCCATACGTGGGGACGGAAAATCTTTTGCTCCTCCACATTATGCATAGCAACCGGTATCCTCAGCATAGATGCCAAAGTGATCAAATCCGCTCCCACATGACCGTGAATAAAGGCTCCGTGATTGGCACCCCATGATGCCATCACACTATACACATCTCTGAAGGCTCCTTCTCCTGTAAGTCTGGGCACAAACCATGTGGTAGGCCAGGTAGGATCTGTCCTCTCATCGATCTTCTTATGAACCTCCTCCGGAAGGACAATGCTGCTGCCTTCCGCGATCTGCATCACAGGTCCAACACCCTCCACCAGATTGACCCGCACCATGGTAAGAAGCATCTGTGCATCTGTCTTAAAATGTGAAGAATATCCGCCTCCCCGGAACTGACATAGTTCAGCCGGACACCAGTCCGTAGCATTTAGGCAAGCATCAATATCCTGATCTGTCATCTGCCACCACGCCTTCATAACCGGATTCCCATTTTCATCTTTGCTTTTTCCGGTGGCATCCAAACAGGTAGAACCTGAATTAATCAAATGAATAAAGCCGTCTGCCGCCGGTCCTTCCGGCTTCCAGCCCGTAACTCTCTCCACTGCCTCAGGGCTCCAATAACACCGGACATCCGAAAATCCGCTGGCTTTCCCTGTAAGAAGATTTCCAAAAAGCATGGAAAGACCGTTCAGATTATCATTCTCCGTGGCAAATACATAAGGCGCTCTTTTCCCGCTCCAGTCAAATGTTGAATTCAGAATTGCTTCTGTAAAATCTGCATTTGGCTTATAATCCGTCCACATACGCTGTCCCTGAAAACCGCCGAACAATGCATTTCTTCCCAAAGCTTCTTCTGCAAATCCTTTTTCCGCCAGCTTAGGGTTCCCCTGCATGATATCCTTGACAATAATGGTCATTTTTACTACAAATTCCCATTCCTCGTCCTTCTGCGCTCTGGTATGGGCGCGTGAATCCGGATTAGGGTCATACCCTTCCCTGCATTTTTCTTTTACCCATGTCAAAGCCATATGGAATTCCTCCTCATCATAGATTCCATAATCCATTCTGCGCAAAATCTCTGTCATATCCACCCACTCCGGGCGCATTCCCAAATATTGAATATAAAACAACGGATCAAGGAAGGATCCCATGATCCCCATGGAAACCGATCCAAATCCCACATAAGACTTGCCCCGCAGCTGACCAACTACAGCAGCGCATCTTGCAAAACGGAGAATTTTTTCCTGTACATCCTCAGGAATCTCTTCATCCTCCATATCCTGAACATCTCTTCCATAAATAGAATAGCAGGGACGGTTCATCTGGTTATGGGCAGCCAACGCTGACGCAAGGTACACAGCTCCCGGCCGTTCCGTGCCGTTAAAGCCCCAGATGGCCTTCATCGTCCATGGACTTAAATCTATCGTCTCAAGGGGATAGCACCAGCTTGGCGTAACACTTAAAGTTGCAGTTACATTCCTCTCCTCAAAGTAAGCCGCACACCTTGCCGCTTCCTCTCCTCCTGCAATACTTCCCGGGAACACTACTACCCTTACCGGTGTTCCGTCCGCATAAAAAACATTTTCTTCGATCAATCTCCGGGCGCTTTCCGCCATCTGGGCAACCTTATCCTCAAGAGCATCTCGAATGCCCATTCTTCTGGAATCAACAATTGGTCTGATACCGATTGCGGGATAATTTTTCATGTTGAATAACCTCACCTTCCATCACTTTTAACACATTGATAACTTGAAATATTTATATATCATCTCGAAACGTTGAAAATCTGTTTACTTACGAAGAACACTATCGCCATCAGAATTTGGCCCTGCAAATACGCCACGCAGAAATTCTACTGACCATGCTGCATCCCGATCAAGCATCTGGATTGACGCACCTTTACTTAAATCACGCCATACCTTGATATCGCTTCCTACGCCTCCGCCGCTTCTCACAAACGGTTCCATCACCACATTTTTGTCATAGCCGATTGCACGAAGCGCGCTTCCGATCTCATACCACGGCATGCAGCCTTTTCCCGGCAGACGCCGGTTATTTTCGCCCACATGGAAATGCCCCAGCTTATCACCGGCAAGCAGGATCGCTTCTGTCATGCTGTCCTCCTCAATATTCATATGGAAGGTATCAAGCATGATCTTTACCGCAGGCACATCCACCTGCTCCACAAATGCTTTACATTCCTCACAGGTATTGAGCAGATACCCTTCAAACCGGTTTAACACCTCCAGACAGTAATCCACGCCGCATTCACCTGCAATCTTTCCCACTGTTCTCACATTCTTTACGCTTCGTTCCCAGTCTCCAGCTTTGTCGATGGGTTTGCTGTAATCCACCGGCCAGTAGGAATATATCCCGCCGCCTAAAGTGTGAATATCAAGGATTTCCAGTTTTTTCAGGATATCAGTAAAAAAGGCTATCGCATTTTTTACTGTCCCTTCATCTGCGCTTGCCAGATTTTCACTTGCCGCAGGTCCATAGCCTGCTGTCAGGATCACTCCCGCATCCTGTGCCATTTTTTTCATTTCCAAAAGCTCTGCCTCTGTGATATTCTTCAGCATAGCACAGGAAATCTCCAAAATATCAAAACCAAGCTCTTTTACTTTGGAGATATATGCTTTTTGATCTGCATTCCACTCTTTTTCCCAATATGCAAAATAAATTCCAAATTTCATCATAACCCCGCCTTTCCTACATTTTTCCCACTGGCAGCGGTCGTCAGGTACATTGAAACTTTCATCCGGCAACCGCTGTCAGGCTTTTATTTATGAGAGCTCGATCATCTGGAAAACCTCCAGCTTGGGCAGATAAATCCGCATAGTGTCTTTTCCGATAAGCTCTGTCTTGATCTCTGCTCTGGACGGCAGTAGATAAGCCTGCTTTCCCTGATCCTTCACATCAATGTAAATATCATACATCGGTGCAATAGGCGATTCTTCCTGTTCATTGACAGCCGCCAGATAATCCTTCCCATCCTTTTCCCACGAAAGGATTTCCACAAACTTAGGCGCATTGGAGGTAAACACCGGCTTTCTNATAAGCGCCTGTATGATCCTGAAAAATACCTGCCGGCTCATATAGGGCTTTGACATTTCAATCGGCGCCGCGGACCAGATGATCTTATTCTTTCCCGTATCCTTCAAGATCAGGCAGGGATCCTCCGTATAAATCCCGGGAGGATTAGAATGGATTGCCGCAAAGTCCTCCGTATCTGTCAACGTATATGGCAATGTTCTGGTAGCAAGAACAGTGATTCCTTCCCCGTCTGTAATTTCCGCCTTTATCTGTGCCATAGGGACAGTCAGAGGAGTAAGGCGGTCAAAGCCCTTTAGGATTCCTTTCCCTTCTTCTGTAGGGCTCATATACGTAAACTCATGCTCTGTCCTTCCGGTGATCCGGATTCCCAGAAGCTTTTGCAGCCGCTCATTTCCCACCGGTCCGCTTATATATAGATTTCCTCCCCGCTCTAAGTAGCCTTCAATCTCATCCATTTCCTCATCCCGGATAGATGCCACATGGGATAAGATCATAACATCCGCCTTCTCATTCTTCATGTTTTTCGTCCCGATCACCTCGAAACCCACATTATTCTCACGGAGAACAGAGGCCGCTGCCACAGGCGCTTCCATGTAATAACCGGGCCAGAACTTTTTGTCCATAATCTCACAGCTTTTCTCATAAGGATCATATTTGGCATGAGAGGCAAACCAGATTGCCGCATTGTGATATAAATTTCCGTTTATATACTTCTCATAAGGCTGTGTCTTCCCAAATACTTTCTTCATCAAAGTATGATAAACTTCCGGAACAATCGTTCCGTCCGGATTGATTGCATCTACCAGAAGAAAAGCTCCATTGTGAATCAGTGCCGTCACTGCATGCAAAAGCAGCTCCTCCTCCGTCTTGGTGGTCGTGTGATAGCACAGTTCCGGATCGCACCGCGAAGTATGGTATACAAAAGGCAGATTCGGAGATACATTTTTGTAATACTTGTTGATAAAGGTCTGTTGCAGGAATCCGCCATAATAATCCCCGCCGGAATAATCCACCGCTTCCGTCAGCATTTCAGAGCTTCCGTCTATCCAGCTTCCTGTGATCCTTGAAAACTGATGTTCTATCGTTACATCTGGTTTCACTGCCTTCACACAGCCGGTAGCAAATTTTGCATAATCAGCAATCCATTCATCCCGCAGATAAACATAGGAAAGCCAGTCCGGATCTGACCAGTCCACACGTCTTGGAAGATCCTTCCCTGTTTCTTTCTTATAACGTTCCCGGCAGCTGTCACAATAGCATACCTCCGGGAAAAAGGTCATATCCAAAAACATGCCCTCAAAATCATACATGGTGTTCATCTCAGTCAGACAGGCTTTCACATACTCCCGATANTCCTGATTGTTTGGACAGACAATTCCATACCGCCCGGTCTTAAAATCCGTCCCGTGACGGTATTCTCTCATATTNTTGCCNTCTGCCGTGACAACACGCCAGGANGGNTGCTCTTCATAAGCCCAATTNTCAAAAATCTGGGTNAAATATGCAATNACAGCAATATTATTTTCGTGGCACTTCTTAATCATCTCACCAAAATAATCATAACCCTTAAGTCCCCGGTGCATTCTCCCGATTTTGGTAGGATAATANCAAAGCCCTGTATGNGGCTTTCCNTTCACCATAGCCGCCTGNACACCTGCCGCCTTTANNGCNCCTACGTATTCCTCNACATTCACTTTCGAAAGAAACTCCGGNTTCCANTCATCAATATGCATNTCCAGNAGATTCCTTCTGTAATTCCCTTCAATCCACATGTTCTGTCCTCCTTTATANTTANAATCTATTCTTTNTCATANTCCGGTTCCTGATATATATTGTCCACCAGACCTTCGCGNTTNACNCTNTGATCCAAAAATTCACTGGGTGAAATTCCCAGATAATTTTTGAATGTCTTACTTAATACATGAATACTGGAAAATCCCGCCAGTCGTGCCGCTTCTGTTACATTCACCTTTCCCGAGAGCAAAAGCTGCTGNACCTTCTCCACTTTNAGATTCATTACATACTTGTGCAGNGANATTCCCAGATAATCCTGAAAAATCTTTGTCAGATAATTAGGCGATACTCCGACAGCACGNGCAATAGCCCGATTGTCAGGTTCATTGACCACCCCCTGCTTATTGATATATTCAACTGCACGCTCTATCAGGAGCCATGACTTGGTTCTCTGTTCGTTATCTCCCGCCTTTCCCGGNNCCTCTTNNCTGATATTGCGGAAAGCAGAAACCAAAAGACCAATGCATTCCGCCCTGATCATCAGCTCTCTTCCCTGACGGTTATCCTTGAATTCGCGGAGAAGAGATAAATACCTGCGTACAAGATTGTTTCTTTCTGCTTCGGGAATTTCCGCGATCANAACATCCTGACTTATTCNTTTNTCTCTTTCCGACANCNTGNCCGAATAATTCTCATCCTCCAAAATATCTTTATGAACGAGCTTCGTCCTNGCCTTTTCCTCATAATAATCAAAATGCATTATATACTGAACCAACGAATCTTTTCCCTGGGATATCACAACATGCGTTTTGTACGGCGGAATAATGATCAAATCCCCCGACTTAAGCGNATATTTNACACCCTCCACNATAAAATCCGCACTNCCCGCCGCAACATAAGTGAATACATTATCAATATCCTTCCACTTCCCGCTCATCGCGGCAGAACGCTTCAGCCTCATCATTCTGACATAGGGATTAATTTTNTNTACCAGTGAAAAATCTANCATNCNANCCTCCNTAANATTCTGNAAAAATCCTGCTGCCCNTGTCNGGTTANAATAGTATTATACTAAAGTTCATCTCTTCTGTATTTATTCAGAACAATCATTGTTTGTCCAAAATTTTGGAATATAGCTCTCTTTTGCNGTGTCTCCTTCCTGAATAAANGCNTCCTCCACGCCAATCTCAATAGCGTAATCAACAACCTGCTCATACTCTCTTTTAGTAACCTTGCGACATAACACGCCAAAATCCGGATTTTCCTTTAATCTTTCCAGTGGTGTATATTGGTTCATCAAGCTGAGAATAACCTTTTTCCCGTAAGTCTCATGAACATACCGTATTACATCCTTTGCATTTCTTTTATGCCCCGGCAAAAGCAAATGCCGCACAATAACGCCTCTTTTCATCATTCCGTTTTCATCAAACACCGGTGATCCCGTAATTCTTACCATCTCATCAAGCGCCTCTCTGGCAATTTCCGGATAATCCGGTGCTGCCGAAAGCCGTCCCGCCAACACTCTGTCCATATATTTAAAATCTGTCAGGAAAATATCAACTATTCCTGACAGATCACCAATCACTTCCTTCTTTTCGTAACCGCTTCCGTTATAGACGATGGGAATAACAAGACCCCTTTCTTTTGCCCTGATTACTGCCTGTGCCACTGCCGCCACATAATGATCCGGTGTGACCAGGTTAATATTTGCGGCTCCCTGCTCTTGCAGATCCATAAAAATGTCAACGAGTTCCGCTTCTGAAACGGTTTTTCCGTTTTGCCCGGCAGAAATCTCATAATTCTGACAGTACACACACCTTAAATTGCATCCACAAAAAAATACAGTTCCCGATCCTGTCTTTCCGGAAATACAGGGCTCCTCCCATCTATGAAGCGCCGCCCTGGCTACCTGAATTCTGTTGTCCATAAGACAATAACCTTTTTGCCCTCCGTCCCTGTCCGCCATACATTCTCTTGGACACAAATTACAAGGGCTGTCACTGATTCCTTCCCATGCCATCATTTATTCCTGCTCTCCGCCATAGCGCTCATTCCATTCCTCCCGGGGAATCGCCGTAATATTTCCCACATCATAATATATTTCATAAAAATGATTAATCCAGTACTCCTTATCCTCCGTAAGATCGGAATCATGCATGTTGCTATAAGGATTACGAAACTCCTCCCGAAGCTTTGGAAGAACTACAATTCCCGTTCCGTTCACATCTGCTTTTTCATCGATAAGCATCTGAACCCTTTCATTCTCTTCCCGGTAAATGCGGGCAAGATTCACCAGATTATCAAGATAATTAAACATAAACCACAGACAAAGTACACTGACCAGACTATATTTCGCACCGCGCAAGATCATTTCATGATCTGCCACATCCACAATCCCCTGAATGCATGCAATAAAAAGGAAAATTCCTGCTCCGAAATAAGCACGATTCATAGGTGTAGGCGTAATTGCAAGCACATAACAGGTTGCCAGCGCTGCCACAAGAAACAGCAAGGTTTCATTCCTGCGAATCTGCCTCCATGTACAAAGCTTTTTTTGAAGAGTCAAAAAAACAATGGCTATCACCAGTATCACCAGTACTGCAAAAAACAACTCCCGTACCGACATAGAAATCTTATATATTTTGGACAATATCCCCACAAATCCCGTATACTCATCTTCACGCATCACCTGATTCCGCTTCCACACACCCGGCGCCATAATCATCCCCAGCATACCGCAGCACATTCCAAGCGCCGCCGTTCCCATAAAGGGATAAAAAGCTTTCTTTCCTTCCTTCTTTCTGTCCCACCAGAAATTCAGTCCAAACAAAAGTATCAGCAAAAAACCGCCACCGGATGTATTTTCATTACACCATCCTGCCGCTATAGCAAAGAATAAGGTTCCCACCGCTGCCGGCACCGGATGCTTCATACGCTCCGCTCTTTCCAGAAGATGACGGAAAAAGGTTACAAAACCTAAAATAATCACGCTTCCCCACAGATAATTGCATGCACCGCAGATCCATAACATCGTCTGTCCGAAATCCACTGCATACCGCCACAGAAAAGTGATAATAAGAAGCAGTACAAAAATATCATATTTTTTCTTTCTCTTAATATTGGCATATATTAAAAGCACAAGCGCCGTAAACATCAGACTGTTCACTATGTTAAACACCTGCTTGCCAAAAACAAGAGAAAGACGCACATTAAACTGTCCGATCACACGACCGCTGTTAGAAATGTATTCCTCATACTGTTGTTTTATGAGGTCAAGGATATTTTGGGCTTGCCGAACTTCAAACTTATAAAAATAATCATCCGACATATAAGGAGTCAGAAAATTATAAATGAAAATGCTGACAAATGCTGCCGCAACAAGAATCCAAAAAATTTTTTTACGATGTTTTTCCATAAATGCTGTCACAATATTTCCCTTTCCCGAAACTTGATACAATTTTAGCAAAAGCAGCTAAGGAATGCAACTTCCCTTATAGTTTTTCCTTATGAAATATGCTATACTAAAAAGCAGTTTTAATCAGATGACTCAATTAACATAAGGAAATCGTACAAAATGAACGCAAAAGTCTTAAAAACATTAGAATACACCAAAATCATCGATATGCTCACGGACAGAGCCTCCTCTGACCCGGGCCGGGAACTATGCCGAAAGCTGGTTCCCATGACGGATCTGAATGAGATCACGCTGGCCCAGACTCAGACTTCAGATGCCCTTTCCATGCTCTTTTCAAAAGGGTCTACTTCCTTTGGCGGTAATAAGAACATATCTGCCGCTCTCCGCTCTTTGGAGATTGGGAGCACCCTATCNGCACCGGAGCTGTTGCAGATCGCCGGTCTTTTAGATAACGTAAACAGAATAAAATCCTACGNCCGTTCANCCAGAGATGANGAAAAGGAGACCTCT
Organism: Lachnospiraceae bacterium; assembly: GCA_014804285.1. Classification (GTDB taxonomy): domain Bacteria; phylum Bacillota; class Clostridia; order Lachnospirales; family Lachnospiraceae; genus Suilimivivens. The sequence continues at coordinate 16,908 of JAAVAA010000009.1, read as the reverse complement.
CTGACCGGATACTTCAGTGCTCTGGAGCCGGTCACTGCTCTGGCAAATGAAATACGACGCTGTATCCTCTCAGAGGATGAGATCGCTGATGATGCCAGTCCGGGACTGAAGCACGTACGCCGTTCCATCACTCTTACGGGTGACCGGATCCATTCCCAGCTTAACTCCATGGTCAATGGTTCCTACCGAAGTTACCTTCAAGATGCTGTGATCACCATGAGAGACAACCGCTATTGCATTCCTGTCAANGCAGAATACAAAGGTCAGGTTCCNGGAATGATTCANGATCAGTCTTCCACAGGTTCCACTTTTTTTATCGAACCTGCTGCCATTGTCAATCTGAACAACCAGCTGAAAGAGCTACTCATAAAAGAAAAAGAAGAAATAGAAGCGGTTCTTGCCGACTTAAGTCTGCAGGCATCAGCGCACACTCTTGAATTAACGGAAGATCAGAAAATTATGACCTTCCTTGACTTTACNTTTGCCAAGGCCTCNCTGGCTATGGATCAGAATGCCGCTATGCCTTTGTTTAACACGGANCACAGGCTCCATATTCGAAAAGGACGCCATCCCCTGCTTCCAGCCAAAAAGGTGGTTCCCATTGATATTCATTTGGGAAGAGATTTTGATCTTTTGGTCGTGACCGGGCCTAACACCGGCGGTAAAACGGTTTCCTTAAAGACTGTGGGACTATTTACCCTGATGGGGCAGGCAGGGCTTCACATTCCTGCACTGGACCGCTCGGAGCTGTCTGTTTTTANNGAAGTTTTTGCNGATATCGGAGATGAACAGAGTATTGAGCAAAGCCTGAGTACCTTTTCTTCCCACATGACCAGCATTGTATCTATTTTAGAACAGGCCGATGAAAATTCCTTATGTCTGTTTGATGAATTGGGTGCCGGAACCGATCCTACGGAAGGCGCTGCGCTTGCCATTGCCATTTTAGATCATCTCCATACCCGGGGAATCCGAACCATGGCAACCACCCATTACAGTGAACTGAAGGTATATGCACTTTCCACNTCTTTTGTGGAAAATGCCTGCTGCGAATTTAGCGTGGAGACATTAGCTCCCACGTACCGCCTTCTTATCGGCATTCCCGGCAAAAGCAACGCATTTGCCATCTCATCCAAATTAGGGCTTCCGGATTACATCATCAGTGCCGCCAAAGAACAGATCACTACCGAAGAAAAGAGCTTTGAAGATCTGCTTACCGATCTGGAGCAAAGCCGCATTACCATCGAAAACGAGCGGTTGGAGATTGCCTCCTACAAAGAAGAAATCAAAACGNTAAAGGAACGCCTTCAAGCCAAAAACGAAAAGATAGATCTTGCAAAGGATCGCATTCTGCGGGAAGCAAATGAGCAGGCCAGAGAAATTCTTCAGGATGCCAAAAATGTTGCAGATGAGACGATCCGTGTCTATCAAAAAGCAGGGCCGGGAGCCTCCCTGAAAGATCTGGAAAAGACCAGAGACCGTCTCCGGGGCGAGATTGGCAAGAAGAACGAAAAGCTTGCTATAAAGAATAACGAAAAACCTTCCGGCGGCAAAAAGCCTTCCCTGCAACAGCTTAAGATTGGAGATCACGTGAAGATTCTATCCATGGGTCTTTCAGGAACTGTCAGCACACTGCCCGACCACAAAGGTAATCTGTTTATCCAATGCGGTGCCATGCGCTCTCAGGCCAATATCAAAGATCTGGTATACGCACAGGAACAGCCTTCTACTGCTTCATCCCTGCTAAAGCAGAAAGTATCCGACAGCGGAAAAATGAAAATGTCCAAATCCTTCAGCATTTCTCCGGAAATCAATCTTTTGGGCAAAACAGTAGACGAAGCCATTGCGGGGCTGGATAAATATCTGGACGATGCATACCTTGCACACCTTTCCTCTGTCCGTGTAGTACACGGCAAAGGTACCGGAGCGCTCAGAAATGCCGTGCAGAATCATTTAAAACGTGTTAAATATGTAAAATCCTATCGTCTGGGCGAATACGGAGAAGGTGACGCNGGTGTCACAATTGTAACATTTAAGGAATAATAGTCGAAATTTTAGATTTTGGATAGAAAAGAGGATAAATATGGTTAATAANCAAAAAATTTTGATCGTGGATGATGACAGCAACATTGCGGAGCTGATCTCCCTTTATCTGACAAAAGAATGNTTNGAGACAATGATTGCCCCCGACGGCGAAACCGCCCTTCTGCTGGCGGATTCTTTTGCTCCGAATCTGATTCTATTGGATCTGATGCTTCCGGGTATAGATGGTTATCAGGTATGCCGGGAAATACGTGCCAAATCCTCCACCCCTATTATCATGCTTTCGGCGAAAGGCGAAATCTTTGATAAGGTATTGGGCTTAGAGCTGGGCGCAGATGATTACATGGAAAAGCCTTTTGATTCCAAAGAGCTGGTAGCCCGTGTCAAAGCTGTTCTCCGCAGGTATAAACCTGCCGCCTCCGTTCCCGGAGAGTCGGATATTAAATGTGTAGAATACCCTGATCTGACTGTAAATCAGACCAATTATTCTGTTGTTTATATGGGCCGCACTGTAGATATGCCTCCAAAAGAACTGGAACTTTTATATTTTCTCGCTTCTTCCCCCAATCATGTATTTACCAGGGAACAGCTTCTCGACCAGATCTGGGGCTATGAATACATAGGCGATACCCGGACGGTTGATGTACACATTAAACGTCTTCGTGAAAAAATCAATGATCATGCCAATTGGAAAATTGCTACCATCTGGGGAATCGGCTATAAATTCGAGGTACGTCAATGAGAAAAACGCTCTACCTAAAATTTCTTCTTGCATACTTTATTTTTGGATTTTTTGGTTTTATAATTGTGGCAACTTTTGTCAACAGCATGACCATGGAACATTTAAAGAGGGACGAAGCGGACTCTCTGTACAAGGAAGCCACCCTGATTGCCAACACCTACGCTTCAGATCTGTACAATAATGAAACCTCCTTAGATACTGTTAAAAAACAGCTGGATGCTTTGGATACCTATCTTTCGGCTAATCTCTGGATCATCAACCCTTCCGGACGTATGGTTCTANATTCCAAGGCACCTTTGGATGTGGAAAATGAAACGGTAATTGAAGGTTTCGACCCCACGGTTACCNAAAATTCCTATTANACCNTCGGNNATTTCTGGGANAGCTTTGACGAAGANCAGCTCAGCGTATTTGCCCCCATTACATCAGATTACAAGGTGCGGGGATATGTTGTTATCCACTATCCCATGAGCAATATTATCTCATCTTGNAACAGCCTGCTCAATATTTCTTATCTGATGCTTATTATTTTGTTCCTTCTCTCNATGATCATCNTGATCTTTTTTACAGAAATGGTATATCTGCCNCTGCGCAGGATCACAGAAGCCACAGAACAATANGCTTCCGGAAATATGCATTATGAATTTCAAATTGACAGTGAAGATGANATCGGTTATCTGGGCGCCACATTAAGCTACATGGCAAGTGAGATTGCCCGNTCTGAAGATGACCAGAAGAAATTTGTAGCAAATGTTTCTCACGACTTCCGCTCGCCTTTGACCTCCATCAAAGGATATCTGGAGGCCATGTTGGACGGAACCATTCCGCCTGAGCTGCACGAAAAATATCTTATCATTGTACTGAACGAAACGGAACGACTGACCAAGCTGACCGGAAGCCTTTTAACCCTAAATAATTTAAACACCAAAGGAATGCTTCTTGATAAAAGCTTTTTTGATATCAACCGGGTCATTCGCAATATCGCCGCCTCCTTTGAAGGAACCTGTCGTCAAAAGGCTATTGCCATTGAATTAATTCTAACCGGCGATGAGCTTTTTGTTGAGGCTGATATCGGAAAAATCCAGCAGGTAATTTACAACCTTCTGGATAATGCCATCAAATTCAGCCATCCGGACTCAATTATCAAAATAGAAACTACTGAAAAACACAACAAAGTTTTTGTCTCGGTTAAGGACAGCGGAATCGGTATTCCCAAGGATGCGCTGAAGCTAATATGGGATCGGTTTTATAAATCCGATTTATCCCGAGGAAAAGACAAAAAAGGAACCGGTCTGGGACTTTCGATTACCAAAGAGATTATACAGGCTCACGGAGAGCACATCAATGTAATCAGCACCGAGGGTGTAGGGTCAGAATTCATTTTTTCCCTGCCTGTATCAGACGAGGATAATGACGATTAGGAGAATCTGCTATGCATATTATTTTACACCAGCCGGAAATACCGGCAAATACCGGCAACATCGGAAGAACCTGTGTAGCAACCGGCACTTCCCTCCACTTGATCGAGCCGCTTGGCTTTCGTCTCAACGAAAAGGAGATCAAACGCGCCGGTATGGATTACTGGGAGCATCTGTCTGTAACCAGATATATGAACTTTGACGAATTCAAAGAAAAGCATCCCGGAAGCAGGATCTGGATGGCTACCACCAAAGCAAAGCATGTGTACACAGATGTTTCTTTTCATTCGGATGACTACATCATGTTCGGCAAAGAAAGCGCCGGGATTCCGGAAGAGATTCTGCTTGAGTATGAAGAAACCTGCATTCGTATTCCTATGCTGCCCGAAATCCGCTCTTTGAATCTTTCTAATTCAGTTGCCATTGTTCTATATGAGGCGCTGCGGCAGCAAAATTTTACTGCCTTGCAGCTTAACGGAGATCTTCACAGACTGCACTGGAAATCCGATAATATTTCCTGATTTTTTCCACAAAAAATCCCTCCTTATCCGTATCTTAATAAAAAGATACTAAAGGAGGATTTTTTATGAATAAAAAAACTATTTTACCCATTCTGTTAATCATTGCCGTTACCACCTTGTGTACCGCTTGTCAGGGAACATCCTCTTCCGTCCCTCCGGTGGAAGAATCGGTTTCTCCTGAATCTGGGGCGGACAAGGATATTGTCCTGGATCTGGGAGAAAAGATTCCTTATTATACCGGAAATATTGTTAGTGTGAAAAGCTCAGAAACGGTCAATGTTGTTCCCGACATTGCACAAATCGTTTATTCCGTACGGACAGAAGAAAAGACAGCCTCCGCCTGTCAGCAAAATAATGCGGAAGCTGTCTCTTTAGTTATTGCACAGTTAAAAGAACTGGGTGTTGCCGAAAACTCCATTCAAACCTCTGACTACTACATGCACCCTGTTTATAATTATAGCGGCAGTACTGCCCGCGTTACCGGCTACGAAGCTACCGCCTCTCTGACCGTATCAGATCTGCTAATTGACGATCTTGACGAAATATTATCCAAATCCGTAGATGGAGGTATCAATACCATTCAATCCATCACCTACATGGCCAGCAATTACGATGAAAGCTATCAGGAAGCTCTTCGCAAGGCAGTAGATACTGCTCATCAGAAAGCACAGGTGCTGGCAGAGGCTTCCGGACGCAATGTGGGCATCGCTTTAAATATCACAGAAGTAAGCGGCTATTCCGAAGCCCGCTATGATGACACTGCCCGCTCCAATATGATGATGTCCGTCAAGGAAGATATGAAAGCAATGGCAGATACTGCCGGGATCATGCCCGGCGAAATTCAGGTGGAAGCCAGCATCATCGTGGAGTACCAGATGTATTAAACAGACTTCTTTTCAGTCCTTAGTCTGGTAATAAAATCCCGGATCTTATCCAATGCTATTTTTAAGTTTTCCAGAGAATATGCGTAGGAAATACGAAGGAAGCCTTCTCCACAGTCACCAAATGCGGTTCCCGGTACAACAGCCACCTTTTCCTCCCGCAAAAGTCTCTCGGCAAATTCATCGCTGCTCATGCCAAATTCCTTAATGCAGGGAAATACATAAAATGCTCCGTAAGGCTCAAAGCATTCCAGACCCATTTCACGGAAAGCATTCATCAAAAATCTTCTCCTCTGATTGTAAGATTCCCTCATGGAAGCCACATCGTCATCGCCGTTTCTAAGCGCCTCCACTGCCGCATACTGGCTGGTGGTGGGGGCACACATAATAGCAAACTGATGAATCTTTATCATCTGCTCCATAATTTCTTTCGGTGCACATGCATAGCCAAGTCTCCATCCGGTCATGGCATAAGACTTGGAAAATCCATTGATCAGAACTGTTCTTTCCTGCATACCGGGGATACTCGCAATAGACACATGTTTATCCTTATAGGTAAGTTCTGCATAGATTTCATCGGAAATCACAAAAATATCTTTTTCTCTGATGATTTCCGCAATCTCCTCCAAATCCTTTTTCTCCATAATAGCTCCGGTTGGATTGTTGGGAAATGGAAGNATCAGAATTTTCGTTTTGTCGGTAATGGCTTCCCGAAGCTCCTGCGCCGTTAANCGGAATTCATTTTCCTCCTTCAGNTCAATAATCACCGGTACTGCATCCGCCATAATNGCGCATGGNTCATAGGACACATAGCTGGGCTGCGGAATCAATACCTCTTCTCCGGGGTTGATCATAGCCCGCAGTGCCAGATCTATTGCCTCCGATCCGCCTACTGTNACGATCACCTCATGATTCGCATCNTAGGAAATGTCCTGAGTTCTTTTTATGTATTTGGTTATCTCTACTTTAAGTTCTTTCAGTCCTGCATTTGAGGTGTAAAATGTTCTTCCTTTTTCCAGTGAATAAATTCCCTCATCGCGGATGTGCCATGGTGTNTCAAANTCCGGCTCACCCACGCCCAGGGAAATTGCATCCTCCATCTCACTGACAATATCAAAAAACTTTCTGATACCGGAGGGCTTTATTTCAACAATTTTATCTGCTAACGGATTTCTCATGGTGTGACTTTCTCCCTTGTATCTTCATATTTTTTGGTAAGAATGGTTCCGTGGTCTTTATACTTTTTCAAAATAAAATGAGTTGCCGTACTTAAGACTCCATCCAGCGTAGAAAGCTTATCNGACACAAAACTTGAAACCGCTTTTANAGATTTTCCATCCAGCGTGACCATAAGATCATATCCTCCTGAAATNAANTANACNCTGTTCACTTCCGGATANTTATAAATTCTTTCCGCAATGTTATCGTATCCCTGTCCTCTCTGGGGTGTGATACGCACCTCAATAAGAGCAGTTACCTTCTCAATAGAAGTTTTCTCCCAGTCGATCATGGTATGATAACCACAGATAATTCCTTCTTCCTCCATGGCTTTTAATTCATTGGCAATATCGATTTCCTCTGCCCCCAGAATAATCGCCAGCTCTTTTAAATCGATACGGCTGTTTTTTTCTATGATTGCTAAAATTTGCTCTCTCATTCNTTTTCCTCCTTAAAAAGATATTTTAAATATTTCATCCGCTGCCGGCATTGTCAGATACCTGGTTTCATCCCGGTTGATCACAACCTTATCATTTCCTCCATTTGTCCGCCCGATCACGGAAGCCGGAATTCCCTCTCCTTGCAGTACTTCCACAAGTTTTTTTCCATTCTCCGCAGCCATAAGCAAGGCACCTCCTGACAACAGCTCATAGGGATTCAAATCATAATATTCACAGATCTCCACTGTTTCCTGTCTGATCGGAATATCTCTCAAATTTATGGTAAGTCCAACGCCTATTTTCCGGGACAATTCCCACAATGCACCAAAAACACCGCCGTTTCTCACATCATGCATTGTATAAACGCCGGACTTAAGGGCTATTGCCGCCTCCGGGGCCACTGAAAGACATTCTTCACAGCTTTTCGCCTTATTCATCAATCGCATTGGAAAACGCGCTGCAAGCTCCTCTTCCTTTTCCAATGCAAGAATTGCTGTTCCCTCCAATCCGATCCATTTGCTCAGCACNACATCCATATTGGAAGCATTGCCTTTTTTCTGAGCCGAGTCACCTCCCGCTGTTCCTACAGCTGTTGCTGTAATGACCGGACTCCGGACAGCAGCGCTTACCTCTGTATGCCCTCCAGCAATCTGGATATGCAGCTTCTCACAGCATCGCTCCGCCTGCCCCATCACTTCTTTCAGCAGGTCCTCCGATGACGCCTCCGGCAATGTCAGTGACAACATCACTGCCGCCGCTTGTGCTCCCGATGACGCCAAGTTATTGGCGGCTGCCATGACTGCCAGGTAAGCAGCGTTCTTTATCGGAAGTGTCACTGTCTGCGTAGAAAACGCAGTCATGCCTCCGATATCTTTCCAAGACAAAAAGGCGCAGTCTCCACCTACTTCCGCGCCTTTTATCACTTCATCTCTATGAGATTTTATTAATCGCAATACCGAACGCTTTAAGATACTCTCCGATATTTTTCCTGTTCTCATCATGGTATACCTTCTGTAAAACCGCCTGTTGTCATACCAGTGGTATTCGGACGGCAGTTATTCTGCCGGTACTTCGGCCGGCGGTGCTTCAGCTGGTGGTGCTTCAGCCGGTGGCGCAGCTGGTGCCTCAGCCGGTGGTGCAGCTGCCGCTGCCAAAGCCGTCGCAACATTTTTTACATGATCGATATTATTGGTTGCGATGGCCGCCATGATTTCATTGTATGCATTCGGATCCCCGGTTGCCACGCCTACGGTTGCCGTCCTCGGGGCTACCTGATAACTGCTGGAATTAATCATTTCCCGGCTTACTTCTTCACCATTCTCTGTCACAATCTTCCAGAGATTTGCCTTATACCCAATATGCGCCGACTGAACCGAAACAGAGCCTACCGGCAGAGATTCACTCACATAAATCACCTCAGAATCCGGATAAGTTGTGCTGACGACCTCACTTTCATAGCGCACCTGATGGGAACTGTCCCTTGTCTCCATACCGTATATGGTAAAACAAATCTGTTTATCGTCCGTAGTATATCCCTCAATATAAATCGGCGCTTCCGTACTATTCACAAATCGGAAATCCTTTCCCGATGACTCCGCAATTGCCGCATCTGCCGAAGGATCCACATAAGTTACGATCATGGAATGATTATGCCTTTCCGTAACCTCAAGCTCCGACAAGAGNACNGCATTATATAANGTTGTGGATACCTGACAGATTCCGCCGCCCAGGCTGTCCACTACCTGTCCNTTCAAATAAGAACCTGCCATATAATATCCGTTTGCTTCAGAAAAGGGTGATACCATCTCGTAAGTAGAAAACTCATCCCCCGGATATAACGTTGCCCCATTGATCAGTTCACAGCCATTACGCACATTTGCACTTCTCGAAGGACCGGATGTCTTAAAACTGGTAGAAAATGTTCCCAGCACGTCCTTAACCTTGGCAAGCTCCTCCTCCGTACCTCTGGGTTCATCTTCTTTAATGACCAGCTGCACAGAATCGTTTTCCCTGTTCCATGTCTCATTAAAAAATTCACGGAGAAGCTCCTTGGACGCCTCCTCATCCACTACCTTTCCGACCTGCCCGGACTGCACAATAAAGCCTCCCTCGTCCCGGAAAAGCGCAGCATCCACTGCTTCCACATTAAACACTGCACACTGTTCGGCAAGCACCTGTCCGGCAAGCTCCCTGTCAATATCAAACTCAATCTCATAGATAATGTTTTGATGTTCCAGATCCTTAGCCGCTTTATATCTCTGAACAACATTTCCTTTCTGCCCAATTTTGGAAGCCTCGTCCACGATTTCCTTATTTGACCAGTAGAAACCGATATCTGCCGGTGTGATCAAAACTTCATTACCATCCACAGCCGTCAGCACGATTTCCTTTCCGGAAAGCTCCTGCACATAATCTTCGATCATATCTCCGGCTTCCTTCGCTGTCTTCCCCTCTAAGGACATTTCATCTGCATAAATACCTGGCAATATTCTATTTTCTTCCTCTGCAAAGGCTCTGCCTCCGGGTATTGTCCATGCGAGAAAACACAGACTGCCACATAATATTCCTTTAACAAATTTATTCATAATTGCTCCTTGGATTGCGTTAATACAAAAAAGATGCTATAGTTGGAATGATCATAGCCAGCACTAATAAAATTACAATAACCGCTGACACGATCCTTTTACTTTTTTTGTTAGAAAAATTAAACATTTTGCTCCTCCGATTGTACATCTTTGAAAGGATATTATATATGAGATTCCCTTTTTTTGCAAGCTTTATCGTCTTTTGTATCTGGCTGGGTTACGAGATCCACAAGCACCGCAACATGGATGCCAAAGCCTCCCAAGAATTCTGGGCCAAAGAGGCGGCTGCCAACAACACCAGAAAGAAATCCTTAGAAAATCTTGATTACATCCACATCCCCTTTGATGATCTCCCCATGAATAATCTTCCGGAACATCCTGTGATAAAAGAATGTCAGGATACTCTGAAAGAGCTTTCACAGGAGCCTGTGGTGAATCTCACCGGTATCAGCAATACGGACTTAAAGCTTCAGTACGGCGCTCCCAACATTGATCTATTGTCGCAGTATGATCAGCGTTATACTCTTCTTGCGCGTACCCTTCAAACCTGGGCTGAGACTCTNNATGAAGANGGANATCCGGATGANGCNGCNACNGTTCTGGAATTTGCCGTCAANACNCGCACCGATGTAAGCGCTTCCTATAAGCTTCTGGCNTCNATNTACCAGGACAAAGGNCANNCCGACAAGATNANGGCTCTGATCCCTGTTGCGGAAAGCNTNAACTCACCNCTNAAAAANAGCATTGTCAGGGCTCTGCNAAGCCTCTGTCAATAATNCATTTTATGCGCGCTTTTACAAGATATGCCTATATTTCATGTGTGCCCGGATAAAAATATGGAGCATACTATACTTGGCTGNAATTAGGATATGCTGTTAACTTCCATGTATAGCTATTCCCTGTTCTTCCATCCATTTTTCAACATCTTTCATATCCATTTCCCCGGAAAGCACCTTGAGCATTTTGATCAATGCCGCTTTATGTACGATTTTCCTGTCAGAGCGATAACCATCTCCTTCTGCAAGGAAGTCCACTACGATCCTCATATCACTCTGGAATGATTTCCTTGTTTCCTCTAAATTTTCTACAACCCCATTTCCAAAAAAAATTTCGTGCTCAAATTAAAAAATAGTTCTACTGCTTCTTTTTCGCTTTTTGTCACATCTATTAAAATTTTATACCAAATAAAGCCATGGCACTCATAATTTTTATCCACATTTTTCCTTACCCATTCGAGTAGCCAATTATCAAAACACCTTTTGAACTCCAAGTCTGCACAGTAATCTCTTTTATTTACAAGATTACTTCCTAAATAACCAATCACTAAATAATAAATATAATCCATTCTTATTTCTTCAACATACATTAATGGTCTGTTTTGTACAGCATTAATAAATTCTTTGATATCCATAATATCCCTCTAAATACGCTTTGTATATTACCCAAAAGTATTCATTATTGAAATGCTCCTACTCCTTCAATATAACTACCATGTTCATCATAAAACGTTTTCTACTACTGCTGACTCACTATGACAAAATTTGTTATAATTTCTTGTATTTAGTAATCACTTTGAATGGTGGGTGTCCCGTTTCAGCATTTCTTAATTATGATCTTCCTAATTCTTCATCAGCTTTTGCTTGAAGTACTGTGGTTTTTGTTCCCATATATTGTTTTGNCTTCTCTAAAATCAGCTTATCATTTCCTAAAATTTCTAAAACAGTAATCACAAAGATATTTATTAATTGTATATCATCACTATTTACTATTTCTTCAAAATACCTAAATATATCTTCTAATAGTTGCTGTTCCTTATTTTCACTTAATAATTTTAATATCGGGGGCATAAAAATATCTTCTATCACAACTGTCTCCAATACTTCCCCATACTCCTCATCAAGTTCTCCTTCCATATATTCTTCATATTTTTCAACATAATCTATCAAAGCCTGCTTGAATCCAAGTCTGTATAATAAATGCCATGAATAATGAAATACCGCTTTATCTTTTAAATTATTTTCCGTGTAAAAAATTACCAGTTGGATTATTTTATTCTTCCACTTTTTCATGTTTAAATGATTTAATGCCCCTACTGCCCCGCCAACGCATTCCTCATACCCTGTTGTGGCAATTTCTACAACTTCATCTAAAACCAACTCAATTGAATCTGAATATATATATCCTTCTTTCATCATTTTTATCACAGGCCATTGCTCCAAAACATTTGATTCTTTTAGTGCTTTTCTTAAATCTTGCTCCTTTGGTTTTCATTTACTTTATTGTATAAAAAAGAAGCTTTTTCATATTCCTCTCTCTTATGTATAAGTTCCAGCCATTCCTCTGAATATTTCTCTTCCATATATGCTTTCCAACCTTTCCTGATTTAAAAAAAGCAGAGAACCCTGCCACCGAAAAGCGGCATCATGTTATTTCACGGCGTATAGTTACGCTTATGTAAAGCCTCTGCTATACCTCTAATCGTTGCTTCACCATAATTATCTCCACCAATTGAATGTGCTATCTTAAAAATCCCGTTAGCATATTTCTCGCACTCAGAATTATCATCTATTTTATATATCTCTTTAACTATACGAATACAATTATTAATACTGTCCCAGAATTTTTCAAAATCCTTCTTAGTTATATATTTTGCATGGAACTGCTTATCCCGATTGATTTCATCAATATTTTCAGGAAATGCTATGTCAGCTAAATCAATTGATGAATTTAGTATTTCTTCACCACATCTTAAACAAGTCCCATTTTTAAATACTTCTATTTTTCTAGTCTCATAACGTTGATTATCAATTTCCGAATAAATTAAATATGGCTCATCTTCTATATCATGAAACCATTCAAGCAAAATATATTCCATTATCTTCTCACTTTCACCTTTTTCCAAAACTTATAACCCGGCCTGTTAACTGTTAACTAATTCTTCTTTGATTTTGTAAAATTTTTCTCTTTTTTCAAACAAAGGAGAATATCCTAAATCTTGAATTATCTCCATAACTTCTTCACCATCAATATATACTAAACAATCACTTAAAGGTGTCCTTTCAGCATTAAACTTATTGGATAATTTTTCATATTGTTTAATAGAATCACATCATATTCAGTTGCATCCTGTAATTGTTACAAGGGGATATTATGCTAATGCATCATTTAACATCTTCTCTAGCAGACACTCCAAACTGTTAAATACTTCATTTTCCCTTCCAGAAGGATTATCTAATTCACAATATTTTCCTGTTGTTATGTCATAAACATACCAACTAATATCACTTTCTCCCAAAAAGATATATTGCTTTTGCCATTCATTCTCATACCATATCTTATTATTTTCAATTAATCCATTAATACGTTGGTTTTGTTTCTTATTTAACAATTCTGAATCAATTCCATACAAAATAAATCCATTAAACTCTATTCCGTTTACCACCTCCAAAATTTTTGCATACTCACTAGGCAAATCAACATTTAGTTCATTTTGGGTCTCTTTAACTAATGGTTGAATTTCTTCTTCTGTTGCGCCAATATTTATTTTTTCTCCATATAAATTCTTCCTAGTCAATCACTACATCTTCTTGCACCATATTTTCATACTTATCAATTTCAGCCTGCCACATCTGACGCAATGCATCTGTAATAACAGCTCCCCGTCCCTTTGCTATTAGCGCCTCTTCCCTCTCTTTTATTGAAAGTCTGGAAGCTTCACTAATTTTCTCGCTTTTACAATATTTTAAAAAGCTTTTTAAGTTTTCTGCAATGCATTTTACTTCATTTCCCAGTTCATGATCACAAAAAAATATTTTCCCAGTGTTATCATTTTCCAGCCCTATCACCAGATAATTTCCAAAAGAATCAACAGCTATAGGCATAAGACTTTTATCTATCCATTCCTTTAAATCAACAGTATTGAAACCTAATTTTTCGTTTCCTATACCATAGAATCCGCGTATATCCGAAGAAATTTTCCCAGCCTTAAACTTGGTTTTCGGGGTATATCCTCCATTATATTTACACAAAAAATACCTGTACTGATCCGGTAATGTAATGTTATATTCCTTTTCCATCTCTTCAATCCTGTCACTAACATTACAATTTGCAAATTTCGAAATTAACATATCCCTTCTCCTATCGCCGGTAAACTCTCCAATATCAACTGAATTAATTGTTGAATACTTTTCACCAACAGTTCTTATTTCTAGCTTCTGCATACATTGATATATCAAAAATATTCCTCATTAAATAATCCAAGTTACCTTCATATACCGCACAGATTCTAACGTACTATATTAACACTTATTAATTTCCCATTTTTTATATCAACATTAAACTTTCTTCCCCAAAAATCTGTTGCATATAATTTCCCATCTATGACTTGAATATCCACATATGGAATTTGTTCTTTACTTATAATGTCAGATGGTAATTCATTGCTTATTTGCCAACATTTTTTGCCCCGCACTAAATAACCCCTCTGCTAGCGGAGTACTCCTATTCTGTGTTTTGAATATTATACTTCATTATGGCTTTGAAATATTTACTTGCTGTTTTAAAAATTCTTCAAATATTTTCTTTACAGCATCTCCTGATTTAGGCAATAACTCCTTGACTTTAGAAATTATTTGCGGATTATTTTGTATCAAACTTAAGCTCTCTTGATCTGTAAAACCTCTTAAAGAGTCTACTACAATTTCAAATAATTCAATATCATCAGTATCAGCCAATCTTAATAATACTCTTAATTGATTTAAATCATGTCCATTATGCATACAATATGCTAAACACCTTTGCCATTCTATTGTTCTTTCAGACACTATTTCTAATAATATTTTCCAGTCATTATCAGCAAATTTATATAACATTTTTTCTGCAATATCAACCCCTTCATCATACCAATAATCAGTGGCTAAATCTTCCAATGTAAATCCTAAAATATATTTGTCAAGTTCGTCAAACATTCTCTTTCTCCTTTATTCCAAGAGACTAAATCATAGAAATAAGCCTAGCTGCATATGCCACATTCTCTACATGTCTTGATAGATCCTGTATGGCAATACAATGCTTCTCACTGTGAATACAACTGCTCGCTTTACGGTAAAAAAACGCAAGCTGAGACAATTATATGACTTTTTAAGTCATGTAATAATTACATGCCTTTGCATGTTTAACATATTACATGTTACATTAACATTGCCACAAACTCTGAGAATGTATCAGCCACTTTATACGTTACTGGTTCCAATTCACCTGATTCTTCATGATCCCAAACACATACACTTGGATTGTCCTTGTTTTCCTTAAAATCTAAACAAATATAATCGCCTGCAAACAATTCTGCTATTGGTAATAATTCACATCCCACTAAATCTTCATTGTCAGTTAGTCTTTCTTCAATTTGACTAAGTACAACGTCTATATCATAAAAACCAAATTCACTATGTTCAGCGTTTTCCAAAATACATAAGAAACTTACTATCATATATTTATGATTATTGAAATTAAATTCTCTTTTTTGAGGGACACCACCATTAGTCCTCAGTAAAAATTGGTAATAATCCGAAGGCAGTTTTATCCTCCACATCTTTTCCTCGCGTTGAATCAATTGTTCATTAAGTTCAGGTAAAATTTTACTTTTCATCTCAATTTGAATCATTTTATCAATATCCTTTCTCATATTTGGTTTCTTTAAATTATAATTAATGTATCTGCCTTCTAAGAATTTCCGTACTTTCGAGACAATGCCACAAGAATTTTGATTATTTAAGGATGAAAAAAAGAAATGACGCGGCCTAGGTCTTCAAATATGTTTTCACCTTCTGAAATTTGCTTGATTGCTTTCCACTTTATTCTAACATCTCAATAAATTCTGAAAATGTATTTGCTGCCTTATATGTTACAGGTGCAAAATCTTCTGATTCTTCGTGGCTCCATACGCAAATACAAGGTTCCTCTTTATTTTCTCTATAATCTAAGCATAAATAATCTCCAGCAAATAACTCTGCTATAGGCAAAACCTCTACACCAATTAAATCTTCGTTATCTGTCAAACGTTCTCCTATTTGAGATTCTACAACGCCAATATCATACCAACCATTTTGTGTTTCTTGAACATTCTTTAAAATACATAAGAATCTTACAATCGCATAGTTATGTTTATTACATTCAAACGATTTTTCATTTGGTATTCCGCCATTATAGTTCACAATAAACTTCCTATAATCCGCAGGCAAAACCAGCTTCCATTTTCTCTCTTTTTCTAATAATAATTCATCATTTGGTATCGGATGAATAACAGTATTGTCTTGTATGGTCATTTGGTGTCCTCCTAGTTTCAAATATATTTTAAAAATCGTATACCGTCCATAGCATATGATACATCAAACGACGTTAGTCTATTACTTGAGTTCACCATGTTGGAGATGTCACATTTCGATTCATTGTGATATCCGCTGTGAAATCTCTAATATCACAGGGAAATGCACCATTTTTCTGCCTTAGGTGTGCACCCCATGTCCCAAAGTGTAACTGGTCTGTTTGAAGGACAAAAAATCAGCAGTATTCCATAATCTTTTGGGTCTAAGAAATACCGCTGGCACTACTCTGGTCATTTCCTTTTTTTCCTATTTTTCTGCAGCAGCAGCTTCGCCCATATTAATATAATTTTGAATATTCCTTGCTTTTATCCGGTCTGCAATATCATCATATAATTTTTTGTAAACAATAGCAGCATAAACGCCTGCTTCTTCTTTTTTATCAGCTTTTACCTTTATTTGTTTTACATCTCGATGTACTTCAGAAACTATGAATTTACCAGTTGAAGTTGTTTTTTGACTTCTATATATTCTTCTGGATAGATAGTCGAAGTTCCTTTAAATAACATGATTTTCCCATCAAATTTTTTTAATTTATATTCTTCATCTTGCAATAATATATGAATTATATTAATCAATCTTAATTTCTCCTTTTTGATACCAGAAAATCACATCACTATATACACGTCTTTTAGATGCTTCGACGCTTTCAGATTTTTCTGATATGGTATAAAAATATAACC